>JADGEM010000105.1 GCA_016744375.1 Gammaproteobacteria bacterium
ATACTGTTTGTATGTTCGTTTTTGTCCCATTTTGACACCTCAATAATTGATTTTTATTATCTCTTATTAAAGTGTCCAGTTCTATTAGACCAGAACAGGGTGCACATAAAATATTAACAGGATTTTTACTGAGTTTAACTTTATGAACCAAGTCCTGTATCTGATGCAATTCACGAAAAAAAAATGATTCATTAGTGGTTAAATAATTAATTAATTTCTGTTTTAATTTCAAGTCAGCTTTTACTTGTTCTAAACATTTTTCAAAACTGTAAATATGATGAATTTTACAAAAACTAATCAACTTACTTTTTAAGATCGATTGTTGTTTTTCAAAGGTAATCCCGGTTTCAAGCTTGAAATATAGGGCTAATGGTTCAATATTATTGAAGTCTTCAGTATTTGATTGAGAACCAGCATTTGCAGAAGCGCCTTTATTTTCTGCACTTTTCCTAAAAAATTTAAACATGACCAGTTCCAAATTGATTTATTTTATTGATAATTTCATTAAGGCTGAGTATCTTAATGTTTGGTACAAGTTTTCTTGCCTGCATTGGCATACCATCAACAATAGCAGTTTCTTCACTCTCAGCAATACATTCTCCCCCTCCTTCAGATAGCAATTTACAGCCATTCACGCCATCACTACCAATACCCGTTAAAATTATCCCTAAAATAGAAATCTGACCAGCAATACTTGCTGCCGATGCATATAAATAATCAATATCCGGGTTATAGCCGCTTTCTGTTTGTTTTTTTTGTAAAAAGGTAAGTCCCTTTGAATCCATACTGATTGATGTTAATAATGAACTTACATAAACATGTGATGGCAGCAAGGCACTCTGTGAAACAACAGAACTCACTTCATGACAACAGATTGAGTTAAGTTGTTTGGTAAAACTTGAGATGTATTCATCGCCCATATGTTGGGCAATAATGAGAGTGGCATTAAATTCAGGTGTTATTGAAGTCAGAATTTTTTTGAGGTGCCCTGGTCCACCAGTCGATGACCCAATGAGAATGACCTTATGAAGTTCTAAAGGTTTCAAGTTGGGCATTCAAATTTTCGGTCATGGAATTAAGGTGTTCAGCAGCAGAAGCAATTTCTTCCACACTGCGGGCATTAGTTGATGAAATTGAGTTTATTTCCTGTACTTTATCAACGATAGACTCGATATTATTCCCAGTTTTTTCAAAATCATCAACTGTTTTATCACTGGCCATAGTTGCATCATTAACAATCACAACAGTCTGATTAATTGTTTTATCAACATCACTGGCAATACCTGCAAGCTCTTGTATCTCTTGTGAATTATCATTCATGTTTTTACTGGCATTTTCAACTGAGTTGATGATTTCATTGATAGTATCATTTATTTCTGTCAAACTTTTCTGTGTATTTTTAGCCAGATTTCTGACTTCATCGGCTACCACTGCAAATCCACGACCATGCTCACCCGCACGTGCCGCTTCAATTGCTGCATTTAAAGCAAGTAGGTTGGTTTGTTCAGCAATACTTGAAATAACATCCAGAATGGCTTTCACATCACCAGCTTCCTTGGATAAAGCATCCATTTTTTGAGCCAGCTCTGTTTCTACTGTTGCCGACCTCTGCACCCGATGAGTCAACTTGACAATGGCATCTCTGGCTTCAGTCAAAGAGGTGTTTGCCATTAAGATATCCTTCTTGCTGGTTTGTGCATCATCAATTGCTGCAGCAATTTCCCCTTTTATGTTAATAGCATGCTCACTGAATTCATTAATAATAACGACTGACTTTTCAACATTATTGCCCACACCTAAAGAGCTGGTAGATAATTCATGGGCTATTGATGCATTTTCCGTAGATGACTGTTTTGCATTATTTAATATATCTTTGAGGGAATTTAATAAGGAGTTAACACTAAGAGCCATGGATTTAATTTCCAAAGGTGCATTGGTATCTAATAATTGTGTTAAATCTTTATTTTTTTCAATAGCAACTAATGTGGACTGAAAACGATTGATTGGAGTGATTAATGCAACTTTGATCATTAGCAATGAAAGGGCAATAATAATAACTAAAATAATCAGCACCTGGAAAATAATAGAATTTCTAATGGCATTAGGAATAATCATTACTTCGGCTTCATCTATTTCGGAAAGTATTGCCCAGGTAATATCCTGACCAACTTTAATCGTTGAATAGGCTGACAATACTGGATTGCCATTATAATCAATAACAATCTGAGCATCGGTCTCTCCAGAAAAAGCTGCTTGAGTTGCTATTGTGTCCACAGAGCCAATTGATGGATTGGCAAAAGAAGCCTTCAATGAATGCCCTTTGGGATCAAGATAACTGTCACTTCTCATTAAGTTATCCTGTCCTACCAAATAATCTTCCTGTGTTTCGCCATAACCTTGGCGATATTTCATTACCTTGTTAACCGCATCATCCGAAACTTGAAAAACAAGTACGGCTTGAGTTTCACCATCTCTAATTACCGGCATTCCCAGAAACATAGCTGGAGCATTATTGCTGGGAGAATAGGGTTTCATATCAACAAAGGTTGGTTGCCCATTTTTTAGAGTTTTCCGCCATACCTCTGCCAAGCTGCTATTTTTTAGTGAGCCTGAAGACAAATTAGCGCCATAATCAGATTCTTTGGCTGCTGTATACATCACATGACCATGTTTTTCGCAAATAACAAAGACATCATAATAGCCATAATCTTTCATATATCCCTGAAAAAAAGCTTCATGAGGGGCTGTTTTTTCTTGAGCCATCGGATCTTTGACAGGATATGGGGCTTGCCCTGCTACTTTAAGTTCAGTATGAACATGTTGTAAATCTTGGACCAGTTTATGTAAGTTCTCACTACGAGATAAAACACTTATATCACTAATTTGTTTAGCAAAAAAATTCTGAATCTGGTTTTTTTTCATATCCCTTACGGATGTCAGGGAATTATAGCTCTGTTCCATTAAAGCATTTCTGCTTTGCGATATTGAAGTGTAAGCCACCGACAAAGCAAGAACAAGCAAAGCAAGGACAATCAAACCAATAATCTGTATTTTTAATGATAGATTTTTCATTTGTAATCATTCCAGTTTGTAAGGGTATTTCAGTATGAACTATTATTAATATTTATCGGCGGAAAGACTCTTTTCTTTAAATATTAATGAATATAAGGTTAGCATAGGATATAAAATGTAAACTGACCTGCCATTTTTTTTCTCGGTTTTCATTGAAAGTATTAACCAGACTTTACTTTGAATATTATTAAACTATTATTAAAAATAATAAAAAAAATTCTTAATTTGGGGTAAATTATGGCATGGTTTTTAAATAGAAAGAATATTGAGCTCATTGATAAATTGACTCTGGAGCGTGATGAATTAAATGATGAAAATGTCTTACTGAAAAATGAGTTGGAAACTTTAAGAACACAATTAGAAGTGTCTCAGAATCAGAGCAGCGAATTAGATCAAGTTGAAGAACTTGTAAAGTTTGAAAACACTCATATGAAAACAGGCATTATAGATATTCAGAAAAATTTAGCTGGATCCGTCGAAGCGGCTAAAGAAACACTGGAATGTGTGACAATGCTAAAATCTGAATTTGGGGTCCGCTCACAAAACCTGCAAACAATCAGTAAGAATATTAAGGCTCTTTCTTCTGTTTCATCTCAATCCGGTGCAGCAGTAGAAAAGATGTCAGCCAGAGCAGAAGAAATTAGTTCAATTCTCTCTATGATCCGAGGTATTGCTGAACAAACAAATTTATTAGCGCTAAATGCTGCCATTGAAGCAGCTCGAGCAGGTGAATCCGGCCGGGGATTTGCTGTAGTTGCCGATGAAGTCCGGGGTCTGGCTGATAAAACACAAACGGCTATAACCGATATTGATAATGTTATTTCTGCACTAAAAAATAATGTCACATCTGTATCTGATATGTCTTCTCAACTCATTACAAATATTAAGGATGTGGTCGATAATATGGCTACTTTTGAAGACCATATGAATGATATAGATAACCAGGTTACTGATCATTTCCATGGTATCAATACAATGACTGATATGGTCTTTATGAGTCTTGCCAAGTCGGATCACTTACTATGGAAAATAAATACTTATTTATCTATCAATCATCGCGAACCCACATTTGATTTTGTTGACCATCACAATTGCCGTCTTGGTAAATGGTATTACGAAGGAGAAGGCAAGGAAATTTTCTCTCATTCCAGCCACTATAAAGCACTGGAAGAGCCGCATTCCATTGTGCATAATACAACAAAGACTATTTTTGATATTATTAAACAAGAGTCTGTTGACTATAGCCAATTAATGCAAGCGCTACAATCAATGGAAGAGTCTAGTCAGGCAGTGTTTGACAGTCTTTCTGAAATTGCTCAAGATGCATTGCGTGAACATCAATAAAAGTTATTAACAACAAGCTTATTATTTAAGTTGACAGGATTCCCTGCAGATAAGCAGTTGGTGTCGGATTAATCATAAACTGGCCAGACGGACTTTAATTGCTTCAAAATACGGCTTGACCAGTTTATGGGTTAAATGATTTATAAGAGCTTATATGAGAGTGAAATAGTCGTTCTACTTATTGCCGTAGTTGGAAGGCTAGTTCAGTTCAAATCTTAATCACCAGTTAGCAGCCATTCTATATTTCATAAAAAAATACGATAAGTTTTTAATAAATGTCTTGATTCAGCATAGAAGAGACATTTGACGCTGCTCTATAAAATGGCAGTGCCAGAGCAACTGTGGACATTTAGTAAAAAATAAAATTTTGGATTTCTACCTGTTTCACTCAATATTCAGATAAAGGGAGCAAAAACTTACTAATCATTTTTATAGGCACATTCTTATTATGGGCAAAAATGACACAAAGAAATATTTTAGATGTTTCTTATATGATTCCACTTGAGTTTGAAAACGGAAATTTCAAAGGGTAAACTTTCAGGATTAATCAGTAGACTTCGAACTATTAATGTTTTTTACACACATTCGAGAATGTCCCAATGCAGCCAGAGAATTTTTACGGAATAGCGTTTAAAATAATTAAAGCAGCTATTCATAATATGTAATAATTAACCTACAAATAGGTTTTTATTATTTGACAACTCTATAATTAGCATCTATTTTAAATTTTAAGCTAGGTTAGAAGTTGTCTGGACTTGTTACTGCTGTAGGGGGTTATGCAACACCCTTTTTAATACTTTCTTTTTTCTTAAGAAAGTCAATTCCATTTCTGTTGTACCTATATTAAATTTCTTAATGAATAAATATTTTCAATTTAATCATATTGAAGGTTTCAATACGTTACTTATAGTAATTTAATCAATAAACTGTTTATTGCTCTAGGTTGTGTGTTATCCAGAAAGAAAATAAAGTTTCTTAAAAAAATTCTTTAATAGATGCAAATAAACAGAACTAGTCAATAACATTAGCTGTAGAAGAAAACACCAACAGAGGAGATAAATATGAAAAAGTTAACCGAAATAATGTTTATGCTAGCAATAGTGGTTTTGGTTCTCCCAACAGAATCATTTGCTACTCAATATAAAATGCAAATGTTTATGGTTTATCATGAACAACACCCTAAAAACATTGCGGATGAAGTAAAAAATTGGGTGCAAAGCCCTTATGTACAAGCAGGGGCTGCTTATTTCGGAATTGACCCAGAAACTATTGCAAAAGCTTCAACTCTTGCAAGTCATATTCGCACCCAAGGAGAAGAGCATTACTTTAAGTTGGATTTACCACCCGGATATTCTTTATGTAAGCTCAATGCTGTAATGCATAGTGCCAGCAAAGGCGGAGGTTCCATAGGTTACTGGACTGAAGGTGCAGACCTCGCGCATGTGACTGTTGGTATTTGGTTAAAAAAAGGAGGAATGTTTAACGGAAGAAACTGGGTTCAAAACGAAGTTACATTGCTGAGCGTTCCAACAAGCCACATTACTCAATATCAATCTAATGGACATTGTGAAAGAAGGCCAATCGGTGCTGCAAATCGAGTTGATTGGTATAGCTCATTTTTTTGACAGCTAACACATATGAGCCTTTAACTGTCAATAGGTAAAAGCGATGATGTAAGGCGTTAGTCTTAAAAGATGCGAATTAACGAAAGGATAAAAATATGGAAACTTTATTCAGATTAGTACTGAAACGTCCAGCGATTGAACAGAGTGAGGACGCCCCGAGCATTTGCCTAGCCCAAGATTCGCAGTTTCAGGCTGCGCTCGGACAAGTGCAACAGGATCCAAAACCAAGGGAGGCGCTTAAGACTGTTGCGCGGCAGTTCGTTGGAACGCCCGTATTCATCGGAGACCCAAAGAAGCTGGCCATTTTTGAGAAGCTAGTAAAACTCAGCGTTGATCTTGATGCCCTTGAAAAGAAGAAGAACGTCCCCAACGCCGATTTAGCCAAAGCTATTGAGGACTCTTTCGGTAGTAAACCGGCTAATCTGGTAAAAAACAAGACCCTCGCTCCATTTTTGTCAAATCTTAAGGACTCAATCATTGCCATCAAGCAACTCCCAGAAGAACACCGGCGACCTATCGAAGATCTGACCAACCAATTGAGGAACATCGAAGTAATCTTCAAGGTGGTTGCCACTAAGGACTTCCCAGGTAATGGAGGAATGCTTCGACGCTACCGCCGTCGTTCAGTGAAGTTACCCTCGGAAGCCGACTTACGATCCAGCCTTGCCACCATTGAACGACAAAAAAAACTTGAGAGGCAACGAAAAGAAGCTGAAGAGAAGAATCTAAAAGAGGCTGAAGCAAAGCTGGATCTCTATAAGCGACTGAAGACTGCTGTCAAGGAATTAACCAGTTTGAGTGGTGAACATTTTCACAGCACATCGCAACAGGCAGATGCTGGATTCTTGATATCGGCGGTACACCGTCCAGTACAAGTTCTTACTCACGGCGGATTTCAAGCTAGTTGTCGCCTAAAGTTAAAATTTATGCCGCCTTGTTTTCCTTTTCATCTACCTTTTGTTTTTCAGGGTTAAGATAGACCTCTTTTATTGGTTCCCAGTTTCTTATGTCACCAGACCAACGACTGGGGTTTCGTAATTTTGCGGCTTGATAGATCACCTTTCGATGAGCTAATATTTCTATTTTAAACGATTGAGAAAATCTTTTTTTCATTTTTTGCCTCTAACTGTAAAAATTTAGAGGCGACAACTAAATAGCTGTTCCAAAATGGTGATCACTTAATTGAACTTAAACCTAAGTTGTTGATCAAAGTAATTGACTAAAAAAACTTACTCAACAACAAGGTT
>JADGEM010000002.1 GCA_016744375.1 Gammaproteobacteria bacterium
TAACCCATCTAATGTTGATACGGGTAATATGATTCTTGAGTAAAAGGACTTTCAGTCCTGTAGCAACCTATGGACTTTCAGTCCATAGTCGTTGAGTTAGATTTAATCTACAAGGCTTAACTAACAAAGAAAAGATGATGAAACAAACACTACAATCCTTCGAGCTTGATGATGAACTCACTATTAGTGAAATAAGTCCAGGCTTTCCAATCATTACTATTAATAACTCACATGCCAGTGCCAGAATCAGCCTTTATGGCGGCCAATTATTAGACTTCAAACCTCATAATCAGGAAGAGCCGTTACTATGGCTCAGTGAAAAAGGCTTAAGCGAGAAAGCCTTGTATAGTAAAAATAAAGCAATCCGGGGCGGTATTCCTATCTGCTGGCCATGGTTTGGGCTTTTAAATGAGGATTCAGTACTCCCTGCTCATGGCTATGCAAGAATTAGTCTATGGGGTGTTCATTCCACACAAAGTCTTTCTGATGGCAGTACTCAAGTTGTGTTAAAAATATCCGGTACCAGCACTGGTATGCAGCAGCCAGATTTGCAACACTATTTAGATTGTAATTTATCTCTAACTATTACAGTAAGCAATACATTGTCTCTAGAACTACAGACCACAAACCGGGGCCTGTCTCCTATTGTTATAACTGAAGCATTGCACAGCTACTTTAAAGTCAGTGATATTCATAAAATCTGTATTGAAGGACTTGAGCAAGTAAATTACCTTGATAAAGTAAACGATAATATGTCTTGTATACAGGAGGGGGCCGTCAAGTTTAGTGGTGAGACTGATCGTGTTTTTGTTAATACTCAAGCTGATATACATCTTATAGATTATGGCTTCAATAGAAAAATTACTCTGTCTAAGAATAACTCAAATTCCACGGTTGTCTGGAATCCCTGGCAGGAAAAGTCGCAAGCCATGGGTGATATGTCGAATGAAGCCTGGCTAAAAATGGTTTGTATTGAATCTGCAAATGTACACAGCAATAAAATTGTGATTAATCCAGAGCAAAGCCATTGTCTGACTTCTGTGATTCGTGTTGAAGAAATTACTTAGGCACTTGTTTAATTGAGGTGAGCTTTACTTTTGAAAGCTATTTAGGATAGTATTAGAAAATACTTAATTTTAACTATTAAATTATTGTCTGTCACAGTAAATGGCCTGCAACAGTATATGGAGAGATACGTGGATAAACAAACAAGCGAAAAACTGAATGATACCCTTGAAAAAATGGGTGCAATTGATAATGGTAAGGCTTCATCAAGTAATGCGGCATCAGAATCTCCACAATCCTCTGATATGAGCTTTTATGTCATTATGCTTGTTTTGGTTGTCGGGATGGGATTTTATATTTCCTATGATAAGGAACAACGTTATGGTACTGCTGATTCAACCGCGATGGACGCAGCATCAGGTGAAAAAACACAGGGGGCTGCACTTGAGCCTATAGTGATCAGTATTGAAAAAGTGAAGACGGTTGAAATCAAACCCGTTGCCATTATTCCCGCGACTGAAACAACACCGGAAGCTGTTGTTGTCGAAAAAATAGAACAAAAAACAACCATTACTGAGGCTATCATAGAAACAGAAGCAGCGCGCGTACCCAAAGAAGCCGCTGTTGTTGAAGTCGCTCCAGTTGAAACTGCTCCAGAGCCTTCTGCTTCAGTACCTACGGTTATGCCAATGGTTGAATCAATGATGGATGCAGCGGATGCAGTTGCTGCACCGGTTGTTAATGCAGTAGAGGAAGTGGCAGAAACGGCTGTGGAAGTAGTAGCACCTGCGCCGGAAGCTGCTCCTGTTACTCAGTCTGCACCAGCTTATAATCCATATGGTTACCAATACGGACAGCCTCAAAGTAACTATTACCAGCCTCAGCCTCAATATGGCAACCCATATGGTAATCCATACGGCAACCCGTATGCTAATCCATACGGTTATGGAAACCCATACCAGCAGCCAACACAGTAGTTTTAATTTTTACTAATAAGCCTGAATCACTTAAATACAATATTTCAAGTGATTCAGGTTTTTGATTCTATTCCCTGTTATATAAATCTGTTTTAATCTATCAGGCTGTCAGGCTATTATTACCCATCAATCCAATATACTTCTAACCACAATTAATGCCAGTTATATTCATGCTTCGATTGGACTTCGTTATCTCTATGCAAATCTTGGTGAATTACAGTCACAGACATCCATTTTAGAATTTACCAGTCATTTAAGACCTTCTGATATTGTCGAAAAAATTATCCATACCAGGCCTAAAATTGTCGGTTTTGGTGTCTATATATGGAACACAGAGCATACGACAAAAGTTATCGGGCTTCTAAAGGCGGTTGCTCCGGATATTAAGGTTGTGATTGGTGGACCGGAAGTCAGTTATGAATATGAAAATCAGGAAATCTATAAACTGACAGATTTCCTTATACGGGGTTCTGCTGATACAGCATTTGCTGCACTCTGTCATCTTATTAATAATAATAACTTGCCCGATAAAAAAGTTTTTGAATATCAAGAACTGGCACTGGATAAGTTAAAATCACCTTACCAGTACTATACTGAAGAAGATATTAAAAATAGAGTATTGTATGTTGAGGCTTCAAGGGGCTGTCCCTTTAAGTGTGAATTTTGTCTGTCTGCTCTGGATAAAACTTCATTGCCTTTTAATATTGATCACTTTCTATTAGAAATGGATCAACTTTATAAACGTGGTGCTCGTAATTTTAAATTTGTTGACAGAACCTTTAATTTAAAAGTTCAAACCAGTTTAAAAATTCTTGATTTTTTTCTTGATCGACTTGATGAACGTCTTTTTTTGCATTTTGAAATCATTCCCGATAGATTGCCGGATGCCCTGAAAGAGGCTATCTCAAAATTTCCAAAAGGTTGCTTGCAGTTTGAGTTAGGCGTGCAAAGTTTTAATCCGCAGGTACAGGGGCTGATCAGCCGAAAGCAGGACAATAAAAAAACAATTGAGAATTTAAAGTGGCTTAAAAATTATTCCAAAGCACATATCCATGCTGACTTAATTTTTGCTTTACCCGGTGAAGACCTGGATAGCTTTGCTAAAGGGTTCAATCAGCTCTATCAACTCAAACCACATGATATTCAACTTGGTATTTTAAAGCGACTAAGGGGAACACCTGTCATTCGACATACTGAACACTATCAACTAATCTTTGAGCCGATTGCGCCTTATAGTATTTTGGCAACCAGTTTGATTGATTTTTCTTTAATTCAACGAGTCAGCCGTTTTGCACGCTATTGGGAGTTGATTGCAAATTCTGGAAATTTTAAAAAATCACTTAAATTATTATTAGCTAATCAGGCATTTGAACGTTTTCTTGTATTTAGCGACTGGCTTTATAGTTATTCTGGAAAAACGCATCAGATCTCATTGAGAAAGCTTTATGATTATTTGTATTATGGCATTAAATGTCTGGGTACTAACAATTCTAAATCAGAAGGCAGTCCTATTGAAAATGGAATTGATTTAAATACTGCAATGATAAAAGCCTTAATTGATGATTATACTGAGGCGGGATTAAAGGGAATACCTGAATTTTATAAAACGCTAAATAACGATTAATAACTATCATCTAATCAATACACTTTTATAAAAAATAAATTATTCACAGGATTGTTTGATAAAACTTCTGTAGTACCTAAACAGTTCATCTGCAATATGATTTGAAAGTATGCTTATGGAGAACTTTATGGCAAGTGATAGTTTGGCGGCTCCAAAATAGTATCTTTATTGAATTTTTGATCATCCTTATATGGATAGTCTAATGTGTAATGAAGACCTCGGCTTTCTTTACGGCTCATCGCACAGTTTATTATTAACTCTGCAACAGTGGCCAGGTTTCTTAACTCAATTAAATCACTATTAATAAGATATTGTCGGTAATAATCATCAATTTCACGTTGCAGTAATTTGATTCGTTGTTTGGCGAGTAGTAAACGTTTATTCTTGCGAACAATGCCGACATAATTCCACATAAAACGTCTTAATTCATCCCAGTTGTGTGTAATAACCACACCTTCTTCAGATCCGGTTACCCGGCTATCATCCCATGGTGGTAATTCGGGAATGCATTGATAATTCGGCAACTCTGATTTGATTTTATCAGCAGCCGCCTTACCGAATACGAGACATTCCAATAATGAATTACTCGCCATCCGATTAGCACCATGAAGGCCGGTAAAAGCTGTTTCTCCAATGGCATATAAATTGGGAATATCAGTTTGTCCATCCAGATCTGTCATAATGCCCCCACAGGTATAGTGGGCGGCTGGTACAACGGGAATGGGTTCTGAGGTGATATCAATACCAAATGAGAGACAGCGTTTGTAGATGGTCGGGAAATGAGTTTTAATGAATTCTGGTGATTTATGTGTGATATCAAGGTAGACAAAGTCGGAACCTGTACGTTTCATTTCATAATCAATGGCCTGAGCAACAATATCCCGGGGTGCTAATTCTTCGCGTTCATCGAACTTATACATAAATGCAGTGCCGTCAAGGAGTTTGAGTTTGGCTCCTTCTCCGCGTAGAGCTTCGGTGACTAAAAAGGATTTTGCTTTTGGGTGATATAGGCAGGTTGGGTGAAATTGATTAAACTCCATATTGGCTATCCGACAGCCTGCACGCCATGCCATGGCGATACCATCTCCTGTTGAGCTGTCAGGGTTACTGGTATACAGATAGACCTTGCTGGCACCACCTGTCGCCAAAATAGTAAATTTGGAAGGTACTTCTGTCACCTTATTATTTTGGGTATTGAGTAAATATATGCCGATGCATTGCCCTGGTGCTTTTGATCCGGATGATGAGGGAGAGATAATGAGATCAACGACCATATGTTGTTCAAACAGGGTAATATCAGGGTGCTTTTTGACCTGGGCAACAAGTCCTTCAGAAAGTGCTTTGCCTGTTGCATCGGCTGCATGGATGACACGGCGTTTGCTATGGCCGCCTTCACGAGTCAAATGATAGTCATTTTCTTCTTTGGAAAATTTAACACCCTTATCTATGACCCATTGTATTGCTGCTTTACTATTTTCAATTGTAAAATTAACACTGTCCTGGTGGCAGAGTCCTGCACCGGCATTGATGGTATCTTTAACATGAAATTCAATACTATCATTATCATCATCCAGTACTGCTGCAATACCTCCCTGAGCATATAGCGTTGAACCATTTAGAATAGGGCCTTTAGAGATAAGTGCGATTTTGGTATTTCGTTCCGCACAGCTTTCGGCTAATTCCAGGGCAACGGTTAATCCTGCTGCACCGGTTCCCACAATAATGACATCAAAACACTCAGTATTCATAATATTTCATAATAATTAATTGATTTGTATTGCGCACAAGAACAGGCATAAATGGGTCTTAATTGCACGCTTTAGATACTATTATATGTCAATAAATTTTAATATGTCTTATATCGCTTAATCTATTTGTTCATTCAATACTCGTATATGGAGTGAGTTTATTGAATATTAAAACTCTATTTTGCTTCAAAGTCCTGTTTGTTGATAATAATCAATTAAATTAATCTATTTAGACTTTATCCTGATGAACTTTTTATTGTTGTCCATGTCTTAAATTTCAGAGAATAGTAATTATCCTAAATAAATCATTTGTCGGGCTTTTTTTATTCATGTAAACTTTCATTAATGACCTTCAAATGGAAAAATGGGAAGCTGATGAGCGATAATGAATCGCAAAATAAAATTGATCTGGAGATAGTTAAAAGAGTACAACGAGGCGATAAAAGCGCATTTGATCTTTTAGTTATAAAATATCAGCATAAACTGGCCAAGTTAGTCCTTCCGTATGTTCATGATAGAGATGAGGTACTGGATGTTGTACAGGAGTCGTTTATTAAAGCCTATAAAGCACTTCCCCGATTTCGAGGTGATAGTGCGTTTTATACCTGGCTGTACAGAATTGCGATTAATACGTCTAAAAATTATTTAACAGCACAGAGCCGACGTCCGCCGCGCTCTGATGTTGATGCGGTTGACGCTGAATTCTACGATGGCGGCAGTGCGATGCATGACAACACAACACCTGAGGCAAATCTGGCAACAGAACAGATTAAAGAAGCCATTAATCAGGTGATATCCAGCTTGCCGGAAGAGCTAAAAGTTGCCATTACATTGAGGGAGTTTGAGTCAATGAGTTATGATGAAATCGCAGAAATTATGGATTGT
This sequence comes from Gammaproteobacteria bacterium, assembly GCA_016744375.1. GTDB lineage: Bacteria > Pseudomonadota > Gammaproteobacteria > GRL18 > GRL18 > GRL18. The sequence goes on from JADGEM010000002.1 coordinate 6,240, forward strand.
CCTGTCGGGACGGTTCGTTCAAGAATATTTAGAGCCAGGGAGGCAATAGATAATGAGATTAAGGTCTTACTTTAATTAAATTCGATCCAGTGATTTGATTGATTGTGAGAACAAGATGTCTGAAAAAAATAGCAAACTATATCTACAAAAAAATGAACAGAAAATGAGTGAGCACAAAATGAGTGAGCATAGTAATGAATAAGCAGAAAGAAAGAAAGCTGAACAATGAAGAGCTATCTGCATTTATTGATGCCGAGCAATCTGATATTGAAACACCTCAAATTATTGATGCTTTACTCAATAATTCTGACTATAAAGAACAATATATCCGACAGCAGTTTATTAATGACTGCTTGAATGAGCAGATATCTGAAGCTCTGAGCACTAATAATGAGATCCGAAATAATATATCGCTTGCTTTAGAGAGTTTGCCCGCTCATTTTTCAGAAGATGCGACTTATTTACAATCAGGTAAAACTGAAGATGTCACACATAATCAATGGCTGCATCAATTTTTTAAAATGAGTGCTGAACATAAATTATTTAGTGGCTTATCCGTTGCTGCTTCGGTTATGTTTATCACACTCTTTTCTTTACAAACGATTAATAACAGTCAATCTGACAGTCTTAATGGTAATATCGCAACATCCACAGTAGTCCCTCAAAACCAGGCTACTCCGTCATTAATTCAATTGTCTTCATCACTTCCTGCTTCCTATGTTTCAACGACAGCAGGTAGAATTGATGTTATGAATCAAGATAAGAAGCAGAAATATCAGTGGATCGAAGCAGATCCAGCGCTTTCTAGACAAGTCAGACAGTATATCAATGAGCATGAAAACCGTCGGGCAGCTTATAATTTGCAGCCCAAAATTCGCACAGCAACCTTCCAAGTGAGTGAATAAAATGCATGCTTAATGAAAATCTGCAATTATAGTCGGTTGTCCTATCTTATCTAATAAATTATTATTTGATGAAATTGTTATCTGGCGAATTTGGTAAACGAAATATGCGAATTAATTTGAGCGTTGTGTTCATGAAACTATTAAGAGTTAAATTTTTATTCTGCTTGCTCTTTGTGCTTACAGGTTTCACAACCGTTAGTCATTCACAATCAAATGTTGAAGATGTCATTGAATCAAATGTTCTAAAAAAACATGCGCTTTCTAAGCTTCAATATGATACTGATAAATACCAGAATTTATCGATTGAAACACTATTAAATCGCTTTGTTCAAAATGGTTCCAGTGAATTGTTTGATGGTACTTTTGTTTACTTTTTTGAAGATAAAATTCAGACACTTAAGGTTCATAGAGAAGTTAATGAAAATGGTCTGGTTGTTGAAAGTTTTTTGCCGTTGGATACTAAGCAAAATAAAAGCTCAAGAGTTCTCGATAATCAATACTGCTCTTTGAATAATAATTGGCAATATCAGTTTCAGGCAATGTCTTCTAGTTTTCCCTTTCGTATAAATAACTATTATCATGAACTACAACAGTACTACGACTTTACTTTATCGGATATTGAAACGGTTGCGGGGGTAGCAGCAGTTGGTCTTGTCATTAAAAGTAAAGATCCTTACCGATACAGCTATCAATTGTGGTTTGAACCTGAAACATCGACACTGTTGAAATACAAATTAATAGATAAGCACGGTAAAGTCATAGAGCAATATCTTTTTACGGATATCAGTATCCATTCGACGGCAGATAAGTCTGAGGAGTTAAAACGCTCAAAAAGCTGCCGAGAACAATTTCAGGGACTTGTATCGGTTTTTAAAGAGTATTTTGTTATAGAAAATATTCCATCAGGGTATGAACCAGTTTCATTTCGTAAAGCTAACATCAAACACAGTGATCGATTAGCCTATCAATTTCAGTTAAGCGATGGTTTATCTTCGGTTTCAATTTTTATTGAAGAATATGGACAACCCAGAAAAGCAATCAATGGTGTTTTAAAACTTGGCCCTGTCAATGTTGTCGGCGAAACTATCGATGGACATCAGGTTACTGTCATTGGAGCCATTCCGATTACTAGTGCTCTTCACTTTATAAAAGCAATTAAACTCAACAATTTAAATGTGAGTGATAATGAATAATGATTGAAGAAAAGGCAATTGTTACTCGATGTGAAGGTAAATATATCTGGGTTCAGACACAGCGAAAGTCAAGTTGTGGTCATTGTTCGGCAAAAAATACATGCGGTACTTCAGTACTTGCCAAAGTTTTAGGTAATAAACTTGCCCATGTTCGCTGTTTGAATCCTCATCATGATGATCTAAATCAGCTAACTTTGGCCCCCGGTGATCAAGTTATCATTGGTCTGCAAGAATCAGCATTATTAAGTGGTTCATTACTGGTTTACCTTTTACCTCTTGTTTCTATGATTTTCTTTGGTGGTTTAGCTATTTTTACCGCTGAAATTATCTTGCCTGAATGGGTTGAACTGGCTTCTATACTGGCATCATTTTCTGGTCTGATAATGGGTTTGTTACTTTCCAAAAAAATTGTCCATGACAGACAGCAGCTGTTTTTGCAACAAGATCGGATGCAAGAAAATAAAATTCATCAGTATGAACCCGTTATAATCAAAAAAATTCCCTCCAGTGAGTGGTCATGTCAAATTGAGTTAATTACTTGAACAATTTTAAATTTTTTTATAGAAACGGTTGTCACTTGTGTGAAGACATGTACCAATTAGTAAAAGCTTATGAAACAAGTCACAATGTTGTTATTGAATCATTTAATGTTGATCAAGAGCAATCATTAAAAAATAAATATGGATTGCTTATCCCTGTTCTCACTGATGAAGATGAAAATGAAATTTGTCATTATTTTTTTGATAAACTTACCTTTGAACAATACCTGTCTAATTAATCCTGCCGTTTGAAGTCTTTTCTCTACTTTTAGCCCTTTTTTTGTTATGATCCACCGCCTGTTTATTGATATAAATTATTGACACAAGAAAGATCTTCTGGAGACTGAGTGGCTGAATTAGAATATATACGAAATTTTTCGATTATTGCACATATTGACCATGGCAAATCAACATTGTCTGATCGAATTATTCAAATTTGTGGTGGTTTAAGCGATCGGGAAATGCAGGCCCAGGTTCTGGACTCTATGGATATTGAACGTGAGCGTGGTATCACTATTAAGGCGCAGAGTGTAACTCTTGATTACCATGCAAAAAGTGGCCAAATATACCAGCTCAATTTTATTGATACGCCTGGACATGTTGATTTTTCATATGAGGTGTCACGTTCTCTGGCGGCCTGTGAAGGGGCTTTGCTGGTAGTTGATGCATCACAGGGTGTGGAAGCACAAAGTGTGGCTAATTGTTATACCGCAATTGAGCAGGGACTTGAAGTCTTACCAGTTCTTAATAAAATCGATTTGCCGGCTGCCGATCCAGATAAAGTCATCACTGAAATCGAAGAAGTGATTGGTCTTGATGCAATAGAAGCACCCCAGTGCAGTGCTAAGACTGGTGAAGGCGTTGATGAATTACTTGAATACCTGTTGAAACATGTTCCAGCCCCACAGGGGGATCGCAGTGCCCCTTTACAGGCCCTGATTATTGATTCCTGGTTTGATTCCTATCTTGGGGTGGTTTCTCTGGTTCGTGTTATGCAGGGAACATTAAAACGTAAAGATAAAATGCTGGTTATGTCAACTGGGCGGACACACTCCGTTGATGGTTTGGGTATCTTTACTCCAAAGCGTGAAGCAAGGGAGAGTTTAGCTGCCGGTGAGGTTGGTTATGTTCTTGCCGGCATTAAAGATATCTATGGTGCGCCAGTAGGGGATACTTTAACAACTGCACATTATCCATGTGAAGAGCCTCTGAAAGGTTTTAAAGAAATACAGCCACGTGTTTTTGCAGGACTTTTTCCTGTGACATCTGATGATTATGAAAGCTTACGAGAAGCCTTATCAAAATTAAAACTGAATGATGCCGCTTTGTTTTTTGAACCTGAAGTTTCTCAGGCACTGGGTTTTGGTTTTCGCTGTGGTTTCCTCGGCATGCTCCACATGGAAATTATTCAGGAAAGACTGGAACGTGAATACGATCTCGACCTGATCACCACAGCGCCAACTGTTATTTTTGAGGTTTTAACCACGAAAGGTGAAATCATCAAAGTGGATAACCCGGCCGCATTGCCTGATCGTTCAATGATTGAAGAAATCCGTGAACCGATTATCTCAGCAAACATTTTATTACCTCACGAGTTTGTTGGTAATGTGATAGGTTTATGCATAGAAAAGCGCGGTGTCCAGAAAAAAATGCAGTATGTCGGAAATCAAGTCAATATGACTTTTGAAATGCCTATGAATGAGGTTGTTCTTGATTTCTTTGATCGACTCAAATCTGTTAGTCGTGGTTTTGCTTCACTGGAATACCATTTTGAGCGTTTTGAAGCCTCTAAATTAGTTAAAATGGATATTTTGATTAATGGTGAATCGGTTGATGCACTGTCAGTGATTCTTCACGAAGATTTGGCTTTAACTCGTGGTCGTGATTTAACTGAGAAAATGAAAGAACTGATCCAGCGACAAATGTTTGATGTGGCGATTCAGGCAGCTATTGGTTCTAAAGTTCTTGCCCGGACAAATGTCAAAGCCTTGAGAAAGAATGTCACAGCAAAATGTTATGGTGGTGACGTGAGCCGAAAAAGAAAATTGTTAGAAAAACAAAAAGCCGGTAAAAAACGTATGAAACAGGTGGGTAGCGTTGAAATACCGCAGGAAGCTTTTTTAGCTGTGCTGCATATTGGTAAAGATTAACCCCTCTATATAAAGAAGATAAGAAAGAGAGAAGAATGGATTTTGATATTGCTTTAGTATTAGTTGTTTTATCATTTGTATCCGGTATCATCTGGATTATGGATAAGTTTCTTTGGGAAAAGGAACGCCTTGCGAAACAGCAGGCACAAATCGCCTCTAAAGGTGAAAACCTGACGGCTGAGGAGCGTGATGCCATATTGTCTGATCCCATTATTGTGGATTATGCTAAATCCTTATTTCCAGTCTTTTTTATCGTTTTAATACTGCGCTCTTTTATTTTTGAACCCTTTCGTATTCCATCCCAGTCAATGATGCCCAATTTGTGGGTAGGTGACTTTATACTGGTTAATAAATTCAGTTACGGCATACGACTTCCTGTTTTAAACACTGAACTGATAGATTCTGGAAAACCGAAAAACGGTGATGTTGCTGTTTTTAGATACCCGGTTAATCCTTCTATTAACTTTATTAAGCGTGTTATTGGTGTACCGGGTGATCATGTTGTTTATCGTAATAAACTTCTTTTTATCAATGGTAACCCCATGGTTCAGGAGCATCTAGCTTCCTATAAAGGCATGGGATCAGGAGAAAAAATGAATGGTGCATCCCTGGTTAAAGAAAATCTGATGGGGGTGAAACATGATATTTTACTGGTTCCTGGGAAACCGGACTTGAGTCATATGTATTTTTCAGATTTTTACAAGAGTGGCACTATTGACCTGATTGTACCCGAAGGGCATTATTTTGTTATGGGTGATAATCGTGATGAAAGTCACGATAGCCGCTTTTGGGGATTGGTGCCAGAGGGTAATCTGGTTGGCAAAGCCTTTATGATCTGGTTTAATTGGGATGTGGGGCAGGGGCTCTTTTTGGAGCGTATTGGTCATTCAATTGAATAATCATTCAGGTCAACTATACTCAAACTTAGGTAGTATCATCTAAAACTAAGCTTTATGAGAAGTTTCTTCTGGAATAAAAAAGGATATAAAATGTTAAGACAGGGTTTTAAATACAAGCATCAAAAAGGTTTTACTATTACCGGCTGGCTTTTTATTATTGCTCTTTTCCTCTATTTTGCCTACCTTGCTATGGTTATTAGTCCATATGTTATTGGTAATCATACGATGAACCGAATTTTAGAATCATTGACAGAAGTACCTGGCATTACACAGAAATCTCAAAGAGAAATCATGAGGCTGATTAAAAATCGAATGTCCATCAATCAGGTTAGCGATATTGATGAGGAAGCTTTTGATATTGAAAAAGACGGTGATAAAGTCATTGTCTATCTAGAGTATGATGACAAAATTCACTTTATGGGCAATGTTTATATTTTAATTGAGCGCAATAAATCTGTTGAGCTGATTCGTAATTGAATACTAACCTGGCAAGTCTCTGCAAGAAGTTAGGTTATCATTTTAATGACATTAATTATTTAGAAAATGCATTAACTCATCGAAGTATGGGAAAAAATAATAATGAACGTCTTGAGTTCCTGGGTGATTCTGTGATTGGTTATGTAATGGCAGAGGAACTTTATCAGCGTTTTTCTGACGAAGATGAAGGCAACCTGAGCCGATATCGTTCTTTGCTTGTTAAAGGAGATACTCTCGCAAGCATCGCTCGTCAGATTGGGGTTGGTCAATACCTTAAGCTGGGAGGGGGCGAATTAAAAAGCGGTGGTTATCGTCGTGCCTCAATTCTTGCGGATGCCATGGAAGCTATTATTGGAGCGATTACACTGGATTCAGATATTGAACAGGTTCGAAAATGCATTTTGTCATGGTATGAAGAACGCCTTGATAATATCAAAACTCTGGATTTAAAAGATCCAAAAACTCGCCTCCAGGAACAATTGCAGGCAAGAAAGTATGCTCTACCACAATATAAGGTCATATCAGTCAATGGCAAAGAGCATGCTCAGATCTTTCAGGTTGATTGCCAGATTAAAGAACTTAATTTAACAATAACGGCAGAGGGCAGCAGCCGACGAGCGGCTGAGCAAAAAAGTGCTGAATTCATGTTAGAAAAAATTCCCTGGTAATTTAAAAATGACTTACTGATAAATAATTATCTATTACTCCTATCCAAATCGCTTTAAAACTCTTTCGACCGACTTACAATATGACTATGACTGAATACCCTGAAAATTATAGAAGTGGCTATGTCGCCATCATCGGTAGACCAAATGTTGGCAAATCAACCTTGCTCAATTATATATTGGGGTTTCACCTGAGCATAACCTCAAAAAAACCACAAACCACACGTCATCGTTTGCTGGGAATTAAAACAACTGAAACAGCTCAGGCTGTGTATATTGATACGCCTGGGCTGCATCAAAAATATAAGGGTGCAATTCATACTTATATGAACAAAGAAGCAATGTCGACACTACAGGATGTTGATGTCATTGTTTTTGTTGTTGATGGCATTAAGCTCACCACAGAAGATGAATATGCCATTGAACTATTATCTCGATGTGATCAGCCAATTATTCTTGCCATCAATAAAGTTGATAAGCTTAAAGACAAAGAAATATTACTGCCATTTATTGAAGCCTTAAGTCAGCGACTGGAATTTTCACATATTGTCCCGGTATCTGCTTCAAAAGGTAGTAATGTTGCAGAGCTCGAGAAACAAATTGAGTCCCATTTAAATCTGTCTGCTGCTTACTTCCCGGAAGAGCAAATCACAGATAAGTCTGATCGTTTTCTTGCCTCAGAACTCATCAGAGAAAAATTAATGCGTTTGTTAGGTCAGGAAGTACCCTACGCCATTGCTGTTGAAGTTGAAGCGTTTGAAGAGCAAACTTCAATTATCAAAATTTCAGCAATTATCTGGGTAGAACGAAGTAACCAGAAGAGTATTATCATTGGTAATAAAGGTCAGCAGCTTAAAGAGGTGGGTAAGCAGGCAAGAATTTCAATGGAAAGACTTTATGATAAAAAAGTATTTTTAAAGTTATGGGTAAAAGTCAAAGAAGGCTGGTCCGATGATCAAAAGGCACTGAAGAGTCTGGGATATTTTGATTTCATAAACAAAGATGAATTCTAGAGTTGAGCTGGATAATAAATCAGCCGTTGTTCTGCACCATTATAATTATCGAGATTCCAGCTTAATTGTTAACTTCTTTCTCAGTGATTCTGGTCTTGTCAGTGCTATAGCTAAAGGTGTCAAAGCAAAAAAATCCAGACAAAATCAAGCCACACTGATACAACCTTTTCAGACTCTGAAAGTTTCATTGATAGGGAAAGGGGAGCTGCTGATATTAAAAAATATTGAACTGGAAACCAAATCACTCTCAGCCAGTTGGTCTCTATCAGGAAAATCTTTATACTGTGCCTACTATCTCAATGAATTATTATTGAAGTTATTACCCTCAAACATGGATTGCCAATCAATTTTTTCGCTTTATACGCACATCCTGACGGTCCTTGCTGAAACGACTGATCAGACTTCTGAACATTATGAAGTTCCCCTTAGACTCTTTGAGCTTAAGCTTCTGGAATATCTTGGCTATGGGCTTAATCTTAGCCATGATATTAACTCAAATTTACCTATCGAATCTAATAAACAGTATACATATATCATTGATGCAGGCCCAACAGAAATTCCGCAAGAGGGTGAAAGCTCGTTTGTATTAAGTGGTAAAACTTTATTGGATCTGAATGATGGTCAATTAAGTGATAAGAAAACGTTGCAAGAAAGTAAACAGCTATTAAAATGGGCACTTACGCAGCACTTAGGAAACAAACCATTAAAAAGTCGTGAAATGTTTAAACAGCTTTATTGTTTTAAATAGAGCTTTTAACTTAAAAAAATATAATGAACACAATACAGAGGACAAAGTCTTGAGTCATACTTCAGCCATTCTTTTAGGTGTCAATATCGATCACATTGCAACATTGAGACAGGCCAGAGGCACACGATACCCCGATCCGGTTAAAGCCGCTATGGATGCAGAATTTGCCGGAGCAGATGCGATTACCCTTCATTTAAGAGAGGACCGGCGTCATATCCAGGAACGTGATGTTTACTTGATCAATGATGTCTTGCAAACCAGAATGAATCTCGAAATGGCTGTGACTGATCCGATGCTGGCGATTGCTTCCAAATTAAAGCCTTCAGATTGCTGCCTGGTTCCAGAAAAGCGTGAAGAGTTGACCACTGAAGGGGGGCTGGATGTGGCATCACAAATCGAAAAAATGACCGATGCCTGCCAACAACTCGCTGAAGCGAGTGTGAGGGTTTCTTTATTTATTGATGCAGATAAAAAACAAATTGATGCAGCTGCACTGGTTAAGGCACCAGTTATTGAAATCCATACCGGTCATTATGCCGATTACCAGGGTGTGGAACAAGATAAAGAATTTGAGCGGATCAAAGAAGGTATACTCTATGCAAAATCCCTTGGATTACATGTTAATGCCGGTCATGGTCTGCATTATCATAATGTTCAGGCTATTGCTGCCCTTAAAGATGTTGAAGAACTTAATATTGGCCATGCGATAATGGCACAGGCACTTTTTTGTGGTTTGGAGACAGCGATCAAAGAGATGAAATCCCTGATGCTCAACGCCCGATAAGTGTTATGAAAGACTTCTCGCTTCAAGAAAAGTTAAATACTCTTCGTAGCAATAAGGTTTTTGAACTATTTGTTATTTCTATTATTATTTTTTCAGCCTTGGTCATTGGTGCTAAAACGTATGATATTTCGCCAGCGACACTCTGGTTTGTTCATTTACTGGATTGGTTGATAACCTTTTTTTTCCTGACAGAAATTATTATTCGTTTTTTAGGTGAAGAACATAAAAGCGATTTCTTTAAACATGGCTGGAATATTTTTGATACGCTGATCGTTGTGACCAGTTTAATCCCAGTTGAAGACAGTGAACTGGCGATTATTGGCCGATTAATTCGAATATTCAGGGTTCTGAGAATGGTTTCAATCATTCCTGAGCTTAAAATGCTGCTTAATTCATTGCTTACGGCTTTGCCTCAATTAGGCTACATTGTGGCACTTATGTTTATTATTTTTTATATTTATGCCGCAATTGGTAGTACTTTTTTTGCCGGTATCAACCCGGTACTATGGGATGATATTGCTATTTCCATGTTGACATTATTTCGTGTTATGACCTTTGAGGACTGGACCGATGTGATGTATGAAACAATGGAAGTCTATCCTCTGAGCTGGATTTACTATCTTAGTTTTATTTTCTTTACCGCATTTGCATTTTTAAATATGGTGATTGGTGTTGTTGTTAATGTTTTAAATGAAGAGCATGAAAAGTTAAGGAAAGAAGAAGAACGGGCAAATGAAGTCGTGACGCTTGAAATGCTGAATTCAAAAATTGAAGAACTAAAACTGTTAATTTTGCAAAATAATAAACCTAATTAAAAAAATATAATATCCATTAAAAACAATTAGATATAATATTTATCTAATAAGTTACTTTACATGTTGTAAATTGAGGACTATTATAAGTATAAGAACTAGTACTCAATTTTGATGAAGACTAGTTAACATTTGATGTTATTGAGAATACATTCACGGAAATCACGCTGTTGAAGCCTTAGACTATTTTTAAAAGGACTTTAGATATAAGGACATTCTCTTCTTTTAGATTATTTTATAATTTAATTAAAGGATAGATGAAATGATGACTCTATTTGTTTTAGCCTGTGTTTTTACAGTTCTTATTACCGTGCCTGTTTAGACGTATCCATTAAGATGATACGCATGATTACTGTAATGATGTACGTGTATATCAGGTGGTGACAGGATATTTAAGCTTATTACTTTAGAAGTTCCCTTTTTAGATTGCTGGAAATGGGACTGTTGCCTGACCATATTATGGCAACCTTAAGCGGCCTAAGTAATAGCAATTAATATTTCATCAGGGTTAACTGCATCACCTTTACTGACGTACACTTCTGAAATTTCACCTGAAATTGGTGCCTGAATCTCAGTTTCCATCTTCATGGCTTCAGTGATAATAATGGCTGTTCCTGCTTCAACTTTATCGCCCACCTTGACAAGTACATCAACAATGACTCCCGGCATGGAAGTTGTTACATGCCCTGGCTCTGTTGCTTTTGGACGTTTACTGCTTTTGCCTGAAGGACTGTTTGAGGTGGCTTCGAGCTCAGAGAGGATTTCTACCTGAACTTCTTCAGGGACACCATCAAGTGTCATATAAAATGGGCGGCGTTCCTGATTAGGATGTCCCGTTCCCGTAACCTTAATATTATATTCTTCGCCATGTAAAGTAATTAAGAATTCTGTTGGTGCGCTGGGACATATTGCTTCGCTTTCTCCAATGGGTTCAAGATATTCGGGAATGAGAGTCCCTGCTGAACGTTGTTCGAGAAATTCCTTGCCGATATCTGGAAACATGGCATAAATAATAACATCTTCTTTGCTCTGTGCGAGTTTGCCAATTTCTGATTTAAGTTTTGAAAGTTCAGGTTTAATCAGGTCAGCAGGACGACATTCAATCACTTCTTCATTGCCAATTGCTAATTGTTTGGTTTTTTTGTTAATTTTACCAGGAGCCTTTCCATATTTCCCCTGTAGATAAAGTTTGACTTCATTGGTTATTGTCTTGTAGCGTTCACCTGTTAATACATTGAGTACTGCCTGTGTGCCTACTATTTGAGATGTTGGGGTAACAAGTGGAGGATAGCCCAGCTCAGCACGGACTCTGGGTATTTCATCCAATACCTCATTCATACGCTTGAGTTCACCCTGTTCTTTTAATTGATTGGATAGATTAGAAATCATGCCGCCGGGTACCTGATTAACCTGAACACGAGTATCAAGGCCGGTAAACTCACTTTCAAACTGATGATATTTTTTTCTAACCTGGTAAAAATAACTGCCAATTTCCTGTAAGTCAGGCAAGTTTAACTCGGTATCATAAGGTGAGTTAATTAAAGCGGCAATCATACTTTCAGTGGTGGGGTGGCTGGTACCTTCGGCAAAGGATGAAATTGCAGTATCAATGCCACTACAGCCAGCTTCAATTGCTTTAAGTTGACACATGGAGGCCAGGCCAGCCGTAGCATGTGAGTGGATATGGACGGGAATATCAAGTGAATCCACCAGTGCTTTAACCAGCTCTGATGTTTTATAGGGGGTCAGTAACCCCGCCATGTCTTTAATTACTAACGAGTCACAACCCATGGATTCTAACTGTCTAGCCATTTTTACAAAAACTTTATTATTGTGGACTGGGCTTGTTGTATATGAAATTGCACCCTGCGCGTGTTTACCATTTTTCTTAACTGCTTTTATGGAGGTCTTGAGGTTGCGGACATCGTTCATGGCATCAAAAATTCGAAAGACATCAATTCCATTTTGCGCTGAAAGTTTGACAAATGCCTTAACCAGATCATCTGAATAGTGACGATAGCCTAATAAATTCTGACCTCTGAGTAACATTTGTAAACGTGTATTGGGCAGAGCCTGTTTTAATTGCTGCAGACGCTCCCAGGGGTCTTCTTTAAGAAAACGAATACAGCTGTCAAACGTGGCTCCTCCCCAGACTTCAAGTGACCAAAAACCAATTTTATCCAGCTTTTCACAGATTGGCAGCATATCATCTGCGCGCATGCGTGTGGCAATAAGAGATTGATGTCCATCTCTTAGAACTGTTTCTGTCACTCGGATTTTTGCCATTATTGTATCCTGTCTACTGATTATTTTACTATAATCATTCTGTTATAAAATTTGGAACTTACATACCCTGATGGGCTGCAATTGCCGCTGCAAATGCCAGTGCCAGATGATGTTGAGAACATTTAACTGAATAATTGATTAATTCCGGGTGTTGTTCAACAAAACTGGTATCAAAAGAGGCATTAATAAAATCATCTGAATTTAGTATGGCATGTTGATAGGGAATAGTGGTTTTGATGCCATAAACGCCCATATCTTTTAGTGCTCGTTTTGAGCGTTGAATGACTTCATCCCACTCAAGTGCCCAGACGATCAGTTTGGCACACATGGAGTCATAGTAGGGTGGAATAACATAGCCCGTATAAATGGCTGCATCGGTACGAACACCGGGCCCCCCCGGTGCTAAATAGCGGGTGATACGACCATATGTGGGTAAGAAATCATTTTTTGGATCTTCTGCGTTGATGCGAAATTCCAGAGCATAGCCACGAATTTGAATATCTTCTTGCTTAAAGCGTAATTTAAGACCACTGGCAATTCGAAACTGTTCCTGGACAATATCAATGCCGGTAATTTGCTCAGTAATTGTGTGTTCAACCTGAAGCCGTGTATTGACCTCCATAAAATAAAAATTACTGTCCTCAGCCATTAGAAACTCTACAGTACCCGCATTGGTATAGCCTGCGGCTTTAGCGGCTTTAACTGCAAGCTCACCAATGTAATTTCTCTGCTTTTTACTTAACTGGGGAGATGGGGCAATTTCAATCAGTTTCTGGTGTCTGCGTTGAATGGAACAATCGCGTTCAAATAAATGGATAACATGACCATGTTCATCTGCCAGTATTTGTACTTCAATATGTTTTGGATTAATAATGCATTTTTCCATAAACACATCAGCGGAACCAAAAGCCTTTGTTGCTTCAGAAATAACTCGTGGGTAATTGTGTTTGAGTTCAGTCTTGTTATTGCATAGGCGAATCCCGCGGCCACCACCGCCTGATGTCGCTTTTAGCATAATAGGATAACCAATATCCTGAGCGACTCTTACAGCCTCCTCAATGTTTTTAAGATTACCCTGGCTGCCTGGAGTTACGGGAACACCAGCACTCATCATAGTTGCTCTGGCATGTGTTTTATTACCCAGATTTTCAATGACATCGGAGCATGGGCCGATAAACTTGATATTTCTTCGCTCACAAATTCGGGCAAAAAGCGGGTTTTCTGATAGAAAGCCATAACCGGGGTGAATCGCATCACAGCCTGATGCCAATGCTATATTAACCAGTCGATGGGCATTCAGGTAACCGCCAACAGGGTCTGGTCCTAGACAATAGGCTTCATCTGCTTTTTTTACGTGCAGTGCATTTCTATCGGCATCAGAATACACGGCCACGGAAGTAATGCTCATTTCAGCACAGGCTCGTACCAGACGCACTGCAATTTCGCCACGATTAGCAATAAGAATTTTTTTTATCACCTATCTTCCTCAACTTAGTTTTCATTGATTATTAATGAAATATGGCTCAAATCCAGCATATGTCAATAAAAAAAGGGTGACGTAAGCAAATATTTGAAAATAATGAATATAATTGCTCCAATGTTTTGACAAGAATATTCAAAAACAATAAAATACGGGATTATCTTGGGTTAGTGGAAGATTATGAGGGAAGGCATCCCGGAACGTATACCACAAAGAGTTGATTATCAACGATATACTGATCAAGGTGTCACTCTGGATGGTGTTATTTCACTACAAGAAGCACAGAAAGATTTGGTCAGATTTAATGACTCAATTATTGAAAATACAGGTGATATCAAATATCAGCTTGTTTTTGACCGCGATCTTTTAGGTAATCGAATTGTAACTGGAGAAGTAGCTGCTGAAGTTATTTTACAATGTCAGCGCTGTATGGATAATTTTAAACTTGATTTAAATTGTCATGTTTCAATTGCCTTTGTACAAAATGATTTTGAACAACAACAAGCAGAAGATTTTCAGTATGATATTTTCTGGTTAAAGAAAAAAGAACTTTTTGACCCAAGAGTTTTAATTGAAGATGAGTTATTGTTGGCACTGCCGCAAATACCCATGCATCCAGAGTCTGAAATTGGTCAGGGCTGTGATGTGATTGTTAAGTTTTTAGATGAGGATGAAGTCTCTAAGCAAGACAAAGCCTCTAGTAATGAAGATGTGGAAGATCGTACTGGCATCAGTCAGTCTGAGCAAAATGATGAAGATAATCCTTTTGCCATTTTGAAGCAGCTTAAAAAATAATTTTTGTAATTTTATAATATAAAGAGTTAAAAGGAAAATCAAATGGCAGTTCAAAAAAGTAAATGCACCCCAGCTCGTCGTGGCATGCGTCGCTCACACGATTCTCTGAATGCACCAACACTATCAATCGATCCAACCAGTGGTGAAACACATCGTCGTCATCACATCACTGCTGATGGTTACTATAAAGGTCGTAAGGTTTTAGGAAAATAATAGCCTTTTGCAATATAAAGAGAGCCATCAGTCATTGATGTGGTTATTGGTTAGATGACAATGACTTTGATACAGGTACATCATATTTTGACTGCCTGAATAAAAACAAAGCCTCAGAATCTCCTGAGGCTTTGTTTTTTTGCTCGAGGAATAATTTTAAAGTAATGATAAAGAATGATAAATAGCTTGCATGACAGCACAATAGCAATTGATGCAATGGGTGGTGATGTAGGTATGGACGTTACTGTACCCGCAGCCATTGACATCCTGAAAAAATACAGTCGTTTAAGCATTATTCTAGTGGGTGATGAAGCTGCAATCGAAATGCGCATACACGATTGCTCTGACACTGTCAGAAAACAGATTACCATTCACAATGCCACACAAGTTGTGGGCATGGATGAGAAACCTGCCTCTGCTTTACGTGGTAAAAAAGACTCATCGATGCGTGTTGCCATAAATCTTGTCAAATCTGGTGATGCTGATGCTTGCATCAGTGCGGGTAATACAGGAGCCTTAATGGCAACGGCACGGTTTGTATTAAAAACTCTTCCTGGTATTGACAGGCCTGCTATTTGTTCTGCAATACCGACGCAAACCGGGCATACTCATATGCTTGATTTAGGAGCAAATGTAGACCTTTCGGCGCAGCATTTGCTGGAATTTGCAATCATGGGATCTGTTCTTACCAGTGCTGTTGATAATATTGAAAAACCAAGTATCGGTTTATTGAATATTGGTCAGGAAGCTATGAAAGGTAATGAACAGGTCCAGCAAGCTGCAACGCTTATTTCCAATAGTACATTAAATTACCATGGCTTTATCGAAGGTGATGATATCTATAAAGGTGTAGTCGATGTAGTGGTCGCCGATGGCTTTGTGGGTAATATTTCATTAAAAACATCGGAAGGTGTGGCAAAAATGATTGTGTATTACATTAAACGAGAGTTTAATCGTAATATACTGACTAAATTAGCTGGTTTAATTGCGATGCCGGTATTAAATGCCTTTAAGAGCAAAGTTGATCCTCGTAAGTACAATGGTGCCAGTTTAGTGGGTCTAAAAGGGATTGTTGTCAAAAGCCATGGCGGTGCTGATCGCTTTTCTTTCAGCAATGCAATTAAAGTTGCTATGCTGGAAGTTGAAAATAAGCTGCCACAAAGAATTAGTAAAGTATTAGAAGATACATTTGTTGACAGTGATAATTGATTTGGAACATGCAAAAACAGTAGGTCCCGGATAGGGGATTCTGGTCAATAATTTATAATAAGCAAAAAGAATGAATGTATTGCATCTGTGCTACAATTCCAGATTTCTGATGTTTCTCTTTTAAATAAGAGTTAAATAATAGTTAAAGAATAGGACTATCTTTATAAATGTTTTCTCGAATTATGGGTACTGGTAGTTATTTACCAGATAAAGTGTTAACTAATCGTGACCTTGAAAAAATAGTTGACACATCTGATCAGTGGATAACTGAACGTACAGGCATCAAACAACGCCATATTGTCGCTGATGGTGAGACAACCTGCGATCTGGCAGAATATGCAGCCAGAAATGCCATAGAATCAGCCAATATTGATCCCGCCTCAATTGACCTCATTATTGTTGCTACTACCACACCAGATAGAGTTTTCCCCAGTACTGCCTGCCTATTGCAGCAGCGTCTCGATATTCATGGAAGCCCTGCTTTTGATGTACAGGCTGTTTGTACTGGATTTCTTTATGCATTAGATATAGCTGATAAATACATAAAAACAGGCGCGGCAAAACGCGCGTTGGTTGTGGGTGCAGAAACGCTTTCACGTATTGTTGATTGGACTGATCGTTCAACCTGCGTTTTGTTTGCAGATGGTGCCGGAGCCATTATCATTGAGGCCAGTGAAGAACCTGGAATATTATCAACTCATATTCATGCAGATGGCAGCTATGCTGAACTTCTTAAAACAAATGGTGGCATATCGGATACCAATCCTGATGGCTTCGATGCAGTCCATATTGAAATGAAAGGTAATGAAGTATTCAAAGTCGCTGTAAACACTCTGGGACGAATTGTTGATGAGACACTGGCAGCAAATAATATGAAAAAATCAGATATTGACTGGTTGGTTCCTCATCAGGCAAATATCCGAATTATTAATGCCACGGCGAGAAAACTTAAAATGTCCACTGACCATGTTGTCACAACCGTGCAGAATCATGGAAACACTTCTGCTGCCTCAGTTCCTCTGGCTCTTGATACCGCAGTAAGAGATGGCAGGATTAAGCGTGGAGAGACTATTTTGTTGGAAGCTTTTGGTGGTGGGTTTACCTGGGGTTCTGCATTAATAAAATTTTAATATATAATTACTGCATGTCATTTTTAAATATCACAGAAATAGGATAAAACAATGTCAATAGCTTTTATATTTCCAGGGCAGGGCTCTCAATCTATAGGAATGCTTGGTACTATTGCTGATGAAAATCCTGGCTATGGTGAAATTATCACCTCTACTTTTCAACAGGCCAGTGATGCCCTGGGCTATGATCTCTGGGAAATTACTCAAAAAGGGCCTGAGTCAAAACTTAATTCAACCAGTATCACACAACCTGCTATGTTGTCAGCCGGCTATGCGCTCTGGCAGATATGGAAAGATAAGGGGGGAATAATACCTGCTGTTTTATCCGGTCATAGTCTGGGTGAATATACTGCTTTGGTTTGTGCAGAAGCCATTGACTTTTCAGACGCTATTGACCTGGTGGCCTCTCGTGGTCATTACATGCAGGATGCTGTTGAATCGGGTGAAGGCGCGATGGCAGCTATTCTGGGCATGGATAATGATGATGTCATAAAGTTGTGTGAAGAAGTAGAAAAAACAAGTGAACGTGTTGTTTCTGCAGTAAACTTTAATGCACCCGGACAAGTGGTCATTGCTGGACATGCTGATGCTGTTGAACAGGCGATGACGCTTGCAAAAAAAGGGGATGCTAAAAAAACAGTAAAACTACCGGTTAGTGTACCGTCACATTGTTCTCTCATGGATAGTGCGGCGGTTAAATTAGCTAAAAAGCTGCAAACTATTAATTTTGAACGTCCTGTTATTCCAGTAATTAATAATGTCCATGTTACGATTGAAAATGATACGGATTCTATTCGAGACTCACTTGTAAAACAGCTTTATAAGCCTGTCAGATGGGTTGAAGTTGTCAATAAAATGATTTCAGAAGGAACTGATCAAATTGTTGAATGTGGCCCAGGCAAGGTTTTAACCAGTCTGAATAAACGAATAAACCGTCAAATGCCGGTACATCCGATGTTTGATACAGCAACAATTGATAAAGCTTTTGAGGAATTATCTTAATGTCTATGGAAAATGAAGTTGCGCTTATCAGTGGTGCAAGTCGAGGAATTGGTCAAGCAATTGCTCTAAATCTGGGGGAAAAAGGTGCGACAGTTATCGGTACAGCAACCTCAGAGAAAGGGGCTGAAAATATTTCTGCCTATCTGAAGGAAAATGGTGTCAAGGGTCAGGGCATGGTTCTTAATGTGACCGATCAGAATAGTATTGATGTATTGCTAAAAGCAATGAAGGATGATTACGCTATGCCTTCAATTTTGGTCAATAATGCAGGAATTACTCGTGATAATCTGATGATGCGTATGAAAGATGAAGAGTGGGATGATATTATTCAGACAAACCTGACATCAATTTTCAAATTATCCAAAGCCTGTCTGCGGGCGATGATGAAGGCCCGGAAAGGGCGCATTATCTCTATTGCATCCGTGGTTGGTTTGACCGGTAATGCAGGACAGGCAAACTATGCTGCTGCAAAAGCGGGTATTTTTGGCTTTACTAAATCTCTCGCCAGAGAGATTGGTTCTCGAGGTGTGACTGTTAATGCAGTAGCCCCAGGCTTTATTGATACCGATATGACGCGTAAATTACCGGATGAGGCAAAAGCGGCACTATTAAAGCAAATACCTTTAAATCGTTTAGGCGCAGCGGGTGAAATTGCTTCTGCTGTCGGATTTCTTGCATCTGGGGATGCAGCTTATATTACGGGTGAAACTTTAAATGTCAATGGCGGTATGTATATGCCGTAACCTGGACAAGATTCAGGATTTTTTCTGAAATTAGGTGTTTACCAAGTCTATTATCACTCTTTTTATAGAAAAGTACTGGTAAACCCTTATTTCTGAATATTTTAATAAACTAAATAAGTGAAATTTTAGCATCTAATACTGGTATATCGGATAAGATTTCACTAAAATAGCCACACGTAAATAAACACGCCTAAATTTCAGGGACTTTCTGTCATCTGTTGAGTATGCCTTTTGGTACATAGGTGAGTTACAAAAGAATTATGGAGATTTAAAAAATGAGTAGTGTTGAAGATAGAGTTGCTAAGATCGTTGTTGAACAACTGGGCGTAAAAGAAGAAGAAGTAAAAGCTGAAGCTTCATTTGTTGATGATCTGGGTGCAGACTCTTTAGATACCGTTGAATTAGTTATGGCGCTTGAAGAAGAATTCGGTACTGAAATTCCTGATGAAGAAGCTGAAAAGATCACAACTGTCCAACTAGCAATTGATTACATCAGTGCAAATACTGACGCTTAATTAAATAACTATGGGTATATTGTCTCAAAATTAGAGTAAGTACCTTTTATTATTTAATCGTTCAGATGTTTTATTGTAAAGCCGCTTTTAATAATGCTTAAAATTTAAGCATTATTAAAATTCGGCTTTACTTTTTTAGGGCTCAAGACTGATTTTGGTCAATACAGATTCAGTCTTAACAAATTTAACATCTGGGCATTCATTATCTTAGGTGTTTAATTAATCCTGTTATTATTTATGGAGAATGTCTTGGCTAAAAGACGAGTTGTTATTACTGGAATGGGTATGGTCTGTCCGGTTGGACTGAGCGTCACTGAATCATGGGACAATATTCTTGCTGGTAAGAGTGGTATTGCTCCAATTGAGCATTTTGATACCAGCGCATTTAATGTCAAATTTGGCGGCTCTGTCAGAAATTTTGATGTCAATAAATATCTGACACCAAAAGATGCAAAAAAAATGGATACTTTTATTCATTATGGTATGGCGGCTGCTATACAGGCCATTGAAGATTCTGGTCTTGAAGTGACTGAAGAAAATGCATGGAAAGTGGGTGTTTATATTGGTTCCGGTATTGGCGGTTTGCCTGGAATTGAAAAAGGTTATGACAACTATCTTAAAGGCGGGCCACGAAAAGTTTCTCCATTTTTTGTACCCAGTAATATCATTAATATGATTTCTGGTAATCTTTCGGTTAAATATGGCATGAAAGGGCCCAATCTTGCGATGGCTACGGCCTGTGCAACTGCAACACATAGTATTGGTGATGCTGCTCGGATTATTGAGTATGGTGATGCTGATGTCATGATTACGGGCGGCGCTGAAATGACCAGTTCCTATTGTGGACTGGCCGGATTTTCCTCAGCCAGAGCCTTATCTAAACGGAATGATGATCCAGAAGCTGCATCCAGGCCCTGGGATAGAGATCGAGATGGTTTTGTTTTAAGTGATGGCGCCGGTGTAGTGGTTTTGGAAGAGTATGAATTTGCTAAGGCCCGTGGTGCAAAAATTTATGCCGAAATACTTGGTTTTGGTATGAGCGGCGATGCATACCATATGACGCTGCCGTCAAAAGGTGGTGAAGGTGCAAGTCGTTGCATGGATTCAGCACTTAGGAATGCAGGTTTGAATCCTGAACAAATTAACTATATCAATGCGCATGGGACTTCAACTCCAGCAGGTGATTTAGCAGAAACTGAAGCAGCAAAACGAACCTTTGGTGACTATGCTTATAAATTAACAATGAGTTCAACAAAGTCAATGACTGGACATTTATTGGGTGCTGCAGGTGGTATTGAAGCAATATTTTGTGCTCTGGCTATTCGTGATCAAGTTGCACCACCAACAATTAACCTTGAAAACCCAAGTGATGACTGTGATCTGGATTATGCGCCGCTTACTGCTAAAGAAATGAAAATTGACTATGCCGTGTCAAATTCCTTCGGTTTTGGCGGGACTAATGGCACCTTAATTCTAGGAAAAGTTTAACTCTATCGGACAGAAATCTATCACTCCGGGAGCTTCTCCCGGAGAGTAGGTTTATTTTCCTATTGTATAAAAATGATAAAAAACTCTAGAATATGACTCATGAATGTCAACTGACCGAAATTTCAAAAAAGGAATTCCCTGAGTTAATTCAGTTCTACCATCACTTTCCTCAAAAATACCCATTTTTATTAACCACTTCAAGTAAAAAAACTAGCCATAATTCTATCCATTCTGAGCGTCACAAAGACTCTTTTTTTGATGGTCAATCTTCAGGTTATGATATTCTATTTATAGAACCTGAAGAATGGCTGAAGTTGGATAAGCAATTTAAATTAAGTACCACAAGTCCGGTTGATATTGAATCAGATGATTTATTTCTTGATGCCTTTGATAAATTATTTGCGGCTGAAACACACGCACAGATTAAATTTACCCATTTAAAAACACCCCACCTCAAAAACACAGTCTTACCATTTACTGGAGGGTGGTTTGTTTTTTTAGCCTATGAATTGGCACAGCAAATTGAGCCTTGCTTAAATTTGCCCCTTGAAGAACAACAATTACCTGTTGCTTATGCGGCAAGAGTAAAAAAGGCATTAATTTATGATCATAAAAAAAAGAACCTTTTTTTTATGAGTGAAATGGGTGTTGAACATGAACAATGTTTAGAGAGTTTAAAAAAAGATGCCAAAAATATACGAGCATCTGCTCGAGGCATATTTCCCCTGGACAAACAGAAACAATCACTTCAGGAAGAAAATGATGACTTTTTTATTAACTCAGTTTCTAAAGTAAAAAAATACATTAGAGAAGGTGATGTTTTTCAGGTGAATCTCTCCAGACTATGGCAAACAAATCACGGATTTGAGAACCATTTAATGGATGCCTATTCATTGTCACAGCGACTTAGTAAGGAAAACCCAGCGCCTTTCTCAGGCCTCGCTAATATTGCAACAGAACTGGGAATGGCAACGATTATTTCTTCATCGCCTGAACGCTTGCTAAAAGTTAAAAATAATATCCTCGAGTCGCGACCTATTGCCGGGACACATCCCAGAAGTGTCTCTGAAAAAGAAGATTTACGTCTGCTTAGTGAACTGCATGCCCATCCAAAAGAGCAGGCTGAACATATTATGTTGATTGATCTGATCCGAAATGATCTGGGCAGAGTGTGTGAACCGGGTACTGTTATTGTGGATGAATTAATGGTTAATGAGAGTTATGCCCATGTACATCACATTGTTTCTAATGTCAGAGGTGAGCTTCAGCCCAATAAAACACCCGGAGAAGTGATCAAGGCAATGTTTCCTGGAGGAACTATTACGGGATGTCCTAAAGTACGCTGTATGGAAATTATTGCAGAATTGGAACAGCACTCACGAGGTGCCTATACGGGCTCAATGGGCTATGTTAATTTAAATGGTAGTATGGATTTAAATATTTTAATCAGAACAATGGTATTAGAATCTTTTTCAGGAATAAAAGAGTGCAAACTTAGTTTCAGGGCTGGAGCAGGTCTCGTTTTTGATTCTCTGGCTGAAAAAGAATTAGCAGAAACTCGCGTCAAGGCCAAGGGCATGCTGCAATCCTTAAAGGTTATATGACGATGTCATCACATAATAATACACAAGGCACCCGGACAAACAAAGTGACTGATAAAGTCGATGTCAGTGATCGAGGGCTTGCTTATGGTGATGGCCTGTTTGAAACAATTGCCTATGTTGGTGAAGTACTGGTTAATTGGGAACTGCATTGGCAGCGCCTTCTTTTAGGGGCAAATCGCCTGGCAATTGATTTACCTGAAGAAAATTTTTTCCTGAAAAGAGTTCATTTAAAAATTTCACAGGATGCATTGCTGGGAGAGTCTTCGTCCTCCAGTCGAGTCATAAAAATTATCGTGACACGAGGGCGGGGTGGTCGTGGGTATCTGTACACAAAATCTCAATCACCAACAATTATTATTACTGTGCATGGATGGCCTGAGCGTGCGGCAGAGGATTACCTGTCTGGTATCCCTGTGACTATTTGTCAGACCCGCCTTGCTGTTCAGCCTTTACTGGCAGGAATTAAACACTTGAATCGTCTGGAGCAGGTACTCGGACGAAATGAGTTTTCTGGCACAGCGTATCAGGAAGGCATTATGTTAAGGGGCTCTTATCACTTTTCTGATTATCCGCCATCGATGAAATCCAGGATCATTGAAGGAACCAGCAGCAATCTTTTTTTTGTGAATAATAAGCACTTATACACTGCAAAAATTGATACTTGTGGTGTTCTAGGTACAATACGACAGACTATTCTGGTTTTGACCAGACAAATGGATATCACAGTAGAGGAAGGTCATTATTCCTTACATGATTTAGTGATGGCCACAGAAATTTTTTTCTGTAATAGTATTTTTGGGGTTGTGCCTGTGGCTTCAATTTCTATAGGTGATGAGCCCTATTGGGCTTATAATCCATCACATTCTGAAGAGCCAATATTTTCTCAACTAGCAGCAGTGATTAATGAAGCCATTGATCGACCATATGGCCAATCATAATTGACTATTGAAACACTGGATTTTAAATTAGACTGAATATGATAAAAAAATTTTTTAAATTAATTGCGGTGGTTATTATCCTCAGTACTGTTGCTGCAGGCTGGTACTGGAACGAATACAAAATATATTTACAAACATCTATTAGTTTGCATGGTACATCAAGCCAGATATTCAGTGTAAACAAAGGTGATCGGGTACGTAATATTGCTGATAACCTGTTTCAGAAAAAAATTATTCAGCACCCTGAATATTTTCGCCTTTATGCCCGATTGTCAAAACAGGCTGCAAAAATCAAAGCGGGAGAATATTCACTCAAACCCGGTATGACAGTGGTTGATGTTATTGATCTTTTTGTTTCAGGTGTGGTGAATCAATATTCACTGACCATTGTTGAAGGCTGGACATTTAAAGAAGCACTTGAACAGATAAGAATCGATCCTAATTTAAAGTCTACAGATAACATTTCCCGTCCTTATAATAAAGAAGCAGCCGTTCAGTTGCTAAAGCAATTAAAATCTCAATACAGTCACCTTGAAGGGCTTCTTTATCCTGACACCTATAAGTTTCCTAAAGAGACCACTGACTTTCAGTTTCTAAAACGCGCCCATGACAGCATGCAAAAAATACTGCAACAGGAATGGCAGGGAAGAGATAAAAATTTACCTCTAAAAACACCCTATGAGGCATTAATACTAGCATCCATTGTTGAGAAGGAGTCGGGTGTCAGTAATGAACGAGATAAAATTGCAGGAGTTTTTATTCGTCGAATGAATAGAAAAATGCGCCTTCAATCTGACCCCACAATTATCTATGGAATGGGCGAAAGATATAAGGGTAATATCCGTCGTCGAGACATTAATGAAAAAACAGCCTACAATACCTATCAGATTCCTCGCTTGCCGCCCACACCTATTGCGATACCTGGACGTGAGGCGATACATGCAGTACTGCATCCAGATAAGGGAAAAAGTTTATATTTTGTTGCAGATGGCTCTGGCGGACATGTCTTCAGTAACAGTCTTAAAGCCCACAATCGTGCAGTTAGAAAATATATCCTTAAGGGTCGCAAAAAAAACTAAACGGAATCTAATAATAGAGAATTTAAAATGAGCAAAGGAAAATTTATTACAATTGAGGGTTCTGAAGGCAGTGGAAAATCCACGAATATTCATTTTATTCAAGAATATTTGAGTAAAAAAAATATAGAATTCATTTCAACACGTGAACCCGGCGGAACCCCTGTGGCAGAAAAAATTCGTGATCTTTTGCTCGACAAAGCCAATAGCAGTCTTTGTGATGATGCTGAATTATTATTGATGTTTGCTGCTCGCTCACAACACCTGAATGAATTAATCATTCCTGCCCTTGACGCGGGTAAGTGGGTGCTCAGTGATCGCTTTACGGATGCCAGCTTTGCCTATCAAGGGGGAGGGCGTGGACTATCCTGGGATAAAATTTCTCAGTTGGAACAATGGGTACAGGGCAGTTTAAGACCTGATGCAACTATTCTTCTGGATATTCCTGTTGATATTGGTATGGAGCGGGTTCATCAGCGGGGTGAAACCGATCGCTTTGAGCAGGAACAGCTTAGTTTTTTTAATCGAATCAGAGAGGCTTATCTGAAACTGGCCAAAGAAAACCCTGAACGTTTTCATATTATTGATACTCAGCCATCGATAGAAGATGTGCGCAAACAATTGGCAACAGTAATGGAAAAATTAATGGTTCAGGTCTGAGTTAAAATTATGCCAAAATCACCTTCTGATACAAGTGACAATCCGGTTTTACCACTTTACACTCAAAGTGCATTTTTCCCCTGGCAAGTTTCTGTCTGGAACAAGCTATTTACTCAACATGTTTTACCAGCAAATAAAAATGATAATTTTCCTCATGCTTTACTGTTAGCCGGTATTGCGGGAATAGGCAAAAAACAACTGGCTTTTTATCTAGCGAAAGGCTTGTTATGCCAGTCACCTGAACAGAATCCGCACTCAGGAGAAGTTGAACCCTGTCAATCCTGTCGTTCCTGTCAGCTTTTCAACTCAGGCAGTCATCCCGATTTATACCACATTACAATACCTGAAGATAAAAAAATAATACCGGTTGATGATATTCGGGCATTGATTCAGTGGAGTGTCTTAAGCAGCCAGTTTGAAGGTAAAAAAATCATTATCATTGAGCCGGCAGAAGCGATGAATTCAAACGCTTCCAATAGTTTATTAAAAACCCTGGAAGAGCCTGTTGCAGGTACTATTATCATTTTGCTCACCAATAAAAAACAGGCTTTATTAGCAACAATTAGAAGTCGATGTCAAACCATCGATCTGGCGCTTCCAGAAAAACTGCTTGCTACTCAATGGTTAGAACAGTCTCTGATGTCAGAAGGTAACAAGGCCAAGGCCCAGTTACTGTTGTCATTGGCTTCTGGCGCCCCTTTGTTTGCACTTGATTTATCCCGGGGTGATCAATTAAAAGTCAGGCATACTATTTTAGATCACCTTTTTTCCATTATTAATGATTCAATCGATCCAGTTAGAATTGCAGAATCACTTTTTAAGCAAACCAAGCTTAAACAAACCAAGGCCAGACAAACCAAAGCTCAGCAGGCTAAAAACACTAAAAAACCACTTCTTATTTCGACTTATGACGTTATTTACTGGATGGATTCCATGGTGTCTGATCTGGCAAGGCTGGCACAGAACTGTACACATGACACAATAAATAATATTGATTATTATGATGACTTGCAACTATTGTCAAATAGACTACATTTAAGGAAGATATTGCAACTGTCTGATTTAATTAATAAAGCATATTACGAAATTCAAGGGTCGGTCAACATTAACCTGCTTTTTGAAAATCTACTAATTGATTGGAAAAATTGTAAAAAATAAACTAATTTTATGTTAATATGCCTAAGAATTTGTTCGAGAACACATTTCGAACGGTCTCCTGACATATAAATTTCTATTAGTCCTGTTAATGAATCTATGACTATTTTTAAATGAAAGAGTATTCTGTACTATGATGCGACCCGGCCAGGCCAGACAAAGTATTTTGTCACTTTCTATTAAAGACAAAAATGCCCTCTATGCCGCTTATATGCCTTTTATTTCAAATGGCGGTTTATTTATTCCCACGAATAAACAATACAAGCTGGGGGATGAAGTCTTTATGTTGCTCACCTTGCTTGATGAGAAAGATAAGTTGCCTGTTGCGGGTAAAATAGTCTGGATCACACCCGTTGGCTCTCAGGGTAATCGTGCTGCCGGCGTTGGCGTTCAATTTAGTGACCAGGATAATGGACAGGCTCAAAAAAAGATCGAAACCTATTTGGCCGGCGCTTTACAATCCGATCGTCCAACCCATACTATGTAAGCGACAAACGTAAAAGAAGTTATCCCTCATGCCACTACAATTTGTTGACTCCCATTGTCATCTAGATATGATTGATTTATCCGAATTTGATGATGATATGGATAATGTCATTGAATTAGCCAAAAAAAGTCAGGTCAGTGATATTTTAAGTATTTCTGTTGACCTGGACAGTTTTCCTCGTGTTTTACAAACAGCAAAAAATTACCCAAATGTTTATGCTTCAGTTGGTCTTCACCCCTGTCATTCTCCAGAAGCCACTGTCAGTATTGAGCAGTTATCTGCATTGTCTGAGGATGAAAAAGTAATCGCTATTGGTGAAACCGGTCTTGATTATTTTATGAATGACGGCACAGATCCTCTTAATAATAATTTTGACTGGCAGCGTGAGCGTTTTAGAACACATATCAGAACGGCAATTAAAACTGAAAAACCTTTGATTATTCATACTCGTGATGCACGAGAAGATACCCTAAGGATCCTTCAGGAAGAAAATGCTGAAAAAATCGGTGGTATTATGCACTGTTTTGTTGAAGATCGAACAACAGCTGAAAGAGCATTGGATATGGGATTTTATATTTCATTTTCAGGCATAGTGACCTTTAAAAATGCCAAATCAATTCAGGAAGTGGCTCAGTTTGTTCCAGATGACCGCCTGCTTATTGAAACAGATTCACCATACCTGGCTCCCGTTCCAATGAGGGGTAAAAAAAATCAACCTGCTTATGTGGTGCACATTGCAGAATTTTTAGCACAATTGCGTAATACTCCGGTTGAAAATATAGCAGCGCTCACCCGAGACAATTATTTTAAATTATTTTTCTCTTGATATACTAAACATTTGAAATGACAAATTAGGTTGAATATCTCAATAATTTATTTAGAGTTTCTCATGATATGAGTCTTCTCCTTCTTGAGAAAGCATAGCTAACCATTGTTCCATTGCTTCTTTTGAAAATGAATTAACAAAGTCCTCATGATCTCCTTTACTTTCCCATTGTTCAACCAATGTTAATTTATTGCTGTCTTCAAGGTCTCTGTAACATACATGGGAAATATACCCTGCCGCTTGTTTTAAGCCTTCAAAAGATTGAATTAAATTATGTATATGCTCTGGCTTCGCATATAGAGTTCCAATATGTGTAATTGTTTTATTACTCATTTTATTTTCCTAAAATTATATTATTAAAAAAATTGACTCGAGCATCATAAAGTTCATAGTCAATGTCTATTGATATCACACACTCATCACATCATTCATTGTAGCTAATATATTGCCCCAACCACTTTCATGGTCAGAGCGTGTTTTCTCATCAATAAACTTGACGTGGGATAGCCTAATATTTGTTTTATATTTGGAGATTTTAGTGAAATTCAAAGTAACGATACTGTTATCAATTGAGCAATGAGATATCCAGGTAAAAACTAACTTATCAGGCCGATTAATTTCTAAATATTTTCCAGTATGTGGTAATTTATCGTCACCAGCGTGCATTGTAATTGTAAAGCTACCTCCTTCTTGTACATTGTTTTCTACTTCGGGTTCAGGCATACCTGGCATTGGCATCATAAATTGTGACAACATTTTTGGATTTAACCAGGCATCGAATACTTTTTCGATGGGCGCATTGATTATTTTGCTTATATTTAATGTTAGATCAGTCATTTTTCATGTCTCCCTTCATAACTTCATCAAGTTTTTCTAAACGTAATTCCCAAATTGATTTCAGCTCTGCAAACCACTTTTCAACCAAATTAATTTGTTTTAAATTTGCTTCAATCCAATGGGCTCTACCTATAGTTCTACGGCGTACAAGCTGAGATTTTTCCAATATTTTGATATGTTTAGATATTGCATTTAGTGACATGTCATAATGATCAGCTAAGTCTGTAACTCGACTCGCACCCTGTTGGCATAGTTGAGTTAGAAGCGCGCGACGTGTTGTATCGCTCATTGCTTTAAGTAATTCAGTTAGATTTTTATCGTGCTTATATTCAACCATAAGGTTGAATATAATACAGAGTGTACTTATTGTCAACCAAAAGGTTGAATTATAATTTAAAAGGGAGTCTTTGAAGGTGATTATTTTATATGGATCCCAAATAATAATTATGCTCTAGAAATTTCGCTAAACTTTAGTGAAATATTTCATTGCTTGTAATAACTCCGTCACAATTATCATATATCCTGTATCTGCTAATATTATAATTTTTAAACTAGAGAATTTAATTCAAGATAAAAGACCCACTCTAATGATAATGAAAAAAATATTGAATTTTTTAAAAGATTTTTTAAAAAAAGAAGGTCCTGATAAAAAATATACTGATAATATGAAAAAAATCTTAAAAAGGTTGAATGACAAAGCACAACTGCTTGAAATTCAATTGGAAACTGAAGAGGATGAAATAAAACGTAATAATATAATTCTAATGCTTAAAGTTATTTCAAAAAAACAAAAAAAAGGTGAAAATTTAATAAAAGAAAGGGAGCTTCAGTTTCGTTCATCAGGAAAAAATAAGATTAAAAGCAGGCCTGAATTATCCCCACGAATTTGAACATATTTTATTATTTATCAGAATCTAACCTGAAGAGACACAATGAACTTTATAGTGTGTAGGTATTAGCTAAATTTCACTTCACTTTTACCTATGACAGTAAATCAATACAATTCTACTTTTAAAACGCTCATTCCTGATATTTAATTATTCAGGTAATAAAATAACTAGAGTTTAGAGTGACAGCTCTTACTTTACCAGCAAGTTTACACGATAAAAAAGCGGCTCAAAAAAAACCAGACCACAATAATAGTGGTCTGGCTTAAGTAGCTTGCTTGCATGAGGTTTCAGATGTATTGACGTACAGAATTGGGAGTTAAGTAGTAATTATCATCCTGACCCCATTTTTAGCAATGGTATTGCCTATAAGTATTCTTATAAAGTTACTGTTCAGAAAATAGTTTATGAACAAGTTACAAATAAGAATGATTATCATTATACTCTGTGAAATAATAAATACAAGTGTTTTTATTTCGAACTTGGCTATTGGTGGTTTAGAATTTAAAAAAAGTGATTCTAAAATCCAAAACACCTTGTTATGAATGAATTTGTTTGCTCTTTAGGTAGGAGAACTCGGAAGGCCATTTGAATTATTATAATTCAGTTTACCACAGCGAAGGCCTCCAATTGCCACAATTCCAAGTATTAATAACACTAAAGTTGCTGGTTCTGGTACAGTGTGTTGAAGTTGATAGAGTGTTGTGGTGCCACTTATCTCATTAGCAACTGCCAGCATAGCTGTACCCCATGGACTATCATCCGCATTAATAAATACCATACCTTCAGGTGAAATATCACCCAGTATTTCTGTAAAAATAAAATCAGTGTATGCAGGCAAAAATGGGTTTGTAATATCAAAGATAAAAATCCCACTCACTCGCTCTATACCAATAAAGGCTTAAATGGAATCATCTATCTTGCCGATGGCCAGTGCCTCTGGCCCTGGCCCTGGCCCTTTATTGTCTCTACGTCCATCAGACTTACCTTTCTTAGCATCCCAGTTATGATATTCGGGAAATAAATTAGCGATGGTTTGTTCAAAAATATCACCACTATCAAATACCTGGACTCCATCTTCATCCCAGATAGAAAATGAGCGGCTGCCAAAACTATAAAGTTCATCAAAGTCACCATCGTCATCCGTATCACCCATTGTGTTAGTGACTTTCAAACGTCCTAGTTTATCATCATCCTGAAATGAAGAATCAGGAAAAGAAGCCATTTTAATGGATCATTTCATTCTCTTTATAAAATATGAAATAATCTATCATTCTGAAAAACATAAGATAAAGAAATGGAACGTATTAAGGTATTAAGTGCAGGAATATTTAGTTTGATATTAATGCTGGGTATCGCTCGCTTTGCCTATACCCCATTATTACCTATAATGCAGCAGCAAGCTGGACTAGGACTCTCCGACGCGGGTTGGTTAGCTGCAATTAATTATATGGGCTATCTCAGTGGCGCAATCATAGCTTCATTGCTCAGTAATTTGATCATTAAGGATCGTCTTTATCGAATAGGCTTGATTGTGGCTATCCTCACTACTGTAGGAATGGGGTTAACAACTAATATCTGGCTCTGGTCTCTACTTCGATTTTTTGCCGGTCTAAGCAGTGCTGCCGGTTTATTGCTTGGTTCAGGTCTGATCCTGAATTGGCTAATCCGCCACGGCCATCGCAGTGAACTCGGTATTCATTTTAGTGGCCTGGGTTTAGGCATTGCCTTGTGTGCATTTCTTGTGGAGCTACTCAGTCATCACTATAGCTGGAGTCAGCAATGGTTATTCTTAAGTATGATAGGTATTCTGCTTCTTATTCCTGCCTGGCTTTGGCTGCCTTCACCTGATATCAGTCCAACAACTCGTAATGGGCAGGAGATGGTTGACAGACCCCCAAGCCGCACTTTCATGCACTTGCTTATGGCTGCTTATTTTTGCGCTGGAGTGGGTTATGTCATCAGTGCAACTTTTATTGTCGCTATTGTTGACCAGCTGCCTGGACTGCAAGGCAAAGGCTCCTGGGCTTTTATGGTTATTGGTTTAGCTGCCGCACCTGCTTGTATTATCTGGGATTTTATTTCAAGAAAATTTGGTAACCTTAATGCCCTAATTAGTGCCTGTCTGTTACAAATAGTAGGGATATTACTGCCTGTCATTGAACCCAGCTTATTTATGATACTACTAGGTTCTGTACTCTTTGGAGGGACTTTTATTGGTATTGTCAGTCTGGTACTCACTATGGCCGGGCGTTTTTATCCCACTCGTCCTGCCAAAATGATGGGAAAAATGACCATTACTTATGGCATTGCTCAAATTTTAGCGCCTATGATCACTGGTACGCTGGCCAGCACCAGCGGTAGTTATAATAATGGCCTTTACATGGCAGCCGCAATGATGGCAGTGGGGACGATATTAATGATTGTACTTAGAGTGCTTGAAGCCAATGAAGATGAGCACTAAATAATCCGTATCAGGGCATGGAAAAACATTAGCACTCATTTTTTGTAGGATATGTTTTTCTCAAACGTTGAATAGAGTCATTGTTTCATTATATTTTTTTCATACCTAAAGATCAATTCTCTTGAATCTATAATATCTGCGGGCTGGGCTAATGAAATTCGATACAATCGCGACCATTTGTTTTTGCTCTATAAAGAGCTTTATCCACTTTGTCTATGAAACCCTCAAATGAACTTCTTTCCAGACATGGCAGTTCAGATGGTCTTATTTCTAATAAACCTGTGCTCAATGTAATATTCAAACAATTATTGTTATAATTGTTTATATTAAACTTAAATGCATTTCTCACTTTATTGATCAGTTTTTTTGCATCGATTTTGTTAGAAGCAGGTAAAATAATTATAAATTCATCACCACCATATCTAAAAATTAAATCGGAAGCCCTCAACTGTTCCTTTAATGTTTTGGAAAAAAGTTTTAATATTAAATCGCCTTCTAAATGGCCATAGGTATCATTAATACTTTTAAAGTGATCTAAATCACACATAGCTAAAATAAATGATGTTTCAGTAACACAAGAAAACTCAAGCTGATCGCAAAACAATTGTTCCAATAACGAACGATTTAATACGCCAGTTAAAGGATCCTTAATTGCTCTCAGCATAATTTGCCGATTATCTAGTAACGCCAGTTCTGTGCCAATTTCTAATGACAGAAATTCTGCTTTTTCAAGATAAATCATACCCGCATGACAGTCACAACTTTCTGTCGTAATCATATTTTCTATTTTTGATGCGACAAAGTGCAGCGTTTTGTGTATTGCAATAACCTCATTATATTTTGTCTCATTAGAGAAAACTGTTTTGCCCTCATTCTTTAGCCACTGTCCAAAAATACACAGTGATGGGTTTAATTCAGGCATACCAGTAATGTCTCTTTTCTCCATTACATAAACCAGTTGATCAAGCCATCTAATATGAGCTTCATAATGCAATATATAATTTTTTTGCATTTCTGATAAGCTTTGCAAACGTAAATTGTTGCGGAGATGTAATGATTTTATATAATTTGCAAGATATGTGCTGGCAATATTATTTGATAAGTCATCAAAGAGTTTGCATAAGAAAATCACACCATCAACTGCTTTAAACTCAAGCAATTCATGAATGAAGATATCTTTGATATAACTAAGTTCATTAATAACTACGACGTAAGGTATTCCATATCGCAGATTGATTTCTACAATATCTCTATAATCTTCTTCTTTTAAAGTATCTGTTGCACTAACGATACATTTTGCTAAAGAATAAAATATATCTTTGAAGTCATTAATTTGCTCCTGATCGAAATTTTCATGTCTAAATTCTATTGATAAATAATCATCAACGAGCAACCCCAAAATTCCATCGAGTTTTGGCGTTAATATTTCAGGTATTTGGTACATATCTTCCCCAAATAAATTCATTTTAATAATATAAAATTAATTGTTCTTTAAGTCCAAACAGTTAGAATCATCTCATTAAAGAACATCAACAGTAAATCATTTAGGCACAATATTTCAAACAGTTTATTATATAGTAGGCTAGAAAATCATAATTAGACAATATTTTGAACAGCTTTATAAAAAATATTGAGAGCAGAAATCAAGTATAGATACCTAGCAAAGTGAAACATTTAGTAACTTAAAGTTGACTTAGGCTTTAAATCTTTAGTACAGCACACAAAATATATAGCACTGGCATTTTAATGGTTCGGTACTACTTGTATTTCTCAGCGATAAAATTCCACAGCAGATAATGAGTGGACTGGTGAGATGCTAAAATAAAACCCTGTTTGTGGCTATATCAAACGGGCAGCAGGGGCGGTGCATTACTGCCTGTTCATAAATCATTGCCTAATTTAAGAAAATTATGGGATTATTTAACTTCTAATAGCGCCTGATTTATACGATTATAAGTTGTTATTGAGAGCAGCAGGGTGAGTAAAGGCATTAACCAGTATAACCATTCAGGCAGGCCACCTGCTAATCCCAGCCACAGGCCCAGGCCCCCAAAGATCAGAGCTCGATCACTTTTTCCTATTGGCCCGTCATAGCGACGTGATGCGCCAATAGTTGCTCCAAGTGCACCGGCAAATTCACTGAGCAGAGCTACAAGAATGACCAGCACAACACTGAATTGTGTGAAGGGTGCAACTAAAGCAAAAGGAATGAAGAGTGCCGCATCAGAAATCACATCACATATTTCATTGAGATAGGCTCCTAGTGAACTTTTTTGTCCAAATTCGCGTGCAAGCATACCGTCTATTGCATTTAGAGCCATACGTATAAACATCCAGACGGGTAATATTAAAAACAATGAGTATTTTTGTGGGAAGGCAAATAATAGAGCCCCGACAGCAATCGAGCCCAGAGCAGCTGAAAGTGTCACCTGATTCGCTGTAATACCTATACCTGCAAGCTTTCTCACCATGGGTCGTAGAATTGACTGAAATTGTGGTTTGATATCATATAGAGTCATTATTGCTGTCCTTTAGAATATATAAAACAGTGTTTAATTCGGTTTTAATAAAAAAGACGTACTTGCTTCAACGTCTTCAATAGTTTGAATAATAAATCAATGTTTAATAAGAGTCAATAAATATCTAAAATATATTGACTCTTATTGAGCATTGAAGTCTTTTGGGGTTTTACCTGAAACAATATAAGCAAAGGCGAGCACCTCAGCAACTACCCGGTAGAGTGAATCTGGTATGTCTTCATAAAGTTCAAGTTGTGACAATAGTACGGCCAGATCACGGTCTTCATGGATTGGAATGCCATGTTCTTTTGCCAGATCAATAATCTGTTGGGCGACCTCATTCTGACCGGTTGCAGTGACTTTTGGAATCGGATTAGAAACCTGTTCATTATAGTGAAGTGCAATAGCCTGCTTAAAGGGTAAATTACCTTGAGCTTTCTTTTGAGTTTTTTTTTGTTTCATAATTATTTTACAGATTAAACTTTTTCATCAATAATAAATTGATGATTGGACAGTTCTTTTTCAGCTTCTTCAGGGATTCCATGAAAGGCTGCTAGTTGAGATATTGTAAAGTCAGCCTCTGTTAAACGTTCACTCAGCAGATGAAAATATTTTTGAAATAATTGCTGACTCTGTTTATTCTCAGTCCAGAATTGGATGGCAATATCCTGTTTATCCAGTGTAATATAAATTCTGATGCCACCCAGTGATTTTAGCTCAAATGCAAGATTGACAGTCCAGATTTTATTGCCTTGCTTACCTTCCTTCTGCTTCAATTCTTCTCTGATTTTAAGTTGCAAAACTTCTTGTTGATCATTATGTCGAAAGGGGATTTCAAAATTTAAAAAGGATTGTTCACCACCTTCACGGGTTTGTAGTTGATTGATGACTATTCGTGATAAAACACCTTCTAGCTGATCCAGTATTCTGCTTTGTAGTAGAAGATGATTATTGAGTTGAAATAAACTGGAATCAAAAACTGTTTTTTGGACCTGAGCATGTGTCACATTTGCAGGCAGGTCAAAAAAAACATTGGAGCCAGTTTGAGTTTTCAGTAAACTTTCAGGAGAAATTGTTTTATAAAAACTACTTTCTGAAGTCATTAATTTGGGTAATAACACTGCTTCATTATTTTTAATTAAAGTGACTAATTGTGACAAAGATGCTTTTAAATCAGTAACAGATAGAGGTGAATTTACAGATGAATTGAGTATTTTTGATTCAAGATATAAGCCTGAGTTTTGAATCGCATTTTTGACTGATTTATCTGATGAGAGTTGTGAAAGCGTTGGAAACTGTTGTAAAACGTTATCAATTTGACTTTTAAATTTTGGCGTAAAAAAAGTATTAGCTGGATTTGATTGAGTTGCAATTTCTTTAAGCGAGGCAAGAAGTGCGGGAAGTGCCTGCTGTTTAGTGAGCCGCTGATTGATAAACTGACTGATTATATGACTTTCACCAGGTGGGTGTTTTAAATTAAATGAAACTTCAGACTGGTTTTTAATAACCTGAAGCAATAATTGCTGTCCCGGTTGGAGGTCAAGATTTGTCTTTACCTGTACGGATTGTGAATTATTTATTATTTCATTCTTTATGGCTTTGTCTGTGAGTTGTAATAGCAGTCCGGGATTAAATTGACTGGATTGATTGATTAAAAGTGATACGGCCCCGTCTTTTGTTCCCTGATAGACTATACTCTGGATGAGTTGTCCGGAAAACCATTGATTCACAGTGCCGACAGTTAATGGCGGCGGTTTTAATTGAAGGCTTGCCAGTGATTGAGCAAGTTTATGCTGCTGAACTCTGTCCTGTATGAATTGCTGAGTAAATGCATCAGGTAAAATGTTTTTGGCACTCAACAAGGCTTTTTGGGTATTGACACTTGATAATCCCTCATTACTAAGATTTTGTAGTGTTTGCTTTAATAAGAGCCCAATAGCCAGACGTTGCTTTTCAGCAATAGCAGATGTTAATTGGCTGCTGATCTGTTTTGTACTGATGCCTTTGCTATTATCAGAATCCACACGATTCATTTCAGCAGAGAGTTTTGATAAGTCAATGGGTTGCATTGGACTGCCCGTTATGAGCTAAAATGGTAATAAAACGGTTAAAGTTTGATAATAGTATAAACTAAAAACAAAATTTTAGGCATCTTATGAATAAAGAAACTCAACTATGGTATCTCAAAGTAAAAGGACGTGTAAAAGGTCCCTATGCAACCGGGTTGATCAGTAAAAATATATTACTTGGCCGTATTCACCCTAATGATATGTTGAGTCATGATAAAAATGCCTGGCGTAAAGCCTCATCTATACGTGAGGTAATGCCGGATGTTATTAAACACCGTAATGATCCCAATTATAAAGAGCGTTTAAGAGCTGCAAGACGGTGGGCTGACGAACGAGGTGAAGTTCGGGAAGTCGATGCAAGTGGTAATGAGAAAATCTATAAAACCAGAAAAAAAGTCACTCATTTACAAATTAAAACGACAGGTATTTTAGGTATTCTCAGTCTGATTCTGATCGTTTCTGGCTTAATTGTTGCTCTCTTTCTGTTTACTCCTGATGATCCTCTGGCACAAATAAATTGTGCTGCAAACGGGCAGGATGGTGTCGTTTTTGATGGTTGTCACCTTCAACGTAAAGATTTTAGTGCTAAGAGCCTGAAAAATAGTCATTTTAAAAATACACTCTTAACGAATTCCCGCTTTAAAAAAGCTCAACTGCAATTCAGTCAGATGGATTATGCCAATTTGTCTCATGCAGACTTAAGCAGTGCCAATCTGACAGGGGCAAGTCTGCGTGCAGTAGATTTGCGCGGGGCTAATTTGAATTCAACCATATTTACAAAAGCAGATTTAAGTTACGCAGATCTCACTGGTGCGAGAGCATCCGGAGTAAAACTTACCGGAGCGATACTTGCCAATACTATCTGGTTTGATGGCAGTGTCTGTGCTAAGGCATCGATTGGCCGTTGTTTAAAACAATAGGTTACAAAAATAGGTTAAAAAATAATAAATTTGACCTATGTTTTAAAAATAACAATCAAAGGTATTAAAAACATTGATTTATAGTACAATATGAAAAATTTTATTCACTCGCTTTTTGTATTGGTTAAACCAGAATAAATCAGTTGAACTAACTGTTCAGCTGATTTATTCTGGTTATAAGGTTGGACAATGGTAAAAATCAATTATACCAAAGATGCCGTGCTGGAATCTCTGGAAACAATTCAGGATTATATTCGTTGGGGAGCAAGTCTTTTTACCCAGTCAGAACTGTCTTATGGGCACGGAAATTCAACCGCAATCGATGAAGCGGCCTATCTTGTATTACACACATTGAATCTGGCACCTGATACCCACTCTGTCTATTTTTCTTCTAAACTGACAGATAATGAAAAAAAAGCCTTAACTGATATCTTGTTTCGTCGTGCCAAAGAAAAAATCCCTGCTGCTTACTTAACCAATGAATCCTGGTTTGCAGGTTTGTCTTTTTTTGTTGATGAGAGGGTGCTGGTACCGCGTTCTCCTATTGCTGAGCTCATTCAAAATTATTATGAGCCATGGGTGGATGTGGCAAAAGTACATCAAATACTTGATCTCTGTACGGGCAGTGGCTGTATTGCCATTGCCAACGCTTATTATTTTCCAGATGCAGAGATTGATGCTGTGGATATTTCAGAAGATGCTCTGGATGTGGCACTGCAAAATATTGAGAAGCATGATCTGGTTGATCGGGTCAATATTATTCAGTCTGATTTATTCAGTAATTTGAAGGGTAGGCAGTATGACATTATTGTTTCAAATCCTCCTTATGTTGATGCTGAAGATATGGCCAGTCTGCCCGTTGAGTATCTCAGTGAGCCCGAACTTGGACTTGCGGCAGGGGATGATGGGTTGAAACTGACCATTCCTATGTTGGAACAGGCCGCTGAACACCTTTTCCCTGAAGGAATATTAATTATTGAAGTGGGCAATAGTGAGCACGCATTACAGGAGCGTTATTCAGACTTGCCTTTTTATTGGCTTGAATTTGAAAATGGCGGTCATGGTGTCTTTTTATTGACCCGGGAACAACTGGATGAATATTTCAGTTAAACCTGAAATATAATAGTCACTTCTAAACTACCCTTTGGGGTAGAGCTGAATTTAATTTTACCATTATAAACATTGACAATGTCTTTGACTATGGCAAGTCCTACACCGTGTCCCGGTGTTAATTCATCAATTCTAACGCCACGTTTAGTAATGTCTCTGAGCATATCAGAAGCAATCCCTGGACCATCGTCAGAAACCAAAATATGTAATCGGGTATTTTTTAAATAAAGATGTAAATTAACTTGTTTTTGACACCATTTACAGGCGTTATCTAATAAATTGCCCAGAATTTCCATAAAATCGCCCTCATCAATTTTAAATTGGAGCCCTTGCTCTATAGAAATATGATAGTTAATATTTTTATCACGATAGATTTTTTTCATGCTGTCGAGCAGATTTTGTACCACTGGTTCCAAGTGTAAATACTGGATATGAGATGAGAGGGTATTGGCTCCAGCTCTTTGCAATTGATATTCAATAATTGAGTTCATCCGGTCAACGGCATTATTGATATTATTGATTGTTTCCTGAGAAAGGGGAGATGATGACGGTGGTGATGGTGACTGGGATTTTATTATGGCCAGAGGCGTTTTAAGGCTGTGAGCCAGATCCGCCAGAGCATTTTGATATCGCAGCTGCTGCTGTCTCTCAAATTGAATTAATTGATTAATGTTTTTTGTAAGAGGTGTGATTTCGTCAGGATATTGCTTCTCTAAACATTCCTGCTCTCCTTGCTCAACCGCTTTAATTTCCTGCTCGACCTCTCTTAACGGCTTCAGTCCCCAGCGCAAGATAAAAAATAGAGTGGTAAACAGGATAATAGACATTAATAGTAAATTGGACCAGAGACTGTATTGATAATCGGAAATTTTGTTGTTGAGATCGGTCAAATTATCACTGATATGATAAATTAATGGAAATCTTGGATTCTTGAAATCCCAGAAAATAGGAATGCTCAGACCAATGAAAGGGGTTCCATTCACTTCATATTTTTGAAAAATCTTTTTGCCATGTTCTTTCTTGCCATTGATTAATGGTCGTATTGGAGGAAGTGTTGATTCAATATTCGGATCTGATAGCCAAAGTATGACACCATCTGCCTGGGTGATATAACCCGATAATTGTGAATAGACACTGCGGCCAGCCAATTGAAGCTTCAGATGGTCTTTAGAGGTTTCAACAGAAGATCTTGATGGGGCAATGTCACGATCAGCCATTAAGAGATAAACCTGGCCTGTCATACGCTCTTCCAGTGCAGAATAAGCACTAATGTAAAAAGTTTTACTCAGAGTTAGTCCAGTGAGCAGCATGAAACTACCGACAATAATAACTGCTCCGAATATAATTCGACTATTAATTGAGGTAAGTTTAATCTGAATTTTATTCATAGAGTTTTTTATGCTTTTAGGTTAAAACAATAACCTCGACCTCGAACGGTTTCGATTGGTTTTAGACTCCCTGACGGATCCAGTTTTTTTCTTAAACGACCCATGATGACCTCAATGACGTTACTATCACGATCTTCATCATGAGGGTAAAGATAATCTGCCAGCTCTGATTTGGCAATAACTTTTGCATGTCGGCGCATTAAATATTCAAGTATTTTATATTCGAATTCAGTTAATTCCAGTGTTTGCTGCTCCACTGAGACTTGTTGACTATCCGGGGTTAAACAAATAGGGCCATAGCTTATTTGTTGATGGGTGCTATTAGATGCTCGTCGCAGCAGTGCATGGATTCGTGCAAGAAGTTCTTCCATTTGAAAGGGTTTCACCAGGTAATCATCGGCACCGGCTTCCAGTCCTTCCACTTTATCTTGCCAGCGGCTACGGGCTGTCAGAACCAGTATTGGAAGCTGGCTCCCATCTTTTCTTAATTGTTTAATAATTTCGATGCCGGAGAGTTCGGGCAAGCCAATATCGATAATGGCTATATCGACTGGGTATTCTGTTGCGAAAAAAAGGCCTTCTTTGCCATTGCCTGTGATATCAACGACAAAATTATCTGCTTCTAAATGAGTTGCAATTTGCTGCTGAAGCTGAGGTTCATCTTCAATAATTAACACACGCATAATCTTTCTAAAATCCTGTTAGTTTCTATTTAGTCAGTCACTATTTTTATTATAGCGAGCTAAAATCACCTCGCCTATAGAAATTTATGTTTGTTATTGATAAATTGTCCAATTTGCCCCCATTGACAGTCATTTATTGCTACAATAAATGACTGTTTATGAATGGTGAATATTATTGGCCGAGAGACTCAGCGAGCTCTATTTATTATTAACTTATTAATCGATTAAAACCCTATGTCTGGAAATTCTTTTGGAAAACTTTTTGTTGTTACCTCTTTTGGTGAAAGCCATGGTAAAGCCATCGGCTGTATTGTGGATGGTTGTCCACCGGGATTAGAACTCAGCGAGGCTGATCTGCAATGTGATTTAGAACGCCGAAAACCTGGCACATCAAGACATACGACACAACGGCGTGAAGATGATGAAGTGCATATTCTTTCAGGGATTTTTGAAGGCAGAACTACTGGTGCGCCTATCTCTTTACTCATCCATAACACGGATCAACGCTCAAAGGATTACGGAAATATAAAAAATACTTTTCGTCCGGGGCATGCTGATTATACCTATCAGCAAAAATACGGATTTCGTGACTATCGTGGAGGAGGGCGTTCATCTGCCCGTGAAACAGCTTCCCGTGTTGCAGCCGGTGGTATAGCAAAAAAATACTTAAAAGATGTTCACGGTATTGAAATCCATGGCTATTTATCACAATTAGGCCCAATAAAAACAGCCAGACCCGGTGATTCTGATTTTGACTGGGGTGTAGTCAATACTAATCCGTTTTTTTCACCCGATGAAACTCAGGTGGAAGCGATGGAAAATTACATGGATGCGCTACGCAAAGAAGGCAACTCAATTGGTGCCAAAATATCTGTGGTAGCAACTGGAATACCTCCAGGCTTGGGAGAACCTATTTTTGATCGTCTGGATGCTGATATTGCTCATGCCATGATGAGTATTAATGCCGTTAAAGGTGTTGAAATTGGTGCCGGTTTTGATTGCATAGAACAAAAAGGCACAGAACATCGCGATGAAATAACACCTAAGGGTTTTTTATCAAATCATGCTGGCGGGATATTAGGGGGGATTTCCTCTGGACAGGATATCAGTGTTCATATTGCCTTAAAACCGACTTCAAGTCTTCATCTGCCCGGGATGAGTGTTGATTTAGAAGGAAACCCGATTGAAGTTGTGACTAAAGGGCGACATGATCCCTGTGTTGGTATCAGGGCGACACCTATAGCTGAAGCGATGCTGGCTATCACATTGCTGGATCACCTTATGCGCCACAAAGCACAAAATTCTGATGTACAGTCCCAAACTCCTGTGATACCAGCCAGTGTCTCTATAGAAAAGAACCGTTAACATGGTTAGATTTTGATAAAACATACACCATACTGGCGCCTTTCCAGTTTTTACTGGTTTTATTTTGCA
This sequence comes from Gammaproteobacteria bacterium, assembly GCA_016744375.1. Taxonomy (GTDB): domain Bacteria; phylum Pseudomonadota; class Gammaproteobacteria; order GRL18; family GRL18; genus GRL18. The sequence continues at coordinate 48,343 of JADGEM010000002.1, forward strand.
ACTCTCGGTGCTTTTATTCCATACTTTGGACTTTATCTATCCGACTCAGGGTATAGCGCAGTTGAGATTGGTCAGCTCATGGCCGTTATTATGGGTACAAAAATAATTGCACCTTACCTATGGGGCTGGATTGCTGATCATAAGGGAAACCGTCTATTTATCATTCGTTTTGGCGCGGTTTTGGCTGCCTCAGCCTATGCTGGAATTTTTCTGGCTCAGACTTACTGGTGGCTTTTTCTTGTTCTTCTCATTTTTAGTTTTTTCTGGAATGCAATACTACCCCAATTTGAAGCACTAACCTTCAATCATTTAAAAGACAATGAACATCAATACAGCTGGATCAGAATGTGGGGGTCATTAGGTTTTGTTTTTGCGGTGACCAGTGTCGGAATGTTATTAAACTGGCTTTCCATCCCTAATCTACCCGTTGTTGTTGTTGTTTTATTATCAGGTATTGTGTTATCAACTTTTTTGATTTCTGATCATTCGGGGGTATGTCATGAACAGGGACACCTGTCTGTATTCAAGATTTTAAAAAATAAACATATTATGGCCTTATTAGTCGCCTGTTTATTTGTTCAGGCCAGCCATGGACCTTATTATACTTTTTATACAATCTATACAGAATCCAATGGCTATGGCAAGTCATGGATCGGTCTTTTATGGGCAATTGGTGTGCTTTCGGAGGTCATTGCTTTTGCTTTAATGCCTTGGCTGGTTAAACGTTTTGGGCTGAGATTACTACTTTTAGCCAGTCTGTTTTCAGGTTCTCTAAGATGGCTCTTAATTGGCTATTATATAGATAATATCTATATCACTGTGTTCGCTCAAGTCTTTCATGCAAGCACTTTTGGTATCTATCATGCTGTGGCTATTGCCTATATTCATCAATACTTCAAAGGAAGAAATCAGGGTAAAGGGCAGGCACTCTATAGCAGTGTGAGTTTTGGACTTGGTGGGGCAATAGGTAGTCTTTATGGTGGTTACTTATGGGAAACAAACGGTGCCAGTGTGACATTTACTATTGCTGCCTTGTTTTCATTTTTAGCCTTTATCATATCCTGGAAATATACTCAAAAGGACTGAACTTATAAATTAATCCCTTATGTAGGAAATTTTTTATACATACCATTGCATTTATTTGATATAATGTCCGTTGATAATTAAATACATGACATGATGTCCAGGCGCTTATGATTATTCAGGAAGAAACTAATTACCTCACTATTGCTCTCAAAAAGAATGCTCTCAAAAAGAAGCTGTCTGTTGATAACCCTCTAGTCAAGAATACGATCTCTGTCACTGAGCCTTGTGATGTGTATCATTCCTCCGAAGATATACAGAAAATCCATGTTCAATCTTTGGCATCCAGAGTACATGCCTTTCATGATTTGACTCAGGCAGAAAATGTCAATTTAATCTTAAATGGCTCAGGATCAATCAATTTAAAACATGAATTTCAGCAAATTATGGACAGTGATCATTTATCTGTTTTTATTGAAGAATTTGAACTTTTAATCTCAAATTTAAATGATCAGTGGCCAAGGTTTCATAAAGCGCTGAATAATATTGAAGGTTTGATCCACTTTAAATTATCAATTCATTTAATTAAACATCTTTCAAAAATGATGCAAGCTGTTCATTTATTAAATTTTTCACAAATCGTTATTGATTATTTAGAAGATATAGTTGACGGCAGAATTCATGTCACTTCTGATGTGATCGATCGCTTATCACTAGTGGTTGAATACTTTCATTATTATATAGAATCAATAAGTTTGAGTCTCATTAGAGTAAAAAAATAAAATAAATTGCTCATGTAAAGCAGGCTCATCTCAGTCCTTATCCGATTGGGTTAAATGTTAAAGCTTTTAATGATTTAAAAATTGTAGGGCTGAGAAAATACTGTTATCACTGGATTCTTAATGACATTATCCTTAACAAACAGTCGCTTCGAAGCAAAGTTTGAAAGCATTTTTTATATTTTCAGGTCTGTATGTTAAATAGCTGGAAATAAAATGAAAAAAACTTTAATGAGCCGCCTGGTATTTTATCCGTTATGCTTAATTATTATTAGTCTTGTCTTTAAAGAACAGATTGCTGTGGCTTTTTTAAATAGTTATGGTTCTAATAATAATGGTTTTGATCTATCAGGGTCCTTAATTGATAGCCGTGATATTCATCATGGCGGGCCCGCTAAAGATGGTATTCCAGCCATTGACGAGCCTGTATTCATTTCTGCAAAACAGGCCGATTTTCTCTTAGATGATTCAAGAGTGCTGGGTTTAGAAATAAATGGTGTTGCTAAAGCTTATCCCATTAATATCTTAAACTATCATGAAATTGTGAATGATTATTTTACTGCTTCATCTGATTCTAGCCCCTCTAAAAACAGTCTTGCCGTCGTCATTACCTATTGTCCATTATGCGGCAGTGGTATGGCCTATTCATCTACCATCAATGGCAAGAATACAACCTTTGGTGTTTCCGGTTTACTCTATAATAGTGACGTTCTGCTTTATGACAGAGAAACTGAGTCCTTGTGGTCACAACTATTATCAAAAGCTATTAGCGGACCATTGAAAGGATCTGAACTTAAGATGCTTCCTCTCAATCATACGACATGGCAGGCATGGAAGAATGAGCACTCTGATACTCTTGTTTTGTCTGAAAAGACAGGCTATCGTCGAGATTATTCACAAACCCCTTACAGTGGATATGATAAAAGTAAATCACTGTACTTTCCTGTGAGTCCGCTCAACCGGGATTACCACCCTAAAGAATATGTGATTGGCCTTAAAATTTTAGGAGAAACTAAAGCCTATCCCTTTGCAGAACTTTCAAAAGTGGAGTCACCGTATCATGAAACTTTTGCAGGGCAAGAACTGACCATTATTTTTGATTCAAAGAACCGAAGTGGAAAAATTTTGGATGAAGACAATCAAGAGATACCAACAACGATGTCTTTCTGGTTTGCCTGGATGGCTTTTTATCCTGAGAGTGACGTATTTAAACATTAGGAGCCTGTCCAGGAATAAAATATTTATTGTCCAATGGATAAGCCGGTACCAAAATCATCAAGCAAAATTTCAACACCAACTTTTTAATTGCACCCAAATCTTTTATTGAAATTTTTTATAGTGAGTTAATAGCGAATTGCAGGTGTCTCTATCTTAAGTCCATTACCCCGGGCATTCAGATAAATTTCTAAATTTCGAAACTCATTAGAATCCTGCTCAAAAGTTTGAGCTCTTAATGAATGGAAACATTCTCTTAAGCGTTGGGGTAGATTGACCATTTTTTGGGATTCAAGGCGAAACAATGGAAAACCATTGGTCTGTCCCTGTGATAACTTTTGCCCGCGCAGCATTCTTCCGGTATAAACATCATGACATTGGGAACAATTCATATCCATTTGCCCAAAACGTGTAAAATAAAACTTTTTACCCGCCTCATAATAGGGCTGCATCTCGCCACTGGTGTCTACATTTACTTTTTCGCCATAGGCTTTATTCCGAATCATTGTTTCCAGGGCCAGTAGGTCTGTATCATCATAGAGCAAGGGGAAATTATCCAGGCGCTTATCCCAGCAGAACTGTATCTGATCTCTAAGGGTCACTGGAGCTTGTAGGAGATTATGGAACTTGGGAAACTGAGCAATACTTTTGGGAGTAAATTTTTCACCATTGTTACCATGACAATGGTTGCATGATTTTTCATTTTCACCTCGGGTGTTGTAGACCTCCAGGCCTTTTTCAATCATTAAATAACCCGGATTCTGGAAATCATCATTCTGCATATCTTTTGCCTGATTACTCAAAAATTCATAACCGGAGATTAGTTCCGCTCTTAATGGTGTAGAGGGAAATAATGTAAATAAAAACACAAGGTTTAGAAAGCTGTAACGGAATGCCCTTAAAGTAATCATTGTTGTTCCGCAAATGAGTTTGGCTTTAATGACATAAGATATGACACAATATCTTCTACTTCCTGGGATGTTAAAATAGTACTGTTTTCATATAAAGGGGAAATTCGATTTATTTTCTTAGGTGATCGGTAAAATCCGGGCATAATTGAATAGGGGTTAACTTGCTTCATATCGGTGATACGCAAACGAATTTGAGCCTCAGTTAATCGTTGTGAGACTTGATCCAGTGATGGCCCAATCGTCCCGTGAAATGCGTCTTTCAGGATAGACAATTGATGACATGCCAGACAGTTTCCTTTGTTTTGGTTGCGAAATAATGCTTGCCCTCTTTCTGGTTTTCCAGTCAATCCATCTAATGGAGTATTGATACTATCGCCAGTCATTAAATAATTTGTCATGTCCTCAGCAGCATAGCTGTTTTTAAAGAGTGATAAAACCATAAATATTACAAGGGTAATTAAAATATTTTCTTTAAATATCATTAAAATAGCAAAAAATAGTGAGTATAGGATAGGTTTATTATGATTGACATTAATTATAAAACATCATTTACCAGAATGTTATGTATTTTATAGGAAAAAAAACTAAAATATGGGATAATTTTATGTTTAATGCCTTATGTTATCAGAATAAATGACCCAGATTAAAATTTGCGGCATTACCTCATCCGGTGATGCAAGAATGGCCAGTGAATCTGGTGCAGATGCCATTGGTTTGGTGTTTTATGCGCCCAGCCCCAGATACGTGTCTGCAGAACTTGCAACAGAGATTGTGAGTTCTCTGCCGCCATTTACAAGCAGTGTGGCTTTGTTTGTCAATGCTGAAAGAGACGAAATTGAAACGATTCTTGAGCAGACAGCTATTGATATCATTCAATTTCATGGAAATGAATCGGCTGAATTTTGTGCTTCATTTAAACGACCTTATATCAAAGCGGTAAGAATGAAAGAGGGGCTGGATTTATATGCTGTTCAAGAAGAATTTGCCAGTGCCAGAGGTCTGTTACTTGATACCTATAAAAAGGGCGTTCCAGGCGGTACTGGAGAAACTTTTAACTGGGACCAGGTACCCCATGATCTGGACTTGCCTATCATTCTTGCAGGCGGTTTAGTTCCTGATAATATCTCACAGGCAGTCAGACAGATTAGACCTTATGCCGTTGATGTCAGTGGGGGAGTAGAAGTCTCTAAGGGTAAGAAAGACAGAAAAAAGATCGTTCAGTTTATTAATAATGCCAGTAATACATCGAATGATTAAATAGGCGAACTTAATCGAAATACATTTTTTTAGAAATAAAGATAAACGGTAGTAAAATTAATGACAATGCAAAAACAGGATCAAGTCGATAAAAAGCTGTCTGATATGCCTGATGAAACTGGCCATTTTGGTCAATATGGTGGTATTTTTGTTCCTGAGACTTTAATGGAGCCTCTTAAAGAGTTAAAAGAAGCCTATATACATTATTTTCAGGAACCGGATTTTCTTGCCGAATTAGATTCTGATCTGGCTAATTATGTTGGCCGTCCATCACCTCTTTATTATGCAGAACGTTGGAGTCTTGAGTTGGGTGGTGCAAAAATTTACCTGAAACGAGAAGATTTAAACCATACCGGGGCACACAAAGTTAACAATACAATTGGTCAGATGTTATTGGCCAAACGCATGGGTAAAACTCGTATTATTGCAGAAACCGGCGCGGGCCAACATGGTGTTGCTACTGCAACTGTTGCCGCTCGCTTAGGACTTGAATGTGTAGTATATATGGGGGCTGAGGATATACAGCGTCAGGCTCTTAATGTTTATCGTATGAAATTACTGGGTGCCCGGGTTGTCTCGGTTGGGTCTGGTTCAAGAACACTCAAAGATGCCCTTAATGAAGCGATGCGTGATTGGGTGACCAATATCGATAATACTTTTTATATCATTGGTACTGCTGCGGGGCCTCATCCATATCCTGCGATGGTTAGAGATTTTCAGGCTATTATCGGGCGTGAAGCGAAACAACAGATTATGGTGCATGAAGGCCGTATGCCTGATGCTCTGGTTGCCTGTATTGGCGGCGGTTCAAATGCAATTGGGCTGTTTTATCCCTTTGTGGATGATATGGATGTTTCTATGTATGGTGTTGAAGCTGCTGGGCATGGTCTGGAAACCGGTGAACATGCCGCACCTCTGTGTGCCGGCAAACCAGGTGTTTTACATGGAAATAGAACCTATCTGATGGAAGATCGTCATGGACAAATCATTCCCACACATTCTGTTTCAGCTGGGCTGGATTATCCTGGTGTAGGCCCTGAGCATTCATGGCTGAAAGATATTGGTCGGGCTAATTATGTCGCAGTATCTGACGAAGAAGCATTAAAAGGTTTTCATGATTTAACACTCACTGAAGGTATTATGCCGGCATTAGAGTCGAGCCATGCAATCGCTTATGTCACCAAGCTGGCACCCACTATGGATAAAGAACAGATTATTATTATGAATCTGTCAGGGCGTGGAGATAAAGATATACATACTGTTGCAACCCTTGATGGTATTGAATTTTAACCATCAACAATCCAACTAGATAACCAATAGATAGAAATAAGCTGAGAGAAATTAAGCCAATGAGTCGTATAAAAAGTTGTTTTGCACAGCTTAAAGAGAACAAGAGAAAAGCATTAGTACCCTATGTGGCTGCAGGTGATCCAAATCCGGAAATTACTCTGGATTTGATGCATGCTATGGTTCAAGCTGGTGCGGATATTATTGAGTTAGGTGTCCCGTTCTCAGATCCTATGGCTGATGGTCCGGTTATTCAGAAAGCCAGTGAACGAGCGTTAATCTATGGTACTTCACTCACAGATGTCTTAAGTGTTATAAAACAATTTCGAGAAACTAATGATTCAACCCCGATTGTGTTAATGGGTTACCTTAATCCTATCGAAGTGATGGGGTATGAAGTTTTTGCTAAAGCTGCCTCTGAATCCGGAGTGGATGGTGTTCTAACTGTGGATATTCCACCAGAAGAAGCTCAGGTTTATATTCCTGCATTAAAACAATACGAATTGGATCCCATTTTCCTTTTGTCACCCACGACAACGAAAGAGCGTATGAAACTGATCTGTCATTATGCCAGTGGATTTATTTATTATGTCGCTGTTAAAGGTGTTACAGGGACTTCAGCACTTGATACAATAGAAGTGGCAAGCCGGTTAGAAATGATTAAAGAGGTCACAGATTTACCGATTGGTGTGGGCTTTGGCATCAAAAATGCGGCAACGGCTGTTGCTGTTGGACAGGTGTCCGATGCAGTTGTAGTGGGCAGTGCCCTGGTCAATCTGGTTGAACAGAATGCCCATGCTCTCAGCAATGCGGAAGGTAATAAAAAAATTATTAAAGAAATCAGTCAAGTATTAGTATCTATGCGTAGCGCATTAGATGCATAAACCTCATTAAATAATGATGAGCTATAACAAAACAGAGAATTTATTATGAATTGGTTTACACGCTTATTACCATCGATTAGCACAGATGGTGCATCAAAAAAAGCAGTGCCGGAAGGGCTTTGGGCTAAATGTCCAGCCTGTAGCGCTGTACTTTACCGAGTAGAACTTGAACGAAATCAGGAAGTTTGCCCAAAATGTGATCATCATATGCGTATCTGGGCAAGAATGCGTCTTGAAAATTTGTTTGATAACGACTCAATAATTGAACTTTCAGAGAATTTGGAACCGGTAGATGAGTTAAAATTTAAAGACTCGAAAAAATATAAAGATCGTCTTACAGCCGCACAAAAAGCGACCAATGAAAAAGATGCTCTGATTACAATGGAAGGTAAGATTAATGATTTCTCATTAGTTGCGGCAGCCTTTGAATTTCGTTTTATGGGTGGTTCAATGGGATCGGTTGTTGGTGAAAAATTTGTCAGAGCCGTCAATCACTGCCTGGACAAGGATTTGCCTTTTGTCTGTTTTTCTGCCAGTGGCGGGGCCAGAATGCAGGAAGCTTTATTTTCCCTGATGCAGATGGCAAAAACCAGTGCTGCTCTAGGCAAAATGCGCCGCCGTGGGTTACCTTTTATCTCTATTATGACCGATCCCACAATGGGTGGTGTTTCAGCCAGTTTTGCGACTTTGGGTGATATCAATATTGCAGAACCTAATGCATTGATTGGTTTTGCCGGTCCTCGGGTGATTGAACAAACGGTACGAGAAAAATTACCTGAAGGTTTTCAACGCAGCGAGTTTTTACTTGAGCATGGTGCCATCGATATGATTGTTTCACGTGCTGAAATGGGAGATAAACTGGTCAATTTACTCTCTATGATGATGAATAAGCGAGCTTAAATCACTCTTATGTTAATGACTGTCCATCTGCTTACTTCTTTTTAATGTCTAAATCCCTGAAGCAATGGCTGGACTGGCAAGAAACTTTGCACCCATCTGAGATTGATCTGGGTTTGCAAAGGGTTGAGCAGGTATTACACAGGCTCTTACCTGAATGTTTCAATGAAAACATCCAGGCTAATTTCCCATTTACTGTAGTCACTATCGCGGGTACAAATGGTAAAGGGTCATCAGTGGCCATGTTGGAATCAATATTGACCGAAGCGGGTTATCGAGTGGGCAGTTATACCTCTCCTCATCTTCTTAACTACAATGAACGAGTAAAAATTGATCTGATTCCAGTCATAGATGACTATTTATGTGATTCATTCGAACGAATTAACCAGGCAAGGGGTGAAACCTCTCTGACTTATTTTGAATTTGGTACATTGGCTGCTGTTGATATCTTCTTTCAGCAATCCTGTGACATTGTTATTCTTGAAGTCGGTCTGGGAGGACGTCTTGATGCAGTCAATACCATTGAGCCAGATGTGTCTCTGGTGACAACCATTGACATTGACCATCAGGACTGGCTTGGTTCAGACAGGGACAGCATTGGAATTGAAAAGGCTGGTATTTATCGAAAAAATAAGCCGGCAATTTTTGGCGATGAGGATTTACCTCAAAGCATCCAAACAATAGTTGAGCAGCAGACACTGTCTTTTTACCAGTATTCAGTCAATTATCAATATGAATTAAGATCTCAACAATGGGATTGGCTGGCTGCTAAAGGTATGGGAGAGATTGAATGTTCTTCCAGATATAATTTACCTGTGCCTAATTTGCATGGTTCAGTACAGTTAAAAAATGCTTCAAATGTTTTAATGGTTCTTGAATTATTAAAACAATCCTGTCCAGTGACTCAGTCAGAAATTAAACGTGGTCTGCAAAATGTGCAATTGCCGGGACGTTTTCAGATTGTGTCAACCGAACCTTTTATTATTCTTGATGTTGCGCATAATGTGCAGGCAGCTAGAGTACTGAAGGAATCGCTCAGCAAATTACCAAAGCATTCGGGTAAACTGCATGTTATTATTGGTATGCTAAAGGATAAGGAAGTATTAAAAGTTCTCTCGGTTCTTGCCCCGACTGTTGACAGCTGGAGGGTGATTGAGCTTGATACATCAAGAGCGATGCCGGCTGAAGAGATTGGAGAACTTTTGAAAAACCACGTTGATCTTGCTGAAGGTGTAAAATCTAATATCAGCTGTTTTTCAACTTTTGAACAGGCTTATAATGATTACAACTCAAAGAGACTAATGTTTAATTCTATGGATACATTACTGGTGTTTGGTTCTTTTTACACTGTAACCGATGCCATGAGTGTTTTACAGCCTATACATCAACAACCATCAGACATCAAAGTATCTCATGAGTGAAGAAGAGCTAAACGTTAATATTAAACAGCGCATTATCGGTGCACTGGTGCTGGTTTCTCTTGGGATTATTATTATCCCTCTATTACTTAATGGTGGTATTAAAACCGATCATGCGATATCCGGTAATAATATTCCTGATATGCCCAAAAATCTTAGTACAGTCTTACCTAAAGTTCCGAAACCTATGGCGATGCCGTCACCCAGTTCAATATCTTCCTATCCTGAGCGTAAAAATATAAAATCACCGACAGAGAAAGCAGTAAAAAAGCAGAAGCCGGCAACAGAAGTCAAGTATCAAAAAGTCACTAAGCCAACCTCAACTAAAATTGATAGGGCTTATGCGCTGCAGATTGCCAGTTTTTCCAAAAAGAGCAATGCACACGCTTTAAAAGATAAACTTCGCAAGAAAAAGTATCAGGCCTATATAGAATCCATAAAAACCTCAAATGGTAAAATATATCGTCTTAGAGTCGGGCCCTATTTAAAATTTGATCAAATCTCTGCAATAAAGCCGCAGATTGAAAAGCAATTTAAATTAAAAAATACTGTCATTATCAAATATTAGTCCAGATTTCTTTATAATATTTTTTCAAATCCTGGCTGACGTGATAAGATGCTTTTCTTATTTTTACCTTTTAAAATTTATAGAGAATTGAGACTAATAAGTGTCACTTATCTGGCCCGATTATATTATTATTACCATCATTGCTATTTCAATGGTGATTAGTCTACTGAGAGGTTTTGTGCGTGAATCACTTGCCCTTGCAGGATGGATTCTGGCTGTGTGGGTAAGTTTTTTATATATGCATGCTATGGGTATTTTTCTTGACCCTTATTTGAACATACCACCATCACTTCTCTCTTTAGTTTCTTTTGCATTATTATTTATATTGACCTTGATTCTTGCTGCGTTGGTCAGTAACCTTATTGCAACATTAGTTGATAGAACAGGGCTTTCTGGCACAGATCGCGCAATTGGTATGTTTTTTGGTATTGCCAGAGGGATCATTATTGTAGGAATTCTTATACTGCTGGCCGGGTTTACTTTAGTTCCGCAGGACCCATGGTGGAACGAGTCTGTATTAATCCCCCATTTTCAACAACTTGCAAATATGATGAAGGATTTCTTACCTCCTCATATTGCTGAAAAAATTCATTATTAGTTTAGGTGTAAATATTATGTGTGGCATTATCGGTATTGTTGCTAAAAATAATGTAAACCAGGATCTTTATGATGGTTTAACCGTTCTTCAACACAGAGGACAAGATGCTGCAGGAATTGTCACCTACGATGACAAACGACTGTATTTACGAAAAGGCAATGGTCTGGTGAAAGATGTTTTTTCAACCAATGATATGTTGCGCCTGCAAGGTAATATGGGAATAGGGCATGTTCGTTACCCTACGGCAGGTAGCTCCTCTTCAGCTGAAGCCCAGCCGCTTTATGTTAACTCACCTTATGGTATAGCGCTCGCTCATAATGGTAATCTGACCAATTCCTATCACTTAAAAGAAGAAATTTTTAAACAGGATCTCAGACATCTTAATACAGATTCTGACTCTGAAGTCTTATTAAATGTATTTGCCCATGAAATTCAAACTTCTCATAAACTGCGTATCAATGAAGTGGATGTTTTTAATGCCATCAGTGCAGTTCATGAACGTTGCCGTGGAGCCTATGCCAGTGTTGCTATGATTACGGGTTATGGCATTGTCGGTTTTAGAGATCCCAATGGCATACGCCCCATCGTTTATGGTCAGCGAGAAACAGAAAGTGGAATTGAATACTGCATTGCTTCTGAAAGTGTTGCACTTGATGTGATTGGTTTTGATTTAATTAATGATATTAAGCCGGGTGAAGCGGTTATCATTACTGCCGAAGGTGATGTTCATATTAAGCAGTGTGCGGAAAATCCAAAATTCACCCCTTGTATCTTTGAACATGTTTACTTTGCTCGCCCTGATTCAATTATGGATAGGATCTCCGTTTATAAAGCACGTTTGAGGATGGGGGAGAAATTAGCGAAGAAAATTTTGAAGACCTATCCCAATCATGATATCGATGTGGTGATGCCTATCCCGGACACAAGCCGCTCATCGGCATTGGAGTTAGCTAATTTTTTAGGGGTACGTTATCGTGAAGGCTTTATAAAGAACCGATATATTGGGCGTACCTTTATTATGCCGGGTCAAAAGCTTAGAAAGCGCTCAGTTAAGCAAAAATTAAATGCCATGGAACTTGAATTTAAAGGGCGTAATGTCCTTCTTGTTGATGATTCAATTGTTCGCGGTACAACATCACGTCAGATTGTTAAAATGGCGCGTGAAGCTGGTGCTAAAAATGTTTATTTTGCTTCAGCTTCTCCAGCCGTAAAATTCCCGAATGTTTATGGTATCGACATGCCTTCACCTGAAGAATTTGTTGCTCATAATAGAAACTCAGATGAAATCGCTAAAGAAATCGGTGCAGACTGGCTGATCTATCAAGATCTGAAGGATTTAATTCAATCTTGTCAGAAAGGGAACCAAGATATTACACAGTTTGATTGTTCTGTGTTCAGTGGTGAGTATGTGACAGGTGATATTGATCAAGAGTACTTGAATCAGATTGATCAACGTCGAAATGACAGCGCTATACAGGATAAACTTTCTCGCGAAAACGAGATTCTCGATATTCACAATAGTAATTAATATGGCTTGTTTTTTGGTCCCCCTCTTTTTATAGAAGAAGGACTAAGAGGATGTAAAAGCGGGTTCAACGAGACTCAAAAGTTAAGATTGAGCTTTGATAATTTGGCCATTCACTGATTTGCTGTCATCACCCATTAAATAGAGATAACTATTCATAATAGCTTCAGGGCTGGCAATTGTTTCCGGGTTTTCACCAGGGAAAGCTTTTGAACGCATTGTTGTTGCCACTTTTCCGGGATTAATACTGTTAAAGCGCATGCTGGTATTGACTTCCATTTCATCCGCCAGAATCTGCATCAGATTATCACCTGCAGCTTTGCTAATTCCATATGCTCCCCAATACGCTTTACCTTTAATACCGACATCATCAGTTGTAAAGATAATGGAAGCATTTTCTGATTTTTCTAATAGGGGAAGGCACAGTCTGGTCAGCATATAGGGAGCATTAAGATTGACCTGCATTACTTTTCCCCAATGTGCCATATCATATTGAGCAATGGGCATCAGAGACCCCAAAAGTGCTGCATTATGTAATATTCCATCAAGGCGGCCAAATTCATTATCAAGAGTTGTTTGCATATCCTCATAATCTTTTGGTGTGGCACTTTCAAGATTCATTGGGTAGATAGCGGGTTGAGGGCCATTTGCCTGTTCAATTTCATCATAAACAACTTCGAGTTGTTCGAGTGATTCACCCAATAGAATAACGGTTGCACCATATTTAGCATAGGTTTTTGCTGCGACTTTTCCAATTCCATCACCTGCACCGGTCACTAGAATAATTCGATCTTTTAATAAATGGGCGGGAGCAGAATAATTGTGCATTGAGTTGATCCTCAGATAGTGACTATAAATGTAATGGTTTGATATATTATGGCATATTTTTTATGATTACCGCTTTACTACCTTAGCGGTAATTGAGTTTGATTTAAAATCAAAAGACAAAGCAGGGGTAGCGTTCGAATAAGCGCTTATAAAACGACTGCAAGGTGGATCGGTACAACCAACTGGGGACGCTGCAAGTACGTCCATGTAACGCTTGCTGTCGCCATCCATGGCTCCAAACACCCCATTTGGTTGTACCGATTCACCTCACACTCTCTTAAGGCATTTATTCTCACTTGGAGCGTTCAAAGTCAAAAGCTAAGAAAAAGAGAATCATTGTTGCCCGTGAGTCGTCTAACTACAGACCTTATAAATTCTCTGCTTTGCTTTTGGACAACACCAGAGAGAGCAATTGAGGTAGAAGAGTGTACCTGGGATTGGTTCGTCTAACTGGGGTGTTTGAAAACAGGGACGTTTTCAACAAGCGCTACAGGGAAGTACTCGTAGCGTCCCCAATTAGGCGAACCAGTCTCGGGTGCAATCGGCAGGCTCAACCTTTGCCCGAACGCCCCTTTTCTTTTGATTTTAAGCCACACTCAAATTACCGCTAGGCTAGTATATTTGTCATTAAGTTTTCTAAAAATTCACCAAATAATAAAAATTATTTTATCTATAAAAACCAAATGGGTAAAGTATCAATTAGTATTTTCATCAATAATATTATAAGCAGCAGCCTGACCGCTTCTTATGGCACCTTCAAGTGTAGAGGGATAGTGGGTATTGGTGTAATCACCTGCAAGAAAAAGTCCGTTAATATGGGTACTATTCTCAGGGCGTTGTTGTTGAATATTTACCTGACAGCTGAAGGTTGCTCTTTTTTCATTAATTACCTGATAGCTGATGACATCAGGTAAATTCGGGAGACATAAGATTAATTCACTATGGACTGTCTCAGCCAGTGTTTTATGAGACATTGACTGATGTTTCCCCGGACCGCTGATGATGATTGCAATGAGTCCCGGTTGATCAACAAGTGATCGATCAATGGCCCACTGTGCAATGGTATCAAAAAAACCAACCATTCTGGATGGTAGTCTGGTGTCCGGTGGATATTGTAGATAAACAGTGTAAATTCCCTCATATCGATAGTTTAAGGAAGCACTATAAGGTTTTAGTATTTTTTGATTAAGAGGTTGATTATCCGAAGTTAAGGTGCTCAGTAATTTATCAGCAATATGTGGCGGTGTGGCAATAACAATGGTCTGGCATTTGTAGTTTGCTAGAGAGGTTTTCACACTAAAGGAATGTTTGCTGTCTGTGTGTAATTTTAATACTTTTTCCTTATATTGTATCTCACCATCATGATGGCAAATAAAATCAATGGCTGGTGAACTGAATACTGAAGACAGATCCTGTCGAAAAAATAAAAGATCAGAATTTAACCGACTTCTACTGAAACTATCTCTTAATACATTGAGAAAAACTTGAGCAGATGCTGTCTCTATGGGAGTATTCAGTGTTGCCAGACAGAGTGGTTCCCACAAGGATTGAATTGTTTTCAGGGGCTGTCTGTAACACTGCAGTAAATCATTGACGCTCATATCCTGCTTGAGTTTATATTGGCGCACAGCCAGCTTTATCATCATTGTTATGATTTTGAAGCGTTCAGGTACAGTGAGACCTTTCATTGTGATAAAAGCCATAAGTATGTGCAAAGGGGCAGGGAGTTTAGATAAAACCAGTTTAATCGGTGAATGCTTAGGCGAATAAAGGTTAAAATTAAGAGGTTGTCGTTCCAGGATATCAGTTTCATTGATATTGAGACGTTTAAATAGACTCAGTGTCTCATGATAAGCGCCCAGCATAATATGCTGACCATTATCGAGTACCTGGTTTGAGAGGAAGTGTTTGAAAGTCACGCCTCTGGCACGTCCCCCCGCATGATGTGCAGATTCGAGCACACAAACTTTATGTCCATACTGAGCCAGTTTAACGGCACAGGAAAGTCCACTCCAACCAGCACCGATAATTATGATTTCTTTTTTCTCTTGTATCAACGCTGATTGTTGAAAATTCATTCTTTAGCTTTGTTGGTGCTATTGAGTAAAAACTTTTGAGAGAGTTTGTATTCACGTCTGGCAGTAGACCAGGCAATCCAGAGTTTTTTCAATTTGGCAACGCTGACTCTTTTTTCAAGAACAGGATATTTTTGTAATTTGATTTTCTTTAATAAGGCCAGGTAAAGTTCAGCCATGATAATTCCGGTTCTTTGTGAAAAACGATCAGTGTCTGCGAGTGAAGAGAATGCTTTATCATAAAATTGTTCAGCTCTCTGTGCCTGATATTCAAATAAAGCCTGTGTTTGAGTTGAGTTTTCGCCATTAAGCAACATTGACTGAGTGACGCCAAATTGTTGCAGCTCGTCTTGAGGTATATAAATTCGCCTGCGCTTAGCATCTTCTTTTACATCTCTTAAAATGTTTATGAGTTGTAAGGCCGTGCCTAAATTATGTGCATAGTCGTAGGTGTTTTTATTCTTATACCCCAGAATTTCAATGGTGAGCAGACCGACAACGCTGGCGGCACGATAGCAGTAGAGTGTAAGTTCATTAAAGGTTTGATACTGATGGCTATGAAGATCCATTTCCATGCCTGAAATTAACTCCAGGAAGTATTTTTCCTGTAAGGGAAAGTGGCATAAAGATGTTTTTAACGCTAGAGTTACCGGATGGTTGGGTTTTCCATGAAAAAGATTGTGGATTTCTTCACGCCACCAATTGAGTTTATTGGCCGCAATCGAGCTATCGGAACATTCATCGACGACATCATCAACTTCCCGGCAATAGGCATATAATGCGGTCATTGCTTGTCTTTGGGCTTTATCTAGAAATAAGAAGCTATAATAGAAAGTAGAGCTGCTCTGTCGAGTTTTTTCCTGACAATAGTCATCGGGTGTCATAACAATGTTAAATAGGTCTAATAATCAATTTTAAAAAATACAATAAAACCATAATAATGTTAAATATCTATAATATCTCACATTTTTTTATTGAATGTACTATTATTATAAGGGTAGTAAGCTTCGTTTGATAGTAGCAAACGTGATTGTATGCACAAACTATATAGGAAATTGATAATGTCTGCCGTTGATAAAGAGGTCAACTATTCAGTGGTTTTTATGGGTGAGATTGTTACGGGCTTTGATAAGAAACAAGTGATGGATAACCTTGTCAGTATTACTCGTTTATCCAATGAAGAAGTAGAAAAAAAATTCTTTAAGTCATCTGCTGGACGTGTTGTTATCAAAAAAACCAATGATCTTGAGAAAGCCAGGCGCTATCATGGTAAGTTTTCAAGAGCGGGTCTTGCTGTCGGAATTCAGATGGATTTTGAAGAAGCAGTAAGCTAATGTATTTTTATACATTATTGTTTAGGATTAATAACGGTTTTGTACATATCTCAAAACTTTACTGATACTTAATTTGACACTGGATGGACCGCTTCGGATATAAAAATCCTCGGTATTTTTGTTATATAGGAATGTGGGGCGTTCAGCTCGCTGGCACTCTATTACTAATATTGTTTTACCCTCAATATCATTGATGATTAAATTGATCAGGTTTGAGAACTCCAGACCAATATGCTGATTGAGTAAATTTTTGAAATGAAGTAGTATTTTATCTTCATTTTCAAATTCATCCTCATCAATACCTAATATATTTGCATCATCATCAACTCCAATTAGTAATATGCCTCCATGGGTATTCATAAAACCGACCAGGCCTTTTAACCAGGCAATTTCAATTTCTTTGCCATTTTTTCCAGTTTTAAGATTCTTTCGCATCGTTGATTTAAATTCCAGAGTTTCGCTCTCTCCAAGTCTTAATAATTGGTAAACTTCATTCGTAAAATCATCTGAAGAAATGCTGGTTTTTGGGACATCTTTAAGTTGATGAGCATATTTTTTGACTAAAACATTCACCATAATGAGTGTCATTATGATCAGGATAGTGATCCCAGAGAGGATAAACTTGATATTATCATTAATGATATCAAACAGTTCTGTTTCAGGGACGATGACACCTGCATAAATAGAGTTATGATATGTATCTAGAGCAAAAATTTTGTACCACCAGAGCTTGCCGTTGCGTGAGAAGCTTATAGCTTGATCCAGTTTACTTTGGCTGGTGAGCCAATTATTGACCGAGTCAAAAATAATATAATTTGTCTTATCTTCACCGGGAATAAATAAGCCGCCTTTCGTAGGGGTCCCTTTGGTTAAAGGCAGATTACCCGGAGGAAGAATAATTTCACCATTTGGGCTGATTAAGTAGGAAATATCCTTTTTTGTAGAGTTACTGCTGGATAATGATTGAGCAATTTCGGATAGAGTGACATCAAATGCTAAGACGTAAGTGATATTATTTTCATCCTTCCAATGAGTGACACCCGTCACCCCAGGAATTTGCTGGGTATAAAAGCTATAAGGGGTTGTCCATTTTATCGGGAATTCATTGTTGGTTGTCAAACCAAGCTGATACCATGGACGTTTATGCGGGGCATAGTCAGAATTTGCTTGCCACTCTTTTATTAATTTATTATTACTGCTCCATAATTGCCACTTGACACTATTTTGGCCATATTCTTTAGGATTAGTATGCCTTGATAACCAGTTGTCATCTTCTCTGGTGAAAAAGTATTCATCACCTTCTGAGGTTGCCAGGATAACTGATGATATTTGTGGCAGAGTTTCCATAATTGGTATAAAACGTTTATTAAATACATTGTTTTTACTTGTATTAAGCTTCTCAAGTTCTGCCCATTTTCTGGAAAGTGAGAGGTTATTACTGATGGGATCAAATATACGATGATTTTTATCAATAACCTGTTCTTTTGAGGATGAAATTATGGCCTGAGTGATTTCATTTTGAATTTGTTTGGAATAAAAATAGGAAAAAATTAAAAAAACTGAAATTAATAGAAAAACAAGTAAAGTGATATCGCGAGTCAGACGGTTTTTAACTGAATTTGATGTGGAAAGTAATGTTTTTAATGGTGAATTTATATTTGTCATGATGGCTTTTTCATAAACTGAGTCAGTAAATCCTTATGTTTTAGTAATAATCCAGGTTCAAACAGGCAACTCATTAGTGTTAAAGTCTATTTTCAACATTTGTGGAAATAAAGGCAAGTAAATTAGATACCTTTTAGATGAGTTTTAGATGACATCGTGGAAAAAGGATTAAGTCCGTGCCAGAGAATTTTTAATTTATCTTTTTTATTAAGGCGTGGCCTAAGGTAAATTGAAGTGGTGTTTTGTTCTAATTTATCCAGAATAAGCCGACCGCCGGTATAAATCATTCTTATTTCTATGGCAAAGCGACCGCTCAGGTTCGTACAAAGAGGCTTTCCAGATTCATAAAGCATCCGTGTTCTTTGCAATTGCCACTGAATTAAAGATTGGGTTTGTTCATTATTGTGGTGGTTTTTGATATCGTTTATGGAAACATGATAATTGGTCATTTCATCAAGTGGCAGGTAAAGCCGGTTATTTTCGTCCATGTCTTGTGCAATATCCTGATAAAAATTAATCAACTGAAGGCCTGTGCAAATTGCGTCAGAATAGATTAGATTTTTTGAGGTGGCACTTTTATTTAAGTGTAATAATATTCGACCAACTGGATTGGCGCTAAGACGACAATAATCTAATATTTCATCAAAATTTTGATAACGTAATGTGTCTACATCCTGCTTAAATGCATTGATGAGATCATAAAACAGTTTAATAGGGATATTAAAGTCATAAATGACCTGGGCTAATGCAGTAAATATTGGATTTCTAGAAAGGTGAATAAAGTTGCTTTTAGTCTGTTCAGACTGATGACTTAATATTGATGCAATCTGATTAAGTTCATGTGTGTATGCATCTAAGGAATCCAGTCGTTCCTGTTTATTTGCCGTCCCTTCGTCCGCCAGATCGTCTGCAGTTCTTGCAAATGCATAGATGACACTGATTGGAACGTGTAATTGTTTTTTAAGTAAAGAAGAGGCGATGGGAAAGTTTTCGTAGTGGTTTTTGGCAATTGCAGTACAGTGTTGATACGCTTTTTGCTTTTTTTGCTCAAAAGTTAACATTTTATAGACAAATTTTATGAAAAATAAAGAATTTTATACACATTATTTAGCAATCTGTAATATACTTCATTATCAATAGAATAACTATAATTCTTAAGTGATTGTGTATTTGCTTGAGGCTAAAAGCTTTTTATTTGCTAAAGGCTTTTTACTGGCTGAAGGCTCTTTATAGCTGAAGGCTTTTTATAGCTGAAGGCTTTTTATAGCTGAAGGCTCTTTATCAGCTAAAGGCTCTTTTATTGGCTAAAGGCTCTTTATTTTAGCTAAAGATTTTTTTACTGAGGTACTGAAATGAAAGATTTGTTGTTGGGCTTACTGATTGGTGGGATGATAGGTTTGTGGCTTGGTGTTAATCTGGGAAAAGATCAGCCGTTGATGACTAACCCGTTTACTGAAAAATCGCCAATGGTAGATTTTGGTAAAAAATTTGATGACTTACAAAAAGATGTCACTGAGAAAAGCAAAGAAATTTACCATGACTCAAAAAAGGCAGTCGATGATGCCTTTGATCAATACGATAATGATCAAAAGCCCAGTGACACACAGTAAGAAAAAATCAGGATAAAAACACTTCAATTTCTCCGGGGTGTTTGATCATTGCATCAGCGCCCCAGGTTTCAGGTCTGTCGTTTTCTTCGATATAACCAAACAATGCCGTTAAGGTCCTCATACCCGCAGCTTTACCAGCAACGATATCTCGTTCTGCGTCACCAATGTATAAGCATTCTTCCGGGGAGCAATTGATAGCTCGGCAAGCAAAGAAAAGTGGCTCTGGGTGAGGCTTTCTTTCTTTGGTTGTGTCGCCGCTGACAATGGTTGCTGCACGGTGTGTGTATCCCATTTCCTGCATTAGTGGATCGGTTAACCAGGCGGGTTTATTCGTAACAATACCCCAGGCAATGTTTTTTGCCTCAAGACTATCTAAAAGTTCATTAATGCCATCAAAAACAGTGGTGAGGGTGCTGATATTTTTTTTATAAATATCAAGCAATCTCAATCTGAGTCTTTCAAAATCGGAATGGTGCTCATCAAGGTTAAAACCAAGTTTAATCAGTGCGATACCTCCATGTGAAACGACAGGACGTATTTTTTCAAAGGGCAGGGCAGGTAAGTTTTCTTCTGTCAGCACCTGGTTTAAAGCCGCAGCTAAGTCAGGGGCAGTATCAGCAAAAGTGCCGTCAAGGTCGAAAAGGACCGCTTTGATCATTCGGTGAACCTCAGACGATTAAACATGCTGTGCATGAACCAGGTAATTAATATCGACATCATCACTGAGGCTACAATGACCGGTTAAAGGGTTATAGGTCATGCCTGATATATGTTGAGTTCTTAGCTGTGCCGCACGGATCCACTGATCCATTTCAGCAGGTCGAATGAATTTTTTAAAGTCATGTGTGCCTTTAGGCAACAGTTTCATGATATATTCCGCGCCAATAATAGCCATTGCATACGATTTAGCATTACGGTTTACAGTGGAGAAAAAAACATGGCCGTCGGGTTTAACCAGTTTTCGGCAGGCATTTATAATTGAAGCCGGATCAGGTACATGTTCAAGCATTTCCATGCAAGTTACAACATCATAGTGACCAGGTAATTGAGCGGCGAGTTCTTCTACGGTTATTTTTTTATAATTAACTTTAGCTCCGGATTCATACAGATGCATTTTTGCAATCGTCAGATTAGCATCTCCCATGTCAATCCCAGTGACGCCAGCACCTTTATCAGCCATGCTTTCAGAAAGGATTCCACCACCGCATCCGACATCAAGAACAAGTTTATCTTTGAGGCCGCCAGAACGTTTATTTATGTATTCCAGGCGAGATGGGTTGAGATCATGCAGAGGCTTGAACTCACCATTTTTATCCCACCAGCGTGTGGACATGGCTTCAAATTTTGCCACTTCCTGAGGATCAACATTATTAAAATGATTATCCGAAGTTTGAGTTTCACTATTTTTTTGATGATTGGATGTTTCAGTCATTTTTTTCCTGAATATGAAAACTAATTGTGTATTATCGTTAAATTGATGTCAAAAGTCGAAAAATTATGAATTATTTGAACACTCAACCTCTAATCTAATTTTTTCTCCCCATTGAGTTGCCTTTTGGATAAGCTGATCTTCATTAAGCGTTGTTAATTGGCGATTATTAAGCAAATGCTTTCCCTGTACCCAGACATCAGTCACCTGATCCCTGCTGGAGGAGTAAATGATCTGTGAAATGGCGTGGTAAACTGGCTGAGTTTCAATTGTGTTGAGATTAATTGCACAGATATCAGCGGATTTGCCTTTAATAAGAGAGCCTGTTTTTGAGTCAAGACCCAGTGCCTTAGCGCCATTAATTGTCGCCATTTTTAAAGAGGTATGAGCGGGAATTGCCGAGGCATCTGCTGCAACAGCTTTGGCTAATAAAGCCGTACTGCGCATTTCACTGAGCATATCCAGATCGTTGTTACTGGCAGCACCATCTGTACCAATGGCAATATTGATGTCATTGTCTGTCAGTTTTGCAACGGGGCAATAGCCACTTGCTAATTTAAGGTTGGACTCTGGACAATGCACAACATGGACACCATACTGCTTAAGCAGTTGAATTTCATCATCTTCCAGTTGTGTCATATGAACGGTTAATAAAAGAGGTGATAACAGTCCTAATCTTTCAAGTCTCTTTATAGGTCGCATACCACTATTGGCTATAGCCTGTTCAACTTCATCTTTTGTTTCATGAAGGTGAATATGGATTGGAATGTCTAACTTTTCGGCATAGGTTTTAACTTTTTCCAGAGGCTCATCAGAAACGGTGTAGGGGGCATGGGGAGCAAATGCCGTGGATATGAGTGGATGATGTCGATATTGTTCATGTAAGTTTAATCCTTTATGCAAATAGTCATCACTGTCCTTTGCCCAGGCTGAAGGAAAATCAATGACAATCATGCCCAGTGAAGCGCGTATGCCGGCTTCGTCTGCAGACTTTGCAGCAGCATCTGGGAAAAAATACATGTCATTAAAGGTGGTTGTGCCACCTCGAAGCATTTCTGCTATTGCTAAGTCAGTACCATCTTTAACAAATTGATAATTAACACATTTACCTTCAGCCGGCCAGATATGTTCTGATAACCATTCCATCAAAGGCAGATCATCGGCTATACCGCGTAACAAGCTCATAGCAGCATGAGTATGGGTATTAATCAGACCAGGGATCAGGGCATGAGTCTGAAGATGATGCTCTGTGTGACTCATATATTTGCTGCCGCATTGTGATGACGGTAAAATATCCAGAATTTTTCCCTGTTTAACAACCAGGGAGTGATGTTCGTAAATTGTCTCATCGGGTTCAACAGGAATGATCCAGCCAGCGTGTATAATAGAGTCAACCTGCAGTCGCTTATTTGGAATTTTGTTTGATTTTTGTGCTGGTTTTGACAAAGGGACCTCATCAATAATTATTTATACATTTTAGTATACACCGAGTTGGCATTTGATTATAAGATAGTGCATTTTTTAATAAAGGTAAATTTTAAAAATGAGTAGTAAAGTCTATGATTCCATTAAACCCATTATCTGGCAGGGCGGCTCGCTTCAATTACTTGATCAGCGGCTATTACCTACAGAGCATATATACATAACGTTAAGGGATGTTAATTCTGTTGCCCAGGCTATAACTGACATGGTTGTTCGCGGTGCACCTGCCATTGGAATTACTGCTGCTTATGGTATTGTCATTGCTGCGCGACACAGGTTTAGTGAGAATTCAGATAATTGGAAACAGGCAATCGAAGCTGACCTGGAAACTCTGGCACAATCACGGCCAACGGCGGTTAATCTATTTTGGGCGATTGATTTAATGCGCGATGTCATCAAAGGCATTGCAGCAGATGATCCTATTGCCACACTCCTTACCCTTGCCAGGCAAATTCATAAAGACGATATCGAAGCAAACCTTAAGATGGGGGAATTGGGGGCACAATTAATTGAAGAGCCCTGTGCTGTGCTTACGCATTGTAATGCAGGTGCATTGGCAACTGGTGGTTATGGTACTGCCTTAGGAGTTATTCGCAGTGCCTTTGCGCAAAATAAGATTCAGCATGTTTATGCTGATGAAACTCGCCCCTGGCTTCAGGGGGCACGTCTGACGGCATGGGAAATGGTGCATGATAATATTCCTGTAACTCTTCTGGTTGAGGGTGCGGCTGCACATGCCATTAAAATTTCCCAACTTGATGAAACACCGATTCGCTGGATTATTGTCGGTTCTGATCGCATCGCTGCTAATGGTGATGTAGCCAATAAAATTGGCACTTATTCTCTGGCCATCCTGGCACGACATCACGGCATTAAATTTATGGTGGTTGCTCCGACAACTACAATTGATATGAATATAACCTGTGGTGTTGATATTCCTATTGAGGAAAGATCAATTAAAGAAGTATTAAGCTGCAGTGGTCTGGAAGTTGCAGCGAAAGGAGCAAAGGCAATAAATCCTGCATTTGATGTCACTCCAGCTGAATTAGTGGATGCGATTGTCACTGAAAAAGGGGTTGTTTTAAAACCTGATACTGAAAAAATGAAAGCATTAATGACAAAAGTGACTTAATTAACAAAAATATCTATTTTTTGACTGGAATAAGAGCACAAAACATAATGATATGTGCTATGATATTTCAGTTTTTAGAGTACCTGATTGATACGTTTTCTAATCTCTAACAGCAGGCTCAATTTGTCTGTTTAGATAATCAGTCTGTTGAGAAAATCAATAAAAATGGATATATAACCACTCAATGTCAGATTTTGCAAAAGAACTCCTTCATATTAATATTGAGGAGGAGATGAAGCAGTCCTACATGGATTATGCGATGAGCGTAATTGTAGGGCGAGCACTTCCCGATGTCCGTGATGGCCTTAAGCCAGTCCACCGACGAGTCATATATGCCATGCACGAAGCTGGCATGGATTTCAACAAACCTTATAAAAAATCAGCCCGTATTGTTGGTGAAGTTCTTGGTAAATATCACCCTCATGGTGATACTGCTGTCTACGATACTATCGTTCGCATGGCACAGAATTTTTCTCTGCGCTATATGCTGGTTGATGGTCAGGGTAACTTTGGTTCGGTTGACGGCGATTCGCCTGCCGCCATGCGTTATACCGAAGTCCGTATGGCGAAGATTTCTCATGAATTACTTGCTGATATCGATAAAGAAACGGTCGACTTTACTGCGAACTATGATGAATCTGAACATGAACCCGTTGTACTGCCAACTAAAATACCAAACTTATTGATCAATGGTTCTTCCGGTATTGCAGTTGGCATGGCCACTAATATACCTCCGCACAATATGGGTGAAGTAGTCAGTGCTTGTCTGGCATTCATTGAAGATCCTGATATCAGCATCCCTGATTTAATTAAGCTGGTTCCCGGACCTGATTTTCCTACTGCCGGTATCATAAATGGTTCCCGTGGTATTCATGAAGCTTATCATACAGGGCGTGGTCGAATACGAGTTCGAGCTCGTATTGAAATAGAAGAAATGCCCAATAGCCGCGAACGTATTGTAGTCACCGAACTACCCTATCAGGTTAATAAAGCACGTCTGATAGAACGCATTGCAGAACTCGTTAAAGAAAAGAAAATTGAAGGTATTTCTGAGCTGCGTGATGAGTCGGATAAAGACGGCATGCGTATGGTTATTGAAGTCAAACGCGGTGAATCTACCGATGTTTTAGTTAATACCTTATACAAACATACTGCGATGCAGAACGTCTTTGGTATTAATATGGTGGCTCTGGTCGATGGCCAGCCTAAGTTGTTTAATCTTAAAGAACTTATTGTGCAATTCATTCGCCATCGTCGTGAAGTGGTTAACCGCCGAACGGTTTACCAATTAAGAAAAGCGCGAGAACGTGCACATATCCTGGAAGGCCAGGCTGTCGCTCTGGCTAATATTGATCCTTTAATTAAAACCATTAAAGAATCTGCCAACCCTCAGGAAGCTAAAGAAAAATTAATTGTCAATCCCTGGGAGCCAGGTTTAGTAAAAGAATTGCTGTCCGGAGGGGGAGAACAATCCCGTCCTGATGGGCTTGAAGACCAATATGGCCTATCGGATGATGGTTATCATCTTTCTCCTGTGCAGGCTCAGGCAATATTAGATTTGCGTCTACACCGTTTAACCGGCCTGGAAATTGAAAAAATTGTTGTCGAGTACAAAGAAATCATTGAGAAGATTAAATGGTATCTTTCTATTTTGGCAAGCCACGAAATTCTTATGGGGATTATTCGCGAAGAGCTTGAAGCTATATTAAATCAATATGGTGATGAACGTCGTACAGAGATCATGGAATCAGAAGATGATCTTTGCCTCGAAGATATGATCGCAGAAGAAGATCGTGTGGTGACATTATCGCATGAAGGTTATGTTAAAACACAGCCTCTTGCTGATTATACAGCACAACGTCGCGGGGGACGTGGTAAATCGGCAACATCAATGAAAGAAGAAGATTTTATTGATAAGCTTTTTGTCGCTTCAAGTCATGACACTATATTATGCTTTACCAATGCTGGCCAGGTTTACTGGAAGAAAGTCTATGAACTGCCATTGGCAAGTCGTGGTTCAAGAGGTCGTCCTATAATCAATCTTTTACCTTTATCAGAAGGTGAAAAAGTTAATGCAATATTGCCTATTAAAGAATTTTTAGACGGGCAATACATTCTCCAGGCTACGGCCAACGGTACAGTGAAAAAGACACCACTGCTTGATTATTCGAGGCCAAGAACCAATGGTATCCGAGCCATAGAATTACGTGAAGGTGATAAGTTAATTGATGTTCAATTAACCGATGGACAACAGGATATCATGTTGTTCAGCACTGAAGGTAAAGCAATACGTTTTAACGAGTCTTTAGTTCGCTCTATGGGGCGAGTTGCTACCGGTGTTCGTGGAATTAAACTTAATGGAGAGCAAAAAGTTGTATCACTGATTGTTGTGCCGCCAGAATGTGAAGATCGTTTTGTACTGACTGCAACGGAAAATGGTTTTGGTAAACGAACCAAAATTTCTGAATATCCCGTTAAAGGACGTGGTGGTATGGGAGTACTTGCAATAAAAACCTCCGAAAGAAATGGTGCAATGGTAGGTGCAACATTACTTGATGATACCAGTGAAATTATGCTTATAACTGATGGCGGAACCATTGTTCGAACACGTTCAACTGAGATTTCAGTGGTTGGCCGAAACACCCAGGGTGTTCGATTAATTCGACTGACAAAAAATGAACAACTGGTTCAACTTGAACGAGTCTGCGAAACCGTTATTGATGAAGATGATGATGAAATAATTGAGGGAGAGCCTTCAGCGGATCAAGAGCCTTCAGCGGATCAAGAGCCTTCAGCGGATCAAGAGCCTTCAGCGGATCAAGAGCCTTCAGCTCAACAAGAGCCTTCAGCAGATCATGAGCCTTCAGAAGGTGATCAAAAACCATTATCAGATGAAGACAATACTTCATCAACAGAGGATTAATAATTTAGTTTATTAAATCGAGGATATTACAATAAGGTGTACTTATTCACTTCCGGGAGCATGGGTGTCTCGCCCATTTTAACTTTAAATAATAACATGGTCATGCTGCCATGCTCTCAGGTAAAAGAGTAATTAACTCATGAACAAAACATTTTTGTTATTAATCTCATTAACTACTCATCAAATTTTTTTATTACTCAATTCACAAGGATAAAAGATGTCTAGAGTTTTCAATTTTAGTGCGGGCCCCGCAATGTTACCTGAAGCAGTGATCAAAAAAGCCAGTGAAGAAATGCTTGACTGGAATGATGAAGGGATGTCCGTAATGGAAATGTCTCACCGCGGCAAAGCATTCATGTCAATTGCCAGTAAAGCAGAAGCTAATTTAAGAACATTGATGTCTATTCCTGATAATTATAAGGTTCTTTTCCTACAAGGTGGCGCCAGTCAACAGTTTGCTGCTATTCCCTTAAATTTACTCGGTGATAAGAAGACTGCTGATTATGTTAATACAGGTATGTGGTCTAAAAAAGCAATTGCAGAAGCAAAACGTTATTGTGATGTGAATGTTGTGGCAACTTCTGAAGATTCTTCTTTTACTACGATTCCAGATTTTTCAACCTGGAAACTGAATCCAGATGCCGCCTATGTACATTACACCCCAAATGAAACCATCGGCGGTGTTGAATTTGACTATGTTCCTGATACTGGAGATGTGCCTCTTATTGCGGATATGTCATCAACAATTTTGTCTCGCCCAATTGATGTATCAAAATTTGGTATGATCTATGCTGGCGCTCAAAAGAATGTTGGACCTGCCGGATTAACCATCGTTATTATTCGTGATGATCTCATTGGTCAGGCTTCTGAAAATACACCGGCTATGCTGAATTACAAAACTCATGCTGACAATGATTCAATGTACAATACGCCGCCTACTTATAGTTGGTATATGGCTGGACTTGTCTTTGAGTGGCTATTGGAAAAAGGCGGACTGGAAGGAATCGGAGGAATCAATAAAGCCAAGTCAGATAAATTATATGCTGCAATTGATGATGGTGGATTCTATGCAAATCCCGTTGAGAAGCGCTATCGATCATGGATGAATGTACCTTTTACCTTGAAAAGCGCTGAT
Source organism: Gammaproteobacteria bacterium (assembly GCA_016744375.1). GTDB lineage: Bacteria > Pseudomonadota > Gammaproteobacteria > GRL18 > GRL18 > GRL18. Next base: position 76,318 of record JADGEM010000002.1, read on the forward strand.
CTGGATGCAGCTTTTCTTGAGCAAGCTGTCAAAAGAGGGCTGGCCACATTAAAGGGCCATCGTTCTGTGGGTGGTATGCGTGCTAGTATCTATAATGCAATGCCGACTGAAGGTGTTGATACTCTCGTTGAATTTATGAATCAATTTGCCAAAGAAAACTCATAAATTAAAGAGTTCACTGTTATTTAATGTGCTGTCAAAATTATTACTCGACTGTGCGTTTTATACTATGAATATCTTAATCCAATAACTACATCGAACGAGAAATTAAAATGAATAAAATTCTGACTTTAAATAACATCTCTGTTGCAGGTCTTGAAAAATTTCCTAGAGAAAGCTATGAGATTGCCTCTGAAATACAGCATCCAGATGCTATCTTATTACGTTCATATAAAATGCATGATATGGAATTACCTGAAAGTCTTAAGGCTGTCGGACGTGCTGGGACAGGTGTTAATAATGTTCCTGTTGATAAAATGAGTGCAAAAGGCCTCCCCGTTTTTAATGCGCCCGGTGCCAATGCAAACGCGGTTAAAGAATTAGTGCTTGCCGGTATGCTGATGTCTGCTCGACATATTGGTCCAGCCTGGGAGTTTGCAAAAAATCAGGAAGGTAGCGATGAAGAAATTAGCAAGGCTGTAGAAGCAGGTAAGAAAAACTTTGGTGGTTTTGAACTTCCTGGAAAAACATTGGGTGTTGTTGGTCTTGGTGCTATCGGACGCGCAGTTGCTAAAGTTGCCGAGGACCTGGGGATGAATGTGGTTGGTTTTGATCCTGGTCTGACTGTTGAGGGTGCATGGATGATTTCCTCCAGTGTTAAGCAAGCTGCCAGTTTTGATGCAATGTTGCCAGAAGTTGACTTTCTTACTTTTCATGTGCCTTTAATTGATGTTACACGAAACATGCTCAATGCTGATCGGATTAAGATCCTTAAGAAAGGGGCAACCATACTCAACTTTGCACGTGGTGGAATCATCGATGATGAAGCAATGTCAGAAGGTTTGAGATCAGGGCATGTTTATGGCTATATCAATGATTTTGCAAATAATACACTTAAAGACGTGCCCAATGTGATCACTCTGCCGCACCTTGGTGCTTCAACCCAGGATGCTGAAGATAATTGCGCCATAATTGTATCTGAAAACATCCGTGATTATCTTGAGAATGGTAATATTAAGTTATCAGTGAATTTCCCGGAAATTAGCATGCCAAAAGCGGATGACTGTCACCGCATTACTATTGCTAATAGTAATGTTCCTAATATGTTGGGGCAAATTTCTTCTTTACTTGCCGATGCCAATCTCAATATTATTGATATGGTTAACAAGTCAAAGGGCGATCTTGCTTATACCATCGTTGATGTTAATGATACCGTTGCATCTGATATTGTTGAAACTTTAGAGGCAATTGAAGGTGTACTTTCGGTTAGAGTGTTATCTTAAAAGTTATTCAAGGAACAAATAGTTTGAGCGAAGATCTCAAAAAAATACGTGATCAAATTGATAACCTGGATCAACAAATTCAGTTATTATTAAATCAGCGTGCTGCTTGTGCAAAAAAAGTTGCCGATGCTAAACTTGCTGATATTGAAGGGGGTGAAACGGCTATTTTTTATCGCCCTGAACGTGAGGCATCTGTTTTACGCAAGGTCATGACACGTAATGAGGGCCCTATCAGCAATGAAGAAATGGCACGTCTTTTTCGTGAAATTATGTCAGCCTGTCTTGCTCTTGAGCAGTCTATGAAAATTGCTTTTTTAGGACCTGAAGGAACATTTACTCAGGCGGCTGCATTAAAGCATTTTGGTCATTCAGTTAAAACAATTCCATTTTCGACAATTGATGAAGTATTTCGTGAAGTTGATGCTGATGCCTGTCATTACGGCGTTGTTCCAGTAGAAAATTCCACAGAAGGTGTTATTAGTCACACATTAGATATGCTCATTGAATCCCCTTTAAAAATTTGTGGTGAAGTTTCCTTAAGAATTCATCAATACCTTATGGGTCAACAAAAATCGTTGAAGCAAATTAATAAAATTTATTCTCACCAGCAGTCACTCGCTCAATGTCGTGAATGGCTGGATAATAGTTTGCCTGGTGTTGAACGCGTTTCTGTGAATAGTAATGCTGAAGCTGCGCGACTTGCATCGGTTGAAACTGGTGCTGCCGCTATTGCAAGCAGCTCTGCTGCAGAAATTTATCAGCTCAATATCCTGGCTGAAAAGATTGAGGATGAGCCGGATAATACCACTCGTTTTATTATATTAGGAAAGCAGGAAGTTGAGCCTAGTGGATCTTTATCTGATTACTCCAGTCAATCATTTGACAAAACATCTATTATGGTGACATCCGCTAATAAATCCGGTGCACTTTTTGATTTGCTAAAACCGATTGCTGAAAACGGACTTTCTATGACCCGAATTGAGTCAAGACCTTCTAAAAGCGGTCTTTGGCAATATTTGTTCTTTATAGATATTGACGGGCATTCATCTCAATCTTCAGTTGCAGATGCATTGAAAAAAATAAAGAATCAGTCAAGTTTGTTAAAAATATTAGGATCTTACCCAAAGGCTGTTTTGTAATGTCACTACCATCGGCAATTGAGTGTGTGACTCAGCTTCATCCCTATATTCCAGGAAAGCCTGTTGATGAACTTGAACGAGAATATGGTGTAAAGAATGCGGTTAAATTAGCTTCAAATGAGAATCCACTGGGGCCAAGCCCAAAGATTATTTCACATTTAAGTCATTTATTAAGCAATCCTCAGGAGTTATCCAGATATCCTGATGGTAATGGATTTATCTTAAAGAATAAACTCATTGAGAAGTTTGCTGGTGAGAACATCAAACTGTCAGCGGATCAAATTACTTTGGGGAATGGTTCTAATGATGTTCTTGATTTATTAGCCCGTACATTTGCCAGTAACAATGATGAAATTATTTTCTCTCAATATGCATTTGCTGTTTACCCGATAACGACTCAGGCTGTTGGTGCAACGGCAGTTGTCACCAGTGCTGTTAACTGGGGACATGATCTGGATGCAATGCTGGATGCTGTCACACAAAAGACACGCCTGATTTTTATTGCAAATCCCAATAATCCAACAGGAACTTGCCTGGCAGCCAGTCAATTACAGGATTTTTTAAAACAAGTTCCTGAAAATATTGTTGTTGTGATTGATGAAGCCTATGAAGAGTATGCCTCTCATCCAGATTCACCTTTTTCTGGTTCTTTTCATTCGATGCTGCCTGTTCTGGAGCAATTTAATAATCTCGTCATTACTCGTACTTTTTCAAAAGCTTATGGTCTTGCAAGTTTTAGAGTTGGTTATGGGCTTTCATCAGCCGCTATCGCCGATCTTTTAAATCGCGTCAGGCAGCCATTTAATAATAACACCTTTGCCCTGGAATCGGCAGTGATTGCGCTTGATGATCAGGCACATCTTCTCAAATGTGTCGAATTAAACTGGCGGGGTATGTCCTGCCTGAAGCAGGGCTTTAAGTCTCTCAGCCTGTCTTATATCTCTTCAGCCGGAAATTTCATTTGTGTACGATTGGGTGAAAATTGTGCTTCTATTTATGATAAATTATTGTATGAAGGTGTGATAACACGTCCTGTTGCTAATTACCAAATGCATGACTATCTAAGGATATCAGTAGGCACTATGGCTGAAAATCAACGTCTATTGACTGCCCTAAAAAAAGTTTTGGCTTAAAAAATATTGAAACTGTGAATGTACTGAACCATTTTAGACGTTTTGCATAATGACTATGACTAAAGAAAATAAGACAATAATTAATCATCTGACCATTATCGGAGTTGGTCTTATTGGTGGTTCTTTTGCTAGAGCCGTTAGAAGGGCCGGTTTGATTGCACATATAACAGGTTGTGGTCGTAATGTAAAAAATCTTGAAACAGCCGTTAAACTGGGTGTTATTGATGATTTTTCTATAAGTATTGCAGATGCGGTCAAAAATGCCGATCTGATTTTTATTGCAACACCTGTGGGTAGTTTTGAGCAGATATTACGTCAGGTAAAACTTTCTATGAAAGAAGGTGCCGTTATTACTGACGCTGGTAGTACAAAGTTGAGTGTCATTAAAGCGGCAGAAAGTGTTTTTGGAACTGTTCCTGAAAATTTTGTTCCTGGTCATCCTATTGCCGGTACAGAAAATAGCGGCGTTGAAGCATCTTTTGCCGAACTCTATCAGCAACACCGCGTTATTCTGACACCGCTGGAGCAGACGAGTAGTTCTGCCGTAGAACTGGTTACTCAGCTCTGGAAATCGACAGGGGCACATGTGATTCAGATGGAACCAAAGCACCATGATCTGGTCTTGGCTGCTACTAGCCATCTTCCACACCTACTGGCATTCTCTTTGGTGAATACACTGACTACATTGGATGAAAAGCAGGAAATTTTTGAAAATGCAGCGGGTGGTTTTCGGGATTTCACCCGAATAGCCTCTAGTGATCCTGATATGTGGCAGGATATATGCTTGGCAAATAAAGATGCATTATTGGAACATCTAAAGCATTTTAGTCGGGATTTAGATAATTTGCGCACTGCTCTTGAAAATAGTGATGCTGATTATTTAAAACAAGTCTTCGTTCGGGCAAAGCAAAGTCGGGATGATTTCATTTAAATAAATGTATTTTCGGGAGCATCGTCGAGTCGTCTATCTACCCACTCAACGTTAATACCGTGTGAAAAAATGAATTGGAATTAAAGATTACGAGCCAAGTATAATATGGATAATGATTTAATACTGTCACTTCAAATAAACTCAAAACAATTAGATTCTTTTTGTAAAAAAATCATTTCAAGATCGCGCAATGTAACGAATGTTCATGAAGCTTTGGTTGTACTTGAGGCTTTTATCAGTGCTCATTCAAAGGATTCTCATGGTTCAGATAATTATAAGACTATTCAGAACACCTTAAAAATTCATTCTGATCAAACACGTAGTATCTTGATGATAGAAAAAACAAAACAACTTGAGCAGGGTTTACTTTCTAATAATATTCTACTTTTATCTGATATATATAATTCTCTTTCAAGAAATGGTTTTTACCAGATATTAACCCATGCAGCTGATCAGATACCTCGATCTCAAATACCTGCTATCTCAGAATGGGTTATTTCTTGGGCTGCAAGTGCTAAACGACAAGCTGAAGATGCCAGCGGTTATCCTGATGCTCTGGATTTTAAAAAAGCAAATATCGATATAAAGCAATATCAGGCTATGACTGATATTGCTTATTTTTTCAACAATACTTACATATAGGTGTTCGGATAAATAGTGTTAGATATCAATGTAATAAAAAATATTATTAAAGTAGTTTCTCGTGATATTCTTTTGCCATACTATACAAAAGTTAAGGCACAAAAAAAATCAGATGGTTCATTAATTACTCAGGCAGATATTGAGGTTCAGAAATACATTCACCTGGCACTTAAAGAACATTATCCCGACTATGGTTTTTTTGCAGAAGAACTTTCTGAAGATGAATTGAATACTTTTTTTACACGGCAGCATTCTGGTTACTGGTGTCTTGATCCAATTGATGGCACCAGTAATTTCTCCTCAACAATCCCATATTTTTCAGTATCATTAGCTTTAATTATTAATGGTGAAACCACCTTTGGTCTAATCTATGATCCTGTTAGAGATGAGTGTTTTACTGCATTAAAGGGGGAAGGTGCAAAGCTTAATGGCCAGCCTATTATTCGAACCGATGCCCCGCAGAGTCTGAATGAGTGTATGGCCATTGTTGATTTTAAACGTTTACCACCTGAACTATCGACTAAACTGGTCACTCAATCTCCGTATCTCTCTCAACGTAGTTTTGGATCAGTAGCACTTGATTGGTGTTGGCTGGCGGTTGGCCGAGGGCATATCTATTTACATGGCAAACAAATGTTGTGGGATTATGCTGCAGGCCTACTCATTGCAGAGGAATCAGGTTGCATCACGCAAACCTTGGATGGTGATGCTATTTTTGAAGAATCTCTGGAACCTCAAAAAATCATTGCTAGTAATAATATAGAGATTCATAAACAATGGGTTAGCTATTTAAGTTAATGTTATTTCTAAATTAGTAGCTTCATTATCAATATAAGCCTTGAACTTCCAATTTTTTTTTGTATACTATAGCCCTTTGTAATCAACAGTATTTTAGTCGTTAGGAACAATATGTCATACGAACAATCAATTAGTTTTATCGCACAACCTGGAGGTTGTCTTACAGGTCAAATACGCGTACCAGGTGATAAGTCTATTTCACATCGTTCTATCATGCTTGGCTCTCTCAGTGAAGGTACAATGACAATTTCTGGTTTTTTGCAGGGTGAAGATTCTCTGGCGACTTTGAAAGCATTTAGATCCATGGGTGTAGAAATAAATGGACCAGATGATAATGGTAAGGTTATTATCCATGGGGTAGGGATGCATGGTCTAAAGAAGCCAGAAACTGATTTGGATTTGGGTAATTCTGGTACATCCATGCGCCTTTTGACAGGTTTATTATCTGTGCAGGGGTTTGACTTAACCTTATCAGGTGATCACTCATTATCGTCAAGACCTATGAAAAGAGTGACTGATCCGGTTATTCAAATGGGAGCTGTTATTGAATTTAATGAAAAAGGTACTGCACCGCTCAATATTTATAGTGATGGCAATAACCAGCTAAAAGGGATTGCTTACACTTTACCCATGGCTAGTGCTCAGGTTAAATCGTGTGTACTGCTGGCGGGTCTTTATGCGCAGGGTGAAACCTGTGTGATAGAACCTGCACCGACTCGGGATCATACTGAGCGTATGCTACAGGGCTTTGGTTATCCACTTCAAGTTAACCGACTTGATGAACAGCGTAGCAAAATATGCCTTAAGGGAGGGGGGAAACTTATTGCATGTGATATTGATGTTCCTTCTGATATTTCATCCGCGGCTTTTTTTATGGTGGGAGCAAGTATCGCTGAGGGATCGGATATAACTTTGAATCATGTTGGCATCAATCCTACCCGCACAGGTATTATCAATATTCTCAGGGAAATGGGGGCTGATATCACACTGTCTGATGAAAAAGAAGTCGGGGGTGAACCTGTTGCAGATATACGTATACGCTATGCTCCATTACATGGTATTCATATTCCTGAAGATCAGGTACCACTGGCCATTGATGAATTTCCTGCAATTTCAATTGCAGCAGCTTGTGCCAGTGGCCAAACGGTACTGACAGGTGCTGAAGAACTGCGAGTTAAGGAAAGTGATCGAATTCAGGCTATGATCGATGGTATGAAAATTCTTGGTATTGATTGTGAAGGCACAAAAGATGGCATGATCATTAATGGTGGTGAATTTAGTTCTGGAACCGTTAATAGCCTGGGCGATCATCGAATTGCTATGTCTTTTGCTATGGCTGCCTTAAATGCAAAAGGGAGTATTACCATCAAAGATTGTGCAAATGTCAATACATCCTTTCCAAATTTTGTATCCCTGGCACAGTCAACGGGATTGAAGGTATCATCATGATTCAGGATGTGAAAAAGGAAGCGAAGAGCGCTCTTCAAACCGTGCCTGTTATTACAGTTGATGGTCCGGGTGGGGTGGGTAAAGGGACAATTTCAGCACTTTTAGCGGCTGAACTGGGTTGGCACTATCTGGATAGTGGGGCGCTTTACCGGCTTACAGGTCTTGCTTGTGTACAAAAAGAAATTCCTTTCACATCAATTAATAAAGTAGCTCATATTGCAGAAAATCTCGTGGTTGAATTTTTACCTTCTGGTGGCATCCTGTTGAATGATGTTGAAGTGGAAACTCTTATTCGAACTGAGCTTGCTGGAAATAATGCATCGAAAGTTGCTGCAATTCCAGAAGTTCGTGATGCATTGTTCAAACGTCAAAAAGCTTTTCTCCAGAGTCCTGGTCTTATTGCTGATGGTCGAGATATGGGCACCACAATTTTCCCCGCAGCGCCATTGAAAATTTTTTTAACGGCATCCGCTGATGAAAGAGCAAAAAGACGCTATAAGCAGTTGATAGAAAAAGGAAATAATGTTAAGCTTTCCGACCTTGTTGTTGAAATACAAGAGCGTGATGAGCGCGATATGAATCGAAGTGCATCACCTTTAATAGCAGCACAGGATGCAACAATTATAGATACTTCAGAGCTATCAATTGATGAAGTTTTCCAAAAAGTGAAAAATCTTTATAAAAAATTATAAAAAGTAAACCTTTATAAATGATTAAGACCCGTATTTCTTGATAAAATGTGAAGCATTTCTCAAAGTTTCTGGTCTTAAATTAATTTATTGTTAATTGCGGTATTATACGCATTCTATATAAGAGTTTTATCATTCTTTTTAAACTCTATTGGCCTTATTTTTTCAGGCGAGATGAATGCTAAATTCTTATTTTTAACACGTATTAAATAGAAACTTATGACCGGTCGACCTAAGGACATTATAAAAAATGACAAAATCTGAGTTGATTGAAGCACTTGCTCAAAAACAGTCTCAACTTGCTTACAAAGATGTAGAACTCGCAGTCAAATCGATTCTTGATCTCATGGCTCAAACGCTTGCTTCTGGTGAGAGAATTGAAATTCGAGGCTTTGGTAGTTTTTCATTACATTATCGCCCACCCAGAACGGGCCGAAACCCAAAAACTGGTGATGCAGTGACCCTGGCATCCAAATATGTTCCGCACTTTAAACCAGGAAAAGAGCTAAGAGAGCGGGTCAATAAAACTCGCAACAAAGAATTATTGTGATCATTGTTCTTGCCGAATAAGAAATTGTATTTCTGAATTATTTATCTGTTTAAATCTCTGAAAAACAACAGCGATGCAATTCTTTTGGCTCAATATAAACGAATCGGTAACTGATAATGAAACGATTGTTTAGTATTTTAATCTTACTTATGTTTATGGCTTTTGGTGTTGCAATTGCAATTGCCAATGCTGATGAAGTCGTCTTTAATTTCTATTATGGCAGTATCACACAACCTCTTTCTATTTTATTGGTGGGTGCTATTATGATTGGAGCCTTACTTGCCACACTCATTAATAGTATGGTAATTCTAGGTTTACGACATCAGGTCCGTCGCGCTCAACGGCAGCTTAAAAAATCGGAAGAAACATCGGTGACTCTTATTGAATCATCTGATAAACTCAATTAAACACAGTATGACTGCTTAAACTTCTGGGCAGGTTCCTAATGCAGGTTTTTTTATCAATACTGTTTTTCAGGTTATATGATGGACAATGCTCCTCTTTTAATTGTATTACCATTTCTTGTTATTGCTTTTATTCTCGGCGTTTTTCTGGGGCGAAGCTCTAAAAAAAATAAAATGGGAAAAATACCAACTTACACTCCTTTTTCTCTTAGTTCAGATTACTTCAAAGGTCTTAATTTTCTCCTGAATGAACAAACTGACAAAGCCATTGATGTTTTTGTTGGAATGTTGGAAGTGGGAGAAGAAACTGTTGATACGCATATTTCACTAGGCAACCTCTATCGTCAGCGTGGTGAGGTTGAGCAAGCAATTAAGATTCATCAGAATGTTATCGCTAAACCATCACTCAGCCTAAGTAAAAGAAATGATGCTTTATATGAGCTTGCTCGAGACTTTATGAATGCCGGTTTACTGGATAGAGCTGAAAATCTTTTTCAGGAATTGATTCATAAACAGTCTCATGTTCCTTCAGCAATGAAATCTTTATTATCGATCTATCAACAGGAGCATGATTGGGACGATGCAATCCTTATTGCAAAAAAATTAGAATCAGCATCCAATAAATCCTACGCCTTACAAGTTGCTCATTTCTATTGTGAGCTTGCTTTAATTGATTTTAAGGCAGGGCATTCAAAAGGGGCTCTGAAGCTGGTGAAAAAAGCCCTGGGTACGGATAAAAACTCTGTCAGAGCCAGCATTTTAGAAGGTGAAATTAATCGTAGCCTGGGTAACTATAAAGCGGCAACTCGTGCCTATAGACGTGTAGAACAGCAAGATCCCCTGATGGTATCCGAGATTCTGGAATCTTTATTGTATTGTTATAAAGAATTAAACAATAATAAAGAAATCAAAACTTATCTTGAGCATGTCTTAAATGAATATGGCGGCATTACTTCGGTATTACTTTGTGCAAAACAGATTCAGAGTTTAAAGGATGATAAAGCAGCAGCTCTTTTTATTGTTGATTCACTTAGAAAAAAGCCTTCAATACGTGGTCTGAGTTCTCTGATAGATATCAGTCTTGATTTTACTAAAGGTACAGCTCACGAGAATCTTCTTATTTTACAGGAAATTACCAGTAAATTATTGGAAAACAAACCAGTTTACCAATGTACGCAATGTGGTTTTAATGGAAAGTCCATGTATTGGCATTGCCCTGGCTGTAAATCATGGAGTTCAGTTAAACCAATTCAGGGTATTGAAGGAGAGTAATCATGTACTATTTTTGTCCTTTTATTAATTTGGAATTTATATGATGCAAGTTCAAGAACCTAGAATTATTATTGCTCTGGATTTTAAAGATGAGGCATCGACCCTGGTGTTAGTGGATCAACTTAAACCGGAGCTCTGTCGTTTAAAAGTAGGAAAAGAATTATTCGTTCGCTGTGGCCCCTCATTAGTAAAAAAATTACACAATAGAGGCTTTGACGTTTTTCTCGATTTAAAATTTCATGATATCCCGAATACAGTTGCAGCTGCATGCCAGGCTGCTGCGGATATGGGAGTCTGGATGGTCAATGTGCATGCTTCTGGCGGCAGGAAAATGATGGAGTTTGCTCGTGAAGCGATTGAAAAAAGTGCTCATAAACCGCTATTAATTGGTGTGACGGTTTTGACCAGTTTATCTCGACAGGATATTGCTGAAATTGGACTGAATATTGAACCGGCAGATCAAGTATCACGCCTGGCAAAACTGGCCAAAGATTCTGGTCTAGATGGGGTTGTATGCTCTCCTCTTGAAGTGAGTGATTTAAAACAACAATTAGGACAGGAGTTTTGCCTTGTGACTCCCGGTGTCAGACCAGTAGGTGCGGCTATTGGTGATCAGCAACGAGTAATGACTCCGGCAGAAGCATTATCAGCAGGTTCAGACTATTTGGTAATAGGGCGCCCAATTACGGCAAACTCCGATCCAATACAAGCATTAAATGATATTATTGCTCAATGCTGAAACTGATATCCTCCACTGAATTATTACATGCTGTAAATTCTGATCATTCCAGTTAACTAGTTTTGTATTATAAGTCAGTCAGTGTCAATTTTTTTACAACAATAAATGATAAGTTTCTCATAAAGAGGTTTATGGGGATTTCTTTCTGCTCCTAGTCGATTTTTACAGGCCTTTTATTAAAAAATTAAGACTATCCTATGTTTTAAACAGGTATTAAAAAATAGTGTCGGATTTTGTCAATCATCTTGGCAATCCTTGGACATTTTCTCACATAAATATCTGGGCGCATGACCCTGTTTCAAGTACTGTGCCTTTGCCTGCCACACTGCTTTTGCTGCTTCCTGGATTAATTGCCTTAATAGTGGTTAAACGTAAGTTTTAAACGATTATTATTTGTTATTTATTCTGTGATTTTCAGGATTTATAGGCGCACAAAATAGTGATAAACTATTTCTTAGTTGCTGTCTGTGTGTTTCTGATTAATTAATGGTTTCAACATTTAATAAAGTGAGATCTCTTGAGCAAATTTTATTTCTTCCGGATTCTTTTGCCTCATAAAGCAGTGAATCTGCCAGATTAAACAGTTCATGGATGTCCGTGTCATATTGAACAAAAGTACCCAGTACACCGATGCTGATGGTAATATTGAGATCAGAAAAATTGGTATCCTCAATTTTTTGTCTGAATTTTTCTGCAATTGTCTTTGTTTGTTCGTAGGAGGTGTCGTATAGCACGACAATAAATTCTTCACCGCCGTAACGGGCACTAAAATCCTCTGCACGAAAATTTTTTAAAATAATATCACCCATGAGAGCAAGTACATCATCTCCAATAACATGGCCATGTTCATCATTGACTTCTTTAAAATGGTCAATGTCAAAGAATAAAATTCCTATGGGTTTTTTATGACGAATAGCAGCACTACACAGTTTAGGTAGGAAGGTTTCCATTGCGTGACGATTGTGCAGCCCCGTAAGGTGATCCTGCATTGCCTGTTTATATAATTGCTCCTGTTGTGTTTCAACCTGATTAAACAGATGTTTGGTCATGATAAGATTTTTTACTCGAACCAATAATTCTTCTTTTACATAAGGTTTGACAATGTAATCATTGGCACCTGAACGAAGCAATTCTACGCGCCTTGATGTATCATCAAGTCCTGATACAGCCAGTACCGGCATTTTGTAATTTTCTGGTGTGATTTCTCGCATAGCCCGGACAAAGCCCAGGCCATCTAATTGACCCTCAAGAACCACATCTGTAATAACCATGTCATAGTCTTCATGGTTTTCTTTATAAGCCATATAAGCTGCATCTGCACTATAATAATGATCAAAGGTGACATTGGCTTCTTTAAGATCACGCATGGTTAATGCCGCAGCAGTTTTGCTGTCTTCTATATACAAAATATGGGCATTAATGGTACATACCCGCCTTTTGAGCAGAGACTGAATTTTATTTGAAAGGTGTTCATAACTACCACGATCAAAAATTTCGGTAATACCTGCATTGTAGGCATCATGAGTGGATAAATTTTTACCTGTGGATGCAATGAGTAAAATAGGAATTTCAAGGTATTCTGGGATTTTACGTATTGCCCTGGCTAGTTCAATACCATTATTATGCTGTTCAAGCTGCCAGGCTGTGCAGACAATATCAAATTTCTCTTCAGCTAGTCGCTGTAAGGCATTTTCATAATTATGTGCCAGCGAAACAATTCCCCCTTCACCAGAGAATATACGTGACAATACCGTTTGTTGGAGCCTTGAACGTTCAACTATCAAAACCTTCATTCAATCAATGCCTTTACATTAATAGGTGCAGATGCCTCAGCGCTTACAATTCAAAAATAGATATTTAGGTAAAAGTTTAGACTATTTTTATAAAAAAACTAATCAATAAAAAATAAACTGAGTGTAGGGACATAAGTAATTATTAAAACACAGGCAAGCAGTAGAAGCATCATAAAAATTGTTGAGCGATAGATATCAAAAATTGATTTTTTAAATCGATAACTGGCAATGAATAAATTCATGCCGACAGGGGGGGTTAAATAGCCTAATTGCATATTAGCAAGAAATATAATACCAAGGTGTACCGGGTGAACCCCAAAACTAATTGCTACGGGTACAATTAAAGGGGAGATAATAACAATAGCGGAAAATATATCGAGAATTGCACCTAATATGAGTAGAAAAATATTTAATAGCAGCAGGAAGGTGATCTGACTGTCAATGTGGCTCTTAATCCATTCAAATAATAAGATGGGAACCTCAGCATCAATAAGATAATTGGTCATTGCTAATGCGCTTGCCAGAATCAAAAGTATACTACCAATCATTGTCATTGAGCTTTGAATGACTTTAGGTAACTGGTTAAGGCTAACTTCTCTATAGATAAAGACCTCTACAATAATAATATACACAGCCGTAACGGCAGCGGCTTCTGATACAGCAAACAAACCAGAAAAAATACCGCCCAGTACAATAAAGGGCAGTGGTAGTTCCCATACAGACTCACGTAGGGCTGAGATTAATTTTTTGCTGCTGTATTCTTTTTTTACAACAGGTTGATCTCGGACTTGCCAGATACTCCAGGCAAATAAAGTCATTACCATGAGAAGTGTGGGTAAAATACCAGCTAAAAAAACCTGTTCAATACTAATACTCTGATCCAGATCCAGCTGCTGCACAATGACGACGTATAAAATAAGTGGTAGAGAAGGTGGTAGTAATAGCCCCAGACTTCCGGATGTTGTAATTAACCCTAATGAAAACTTTTCTGAGTAGCCTGATTCTTTCAATGCGGGGTAAAGAAGAGCACCTAGAGCAACAATGGTCACACCTGTGGCTCCTGTAAATGCAGTAAACAATGCACTGGCAACCAGTGTAACCAAAACCAGTTCTGAAGGAATCCAGCCCAATAAAGCGCTGGATAGTCTGACCAGGCGGTGTGATGTATTGCTTTCACTCATTAAAAAACCGGTGAATGTAAACAGTGGTAAAGCTAATAATAAGGGCGTATTAGTAATACGATACAGCTCAATTGGAATGACGGTTAAATCAATTTCCTGATAAGTAAAACCAATGATTGAAACGGACAAAATTAAAGTAAATAAAGGCGCGCCAAACCAGGCCAGAGTCAGTAGGATGAGTATGATAAAAAAAAGCATTAACAGTACCTGCTCATAAAATAATCCTCTTTCTTAATCAAGAGCGGGCTGATCATTTACTTCATGACCAGAAATGAGCAGTATGAATAAAGTAAAATAGCGCAGACCCATAATTGTAAATCCAAGAGGAATAATAATGACACTTACCCAAACTGGTATGGATGCAAAAGCAATGCTGGCTTCTTCATATTCCATAAGTACCAGGCTGATACCGTACCAGGCCACAATAAAGCAAATCAGGGCGGTAAATAGGTGAACAAATGCTTTGATAAATCGAAGACTGTTACCTGATAGATATTTTAAGCCCAGATTCATATTGATATGATTATTGTTGCGGCTGGCAAATAGTGCACCCATGATGCCAATCCAGAGTACTGCTATTCGAAGAAAAGTATCTGCCCATAAAATACCGGAATCAAAGAAATTTCTTAGAAAAATTTGCAACACAGCAATGCTCAATACAATCAAAAATGTAGAGACCAATAGTATTGTTTCAATTTGCAATAATCGATAACGAATATTTTGTAAGAGATTTATCATTTAATGAATCAATTATCCTTGCGATAGTCTTTTAATAATTTTTCAACCTGACTGACAAGTTTAGAATTAAGCTGACCTGAATCGACCATGGCTTTGTTAGCTGTATGAGCCAGTTCCTGCCACTTCTTATAGTCTTCATTTGAGGGTTTAATGAATTTAATGCCCGATTTTTTTAGCACGCTAAGGGCTTCAATATTATTTTTCTGATTAGTGGTTTCTATTGCATCAAAGGCTTTTTTCATGATATTACGAACAATTTTCTGATCGGCGGGTTTGATTTTATTAAAGGCTTTGGCATTGATGGCTAATATACCGAGAGAATATAGTAGAGGCATATCAGTGATGTATTTAATCTGAGTGTACCATTGCAGAGCGATAGCACCGATGGGGGACATGGCAACGGTATCAATTAAACCGGTTTGTAATCCGGCAAGGACATCGCCGTATGGTAAAGGAATGGGGGTAACACCAAAAGATTGCAGGGTTTCCTGAGAGAGTTTGTCATTACTTGGTGTCCAGACTTTCTGTTGTCTTAATTGTTTAATACTGCTGACATCAACTTTAGAAGACATAGAGTAGGCAAAACCTGACTCTGCCATACCTAAAATAATAAAACCGCCTTTTTCAAACCCCTGCTTGATAGTGGGATCGATATGCTGACGGACATAATTAATTTCCCCCTGGTTTTGGTAAGTTAGCAGCAAACTGTATATTCTATAATCCTGGTTTGCTTTAATCAGACTGCCACCGGCCAGAGCACCGCCATGCAATTGACCAATTTTTATTTTACGCAAAACAGCCTGATCATCACCCATGACACCGCCAGGATAGAATTTAAATTTTACACGGCCATTGGTCTTTTGTTTAATTTCTTTTGCGCCGGCTCGCATTTTCTGCATCCAGTCAGAACCTTCAGGGGATAAGGATGCAATTTTAAATGTTTTTGCATAAACTGAGTTAAAGCTGATTAATATGAGAAAGAGAATTAAAAACAGTTTGGATAAGGGGCTAATCATATAGGTTCCATATTTTTAAAAACTGAGTAATTATTCATTATACATTGGCTGATTAAAAATAGTCTTGAGATGAAGCAAGAAGTTCCTGCGCTTTTTTCTGGGCCAAAATATTCATCAGAGTTAGATTTTCAGAGTAAGGATCGGCTGCAATGACTTCTTGCAGAAGTTTATCATGTAATTCCTGATTGAAAATAAGTCGAGCATATTTTTCTGCATAAAAAACCTTTGCACTCAAATCATGGCCTTTGGTAATTTCAATGGCGCGTTTGAAATGTTTTTGGCCTAACTCGGGCTTGCCTCCCAGCGCAGGTGGTAATAGAGTGTTCAGGATTCCGAGGTAAAGTTGAGCCTGACCATTTTGCCAGGTGTCATCAATTGTTATGATTTGTTGCATAATCAATGTTACTTTAGGCAATTCAGCAATGGCAGTCATACTACCGCTATTAGCCTTTATCCAGCCGGCCCAGGTTGTCCCAAGAATATACCAGGATTGCATATTTTTTTTATTTATCCGGGTGGCATAAGTTGAAAATTCATTAAAGTTGAGTTGTCGAACCTGACATAATTGTTTGTCTGAAAGACAAAGAGCTTGTTCTGCATAGTTCAGAGCTTTACTTGACATACGTTTAGCCCGTGTGGGTTCAGAAACAAAGATACTGGCATAAGCACCATAGAGCACTGCTCCAGATTCAAGTAAATTGGCATTGTCTGGGGAGTCAACAAGAAAACTGTCCATTAAAAGCAAATAGGCAGGCGCGCCATCGGCCACTGTTTTCGGATCGTCTGAGTTTAAAATAGTATAAGAAAGGTTACCGGCCATCTTATTCGCTGCAGAGGAAACGATTGATGAACATGAACTGACTGTTAAAAGAAGGGTGCAAGCTAGTAATACTGTAAATAAAGGGTTGTTTGAGTTTATTTTCATAACAAAATTATAGGCAATGGTTTTAAAAAATACAAACATCGTATGCTGGTTTAATGAACCTGTTTGTTTAATCGCTTTATGAGTTATTCTCAATTTCTAATTTAGAGGGCAGATAAATACTGACATCTCTGAGGCAATAGACTTGACAGGCCAGACGCCAGCCTTGTTCAATCTGTACTTGATTAAAAATTATTTTTTCTTCTTTTACGGGCTTGTTACAGTAATTCTGGTCAGAAAGTATTTTGACTCGGCAACGACTGCAAACTGCTTTACCTCCGCACTTTGAGTGAGTTGAAATATTATGCAATAACATATTGTTTAGTAATGATTTTCCTCTATCCAGCTGAAAAGTCTGACCACTAGCATACTCTTTGTTATCAATAAAAGTAATGGCGTAAGTTTTCATTTAGATAGGCTGACTCGAAGCAATGACGAAGACTTTTAATTCCTGGCCAGGTTTGAGATATTTTTTTATATCCAGCTGATTCCAACGCTTCAGATCATTTATCGTCACTTTAAACTGTTTTGATATGGTATAAAGTGAATCACCTGATTTCACCTTATATTTAATGATTCCTTTTTGAGTGCTCTTGGCCTCTACAGATTTTCTGGCTAAAGAACTCTGCGAAGGATCCTGATATGAGATGATTAATGATTGCCCAATAGATAGAGTATCACCCGAAGATAAATGATTCATAGCAGCCAGTTTTTTGTGAGAAAGGCCGAATTTTTTGGCGATTTTCCAAAAAGAATCTCCCGAACGTACTTTGTAAATCCTTCCATTGGCTGTTGATATTTTGCTTGTTGATACTTTGGGTGAGGATGTTTTGGCAATAACAGGAATGCTTTGTCCACTGTCTGAGGGGACCATTAAATATTTACCCGCACGGATGCGGCTGCTTTTCAGATGATTCGATTTTTTTAACACAGCAACTGATATTTTATACTTATGAGCTATCACACTCAGACTTTCACCTGAACGTATTTTATGTCGATGCCATTGAACCCGGTCTTTCTCATCCAGTAATGCCAATTGTTTTTGAAATTCTTCTACTTGACTGATGGGCAAAAAAAGATGGTGGGGCCCATCTGGATCGGTTGCCCATTGTTTAAAACCCGGGTTGTAAGTACGTATTTCTTTCAGACTGAGATTGGTCATTTTTGCAACAACCGACAAATCAATTTGTGAGCCCGTCTGGACCATCATTAAATGAGGACTATTCTTAATAGGGGGCAGATTAACTCCGAGCTGCTGCTGATTTTTAACAATCTGTGAAATAGCCAGTAACTTAGGGATGTATTTATAGGTTTCTTTCGGTAATGATAAAGACCAGTAATCAATGGGCTTGCCTTTTTTCAGGTTCTTTTTTATTGCCTTATTGATATTTCTAGCACCGGCATTATAGGCAGCCAGGGCAAGCAGCCAGTCACCCTTATAATACTTATTTAATTGCTGTAAATAGGTTAATGCGGCCACTGTCGAATGGTAAACATCTCTGCGTCCGTCATACCACCAATTTTGTTTCAGGCCAAAAGAGCGTCCAGTTGCTGGTACAAATTGCCAGAGACCGGAAGCCTTCATTCTTGAATAGGCATTGGTTCTAAAGCTACTTTCAATGATTGGAAGTAGTGCAATTTCTCCAGGCATCTTACGCTTGTTAACTTCTTCAGTGATAAAATACAGAAAAGGGGAAGCGCGTCTGGAAACGTCCTGTAGGTGTTTCTTATGTTTTAAAAACCATTTTTTTTGAATATCAATACGTTTATTATGGACATCAGAAATTTGATACAGTTCTGGTAAGCGCAGCCAGACGTCATCAATATCGGACTTGTCTTCTGTTTCTTTGTCAAAATCAGGCAAACCACCTGATGATAAAAGGATCGGTGTATTGTCACTTTGTTTACCTGCTATCTCAGCAGTTATCTCAGCATTAATATCTTTGAGATAGTCAGGCGCTTTTTTTTCAGTAGTAGAATCAGGGCGGCTGTTTAGGGATGAGTTATTTAAAGAGCTGCATCCGTTGATAAAAATCAGTGTAATAAAAACTAAAATTAAAGGTTTTATAATCATAATCCTAATATAAATGGTTTCTGAAATCTGTTGTGAACAGGTGAATGAGTATTCTTATTTATATGCAAGAGCTATTGCCTGGTAAATACTTTGAATCAGTCAAGTGTGTCTTTCCAGTGGCGAGTTACCCTGAATACATCTGCCGGTGTGTTAAGTGCTTGTTGGGCAAATGTTTCAGCAGCAGTTCTGACCGAGTCAGTATCAAAGCGTAAAAAAGGGTTCGTTTTCATTTCAAGTTCAAGGGTTGAAGGAACGGTTGCTTTATTTATTGCACGCATTTTAAGCGTATCCTGTATACGTTGGGCTAGTATCGTATTCTCGGGTTCAACTCTATTGGCAAAAGCCAGATTATCCTGAGTGTATTCATGAGCACAGTAGATCAGGGTGTCAGCAGCCAGAGTAAGTAACTTGGACAGTGATTGGTGCATTTGTTCTGCTGTACCTTCAAAAATACGGCCGCAGCCCCCTGCAAACAATGTGTCGCCAATAAATAAAGCTCTATGCCCTGAATAGGCAATATGTCCAATGGTATGACCGGGAACATCTAATACTTCAAATGATAAACCCATTGAATCAATAGAAACAGTTTGTTTTTCTGATAATGCATGAGTTAAGTGGGGTATTTGCTCATTTTGGGGGCCATAGACAGGAATTTTATACTGTTTAACCAGTTTGCTGATCCCACCGGTATGATCCCCATGGTGGTGGGTAATAAAAATGGCTTGCGGGAGGTACTTATGGGTCTCTATTGCTTTGAGAACGGGTTCAGCATCACCGGGATCAACAATAATGATCTGCTGTTCGGCCTGTTTTTCTGTGAGCCCATGAATAAACCAGATATAATTGTCATCAAAGGCTGGTATTCTTGAAATACTGGGGCTAACATCTTGGTTATTCTGTGAGTTTTTTTGAACTTCATTCATAGATGCCAATTATTACATAAATTCAACCTAAAAATGAACATAATCTGAACCACAAATGAATAAGCCTAAAGATTTCTTGTCTATATTCACAAAAAAAATGAATAAACAGGAAGCCAGACCATTTGATTTTGAAGATCCCTGGCTTATGGCTCGCGACTGGTATGCCAGTGAACTAGGACAAATATTACTGAGAAGTGAAAAGCAATCACTTGAACCTCTGCTTGAACAGATTTTCGGCTACAATTTAGTGCAACTTGGATGCCTTGACAATGTCTCTGTTGATGGCGTTCATGTAGACAAAGATTTTAACCATACTGAAGATAAGATACGGCATAATAATGCTATTGGTCTTACCGCTCATTCCAGAACCTCTTTTCAGTTTATTTTTGAATCCCTTTCTCAGGCCAATCAGGCCAACTCTGAGACTCAATTACTTTCTGATTTTGAGCAATTACCCCTTAAAAATCATTCGGTTGACGTTTTGCTGCTGCCACACACCCTCGAGTTTGAGAAAAATCCTCATCAGATCCTCCGGGAGGTTGAACGAGTTCTTGTTGCAGAAGGAAAAGCCGTTTTTCTGGGGTTCAATCCATTCAGTTTATGGGGATTATGGCACAAGTATTGGGAACTAAAAAAGCATATAGCCGTTAATTCACGAGATAAAAATGCTATAAATTGCCAGGTACCATTACCTTCATGCGGTCATCTCATCAGCCAGAGACGTTTACGGGATTGGCTGAAGCTGTTGGGATTTGACATCACTCTGGTAAACGAGTATTTTTATCGGCCTCCTATCAGAAGTACCGTGTTACTGGATAAACTTGAATTTATGGAGATGGCAGGGCAATTTTCAAAGATCTTACCCGCTGGCGGCTATCTACTGGTTGCCACGAAGCGAGTATCAACTTTGACGCCAATTCGGGAAGGTTGGAAATTCACTAATGGTCTCATAACGCCTAAGGCGGTTGAGACTGCGGATATGAAATCAAATAATCATTCAGATCTTCAGACAAATCACAAAATATATAATAAAGAACCCTATGGACAAAAATAAAATCTACATTTATACCGATGGTGCTTGCAAGGGTAATCCCGGCAGGGGAGGTTGGGGAGCATTAATGGTTTATCAACAGACTGAAAAAGAATTTTTTGGTGGGGAGCAGAATACCACCAATAATAGAATGGAGATGACTGCTGCAATTAAAGGGCTTGCTCAACTTTCCAGACCCTGTGAAGTGGTGTTAACAACGGATTCACAATACCTTCGTAAAGGTATCACTGAATGGATAACAAACTGGAAAAAAAGGAATTGGAAAACAGCCAGTAAAAAACCGGTAAAAAACGTCGATTTGTGGAAACAGTTGGATGAATTAGTACAACAACATGATGTAACCTGGGAATGGGTAAAAGGGCACTCAGGTCATCGTGAAAATGAAATTGCGGATGAATTAGCCAATAAGGGGATTGAGTCACTATGAGACAAATTGTACTGGATACTGAGACCACCGGTCTGGAGCCATCTCATGGACACCGGATTATTGAAATTGGTTGTGTTGAGTTAATTGATCGCAAATTAACGGGAAATACGTTTCATAAATACATTAATCCTGAAAACAAACAGGTGGATCAGGGGGCTCTTGAAGTTCATGGTATTACCAATGAATTTCTTTCTGACAAACCTTTTTTTGGTGATATATTTGATGAGTTTCTGGAATTTGTTAAAGACAGCCAACTGATTATTCATAATGCTCCGTTTGATGTTGGCTTTATCAATCATGAAATTGTTTTATTAGAGAAAAAAATTGGTCAGAGTATTGACCCGGTTGATGTCAGTTGCAGTATCCTGGATTCTTTGAAGCTTGCCCGGGATAATCATCCCGGGCTAAAAAATAACCTGGATGCCCTATGCCGACGTTACTTTATCGATAATAGTAACCGTCAATTACATGGGGCATTACTTGACTCTGAAATATTGGCCGATGTTTATCTGGCCATGACGGGGGGACAGATCACTTTAACACTGGATGAGAATGCAAGTACTGGTGGTGCTGAACCAATTAAAAAAATAGCTCCTACCCGTAGCGCCCTTAAAATTTTAATGCCTTCTGATGAAGAAGTGAGTTCTCATCAAGAATATTTAGCCATGCTTGAAAAAAAATCCGGGGTTTCAAGTTCCTGGTAAATTCAACGATTGAAAACTAAAGAGTTATTCCTCCAATCCTTCAAAAGTTGGCCCATGAGGAGAAATAGTGATCATTAATCATTCAGGTTCCGTATCAGAAGCAGTTCTTTATTGTTGTGCTAAGACTACGTCAAAGTTACCCGTATACTATTTAGAGTGGCTAAGTATTGCAGGTCATTGTTCCATGTTAAAGACAAATGGGTAGTGCTTTATCTCTGAATCTCTGGCAAGCACCAGCTTAATTGATTTAATATTATCATTGTAAAGCAGAGTAAGAAGTGCTTTGTTCTTTTGTAAATGTTTAAATTCAAACAACTCTGAGATTAACTCCTTATTTTGATTATAAAGTCTTAATTGAGCAAGATTCTTTATCTCTCCTTTAATCTCAAACTTGATCTTATGCCGATCCCGTTGTATTGCTTTTACAAAAAGGCCGTCAAGTTTAATAACCTGTCCAAGTGAAACATAGGGTGTTGAATGTGACTTAAACAATTTAGGCAGACTTAATGTGATCGAGCCACTAAGTTGTTCATTTGTCATAATTGTCTCAAATGCGGTATTGCTCTTAAGGTATTGAATTATCTTGGGTGACTGAACTGGTTTGGCCAGTTTTAATTCTTCTTCATTGACAATCAATTCATCGTGGGTAAATGAAACAAAATTATCCAATAGTATTTTATTACCTGATTTTAGTGAGACTTTAACTGCAGTCATGTTTTGACTGATAATGGGTAAGCTATTTGATTTGATATTTAAAACGGCATCAATTGATTGCTCACTATCAGAAATATTCTGTAGAAATAAACTGATGTAAAACGGTGAAGATAAGTTTTGAACTGACTTGTCTTCAGGCCATTTTTCACCCAGCCAGTCAGGATTTATCGTTTTGATTTCACCCTTGATTGATTCAAAATTCCAACTGGTAAAAGTAATGGGCTGAATTTCAGCTGCTTTTGACTGGGGCTCATCAAAACCTGATAAAGACATTGTTGCTAAGGAGATATCCGGTTTAAATTCAAATGCATAGCTGAAAGTCTCAGGGTCTTTACTATGAAAAAGCTTTATGGTTTCAATGGGACTGGCTAAAGTCTGGCGGTAAACCTTAACCGTGTCATTTAATAGCGGTTGCTGAGAGAGAGAAAGAGTTTCAATAATATCACCAGAATCGTTGTACATTCTCAATGATATAAAGTGCTGAATTTGACCTGCCACAGTGTATTCGAGTGTATTTGTTTCAGTAATATGTTTTAAAAGAATTGAAAAATTTTTAAATTGGGAATAATGAATATTATTCTCAATTTTGAGAGTTTTTTGTTCAATTTTATTTGGTATTTTAAGAGCAATCTTACCTTCAATTTTACTAATATCTGCATTGTTATAACCTGGACTGACATGAATCTGATGTTTAGCAGTAATGGTATGATAGGTTTTAAAGTCATCATCAATGTAGGCTTCCTGCTCACCATCAATATCTCGAAAATAACCTATCTCTTTCCTTTTATCGGTGCAATTCGTTTTGAGGATGTTATTGCCCTGTTTATCCAGTACCGAACGTATTTCAAGGGTAGCTGAGTTTGAATATTCCATCAGGTTATTAATGTTTTGCCCTTTCGCTAGTAATTCGATTACTAAATCCTTATCAAAAATAAATTGATTGGTTGTTATCGCGAAGGGTCCTGATTGCCACTGTGGCTGTAACTCTATATCAAGCTCCTTTTGGTAAGGTTTCAGAGCATTAGCCGGATTTGAGCGATTGATATTTATGATGTTTTCCTGTTGAAATGGTAATGATGAATGGGAATGCTTTATCTGTTTTTCAGAATACATCTGAGCGATAATAAGTAAAGTCAGGTTGATTTTTAATGGCTGAGGGGTTTTATTTAGTCTAAGCAGAGGGCTTTTATCTAAACCAAGCTGAGGGTTGTTCTTATCCAACAAAAGCTGAGGGCTGCTATCCTTTTGATCGCTGGAGAGTATTCCAAACTGATTGAATAATTTAATGTTTTCTTCATAAAAAGTATTATTTAATGAAAGGTGAATTTCTTTAGAATTTGAAGATAAGGCCAAAAAGTGGTCTTTATTTCTCTCATTTTTTTTAATCAGTGTGTCTGGTTGCCTATAAAAGAAGCTAAAGTTCATTTCATTGCTATTGGTCTGGAGAAACAGAGCATCCAGGGGTTGTAGATCAGGCAATGATTCAAATAATTCACTAAAGGTGGTTAATAGTAATTGAGTATCAGTAGAGACAACTTGTATGTCTGATGTTCTTTTATCACAAAGGTTAGAAGATGTTTCATGATCCTGTTTGTTGATTGTTTCTTTTAAATAGGAAGTAAGAGAATGAGGTAATTTCTTTTTTGAATTTAGTAAAATGCCGCTATTTCTCTTTGTTTTAAAGAGATACAACGGTCTTTCCTTTGAAATAATAAAAATTGAATCTTCTGAAAGGATTTTCTGTTTAATGACATCAAAATAGTGAGGTGTAATACCCAAAAGATTCATAAATGATGGCAATTGTACAAGCTCTGATTTATCCGTTAGCTTGATTAATCCAACTATATTGTCCTTTTCCATAATAAAGGGAAGTGATGTAATTGATTGAGTGATAATTTGCGGTGATGTTTCTGTATCATTTATGGTAGAACCATCAATTGCTTTAGGTAATGATCCTTCAGCGGTTTTAGGCAAAGAACCTTTAGATAAATCTTCTGATTTTTTTAAAGGTGTAGTTTCTAAAGGCTGACTATCATTTAAAAAGAAACCGGCAGTAGCGATAATAACTATAACTGAGATTCCAATAGCTATTTTTGGAAGTATTGATGTTTGATTTGTTTTTCCGGGTTCTGGTGAGTTTTCAGTAACAATTGCCTTGGAGACAGCAGCAGAAACGGCTTGTTGTTCTTCAGAGACAGCTTCTGTTAATTCACTGATATAGGTTTCAATGCCAGCCTGGGCGAATGTTTTTTGTAAACGACTGGCATATTCTTGAGAATCTGCGTGGCGAATAACGACCGTTTTGCCAGAGAAGAATTTTCTGGCGATGGTATGTTTGGGGATTCTGGTGATATTATGAACATTTTCTATGACCTGATCCTTGTCAAAGCCAGAAAAGATAACGCCCTTAAATGAAACTTTGTAAACTTTCTTTTTTGCCATATTAATAATAAATCTTTTTTTTCGAGTAACAAAATGCATTTTTGCTGATGGGATGAGATCTCAGACTGAAATCCTATTTTATATTATGTGAGATTCAACAATAAACAAGTTTAAAATATTAAGCCGGCGTTTGGAAAAATAATACTCAGAATTTCAAGTGAATCCATTTCTATTTCAAATAAAATGTCATCAATCATTTTAGTATCAATACCAAGAGATTGATTGATTTCGGGATTAACATGAGATAAATATGTCTCTGCTGTTGCAACGATGAGCTCACCTGAATCAGATGCTAATTCATCCTGCTCAAGAATTCTGCTGTATATTGTTGCTACATGAAGTATTGATAGATCTGTTAAATATGATTTTTTTATATCATCAGGTGCTTTTAGCGGATCATTTAAGTTTTGCAAAGGTATTACTATTTCTGATGGTACTTTCCAATACTTCAGTATTTTTGAGCTGACTTCATTATAAGTAAAGCCTAATATTCTTTTCTCAATATCAAATTCATTTTCATCGACTAACTTTAAATGATTCTTTAAAACCTCAGAAACCTCATTTTCATGAGTTGAGCAACAAACCAGTTGCCCAAGACGACTCATTATCGCGGTAATAAACAGTCGTTCCGGATCCGGGTGCTTTATTTTCTTTGAGAGGCGTTTTGATATTAAGGCAAGATACACAGAACGGCGCCAGAAATCTTCCAGTTTGATGATCTTACACGGAGAGTCCTTATTAAATTTACCAGCAAGTGAATCAAATAATATAAGATTTTTAACTTCTCCAAGACCAATAAGATTAAGGGCCCTTTTCAATGTTGATACTTCAGAGCGAAAACCGTATAGAGAACTGTTAGCAATTTTGAGAATTTTAGCGCTAAGAGTGGCATCTGTTGATACAATTTCCCCAATTTCGTCAATAGAAGCGGTATCGGAATGAATTTTTTGTTCTAAATGATGATACAGTTCTGGTAAAGTGTATAATTTACCTTCTTCAAGAATAAACTGGCTAATGATGAGATCAATTTCTGTCATATATTTCAGCTTTTAGTGAGTGGGTGAAAAACATTATATTTAATCAAGACAATGAGTTAAGAAATTAGCACCTATTGTATAACTTTGATTGACTTAGCTTATTTCTTAACTATAGCACTCATTTTTTTTTTAGCACTTATTTAATTTTAGTCTTATTAGTAATCTAAACAATATGATCGTCAAAGAAATAGCAAAACTTTTTGGTCCAGGGAAATCCAATATTTCACTGCAGGAAAAAATTATTTCCGCAATGGCCGGTCTGATTGGTATTGGCCTCATAATGGCTGTCAGTCAATTTTACCTTGACCCTCAGAGTCTTCCATGGGTGGTTGCATCAATGGGGGCCTCAGCAGTGTTACTCTTTGCTGTTCCTAAAGGCCCGCTTTCCCAACCCTGGTCATTTGTCGCAGGACATCTATTTTCAGCGTTTATCGGTATTACAGTGGCTAAACTTATTTCTGATCCGGTAATAGCTTCTTCACTGGCCGTCTCATTGGCAATTTTTGTTATGTATTTCACTCGTTCATTGCACCCGCCCGGTGGGGCAACTGCATTAACTGCAGTTGTGGGTGGTAGTGCCATTACAGAGTTAGGCTACTGGTATATGCTTACTCCGATCAGCATTAATCTGATAATCATGCTGGCCTGGGCAATGGTTATTAATAATTTAATTCCTAATCGTTGTTATCCCAACGGTATAAGAGATGTTAACAAACCTCATGGTATTCTGACGCAGGGTGACGGGCCCGATATAAAACGACCGAATACGATTCAGCGCTCAGATCTTCATGAGGCCTTGACTGAGATGGATGTCTTTGTTGATGTCTCTGAAGATGAATTAAATAAAATTTTTAATCTCTCGCTGATGCATACCCACAAAAAGAAAATGGGTGAAATATTGTGCCGGGATATTATGACATTGAATGTCATCAGTGTTGATTATGATACTGATGTTGAACAGGTCTGGAAATTGCTAATTGAACATCGAATACATGCTTTTCCTGTTATTGATAAAGCTGGTTATGTTTTAGGGGTTGTCAGTATGGATGATTTTTTGAATCAGATTAAAGTTAACTTTGATTATAGCATTATGTCTCAACTTTTTGATTTTATATCAAAAACAAATGCAAGTCATACAAATAAGCCAGAGTATGCTGGGCATTTGATGAGCAAGCCAGCTATTACTATTAGTGAAGAACAACATATATTGGACTTATTTGAAATTTTTTATTCCCATAACATCCACCATTTACCGGTTGTTGACAGTGCGAATAAGCTCTGTGGAATCGTCACTCCCAGGGATTTACTTCAGGCTTTTCAAAATGGCTGGTGATGCTCCAGTCTTCTGATTGTTTTTAATTAAACGATGAGGAATTGCGTATTCAACTTATTATCATAAAGAACTTGCTATGAACACTATATATCCCTATAATCTAGCCCAATAATTAATGGTCAGTTGGATATAACGCTAATCTAATACTTCAGGTGAAAAAAGATTAATGTTTAAGACCCTGATGGTTATTCAACCTTTTTAGGAGTTATTAGTAGACTCCTGAATCTGTTCCAGTTTTGTATTTTGGAGCAGGTTTATAGAGTGGGCCTTTGGCCCATTTTTTATTTGTGTAAGATTATTTTAAAACTTCAGACTTAAAGAAATGGCGATAAAAACACAACAATTAGAAGATATACTGGAACCTGTTGTTAGCTCAATGGGCTATGAGTTTGTCGGTCTTGAATATATTGCTCAGGGAAGACACTCAACTCTACGTATTTTTATTGATTCCGAAAATGGAGTTGGTGTTGATGATTGTGCTGATATAAGTCGTCAATTGAGTGCCGTTTTAGATGTTGAAGATCCAATTGCCAGTGAATATTCATTGGAAATATCATCTCCAGGTCTGAATCGTCCACTTTTTAAGTTGTATCAATATGAGCAGTTTATTGGCGAAGAAGTTAAATTTAAAACAATTCGACCACAATTAGAAAATGGCCAGCGTAAATTTAAAGGCATTATCACTGCTGTAGAAAATAATAATGTAATTTTTGATATTGAGAATGAATCATTATCAATACCATTTAGTGACATTGATAAAGCAAATATCGTTGCAAAATTTTGAGCATTTTAATAAATATAATTAACTGACAGCGCAGAGATTGTTAAGGTAAAAATATGAGCAAAGAAATTCTTCTGGTCGTAGACGCGGTTTCACATGAACGTGGGATAGAAAAAGATATCATTTTTGATGCACTTGAGACTGCATTAGCAACTGCAACAAAGAAAAAGAGCGGCAAAGATATCGAAGTTCGCGTGTCTATTGACCGTGAGTCAGGAGATTATGAGACATTTCGGCGCTGGCAGGTGCTGGACGATGAAACTGAACCCTATGAATACTATGACAGACAGGTTTTGTTCTCACGTGTTGTTGATGATAATCCAGGTATTGAATTTGGTGATTTTATTGAAGAGCCGATGGAATCCGTTGAGTTTGGTCGAATTGCCGCACAAGCAGCAAAGCAGGTTATTGTCCAAAAAGTACGGGAAGCCGAACGAAAGAAAGTTGCTGACGAATACCAGGAGCGCGTAGGAGAATTATTATCTGGCGTGGTCAAACGCATTGAACGCGGCAATGTTATTGTTGATATTGGCAATAATATTGATGCCATTATAAAAAGAGAAGATATGATACCCAGAGAACCAGTACGTAATGGTGATCGTATAAAAGGGTATCTCTATGAAGCGATGAGTCAGTCCCGAGGGCCGCAGTTGAGCCTCAGTCGTGTGACACCGGAATACCTCATAGAATTGTTCAAAATTGAAGTGCCAGAAATTGGTGAAGGTTTAATTCAAATCCATAATGCTGCCCGTGACCCCGGCTTACGTGCTAAAATAGCCGTAGAGGCCCATGATGATCGTATTGATCCTATTGGTGCCTGTGTCGGTATGCGTGGTTCACGTGTTCAGGTGGTATCTAATGAACTGGCTGGTGAGCGTGTTGATATTATCCTCTGGGATGAAAATGCAGCTCAATTTGTTATTAATGCCATGTCTCCTGCTGAAGTAAAATCCATTGTTGTTGATGAAGAAAAAAACTCAATGGAT
Organism: Gammaproteobacteria bacterium; assembly: GCA_016744375.1. GTDB lineage: Bacteria > Pseudomonadota > Gammaproteobacteria > GRL18 > GRL18 > GRL18. The sequence goes on from JADGEM010000002.1 coordinate 105,628, forward strand.
ATTGCAGTTGATGAATCACAGCTTTCACAAGCTATTGGTCGTAACGGTCAGAACATTAAATTAGCTTCACAACTCACTGGTTGGGAACTGAATGTGATGACAATTGAAGACGCCGAAAATAAAAGTGATGAAGAAACTCAGAATATTTTTGACTCATTAATAGAAGACTTAACGATTGATGAAGATTTAGCCATTATTTTGTTAAACGAAGGCTTCACTTCGCTGGAAGAAGTTGCTTATGTGCCACTTCAGGAAATGCTGGATATCGAAGAACTCGATGAAGAAATTGTTTTAGCATTACGTGAACGAGCTAAAGATGTTCTTTTGACCAAGGCAATTTCAGATGAAGAGCAACTTGGTGATTCAGAACCGGCACAAGACCTTCTGCAAATGGAAGGCATGAATGAACAGTTAGCTCACCAACTGGCTTCAAGAAATATTATCACCATGGAAGACCTGGCGGAACAATCCGTTGATGACTTATTAGAAGTACAGGCTATGGATGAAAAACAGGCTGCTGAGTTGATTATGACAGCAAGGGCTCCCTGGTTTGCAGAAGTTGAGCAACAAGAAGCACAAACAGACACCGAAGATAAGAAGTAAAGGGCGAGGAGATTTATAATATGTCAGACACCAAGGTTGCACAATTTGCCGAAACCATAGGCACGCCCGTTGAACGTCTTATTGAGCAGATGCACAATGCAGGAATAAAAGTTGATAGTCCAGATTCAATTATCAGTGATGATCAAAAAGGAGAACTGCTGTCTTATTTACGTGATAAGCATGGTTCAGTGAGCAAAGATACACCGAATAAGATTACCTTAAAACGTAAAACGACCAGTGAACTCACTTCCATCTCAAGTGCGACTAAATCAAGCAGCAAAGTCAAAGTTGAAGTTAGAAAAAAACGTACTTACGTAAAAAGAAGTGCTATCGATGATAAAGTATCATCCAGTGATGCTGAGCTACTGGAAGCACGTCGTGTCTCTCAGGAAACTAAACTTCGAGAAGAACAGGAACTAACAGAAAAACAAGCAGCTGATATCAAATCAAAAGAGGCTGAAGAACAGGCAAAAGCAGAAGAAATTAAACAGCGTGAAGCTGAGATAGAAGCAGAAGAAAAAGCGAACAACGTGCAGCAGGCTAAAGTTGCCGAAACCCGTGAAATTGAACAGCTCGCCAGAAAACAAACAAAACCTATTCTTAAAGAAAAAGAAACACCAAGAAAGACAGCAGCCGTTAAACAAAAAGCTAAGACTCCAACCGAGAGTACAAATAAAATCGCAGATGCCAAAAAGAGACATCCTGATAAACCAAAATATATGGCACCTAAAAAAGGCAATGCCGGGCATAATCAACGCAAGGGTGGAGGGAATCGTTTTGGCGGCTCTAAATCACGACACAAAAAAGGATTTAATGCATCAGAGATAGAGTCTCAGCACGCATTTGAGATGCCAACAGAAGTTAAAGTGATTAATGTGAACATCCCAGAAACTATCAAAGTTGGGGATTTAGCTCAAAAAATGTCAGTCAAAGCTGGTGAAGTCATTAAAGTCATGATGAACATGGGCAGCATGGTGACAATTAATCAAATGCTTGATCAGGAAACGGCTTCAATCGTTATCGAAGAAATGGGACACGTTCCTGTTCTGATTAAAGACGAAGAAATTGAAGATAACTTGATGGACGATCATGTTGATGGTGAAAAGTCTTCACGTGCACCTGTTGTAACTATTATGGGACATGTTGACCATGGTAAAACATCTTTGCTGGATCATATTCGTGAATCAAAAGTTGCTGACGGTGAAGCCGGCGGTATTACTCAGCACATTGGTGCATACCATGTGAATACTGATAAAGGAATGATCACTTTTCTCGATACACCGGGACATGCTGCTTTTACATCAATGCGTTCACGTGGTGCAAATGCCACTGATATTGTGATTGTAGTGGTTGCCGCTGATGATGGTGTTATGCCTCAAACTAAAGAAGCAGTTCAACATGCTAAAGCGGCAGGTGTGCCCATTATTGTTGCAGTTAATAAAATAGATAAAGAAGATTCTGATCCGGAACGTGTCAAAAATGAATTGTCAGCCCTTGATGTGATACCGGAAGAATGGGGTGGTGATGTCATGTTTATGCCTGTTTCAGCTAAAACAGGTCAGGGTATTGATGATCTCCTTGATGCAATTTCTGTTACTGCAGAAATGATGGAGCTAGTGGCTGTTCCTGATGGCCCTGCTAAAGGCATTGTCATTGAATCACGACTTGATAGAGGTCGTGGTACAGTTGCAACGATTCTGATTCAAAGTGGTTTATTGAGCAAAGGTGATATGATCATTGCTGGTCAGGATTATGGCCGAATTCGTGCCATGATGGATGAAAATGGCGATGTAATTAAAACCGCAGGACCTTCTATCCCGGTTGAAGTTCTAGGGCTTTCAGGCACACCAACGGCTGGTTCAGAAGTGCTGGTAGTAAAGAATGAACGAAAAGCCCGTGAAGTTGCATTATTTCGCCAGGGTAAATACCGTGATGTTAAACTGGCACGTCAGCAGGCAGCCAAGTTAGAAAATATGTTCAGTAAAATGGAAAATGGTCATATACAAACACTGAATATTGTTCTCAAAGCTGATGTTCAGGGGTCCGTTGAAGCAATTTCTGATTCACTCAAGAGGCTTTCAACTGATGAAATTAAGGTGAATATTGTATCTGATGGCGTAGGTGGCATTAATGAATCAGATGCTCAATTAGCTGTTGCTTCAAATGCTATTGTGATTGGTTTTAATGTTCGTGCTGATGCCTCAGCTAAGAAAATTATCGATAATGAAGCTGTAGATCTGCATTATTATAGTGTTATTTACGATATTCTTGATGAAATAACAACGGCAATGACCGGCATGCTGTCACCAGAGTTTAAGGATGTCATTATGGGATTGGCTGAAGTACGTGATGTATTCCGTTCTCCAAAATTGGGCGCTATTGCTGGTTGTATGGTGGTAGATGGAACTCTTAAACGCAATAGTCCAATTCGTGTTTTACGTGATAATGTTGTCATTTATGAAGGTGAACTTGAGTCATTAAGGCGTTTTAAAGATGATGTTCAGGAAGTTAAATCTGGGACAGAATGCGGTATCGGCGTGAAGAATTACAATGATGTCAAACCGGGTGACCAGATTGAAGTTTATGAGCGAGTTCAAGTAAAAAGGTCCTTGTAAATATGCCTGCAGATTATAGTCGTAGTAGACGAGTCGGTGAACTGATACAACGTGAATTGGCCACCATGCTAACAAGGGATGTAAAAGATCCGCGTCTTGCATTTGTCTCCATTACTGCAGTTGATGTCACACGTGATCTTGGGCTGGCAAAAGTATTCTATACGGTAATCAATGCTGAATTAGATCATGGCCATAATCAAAAGCAGAAACAACGTGAAGATAAACTAAAGGTTCAGGAAGGCTTGAACAAAGCCACCGGATTCCTTCGGTATGAATTGGGGCAAAGAATTAAGCTTCGAGTCGTTCCTCGTTTAGAATTTCGCTATGATGAGTCAGTCATACGGGGAGCTCAATTGACCCAATTAATTGATAATGCGATTGCTGATGATGAACAGCGTACAACTAAAAAATAATTTTTTTTGACAAACTGGTAATCAAAATGGCACGGAAAAGAAAAGGCCGTCCTGTCAATGGTATTCTTGTATTAGATAAACCTTCTGGAATCACTTCTAACAAAGCTTTACAAAAAGTAAAACACCTGTTTAATGCTCAAAAAGCGGGTCATACCGGTAGCCTTGATCCGCTGGCAACCGGCGTTCTCCCTATCTGTCTGGGAGAAGCGACCAAAATTTCACATTATTTATTAGATGCTAATAAAACTTACCGTGCAAAATGTGTCCTGGGAACAATCACAACAACAGGTGATTCAGATGGTGAGATACTGGTTCAAAAAACAGTCGATGAGCTATCAAAAAAAGAATTGCTGGAATTGCTTTCCGGCTTTGAAGGTGCCCAGCAACAAACCCCCCCTATGTATTCAGCTCTAAAGCATAATGGTCGCCCATTATACGAATATGCCAGAAAGGGAATTGTAATTGAGCGTAAATCTCGTCCTGTTACCATTTTTAACATCACTTTATTAGATTATTCGTTTGTAAGTCAAGCATCTGATTCTCAGGGTGTCAGTACACAGGCATTCATTGAGATCGAAGTTCAATGTTCAAAAGGTACTTATATTCGCACTCTGTGTGAAGACATTGGCGAGAAATTAGGCTGTGGTGCTCATATTAGCGCATTAAGGCGTATTGATTCAGAGCCTTTTTCGCTCTCACAGGCCATCTCTCTTGAGCAACTATTATCACAATTTAGATCAGATTCACCAGATGATAAGCCTGACTTTGAAGCAATGGATCAAATATTGCTCACTACTGATTTTGCGATACAACAATTTCCAGCAGTTCATATAAATAAAGATCAATTGCACAAGATTCAACATGGCATGACGATTGAAGTGCAGCCAGAGATTGATGCTAGCGATTACCGACTTTATTATGATGATACGCTGATTGCTTTGGCTGTTTTGGATGATCATTCGAATTTAAAGCCAAAAAGGTTATTGTTTCTGTAAAATATATGGCCTTTGGTTATAATCATGTTGCACAAGTCTATTATATCGCTTGTTATAAAGAGACTGAGCAGGTAAAATACACGCCTTGTTTGGAACTGTTGATCCTGGTATCACATAATAGGTATCAATATTTATAAGTTTCATCCTTTAGTTGAGCAATTTGGTTTTTACATATTATTTAAATACATGCTTTAAATATATGTTTTTACTGATACTTTAATGTTTTAGGAGTAGTAAAATGATTTCTGTACAGCAGAAGAGCGAAATAGTAAAAGAACATTCACGTGGCACTAATGACACGGGTTCACCAGAAGTTCAGGTGGCATTATTAACTGCAAAAATTATAGATTTAACTGAACACTTTAAAGTTCACAAACATGATCACCATTCTCGTCAAGGTCTGTTAAGAATGGTAAGTAAGCGTAGAAAAATGCTTGATTACCTAAAAAGAAAAAACAATGATCGTTATCGTTCACTTATTTCTAAATTAGGTTTACGTAAATAAGTTATACTTTCAAACCAGAGGTCTGTCATCCTGGACAGACCTCTGGAGACACACTTCACTATATTTCTCAAACTATTGGATTAAAGATTATTAGTTCTGAACCTAATAGTTTTTGAAGTGACTTCAGCCGAATGAACGGAGTAAAAATAGCGTGACACCAATTACAAGAACATTCCAGTTTGGACCAGAAACAGTAACTCTTGAGACAGGCGAAATCGCACGTCAAGCATCGGGTGCCGTTATGGTAAATGTGGGGGGCACCTCAGTTTTTGTTACTGTAGTGGCTAAAAAAGAAGCCAGACCTGGTGCTGATTTCTTTCCTTTAACTATTGATTATCAAGAAAAAACTTATGCGGCAGGTAAAATTCCTGGAGGCTTTTTCAAACGAGAAGGTCGTCCCAGTGAAAATGAAACACTGATTTCACGCTTGATTGACCGTCCTTTACGTCCTCTCTTTCCAAAGGGGTACTACAACGAAGTTCAGGTTATTTGTACCGTTGTTTCTCTCAATCCAGATATTGATCCTGATATTCCGGCGATGATTGGCGCTTCTGCTGCAATGTCAATTGCAGATGTTCCTTTTAATGGTCCAATCGGTTGCTGCCGTGTGGGCTATATTGATGGTGAATATTCACTCAACCCCGGTCGTGATTTATTGGATGAGTCAGAGCTTGATCTGGTTGTCGCGGGCACAGATACTGCTGTATTAATGGTTGAGTCTGAAGCTGATGAACTTTCTGAAGACATTATGCTCGGTGCTGTTATGTTTGGTCATGAACATTTTCAAACTGTTATTACAGAAATTAAAGCATTTGTTGCCGAAGTTGGTTCTACTCGTTCAGAATATGTTCCTGTTGCCGTTGATGAAGAACTTATCAGTACAGTAAATGGTGAATCTGAAGCATCTGTTAGTGATGCATATAAAATCAGTGATAAACTGGAACGCCTCAATAAACTGAGCGACATTAAATCTACATTAATTGAAAAATTTGCCTCTGCTGAAGATGCAAAATTTTCTGATAGTGATTTGTCTGGAGCTTTCTATAAATTAGAAAAGAAGGTTGTTCGAAATAATATTATTGCAGGCAATCCACGTATTGATGGTCGTGATACTAAAACTGTTCGACCTTTACATATTCGTACAGGTGTCCTTGAGCGTACCCATGGTTCAGCATTATTTACTCGTGGTGAAACTCAGGCACTAGTGGTTACAACACTTGGTACTGCACGTGATGCACAAATAATTGATGCTTTAGAAGGAAGTTATAAAGATTCTTTCATGCTTCACTACAATTTCCCTCCATACAGTGTTGGTGAAACCGGGCGTGTTGGTACTCCAAAGCGTCGTGAAATTGGTCATGGTCGTTTAGCAAAACGTGGCGTTGCCGCTGTGTTGCCGACAGTTGATGAATTTCCATATACTATTCGGGTTGTTTCAGAGATTACTGAATCAAATGGCTCAAGCTCTATGGCTTCAGTTTGTGGCACTAGTCTATCGTTGATGGATGCAGGTGTGCCTATTTCGTCGCCTGTTGCAGGTATCGCAATGGGTCTGATTAAAGAAGATGAAGGTTTCGCTGTTTTGACCGATATTCTGGGTGATGAAGATCACCTGGGAGATATGGATTTTAAAGTTGCTGGTACTGAAAATGGTGTTAATGCTCTGCAAATGGACATTAAAATTGAAGGTATTACCAAAGAAATCATGGAAATTGCATTAGCACAAGCTAAAGATGCTAGATTTGAGATTCTGAGCCAAATGAATGCTGTTATTTCTACGGCTAACACAAGGATGTCAGATTTTGCGCCGCGTATTCTAACTATTCAGATTAATCCTGATAAAATCCGTGATGTTATTGGTAAGGGTGGCTCAACCATTAAAGCATTGAGTGAAGAAACAGGTGCAAATATTGATATTAACGATGAGGGAATAGTTAAAATTTCTTCTGTTGATAATGCCGCAGCTCAGGAATGTCAGCGTCGCATCGAAGAAATTACTCAAGATGTTGAAGTGGGTAAAATTTATAATGGTCGTGTAACCAAGATTATGGATTTTGGTGCTTTTGTTACGATAATACCTGGTAAGGATGGACTGGTTCATATTTCTCAGATTTGTGAGGAACGGGTTAATAACGTGACTGATAAGTTAAGTGAAGGTGAATTTGTTGATGTCAAAGTTCTTGAAATTGACAAACAGGGTCGAATTCGCCTAAGTATGAAAGCGATTGCTGCTGAAAAAGCTGAAGCTGCATCAGAAGAGTAATCATACTCAGCTTGCTTTTTTACTCTCAGTTTCTGTGAAATTGAGAGTAAAAATTTTCATTTTAAAAAAGGTTCAATTCCTTTTACCTTTCTCCTTTTTCGATTCATACAGCTCCTATTCCATAGTAAGAAAAATGTAGGTCTTATATTACAAAACCTGACTTACATATGCGATACAATTCATTTTTAAAAGATTTACATAAAGATTTTCATTATAAGTTGATATTTTTCTAATATAGGTCTTTACTGACTGATATATACTTCCAGCCTGAGCACTATTTAATTCAGGTTTAATCAAGGTTGCATTTTATTATATTATGAGTGTTATTCAAGGTTATCAGATCCAGGGCATTCTCGCTAAAGGCGGCATGGCAATCATCTATATTGCTGTGCAGGAATCCCTTAAACGCCAAGTGGCATTGAAAGTATTAGATCCTAGACTTGATACTAAGCTGCTGAATTTATTTCTGGAAGAAAGCCGGATTATTGCATCACTTAAACATCCGAATATTATTCCGGTTTTTGATGTTGGCAGGGTTGGAATTCATTTTTATCATGCGATGGAATACTTAGAAGGTGGCGATCTGGAAGCTCGCTTAAAAAGTGGCATTAGTATCAATACCGCTCTTGAAATTGTGCTCGAACTCGCTGATGCTCTGTATCTGGTGCATAGCAAGGGAATAATTCATGGTGATATTAAGCCAGCGAACATTGTTTTTAGAAGTGATGATTGTCCAGTGTTGACAGATTTTGGCATTTCGAAGCGATTTGATTTGTTGAGCTCAGAAGGGGATGAGCCACAAGAAATTCTGGCCAGCCCTAGTTATGCGAGCCCGGAACTTATGCAAGGTCAGACATTTAATCAAAAAGTGGATATTTATAGTCTCGGGGTTGTACTTTTCGAAATGCTGGTTGGTCATAAACCTTATACAGGCAAGGATCATGCTGAATTAGTTGCTAATAGCATTCAGCAGCCGATTCCTTTGATCCCAGAGCATTTAAAACCAATCCAACCTCTAATTGATCATATGCTGGCCAAAGATCAGGCTGAGCGTATTGGTGATGCCCGTATGATATCAAGGTACATAAAAAAATATCTTAGAGACCACCCTGATACAGTAAAAAATCTGTCTGAACGAATTGCCGAAGTTGAAGCCAATAATAATGGTGATATTGTTTTGGAATATGTACCTGATTCTAAGAACAACATCTCAATTAATCCATCCAAGACATTGTTACCTCTGCTTATTATTTTATTTTCTGTTATAGTTGCAACATCTATTTGGTACTTTGTTATATAGTATGTTTGCTGGAAATCCATGATTATTTATGAAGTCTATTGCTGGATATAATGTAATAAAATTGCTTGCTAAAGGTGGTATGGCTGCTATATACCTGGCAGAGCAGAAATCATTACAACGTCAGGTTGTTCTTAAATTTGTCAACCCAAAACTTGATGATGCAATAAAAAAGCGATTCATAGAAGAAGGTCGCATTATTGCTTCTTTAAAGCATCCGAATATTATTACTGTTTTTGATGTTATCAGTACAGGCAAACATAATTTTATTGCAATGGAATATTTACCTGATGGTGATTTAGAAACACGCCTCCTCACAAAACTTGATGCCTACACTGTTTTAGATATCATCAGCAAAATATCAGATGCGCTCCACTCAATACATAAGCAGGGAATTATCCACGGGGACATTAAACCGGCGAATATTCTATTTAGAGGAGGGGACCATCCTCTTTTAACTGACTTTGGAATATCTCATAGAATCGAACCCAAAAAAGAGGTTGAATTGGGTTCAGATGAACTTTATGCCAGCCCAACTTATGCATCTCCGGAACTGATTCAAGGGAAACCATTTGACTATCGAACCGACATTTATAGTTTGGGGATTATGCTTTATGAAATGTTAATTGGAGAAAAGCCGTATACGGGTGAAACTGAAATAGAAATAATTGCTAATAGTATTCAAGAACCTATTCCTAAGCTGCCTGAACTGTTTCATGGCCTTCAGCCACTATTAGAGAGTCTTTTAGCCAAATCACCGGAAGATCGTTTATCTGATACGAAATTGGTTACTCGTTTTATTGCTCAATATCTGAAAGATCATCCCAACTTAAAAAAACAGGGGACAGATACAAAATTAATTGATACGGATGTTGTTGTTGAATATGTCGCTAACACTAAAGGCAATCAGATTGTTAAACAGAAAAGCACTTACATTAGCTCCATATTGTTATTATTTATTTTACTTTTTATTATTTTACTGAATAAAGAAACTCTATGGGACGAATATTTTACCCAAGCTTCTCAAACACTGGAACAATCAAACCGTTATAAAGTTGCCACTCAGATAACTAGCAGACCGCCTAATACTGAAGCAATATCAAATTCATTATCTAAGACTACTGTCATTCATCAAGCAGAAAAGACATTAGCTGTTGACAAGCACTCTGAAGAGGTGCTTTCTGAGCAAGAAGATGCATTGATTCAAAAAAATAAAGAACTTGCGCTTGTCAAACAGGAACTTGAAATTCAAAAATCTTTGACCCGACAAAAAAATTCAATAAATAATAAAACGATCACTCAATTGCTCCACAAGGGTGAACTTTCATTAAAAAAATACCAGTTAACAACACCGCTAAATGATAATGCATTATATTATTTCCAAAAAGCCCTCGAATTGGACAAACAAAATCCTGAAGCTCAAAAAGGCATTGAAAATGTGGTTTATCGATATGAGTTGCTTGCCCGGAGTGAGTTGAACAAATATCACTATCAAAAAGCTCAATCATACATCAGCTCAGGTTTAAGTATTGACTCAGATAACGAACGTCTAATGGCATTACAAAAAGAAGCCAATTTACATAATGAGCCAAAAAGAGTGGTTAATAAGGTTAAAAACTTTTTTAAAAATTGGTAGTTCTAAAAATATTTAATAAAAATGATATTCTTACATGAAAATCACATTATAATAGTCTATTATTCATAATAGTTATTTAAGTGATATAAGCACAAAAGGCTCGATTAAATTTAGAATTCTTTTTTGGGAGTTAAGATGAGACTGGTTTTAAGATTTGATGGTCAGGATATTCAAGAGTTTGTACTGGATAAAAAAGATATAACAATTGGTAGAACACCCAGTAATGATATATCAATTGATAATTTAGCCATAAGCAGCCATCATGCAAGCGTTCATAACACTCAGGATGGTGCTGTTTTAGAAGATATGAAAAGTACCAATGGCACTTTTGTAAATGATATTGAGGTTACACGTCACCACCTAAAAGATGGTGATATTATTGGAATAGGTAAGCACCAAATTTTATTTTTTAGCAATGCTGCTTATAGTACTGCAGGTTCTGATGATCAAAGTGAAGCAACTGTAATGATGTCTGCAGACTTCCAGCAGCAACTTCAGCAGGAGCTTTCAAAAAGCAAAGCGGCCACACGTACGACAACCAGGAAACCAAAAGCTAAAAAAGGATTTTTTGCTAAACTAAAAGAGTGGTTTGGGTTTTAATTTGTATTATTACAATCATTCCAGCTCCCTCATACTTAAAAGTGAAAAAAAAGGCCTAATCTAATAATAGATTAGGCCTTTTTTGAATAAGCAAAAGTAAACAATTGCTTATTAATGGCACTTATTATCTAATGCTTTCGTAGTAATCCATTAAAATTTGAGCTACTTCAGGGCGAGAGAACTCTTTAGGTGGTGCAATACCATTACCTAGCATTTCACGCACTTTAGTGCCAGAAAGAAGTACAAAGTCTTCCTTTGTGTGATCTGGTGCTTCACACATCATAACAACTTTGTCTAGTTTCTTGGAGTAAGCAGTGTGATCCGCTTTAAATATTTCAATATCTAATGCACCTTCAGGGACATCATTATCGAAAATTGTTTGGGCATCAAATGCTCCATAGTGATCACCAACACCTGCATGGTCACGACCAATGATGAAATGAGTAGCCCCCATGTTTTGACGGAAGACAGCATGTAATACACCTTCTCTTGGGCCGGCATAAAGCATGTCAAATCCATAACCAGTGACCATAGCACTGTTTTTAGGGAAATACAGCTCAACCATCTTACGAATTGCCGCATCACGTACTGGTGCAGGGATATCGCCTGGCTTCAATTTGCCAAGCAACATATGAATAACCAGACCATCACAGTTTAAGCGTTCCATTGCCATATGGCAAAGTTCTTCGTGGGCAAGATGCATAGGATTACGAGTTTGAAATGCAACAATTTTGTCCCAGCCACGCTCTGCAATTTCGTTACGAATTTCAACAGCAGTGCGGAAAGTATCGGGGAATTCACTTTGGAAATATGAGAAGTTAAGCACTTGAATCGAACCAGATAAACAGATTTTACCCTGTTCAACAAAGGCATCAACACCAGGGTGAGCTTCATCAGGGCTGGGTGCATATACTTTTTGAGAAATCAGAGCAATTTCTTCATCAGTAAACTCTTCTACTGATTCAACATCCATAACTGCCAGAATTGGGTGACCATCAACATTAGGATCTTTAAGTGCAATACGGTCACCTGCTTTAATACTACCAGCATCCTGCAGTAAATTTAAAACTGGAGTTGGCCAAAAAAGACCTGAAGTTGTTTTCATGTCATTGGCAACAGAAAGGGCATCAGCTTTGTTCATATAACCAGTCAGCGGGTTAAAGTAACCACCGCCTAACATAACCGCATTTGCAGCAGTTGCAGAGCTGACTAGAACAGAAGCTAGACCTTCAGCTTCTTTATGCAATGCTTCATTCTTTGCTGAATCATAAACAAAAAGAGGATTTAATTCATCCGACCCATGAGGTTTAATCATGTAATATCTCCAAATATTGAAATAACGCATCGGCTCATCCAATGCGACCAAAAAGTTTTCAAACCGTAAAAGAATATCTTATTTTTAACTTAAAAAGAAATGATCCTTATCAAATTATTAATCATTATTTGATATAAATTAATCACCTGGCGTTAATATAGATAAAGTTTACAGTAAATTTGTGTTATGAATTCTATCAGAAAACACTGTTAATATGGGAAAAAAATGAGTTTAAACACTATTTATATTCAAAAGTGGCTTAATCATAGAAATGCATTTTTTTTCACCGTGTGAAGGCTGGTGAGTCCGTAGTATTTTTAGGTGCTTGGCTATTAATGATATTGCTTTTTTACATTTTTAAACTAATATTATGTCTATTAGTCTTTTCATGGTCATTTGTTATGCTCAAGCTTCTTACTGCCTCTGCATCATCACTTTTGTCTTTTCTTTTTCTTATTACTTTTTCTATTTTATTGACTCTTTCAGCCTGTGATAATAAATCAAAAACTGATCTTTCTAAGTCTGAGCTACTTATTTACTGTGGAATAACAATGGTTTATCCAATTAGAGAGATTGCGGACTCTTTTGAGGAACAACACAATGTCAAAATAATTATCAGCCAGGGCGGCTCTGAAGAACTTTACCAAAATTTAAAAACCAGCAAGAAGGGAGATTTATACCTTCCTGGTTCAGACTCATATAGAACACGCCATATGGTTGATGGTCTGCTGGGTCATGATGTTGAACTTGGTTTCAATCAGGCCGCTATGATGGTTGCTAAAAATAATCCAAAAAATGTGAAATCTAATTTAAATGAGCTATTAAGAAGTGATTTATATGTTGTTATCGCAAGTCCTGAACTCGGTAGTATTGGTCTTGAGACGGAGAAGATACTTAGAAATAAAGGGATATATGATAATGTACTTAAAAATACTGCTTTTCAAAGCGTTGATTCCAGAACACTGAATCGAGCTTTAAAAACAGGAGATGCAGATGTTATTATAAACTGGAAAGCCACAGCGTATTTTAAAAATAATATTGATTTCATTGATGCCATTTCAATAGATCCTGAACGAGCTAAGCTCAAGCGCTTGACACTCAATTTTCTTAAATTTTCACAACACCCTCAGCTTGCCGATAAATTTATGACATATGCTCACTCACCCTATGGTTTGTCCATATTTAAAAAGTACGGATTTATCTCACCAAATGATATAAATTAGGCCCTGTATTGAAACCTATTTCACTTCCAAATTCTTTTTTATCCGGTTCAACCTTAAAAGGGATCTCATCGAGTCGTATTTATTTACAGTTAGCTATTTACTTGTTTGGATTTATTTTACTAATCAGCCTACAGCTTGGTTTTTCACATTTAACAAAAGAGTTAAAAAAGAGTATAGAAAATGAATATGCCCGTTTGAAGATAGGGGATGTCATAATTACTGATATTCGTTTTATTGAAACTAATATTTATAAAATGGTTACCAGCCAGGGCATAAGCAGACAGCAACTTATTAGAAAAAAACTTAATAAAAAAATCCTTGATATTAATAATGCTTTAAATGTGTTGTCTGAGGGCGGTCAGGTTATTAGAGTAAAGAATCTTAATATAATTGATCAGCAAGAACTAAAACAAATCATAAATTTCAGTCCCAAAAATCAGGAAAAAAAATATATTCTTGAGATAATTGAATTGCTTCCCAGAATTAAACAAGTCAAAGATATAATGGATAAAATGTTTGTCCTGATAGCCCAAAGGGATCGCTTTATTTTCAGTGATGATAAAGATCAGTATCGTCAACTTTCAAATCAAATTAAACAAACACTGCAATCAGTGTCACCCATGATTAATCGAATGATTGAAAATGCAAATCGTCTTTTTTTTGAAGGACAAAAAAGATTAAAGCTCATTGAACAGTCAATTATTGAACGTGAAAATTTTTATACAATTTTACAGCTGTCTTTATCTCTTCTTGTTATTTTTATAACGATTATATTGGGGTATATTATTCTTCGACAAGTGCAAAATTCTAATCATGACTTAAATATACTTGCTGAGGAGTTAAACTTTCAAATCTTTGCACTGAACCAACATGCAATTGTCAGCAGCACTGATGTTGATGGAACTATCAATTATGTCAATGAACGATTTTGTGAAATTAGTGGTTATACAAAAGAAGAACTTATTGGCGAAAATCATCGCATAGTGAAATCAAGTGAGCATCCAGAAGCTTTTTTTATAGAGATGTGGAAAACCATAAGTTCTGGCAATGTCTGGCAGGGAGAGATAAAAAATCTAAAAAAAACGGGAGATATTTATTGGGTCTCAGCTTCAATTGTCCCTTTTTTAGATGAAAACGGCAGACCATTTAAATACATAGCCATCAGGACTGATATTTCTAAGCGTAAAGCAATGGAAGAGCAAATTAAAAAAAGTCATCGATTTTTACAGGGACTGACTGATGCAATGGGTGAGGGCGTTTATGCATTAGATAATAATGGTGACTGCATTTTTATTAATCCAGAAACTGAAATTCTGACGGGCTGGAAGAAAGAAGAATTAATTGGTAATAATATTCACAATATTATTCATTTTCAGACAAATGATGGCCAGCACGTTTCGTCAAAAGATTGCCCAACCTATAAAAGTATCAAACAAGGAAAAAATTATTATTCTGATGATGAGTACTTCACCAATAAAAAGGGTGAACTTTTTCCGGTTTCCATAAAATCAGTTCCCTTATATGAAGAGAAAAAAGTGATTGGCTCTGTCGCTATCTTTCATGATATATCCGATCGTAAGAAAAATGAGAAAGACTTATTTGATGCCAAAACCAAAGCAGAGCAGGCGAATAGGGAAAAAAGTAATTTTCTTGCCAATATGAGTCATGAAATACGAACACCAATGAATGCCATTATTGGTATGTCTTATCTGGCCTTACAGACTAATTTAAACTCTGAGCAACAAAACTACATCAACAAGGTTCACTATTCGGCAGAATCGCTCTTACGCATTATTAACGATATACTCGATTTTTCTAAGATGGAAGCTGGAAAAATGGAAATAGAAGAAATTAACTTTCAACTTTCATCTGTTTTAGAAAACATTGAAATTATATTGGAACAAAAGGTTAATAAAACGCCACTCAAGTTAATTTTTGAAACTCATTCTAACATTCCAGACAATTTAATTGGTGATCCATTAAGACTGACACAAATATTAATTAACTTAAGTAATAATGCGATTAAATTTACAGAACATGGAAGTATTATTATAAGAACTGAGCTTGAGAAAATAAATGATCCTCAATCTGCAATGATTCATTTTTCTGTAATTGATACGGGTATTGGTATCAATGAACAACAGCAAAAAAAATTATTCAAATCATTCTCTCAGGCAGATTCTTCCACGACAAGAAAATATGGAGGTACAGGTTTAGGACTTTCAATCTCAAAAAATCTGGCCCAACTTTTAGGTGGAAATATCTCTGTTGACAGTATACCCGATGAGGGGAGTACTTTTCACTTATTTGTTCCATTTAGACAGTCAAGTGATAAGTCGGATAAAAACTCAAATGATATTGTAGAACAGTATGAAAAGAGTATTAGACAATTAAAAGGTTCCAGGATTCTACTTGTTGAAGATAATTTGTTGAATCAGGAACTGGCTACCGATCTACTCAAAAAGAATCAAATAAATGTCACCATTGCCAATAATGGCCTGGAAGCCATAGAACTTCTGGAAACGAATAAATTTGATGCGGTATTAATGGATATACAGATGCCTGTTTTAGATGGTTATGAAGCAACTAGAATAATTCGAAAAAAAATAAAATATAAAACATTACCTATTCTTGCTATGACGGCAAGTACCATGTCTGGTGATGATAAAAAAGCCATTGATGCCGGCTTGGATGATCACATTTCAAAGCCCATAAACATAAAGGAAATGTTTATAACATTGAACAAGTGGATTCATGGGCGTACAAATCAATCAATTCCTTTTAATATAACAATTGGGAAGTCATCAGGTTCGACACCTTTACCCGACGAAACTATTTTTGATAGTAATCCTGCTTTACAACGTCTTGATAATGACTTAACCCTTTATAGGAAAATTCTTGAAACTTTTCTTTCAGAGCATACTACAGATGTTGATAAAATTAGCGCTGCGTTGGATGAAAACCAGTATGAAGATGCAAAACGTATGGCTCATACTCTCAAAGGAGTCTGCGGTAATATTGGTGCATTGCGTCTGCACCATGAGATGTTGAATGTTGAAACCTGCATTAGCCAGATTACTCAAAAAAGAACTCAGCCTTTGTGTGCTGAATCTCTTAAAAAGGCAGATAAAATGATGATACAGTCATTACAGTTAATAAAGCATTTCCTTATCGGACATAATGATAAGCCGGTACTTACTGAGGCTTTAAATAACTCTGATTGTAAAGAGATGGATTATAAAGAGATGGATTTTAAAGAGGCAGATTTCTTAAATAAATTGAAGGAACTACAGCTTTTGTTAAAGGAGTATGACTCAAAATCAGGTCACTTTTTAAATGAAATATTATCAAATGAAAATATAAGTATTTATCATGAACCAATGTTTAAACTAAAAAATCTCATTGAACAATATGACTTCGAATCAGCAGATGTACTTATTTCTCAATTGATTGAGACCTGTGACAATTAAATTATGAATCCAAATAGTAGACAGACAATACTAACCGTTGATGATACGCCCATGAATCTTGATATCTTGAATGGTATTCTTTCGAGTCAATATGATATTAAGTCAGCGATTAATGGTCAAATTGCACTAAAAATTGCGAAAAAAATTAAACCTGATATTATTTTACTTGATATCATGATGCCTGAAATGGATGGATATGAAGTTTGTAAATGGCTTAAATCTGACCCGGACACGGTAAATATTCCTATTATTTTTGTTACAGCAATGCTTGCAGCTGAAGATGAACAAAAAGGTTTTGATCTAGGAGCTGTTGATTATATTACAAAACCAGTCAATCCTGCCATTGTGAAAGTTCGGGTAAAAACACATCTCGCACTGGCAAATCAGCAGAAAACCTGCCAAAAAATTATTGAACTTCAAACGAATGATTTATACGAAACTCAAAAGTCTGCAATACATATGCTGGGTACTGCAGGTCACTATAATGACACAGATACTGGCAGTCATATCTGGCGTATGGCTGATTATAGTGCGGCGTTAGCACGAGCAAATAATTGGACGGTTAAGGACGTTAAGGCTTTAACGCTTGCAGCAACCATGCATGATACTGGAAAAATAGGAATACCGGATGAAATTTTAAAAGCACCCAGGAAATTAACGGATGAGGAATGGGTTATTATGAAAACACATACAAGCATCGGTTATAATATTCTTAACAAAAGCCCTTTAGAACTTTTTCAAATGGCTGCAGAAATTTCCCTGGCTCATCATGAAAAATGGGATGGAAATGGTTATCCTAATGGTTTATCGGGTGAAGATATTCCAGAAAGTGCAAGAATTGTCGCCATAGCAGATGTTTTTGATGCACTGACTATGAAGCGTCCTTATAAAGAAGCATGGTCAATTGAAAAAGCATTCTCAGTTATCCTGGATGGGAGTGGAAATCATTTTGATCCGAAACTCATTCAACTCTTTTTTGGCATTAAAGATGAAATAATAGCAATCAAAGAAGGCTGGAAGAAAAGTGAGGATGACTTTTGACGAGTAGCCTTAGTGCACTGCTTGATTTGAATCCAGAACTTGTATAATACACTGTTGTTGTATATAGAAGTTGTTCAGGAATGTATGAATCAAAAAGGCAAAAAGATTTCCTCGGCTTTTTCCATGGTATTGATGGCAACTTCAAGGTCAATCTGATCGGGGTTATCCGTTGACTGTTCATCCAGTTTACTGAAAATTTCATCCTGCTCCCATATTTGATGATTTCCCTTTTCATCCTGAACATAAGCAGCCCAAGGTATGAATTTTGTTAATGGAAAAATCTGTCCCTTGTTGGGGGAGATATCAATATTTAGTCCAGAAATAAAAAATATTTTTTTATTCTGATAATCGGGTTCCTGAATAATGGTTCTAAAGGTTCGATCAAACTCAATTTGAGTTGTCGCCTGAGCTGCTGCTAATGCTGGCCATTTTGAGGTAACGATGTAAGGTAATACATTAATCAAGTTTTTTTCTAAGTGATCTCGACCTTCACTGTCCATACTGATGACGCGTTTAAAAAAGAATAAGTCAGGTCGTAGATTTTGACCAATGGCTACCATTTGATTATTATCAATTTTATCTATTTCTATATCTATATTGTTGAGAAAATCTTGTGATATTGAAAATATTTTTGATGTACTTTTTGACCGCTCAGGCATAATTTTTCCTTGAGCATCCACACTGACCATTTTATCAAAATTAATCACCAAACCTTCATCCCGGCTATTATCCAGCAAAAGACTATCAATAATTAATTTAATTTTATTATCAATTTTTGTAATAAAAATATTCTGGCTGGCAAATTTATATTCGTTTATGTACCATTCCAAGGCGCCTGAAATTTTTCCACAATTTGAGGTTTCACAAACAGGTTCTGTCTGCAATCTGCGATAAACACCAAAAGATTCTCTATCAGAGTCATAACCGACATGGCTGGCCTGTATAATGATCAGGTCTTTGCCATGATGAGCGTGAGGAGCATGCCTATCAGTAGCAACAATACCACCCACTCGTCCATGATTAAATGGAAATATACCAAAGTGCTTGGCAATTAAAATAATTGGATAGCCCTGGCTTTCATCAGAGCAAAATGCTCTGGAAGGCATCATTTTCCCAGGTTTAAAGCCCGATGACTTTACAAGATTGTAAAACTTAGGCATAAATCGGCTATACCGCATTGACATTTCAGCCATATGAAATTTACCCAGAAGGCTGGATAAAGAACTATTTTTACTGTACATAAATTGACCTGTTTATCTAAACTTTATCTGACATAAATAATAATAGAAATAAAATGACTGACTGATCCCAGCAAAACAAAAAGGTGCCATATCCCATGAGCATGGCGAAGCTTATTCATATTATCCAGTATATAAAATAAAATGCCAATGGTGTAGGTAATTCCACCGGCAACAAGCCAGAACACTCCTGCAATAGGTATCGCTTCTTTAAGGTTACTCCATTCAAAAGTACAGACCCAGCCCATCATTAAATAGATAATAATTTGAAGTACTTCAATTCTCTTTTTAATCATTAATTCTAGCAAAATACCAAATACCGCCAGTCCCCAGACAAAACTCAGCATAAGTGGGCCGTTGCCATCTCTTAAGGATACAAGCATATAGGGTGTATAAGTACCGGCAATCAGCAGATATATTGAGACATGATCAAGTTGTTGAAATATTCTTTTTAGTTTTGGGGGATGAAAACTATGATATAGGGTCGACATTGTATAAAGTATGACCAACATCAGTCCAAATATAATAAAACTAAAAAGTAAGATAGGGTCGTTTTGCTGTAGCCCAATGGTGAGTAACGAACCAAGAGCAATCAGTGCCAGAGCGGCACCGACCAAGTGTGTGATGCTGTTAAATTTTTCTCCAGAATACATTATTACTCTTCCTAACTTTGAATTCAGTTTGCAAATGAGTTTACCCTAAATTCAGGCGCAATGATAAAAGTAGATTGTATAATTATTATTGAATAAATTATAAGGCATTCTATAATGCAAAATGCAAATAAATTGACATGTGTTCAT
Organism: Gammaproteobacteria bacterium; assembly: GCA_016744375.1. GTDB lineage: Bacteria > Pseudomonadota > Gammaproteobacteria > GRL18 > GRL18 > GRL18. The sequence goes on from JADGEM010000002.1 coordinate 125,642, forward strand.
CTGGATTACGCGCACGTTATCTTTTAATCTGTCACTGTGGCTGACATTGAATACTTTTATTAAGGAAAATCTTTATGACAGGTGATCAAATCTTTATTTCTGTGGTACTTGCAGCAACGACAAGTCTGTTTCTATGGGGGCGCTGGCGTCATGATCTTGTTGCTCTCAGTGCTTTAATTATTTGCGTATTTGCCGGGCTGGTTCCAGATGCTGCAGCTTTTTCAGGTTTTGGTCATCCGGCCGTCATTACGGTGGCATGTGTACTGGTACTTGGCTATGGACTGCTGCATTCTGGCGCGGTAGACATTCTAATGCAGCGCATTTTGCCAAAGACTTCCAAACCAACATTAAGTATTCTGGCACTCATTAGTATCGCGGCGCTACTGTCTGCATTTATGAATAATGTGGGTGCACTGGCATTATTGATGCCGGTAGCTATTCAGATGGCGGCAAGACTTAAGATGCCTCCGGGTAAAATACTCATGCCTTTGGCATTTGGCTCGATCCTCGGGGGTATGATGACTCTTATTGGAACGCCACCCAATCTGATTGTTTCAGAATACCGTATGTCAACAGGTGCACAAAGTTTTGGAATGTTTGATTTTGCACCAGTTGGTGTTTCAGTTGCTTTATTTGGTATTGCATTTATTGGTTTGATAGGCTGGCGTCTGGTACCTGTTCGCAACCAGTCAGAATCCGGGAGTTTTGACAGTGGTACTTATCTGAGTGAGGTTCGTATTGTGGAAGACAGCAAAGTGGTGAATAAGCGCCTTCGTGAAGTGGAACAAATGCTTGATGAGGTGGATGCACAAATTGTCAGTATGATCCGTCGTGATGTTCGTATTCCAGCACCCAACTCACGACGTCTGTTGAAAGTGGATGATATTCTTGTTATTGAAGTGGAGCCCGAGTCTATATCATCTGTGCTGACAACTCTTGGACTCAAGTTGGAGGAAGACATCCCTGTTGATAATGAAGAAAAAAATAATGGTGATGAGATAAAGAATAAATCAGAAACAGTACAAAAAAAGCAAATAAAAAACAAAGCTGATTCAGCAATAGTTGAAGATAGTGAATCAGCCAGCAGGCTAGATGAGGTGTCTATTCAGGAATTTGTTGTTGTACCAGACACTGCACTGGTTGGTCGGTCAGCAAAAAATATGGAATTGCGTACCCGCTATGGCATTAATCTATTGGCATTATCACGTCAGGGGCAACGCTCGATTCGACGTCTACGCTCAGTTAGAATCAAGGCGGGTGATGTACTTCTTATGCAGGGGCCACTTGAAGCACTTTCTGGCTTTGCATCTGAATTTGGTTGTCTGCCCCTGGCGCCTCGTGATATTCGAGTACCTAAGAAGGGACAGGCACTGACAGCAATAATGATTATGGTTGCTGCTGTGGGTCTTACTGCTGCAGGTATTCTCCCTGTGGCCATATCTTTTGCAACCGCTGTAGTGGCATATATTGTACTCAAGATCGTACCGTTGCGTTCAATGTACACTGCAATTGACTGGCCTGTTGTTGTTCTTTTAGGAGCTATGCTCCCAGTTGCCGATGCCATTGCATCAACAGGAACCGCAGATTTAATCGCTCGCACACTGCTGGACAATATTGCACAGGGGGACGCCATTATAGGATTGTTAGTTTTAATGCTTGTCACCATGTTTCTCTCGGATATGGTTAACAATGCAGCGACTGCAGCGGTTATGTGTCCGATAGCAATGAGTTCTGCCAGTCATCTTGGCGTGAATGCCGATGCCTTTCTTATGGCCGTTGCCGTAGGAGCTTCATGTGCCTTTCTTACCCCAATAGGTCATCAGAATAATACTTTAATTCTCGGACCGGGTGGCTTTCATTTTGGAGACTATTGGCGAATGGGTTTGTTATTGGAAGTTATTGTTGTTGCAGTTAGTATCCCTGTCTTGCTTTGGGTATGGCCGCTCTAGAGTGGAAACATTAACGGGTACAGAGCAAAAAAAGTATAAGCATCATATTGCCTGGTTTATTTCACCTTTGAAAATAATGCTATTGCTCAGGTGCCGCAAAATGTTTGGTAGCATTGATCTCTATCTCTGGCTTGATCCTGGTATTCTGATGTGTCTGCTAATAATTGATAGGGGCTTTTCAACACTCGTATAAATTTCTCAGCGGCAACTGGGTTATTAGTTTGCTGACATTGCTGGATTACAGCTTCTACATGATGGTTTCGTGGGATCACGACAGGATTCTGCTGTGTCATCAACTGTTGTGCCTGTTGGTGACTTATTGCCTGTTTATTGAGTCGCTGATGCCAATTATCAATCCATTGATTCAGAGCATCTGGCTGCTTTTTTTCAGCTTGTATATTAGGAGAATCAACGCTATCTAATGATTGAGTCAGTGCATTGAAACTGATGGTGTAATCTAATTCTTGTGTTTTTAATGTATCCAGTAATGAATTGATTAGAGTTTGATCTTCAGCCTCAACATTTGTGATACCAATTTTTTTTGCCATCATCTTTGTATAGGCTAAATTAAAGCGATTTGGAAATTCCTCAATCAATGGTTGTAACTTGCCAATAGCCTTATTGTTGTCTGAATCTATCAGTGGAAGTATACATTCTGCCAACCGTGCAATGTTCCATTGGGCGATCACTGGTTGCTGCATAAAAGCATATCGCCCTTGCTTATCAATGGAACTATAGACAGTCTGTGGGTTGTAAGTACCCATCATAGCGCATGGCCCATAGTCGATGGTTTCACCTGATATTGCCATATTATCCGTATTCATTACGCCATGAATGAAACCAATACGCAGCCATTGCACGATAAGTTCTATTTGTTTTTCGATGATGCTATCCAACAGCATAACGTAAGGATCAACCTTATCAACAAGACAACCAGGATAGTGACGTTGTATGGCAAAATCACAGAGAGTTTTGATTGCCTGAGTATTAGCTTGTGCAGAAAAATATTGAAAAGTTCCGACACGAAGATGACTGGAGGCGACACGTGTCACAATTGCCCCGGGTAATGAGGTTTCACGATGCACCTGTTCACCAGTGGTCACAACAGCAAGACTACGGGTTGTTGGAATACCCAGTGCGCACATTGCCTCACTCATAATAAACTCTCGTATAGCCGGTCCGAATGCACATCGGCCATCACCATTGCGAGAAAAAGCACTGCGCCCGGAACCTTTTAGCTGGATGTCCCATCTATTGCCTGATTTATCCAATACATCACCCAGAAGATGTGCACGACCATCACCCAGTTGGGGAGAGAAATGACCAAATTGGTGCCCTGAGTAGGCCATGGAAATTGGCTCTGAACCCGGTAATAATTGATTGCCGGAAAAATATTGTGCTAAAGCGTGCTTATCATGGCTTAACTCTGAAGGAATTTGAAGTTGTTCAGCAAGAGTTTCATTCCACAGGAATAAAGCAGGATTATCCACCGGTGTCGGGTTATTTTTATGGTAAAACGTATCGCCTAAATGCGAATAAGTATTTATAAACTTCATTTAACTCAATCTCAAAATGTCTTTTTAGGCTAACTCATAGTGCCATAGTGCCATAGTGCATTAAAAAAATTCCATTTCAATTAATCTGTGTTAGTATGAGTTAATACCTTATTAAATTACTATGTTAATACAATAATCATCTCAATGCTTTTTGTCAACGAAATGTGTTTTTCATTTTTATGATAAAATATGTTTCTTATCTATTTTTTGCTTAACTTTAAGAGTTCCCTATGATTGATAGTATTAATTCACCCTATATCCATGCTGCTAATGTGGAAAATTTCCAGTCTCTTGTTATGGAAAATTCAAAGCGGGGCCCAGTTCTGGTTAATTTCTGGTCTAAAAAAGCGGGTCCAAGTCTGCGACAATACCCACTATTGGACAAACTGGTGCATAATTATAAAGGAAGGTTGTTATTGATAAATATTGATGCCGATAGTGAGCTTAAAATTACCCGCGAGGTAGGAATTACCAGCGTACCAACTTTAAAACTCTATCGAGATTCAGAGATAGTAGAATCCAGGCATGGTTATCAATCAGAGCAGGATTTGGTTGGGTTAGTCGATCAATATATTGCCAGAGATTCTGATAAGATTATTGCTCTAGCAATTCAGGAGTATGCAGAAGGTAATCAGAGTAATGCCTATGAGATGATTACTCAGGGAATTTTAGATGACCCAGATAATCCGCGCTTGCCTCTGGCTATTGGTAAATTGCTAAAATATGAAAGACGCTTTAATGAAGCGCAGGCTTTATTTGCGTCTTTGCCTGAAAACATTATAAACAATCGTGACATAATTCGCTTTAGACAAGAATTAAATTTTTTTACTATTGCCAATGACATTACTGATTTAGATGCTCTATTGGCTCAATCTGATAATATTGATGATGATTTAACAGCTATGCAGCAGCGGGCAGCATTTTTTATTGCTAATCAGGATTATGAAAAAGGTTTCCAGCAATTACTGAATATTATTGATAAAGATAAACATTTTGATAACGACTTTGCCAGACAATCAATGTTAACACTGATCGACTGGCTGGATGTTGAGCATCCGCTTGTTAAACAATATAAACCCGCACTTCGCCGTTATACCCATTAGCAGCTGTCTTATTTAATCATCTAAACATAAGAAATATCATAGCCAGATAAAAAATTTACGAATCTAAAGGATGGTTACCTTGATATCATACAGGCTTAGACAATTTAGCATTATTTTATTCCTATTGTTAATTTCTAATACTATTTTTTCTGCTCCCAATATTCTGGTGAGTGAAGAAAAAGTTAAAGAAAAAATGCAGGCAGTTGAAAATATAAATGAAATAGGAGACGGTAATAAAGACAGTCTTTTAAAATTGTACTATAAAACCCTGAGTAACCTGGATTCGATTAAAGCTAATGATGACCAGTTTAATCTCTATGCTAAAGCTCGCAAGGAAGCCCCTGCTGAAACGAAGCGCTTAGCAGTTAAGCTTGAGATTATGAAACAAAAGTCTGAAAAGAATAAACTGAGCTACAAAGCGAATCAAAATAAGCCTACTGAAGAGATTTTAACCGAAATTTCTAATGATAAATTAATAGACATAGAACGAAGGCTTAACTCTGAGTCTGCTAATTTAGCCGCAGTTGCAGCAAAAAAATCTGATTTTGAACAGTCTATTAATAGTAAATCTGAGAGTTCTTCTGAAATAAGAAAACAGCTGGTTGAAAGCAACCATAAATTAGAAGAACTTCGTGAAAGTCGAAAAATCCCATTATCCAGCCAGTCAGCTGACCTGAAAATAGCAGCACAGTGGGCATTAGATACTCATATTGAAGTTTTGCGTACACGCATAAAAATGTTGGATAAACAATTGTTAAGCCAGAATGTTCGACTGGACTTATTAAAAATAAAAAAAGAAATTGTTGTTCTTAATTTAAATAACATTAAGTATAGAGTCAACACTTTAAAGCGGCAGGTTGATTTAAAGCGAAATGCGGAGATGCAAAAGAATCAGGAAATAACCCGAACAGAGCAAGATGCATCTGCAGGAAAACACCCATTGATTCAGTCATTAGCAAAAAAGAACTCTCAATTAAGTGAATCGATCATCCGGATAACAAAAGAACTTATTCGTCTTGAGGAAAATAATGATAAAGTCATAAATCAGATACAGCAACTCAAGGCACAAAAAAGCAGTACCCAGAAGAAGCTTGATATTGCTGGTCTCAATCAAATTCTTGGACAGATCCTCTGGAAAGAAAAACAAGGTTTACCTGACAGTACTTTTTATAAGAAACAACTGAGAAACCGCCAAAAATTGCTTGCAAATCGTGGTCTTGAGCATATCCATTATCAGGAAGAGCTGAAGCAAATAAAAGAAAATGATAATTATCTCCAATCTTTAATGAATACTATTCCTGTCGATATTCAGACTCAGATTAACGATGACCTCATTCAATTGATAAAAACCCGTAAGGGCTTACTGGTTAAAGCCTCTAGTATTGATTCAAAGTACCTTAAAGTTATTACTGAACTGGAATTTTCGGAAAAGAAACTGATTGCAACGGCCAACAGCTATTCTTTATTGCTTGATGAGCACTTATTCTGGTTGCGAAGTGCCTCTTTGCTGAACATTGAAAATTTTTTTGATTTACCTGATCAGATCAGACTTTTATTAATCCCATCAAAATGGTTTGTTTTTTTTAAAGACTTTGTAAATATGAGTCTTTCCTCACCCATTGTTTTAATCTCATTTATGTTATTTTTTATTCTTCTTATGCTTAATAAACGAATACATAAGCGAGTAATAAGAAGTGGGCGAAAAACAAAAAAAATTAGTACGGATCGACTATTGCATACCTGGAAGGCTATTTTCTTTACCTTATTACTTGCAGCACCTTTGCCTATATTTCTGCACTTTTCCGGAATAGAATTAAAACATTCTCCAGAGAGTTCGAGTTTTACGCACGTTGTTGCCGGAGGTATATTAATTATTGCTTTACCTCTTTTCAGTCTCCAGGTTTTTCGTTATATGTGTTTGCCCGGTGGTTTATTTGAAGTCCATTTTAAATGGTCAATTGATGTTATTAATGGTCTTAAAAAAGAAGTAGCACGTTTAACAGTAACATTTATTCCCATTATCTTTATTACAGCCATGCTCATTTCAGAAGGTGAATCTAATATGAATGGTGGCCTTGGGCGCCTGTTTTTACTATTCACTCTGGCCACTTTTGCACTGTTTTTTTATCGTCTGTTAAAACCCCACAATGGTTTGTTAAGCAGTGTTGTAAAACATAATCAACAGACTTTCTTTGCAAGGTATCAGGCTTATATACTATTTATTGGTCTACTACTTGCTGGAGTTTTGATGTGCTTGACGATTGTCGGTTATGTCTATACCTCTGCCCAACTTACATCACGCCTCATTTATACTGTCTGGTTTATATTTTCAATTGTTGTTTTACAACAGGTATCTGTCCGCTGGCTGTTAATTACACAACGAAAATATGCACTACAAAAAGCGATAGAAAAGCACCAATCAGCCAGAATTCAAAAAAATGAAAATCTGATCGCAGAGGATAGTGATGATACTGCAAGTATTTTAGAATATGAAGAACCTGAAATTGATATCATTTCATTGAGCGAAGAATCTAGAAAACTGCTTAATCTTGCTCTATTTATTTTTGCATTGTCTGGATTATGGTTTATCTGGTCGGATGTGTTACCCGCACTTATTATCTTTGAAAAAATTGTGCTTTGGCACCATGAAGGTGTTATTGATGGTGCCAAAAAATTATTACCCGTCACTTTAGGTGATTTAGGTCTGGCGACAGTCATTGCTATAGCATCTATTATCGCTGCACGGCGTCTGCCTGTAATTGTAGAAATATTATTACTCAATTCTGTCAGCCGTGGCAATCGTTATACAGTTACAACTCTTGTGAATTACTCGATTATTGGGGTTGGTCTATTCAGTATTTTTAATATTCTGGGTGCTGACTGGGCTCGGTTTCAATGGTTATTTGCAGCTCTGGGTGTTGGAATTGGTTTTGGTTTACAGGAAATTGTAGCTAATTTTATCAGTGGTATCATTATTTTATTTGAACGCCCAATAAGAGTAGGGGATACAGTGAGCGTAGGTGGGAATGATGGTATTGTCACAAAAATACGAATACGTGCAACCACGATACTAACCTTTGATCGAAAGGAACTTCTTGTGCCCAATAAAGAGTTCATTACCGGACAATTATTAAACTGGACTTTTTCAGATCAAAGCTCACGTTTAACTCTCCCTATTGGCATTGCTTATGGTAGTGATATACCTCAGGCAAAAGCTCTATTACTTGAAGCTGCCAATGAAAATGAGCGGGTTTTAAATGATCCAGCTGCAAATGTTGTTTTTGTTGAGTTTGGTGATAACACCCTGAATTTACATCTTCGCTGTTATATAGATAACATCGAAAATCGTATGAGAGTCACCAGTGCAATCAATGAATCTATCAATGAAAAGTTTACTAAGGCGAATATCAGTATAGCTTTTCCTCAACGGGATATTCATCTTGATATTAATCGGCCTGTTGATATTCGATTGCACAAATAAACAGGCTGGATTGATCATGAATATGAGTCAGATATCAGGAGGTAGACTGGCATATTTTTCAAGTTTCATAGACATTGCTTTTTATTATTTGAATAAACCTTTGGTGAGGTACCTGTCCAGCGTTTAAATGCTCGACTGAATGAGCTGGAGTCTGCAAAGCCAAGTTGAAAAGCAATCTCAGTGACATTAAATTGATTATTTTTTATGTATAGTTTACTCAGATTCATTCGCACGTCTTTTAAAATATCTTTAAAGGTATAGCCTTGTTCTCTTAGGTGCCGATTCATTGTTCTTTCACTCATATTAAGTGCATATGCTACTTGCTCATTGGTAATACCAAAACTCAAGTGCTCAGTAATAACTATTTTTACCTGACTGACAATATTATCGTCCGTCAGTTTCTTAAGATATTGTACAATAGCTTGATCATTAAGAAGGGCGAGATTGGGATCACTATTAAATAATGGAGTATCAATAATGTCAGACGGTAAAATAATCTTATTTATATCGCAGGAAAAAAAAACTGGGCAGCCATAATAGGATTGATAGGCTTGTTTACACACTGGTTCTGGGTGGATTAATGAGACAGAAATGGGTGATACACGTTTTTCCAGGTTGATTCGACACATTTCCATTACAATTGCCATAGAAGCATCAACTTGAGCCATATTGGGTGTTTCTTTGTCAAGGAAATGAAAAATAAGCTCAAAACCGACATCAGATTCTATAAGCTTAAAATGATAGAGTTCAGTTGCAATTCGAATAAAATTCTTAAATCTAACCAAAGCATCACGTAATGTTGCACTGGTTAGCCAGGCATAGCCGAGTGCCCCCAAATCGGAGGGATGCCATACCTCGATGCCTCTTATGCCAAAGCAGGGGTCATCAATCAACTCTGAAGCATGTTCCCACAAACAACGAATTGTTTCATAGTCGATACGTTTGCTGATATTGGTTAAATCACTCTTGTTAATTCCAGAGAGATTAAAAACAGCCTCACTATCAATTTCATACTTCTCCATAAGCTTATAAATAATTTTTGTTGTTGGGGCTGAAATAGTGGCTAGCATCTTATTCTCAAAATTTTTCAGGTACTTAAGTATTGCCTAATTACTTCATAAATTCAAATGTCTTAAATTATCATGTTTTTTGTCTGGTTTGGTCATGAAGTAACAAACTGATTTATTTATAGTATATGAAACTAAAAGGGAAAAAATAATGGAACATGACATTTTTGATGAAGTAGAACATTGGCTGCTGTTTATAAAAGAGTGTGATAAAGGAGGCAGGAAAATTGCTTCTGATGATGTTTTAATGGCTTTAGAAATTGCTCTAAAAAATGCAATCATTAATTATAAACACCTAAAATCAGAATATAATGACATTAAGCATTTTCACTGATGATGTAAATTTCAAGCCTTTATAGGTACGTTATTCAAAGCAAACAATACAAGTAAGAAACTGCTTATGAATGACAGTTTTGTAAGCAAAAACTGACTTATGTCTGGTTAAAAAAAGGTATAATAGTTAATAACTGTTGTGGTGTTTTTTAAAATAATAAACATCAATATCAAGTGCCCAATTGTAATTAGATAATAGAAAATGAGAAAACACTTGAATAATGAATAGCATAAAACAATTAATACTTTTAGCTCTTACATCACTCATCATTGGGTGTACACTGGTTCAAAGTGTCAATAAATTGGGTAAAGATATTTATACTCCCAATAAAGATGAATGGGAAGGCACTTGGGTTTCAGAGGGTGGATCATTACAGCTAAAAATAATAAATCAAGAACATGGTGAAATTGAAATCATGTTTATTGAAAATGGAAAATTATTAAAATATAGAGTTTTTCTTACACAAAATGACGATGATAATACCTATATGAATATTGTTGGAAAAACAGAAGAAAAGCATTACTATTTTGCAAAATTCAAAAAAGATAGTAATCAAACAATTGTATGGCAAGCATCAACTGAGGCTTTGAAAGAAGCAATAATAAAGAAAAAAATAAATGGCAGTATTGTTAAAAATAAATATGGTGATACGATTATAATTAATGCCACTAAAAATGAATTGAATAAGTTTTTTATAAAAAATAGAAGACAAATGTTATTTGAGTATGAAGAGCCACTTATATTAAGGCGCTTAACGAAATAAATATGAAAACAGTCTATCATCTATATCTTCTGTCGGTAAATAAATCCAGATATATTTGGGTATTCGTAAAACCTTGTAGAAATATCATTTTCTTAACTTTTCCATCATATGTAGAATTTCTGTTCCAAGATTCAGCTCAGGTTCGTCAATG
>JADGEM010000137.1 GCA_016744375.1 Gammaproteobacteria bacterium
ACCATTAGGCTGCAGCGCTATTTCCATTAACATTGAATAAGGTGTTAACGAGGGATGTGAATTAACATCACAGAACCAGACCTGTGGTGCCACATCATATTCAGCAGTACAGGCAACGGTATTTTCAAAGTCATGACGTTTACCGTCAATTTCAGTCACACGGTGCATTAACTGCAGATAGCCATTTGGTGTCCGTGGCGGACGCCTGGGAGGATGCTGCGGTGTTGGCGGCGGCTGTTTATATAAGGCAAATTCATGGCCGAAACACGCTTCGATATCGCCCGTAGCAAAATGAACCACCTGTTCTTCTGTTACCACGGCTGGTTTAACTTCAATTGGCGGCATCACTGGCAGACGACTATCTTGCTTGTTAAGACTCGGCATAACAGTCTTTTTTGTTTCAACTGGAGCAGCTTTAACATTTGCTATAGGCGCCGCCAAAGGAATACCTGAACGAGCTGAAGCTAATAATTGCTTCTCAGCTTCGCTTTTTTCGGTCAGTTCCAGACACACATCCCGGAAATCAACTACGATTTTACCATCAATAATAATATCAACATTACCACGAGCATAGGGCTTGGGTGATAAGCCAATTTCTGTTACTTCCAGACGATAAGTCATTAAACGATCTTTTGGCAGTGCCTGACCACGACAACGAATAGGCTGAGGTATATTACGCATAGTCTGAAAACGTGCATCTTGCGTCTGAGTATGCATACCCAGATACAACATAAAGAATTGCAGTAACTGCACACAACCTTCAGACATCAGTGAACCTGCCAGTACCGGATCATCTCGAAAATGACTGGTGAAATACCACTCATCCGGCTGTAGTTCTTTTTCTGCTTCAATGAGTCCCAATCCCCACAAACCGCCATTACGATCAACCTTTGTAATACGATCCAACATAAGGATTTTTTCTAATGGAAAATGCAGTGATGGATTTTTTCCTTGCTTGTCATAAGCAGGATTAGCATAACAACTCGCCAAATCCCCTTCCATCAGGTAAAACATGTCTTTTTCATTAAAGGCCGTTTTCTGGCAATGCAAAATGGGTTCAAAAGATGATTTAATAACTCTTGAGCGTATCTCAATTTCTTCGTTGGTTCGGATAACCCCTTTACCAACTGCCAGCTCTTGTTCGGAGAAGAATCCGGCACAGCCATTATCCATTTTAAGGATCATTTTATCGCCGACAAAACACTCATAGGAGAAGAAGAATAATAGATTGTTTTTATGTTTGGCAAATGAGTTTATAGATATCTCATAACGCAGTGTCTGACCTTCTTTGGGCTGATCATCAAGAAATGTTAAAGTACAGTCCAGCAGACGGTACATGTATTTACCCTTATTATCAAAATCAATACCCATATAACTGATTAAAAGCAAGTCACATTGCCCTGATTCAATACAAATACAGGTGGGGATCTGTCCATCGGTTGAATACCAGGCGTTATGAGGAATATCATATTCAGTGGTCATTTTAGACGGTACAAATTCGCCCTTCTTTGCCTGCATCTCTGTCACACGGGTGACTAACAGATAAGGATCCATAGGCAGCATAACGCGCTTAGGACAAGTATCAATAATGCCATAATCAGGTCCGAATACCTTAGCGATTTTACCATAGGCAAATTCACGCAAATCTTCTTCTGTATAAATAACCTTTGACGGCTGATTGTACTCCGTTGGAAATAACTGCTGTATAGAAGGTACAGGAGAAGCTGTATTGGTAGATGCTGCAACCGGACGCACTGTTTTTACATCGGTATTTAATACAGGCTGTATTGGCATACCTGCTGAAGGCGAGCT
>JADGEM010000106.1 GCA_016744375.1 Gammaproteobacteria bacterium
CATATTCTAAGGTCATATTTCCACACTTAATTACGAATTTAACATAGAATAAATTATATTGTATTTGCATGATTTCTACAAGGTTTTACGAATACCCATATATTTTTTTATTATCTGAAAAAAAGATTGATTAACCAACGTCTATAACAAGTTCTTTAGCCACCGATATTAATGTTCAATCGGCAATCCTGCAGATTTCCATTCCGGGAAACCATCTTCCATGCGATGTGCTGTTATTCCTTGTTGTCTGAGTTTTTCTACCGCATCAAAAGCAAGAACACAGTGGGGACCACGACAATAAGCAACCACATCTTGCGTAGTATCCAGTTCAGTCATATGCATTTCTAATTCACTTAAAGGAATATTGATAGCACCTGGTAAATGACCTGCTTTATATTCTTCCGGTGGCCTGACATCCAAAACGGTCACTAAGTCATTTTGGAGCCGATCCAGCAACTCTGTTGCTGGAATGGGTTCCAGATCATCTTTTACAGTCAGGAATGTATTAATCAGCTGCTGAACATCGGCCAGATGACGCTCTGCGACATTACGAAGGGAATTGAATAAATCAATGACATCATCACCGCTGAGGCGATAAAAAACTTTTAAGCCTCGCTTGGTACAGGCAATGAGTCCTGCCTGGCGTAGTTGCTGTAAATGTTGAGAGGTATTGGCTACTGATAAACCAGAGACTTTGGCCAGTTCATCGACACTTCGTTCACCCTGTGCAATAAACTCCAGTAGTTCAAGGCGATTACCATTACTCATCGCTTTACCAACACGGGCAAACTGAGTAAAGAGCTCCTGCTTGAAATGATTGCTTGACATCAACTAAATTCCTTTTATAAAAGTATTCAATAAATCAATTATTTAAGAGAATAATGTAATTATTCAAATAATTATAGTGAAAATGGCTTAAGAATAACAGCAGTCCCTTTTTTATTAATGAACGTCTCATTTACATGAGCCTGGTGCCAGTATGGCTGCACATTAAATTTGTTTACCATGCTCTAATTATCTCACGCCTAAAACTTAACGGGCCTGAATTATATCTGGTTTTATTGCCTTTCTGAAATTTTCACGGCTCACAATCAATCAAAAATGAGCATAATATAGGTCATAAATAATACCAGATGAACAACCCCATAGAGAATATTAGTACGTTCACTATTAAAGTTTACAATGGCCAGCATGAGTGTAAAGATTAATAAAAATGCCTCAGCTTGTTCCAGTCCCAACTCAATTGGCTTCCCAGTCACTAAGCTAATCGTCAGTATCGCAGGTATGGTCATACCGATTGTTGATAATGCTGAGCCCAGAGTAATATTCATGGTGCGCTGAAGCTTATTATCTAATGCCGATTTGACTGCCGCCATTGCTTCAGGTGAAAGAACTAATATGGCCACCAAAAATCCACCTAAAGCCTGGGGAGCTCCCATAGTAGATATACCATGATCAACCATAACAGCCATTTTCTTTGATAATAATATAATCGGTAACATGGTTATAGGCAGCATTAAAGCATGATAGCGAATCCCTATGACGAAATGATGGTCTTCATGTTTTGCATTGTTTTCTTGTTCAGGAAATAGTGGCTGTTGAAAAAAAGAACGATGCCGTAAAGTCTGTATTGCAAGAAAAACGCCATAAAGTGTCAATGACATAATGATAAGATAAACGCCCATCATCGGAGAGACTTCACCGCCGGGTGCGGAGGTTGTATAGCGGGGAAGAATAAGCCCAAGACCCGCAAGTGGAATTATGACCGCAAGATAGGCAGAGGCACCTTTCAAATTGTAGATTTGCTCTTTGTATTTTAAAGCACCAAGCAATAAAGTCAGGCCAACCATGCCATTTAATACAATCATTAATACTGAAAATAAGGTATCTCGTGCCAGAGTCGGATTGTTTCCACCAGTCAGCATGACTGCTGAAATCATAACCACTTCAATACTAATCACGGATATGGTTAAAATTAAAGTGCCATAAGGTTCACCCAGTATTACGGCCAGGCCATCGGCATGACGAACCACACTGAATGCCATCCATAGCATAGTGATAAATAACCAGACGAACAGCATAGAAAAATATAATGAGTTTGCTAGCCGGCTTAAAAAAAAGTCATCGTATAGAATAAATAGAATGGCTGTTATTACACCAATGAGAAGTGCTTTTTCTCTTTTAAAAAAATCAAATATTTTTAATGTGATATCAGTACTCATAAACACAGCCTTATAGGTATTTATTATCTTTTATGCCCAATCTTAGGATGTTTTTCTACATTCTAATCAGCCTCTGGGCATGGAAATGCATGCTGTAAAGCTTCAATAACAATAAGGGCAGCCGGTTTAGAGAGATCCGTTGTCTTTCTTGATGCATAAGTCATGTAAATATCAGTAAATTGGCTGGATGTTTTTCCTTTAGGTAAACAGATTTTTGGGGCAATCGTCTGTTTACCTAGTAACCGTATAGACTCTTCTACACCGCTAATAAAACCAGAACAGTATTTTTGCCGCTGCCTGCCTGTACTGCTCATATAGCTTGATGCACAGGTTGTCATGAGTGCTTTAGCAGTCATTTGTTGAGGAAAAAAACTTTTCCACTCAGTTTTATCTCCAGCAAAAGAAATATTGACAAGAGCAAATGTCAGAATAACATAGGAAATAATTTTCATGCCCATCTCCAAAGAAATTTTAATATTAACTTTATTATATGCATCTTTTTTAACAAAGATAAAATTTATTTATTATTGTAGAGTTCCTCCAGGTTCAGATTCTAACAACCAAGATTACAATGCCTTGTTAATCCAGGCTTTTCATTGATATATACCAACAGTTGATGAACTATAAGAATCTTTATTTGATCTTTAAATTTTTAGTATCTAAACTGGAATAGACTTCATATTAAAATAACTGGAAAAAAAATGAAAAATCAATTTCAATGCTTTTTTTTTGCAATCAGCTTATTTATAGTACCGGATGTTTTATTTGCACTAGATGCCATACCAACAGAAGATGGTTTTAGTGGCTATGTTGCCATTGGTGGTGGTGGTATTAGAGGTAAATCTAATTTAATTGCTGGTAATAGTATTGCTGATATAGGTAATAAAACTATTACTTCATTAAATGCTTCCCCAAAATCTGAAAATGATTCTATACCTATTATTAACGCAGAACTGGCCTATACGTTTGCTGGTGCCCGAACACAGATATATGTGGGTAATAAACTGGAAGATTTTTTAGAATTTGATTTCACAAGTCTTATAGGGGTGCGCCATGAATTATCTGATAAAAGCCTGCTTGCTGCCAGTTTTGTGTTTTCCGGGTTGCCCGCTGAAGTTTGGGAAGACCCTTATTTAATCAATCAGCCTCGTTCTAAAACCGATCGGGAATCAACGGGTATCCGTCTGGAATGGGATAAAATAATGGGCTCAAAATTAGGTCTGGAATACACCTATCGTGAAATTGATATTGATGATGAAAAAAGTGGTCAGTCTTTGGGTTTAAGTTCAACTGAACTCAGTTTATTAGAGCGTGAAGGTGAAAACCATGTGTTTAAAATGAATTATAATTTTGACTTTAATAATGGTCATTTTTTAAAACCGGAACTGAAG
Source organism: Gammaproteobacteria bacterium (assembly GCA_016744375.1). Classification (GTDB taxonomy): domain Bacteria; phylum Pseudomonadota; class Gammaproteobacteria; order GRL18; family GRL18; genus GRL18. Next base: position 3,614 of record JADGEM010000106.1, read on the forward strand.
TTTGTAAACCAAAAGCTTGATGGTAAAGCAATGAGAAATGATGCCTGGGTTATTGGTTTGACTCATACCTACAATACAAACCAATATGCATTGATCACCACGGTTGACTGGGCAGCTGTCGATTATGATAAAAGCAACCCAATTTATAATAAAACACGTGACGATGATCGCTGGGGAATAGGGCTGAGTGCAGCATATAAACAAATGTTTGGTTTGAAAAACTGGAATTTATTAGCCAATATAGCTTATTACGATATCGATTCAAATATTGATTTTTATGATGCCAGTTTTAAATTTTTCGGAGTCAGTGCAGTTTATCGGTTTTAACAAATTCTCTGTCTCTTAGCTTAGATCAGATCAGACATGTTTTTTTCCTGGCCTATTTTTTTCGAATAGATAAAGGCCGACCAGTACTTTTGAAAGAAATACTGCTGTTGCTATTACTCACCATAATTGCTTCAATAACCGGCTCAAAAACCGGGATGTCTGCAACCCACTCAATAATAAAATTAGCCCCCGAGCCGCCACGAGTGTCTGTTTCCTTAACCAGTATTTCAGTCGATTGCAATGGTCTCAAAACTTCAGGTTCTTTATAGTAATTCTGAAGCTCTTGGCCTTCTGTATCATAGTAACGGGCAGAAAGAAGTGTAATGCTGTTTTTTGGATCGGAATTTCGAATACTTAAGGTGGTTTCCAATAACTGAGGTGTTCCAGATGAGCGGTTGATATGCGAGTATATTGGCACATAAACTGTCTGTGAGTTTATGATATTAATGTCCTGGCTTCCCATACTATAGCGATTGGTAATAGGAGAAGTTTGTTTTTTTTCTTCCAAATTGTTAATTCGGGCACCATTATAGATAAGTGCAATCAACAGAGTCAGGAAAATGATAGCGGGTAGAAATCTTGAAAACAGTGAGCGTCTTTTGTTTAATTGTTCCATATTACGTCCTTAATAATTAACTAATTATATTTAAGATATCCATAAGGTGTGCACAATCTATGGCACTTAAACTAGAACCTACGGCATTGACTCGTTTAATCATATCATGGTCTTAGGGTTTGGTTAAATGGCACTGTGATTAAATGTTATGGCTCATCTTATTTTGTTCTTCCAGAGTTACTTTGTTTCGTATGTTATTATATTTTATAAAGTTTTATAAAAAATTAGTTGTTATTTTTTCTGTTCATTTTCTAAAGCTTTTTCTGTAATTCCTTGATAAAGTGAAAGCACTTTCATCATTAATGCTTTTAATTCATCATCTGCCGTTTGAAGATAATGATCATTTTGTCTGGCATCTTTAAATACCTGTTCCAAAAACTCAATATCATATTCGCTCAACATTTCACCTTGATCCACATTTTTCTTAATATCCATTAATCGAGGCAGGCGGTGCTTTTGAAAACGCTCTATGAGTGTTTCAAGTACTGCTTTGTCTTTAATGTTTTTTTCCATTATCATCCTCCTTCAGGTTTTTTAATCTTTTGGTTCAAAATACTGGCATCCCATCCTCCGCCAAGGCTTGTGTATAAAGTGACCACAGCATCTTGCATATCATTAACAGCATTACTTAAATCTTGTTGGGCACTGGAATGATTACGTTGTGCATCCAGCACATCCAGATAGGTAATAATGCCATTTTCATAAGTGAGTTCAGCGATACGAAGGTTATTCCGTGTCGAACTGAGTAACATTTTCCTTAATTTAAAAATTTCTTGTGCTTTTTCGAAATTATCGAAAGCATCAGCTGATTCTTTTAATGCACTCAGTACCGTATTTTTATAATTTAATGCTGCCTGCCTGAATTCAGATTCTGCCTTATTTAGGGTTGCTTTGTTAAAGCCCCAGTCTAATAGCGGTGTTAAAATATTAAATTCGATTAACCAGTTTTCCCCTCTTGAACTTAATACATCATCAAGATCATTGCTTTTACGCCCCAACTCACTAGTCAAAATGATATTAGGAAAGAAATTAGCTTCAGCAACGCCAATTTGTGCGCTTGCAACTTCTAAATAGCGCTCTGCTGCAATAATATCAGGTCTTCGTGTGAGTAGATCGGATGGTAACCCTGCTGGAATACCATGCATATATTCATTCATTTTTTCATGTACTGGTATAGAAAAGTCTCTTGGTTTCTCTGCCATGATAAGTGCTAATTTGTACTTTAGCTCTTTGAGTGTTTTGTTGAAACCAGGTAATTTTATTTTTTCAGTTAACCATTCAACTTTGCTTTGACTGACATCAAGTCCTGAAATTCTTCCTTGCTTTTTACGTAGTTTATTGGTTTTTAATGAATGCAAACGATCACTGATTGTTTTCTTTGTGATAATAATTTGTTTCTTGATATTCTGAATATCATAGTAGATACGTGCCACTTGTGAAATTAATGAAACCTGTGCACCATACATCTGAACATAACTGGCCTGCCATTCTGCTGTGGCTGATTGTGATGCACGGCGTAACTGTCCCCAGAGATCAATTTCCCAGGAAAGTAAGCCATGAAATTCAGAACTATTTTTAATACCGGGATCTGAAACCAGATATCCACTTTCACCCTCTTTCTCAGAAGACAAACGTAAATCAATTCTTGGGAGTAGTTGGGCATCCGCTTGAGTGACTTCCTGTTGTGAATAAAAAACACGTTCTGCAGAAACCAGCAGATCAATATTATTTTTCAAGGCGGTTTCTATTAATGCCTGTAACTCAGGTTCTGTGTAAAATTCACGCCAGTTAAGCTCAGCAATGGAGTGCGATGTGTCTAACTGTTGGCTCAACTCATGCCATTGTTCGGTTTCATTAATGGGCTCAGGTTTCTGATAATCGGGGCCAAGCATACATCCGCTCAATAAAAGTAAGTACAGGATGAGTAAAAGTAAGTGTAATTTTTTTATGATAATCACTCCTTTATTTTTTTGACCAGAGCCATTGAGATAATGAGGTAAATAGAACAAAAAATAGTGGGACAAGAATAATACCAACTGTCGTTGCAGCAAACATTCCTCCGAGCAAGCCAGTTGACATAGAAGTTCTGGCTTCAGCACCAGCTCCTGAAGATAGCGCCAAAGGCAGTAGACCTAGAATAAATGCAACAGATGTCATCAGTATGGGGCGTATACGCTGTATCGCTGCTTCAAGAGCAGCGTCTTTAACGGACAGGCCGTTATTATGAAGGCTGTGAGCAAACTCAACGATCAGGATGGAATTTTTTGCTGCTAAACCGACCAGTGAAACGGCAGAAATCTGGAAAAACAGGTTATTGTCCATTTTGAGTAACTCAACGACTATGGACTGAAAGTCCATAGGTTGCTACAGGACTGAAAGTCCTTTTACTCAAGAATCATATTACCCGTATCAACATTAGATGGGTTA
>JADGEM010000107.1 GCA_016744375.1 Gammaproteobacteria bacterium
GATCAGTTTTTTGAAACTTAAAAAGACTGATGACAATCCTGTATAGAATTTTTTAGGCTGAATCACAAAAAAATGCTATTTACGGATGGGCACTAATTATTGAAATTCAATGAGTTGCTAATAGTGGCCTTAGGAACTTTCATCATGTAATAAGCATTATTTGCAAAATGCAAAAGCTGAATATTGATCCTGGATTTTTATTGCAAAATGATTTTTTTTTATTAAAAAATCTGTTTCTTTTTTTTCCCAACCTGTATTTTCATACATATTCGTAACTTTGGCAGGAAATTTGCTATCAGTTAAGAAGAGCCTATACATTAAACAATTATTATTAATTCAATGGGATAATATAATGAAAACTTATCTGGTCACTGGTGGTTGTGGATTTATTGGCTCACATTTATGCCAAAGCCTTTTGAGTAAGGGTCACAATGTCAGAATAATTGATAACTTATCGACAGGTACAATAAGTGATTCACTTCAAGGGTGTGAAATAATTTTAGGTAATATTTTTGATAGAAAACTACTTGAGAATTCAATGCAAGATATTGATGCTTGTTTTCATTTGGCCGGAATTTCATCGCAGGAAAATCTCGGTATAAATATAAATGACACCGCAATAAGCGGCATGAAAAATATTCTATATACTGCACAAGAAAATAAGTTTCGCAATGCGATTCCAGTTGTCTATACTTCTTCGGCAATTGTTTATGGAGACAATGCAAATATCGAGCTCAATGAGGAAGATGTCGTTCGTCCAACAAATGGCTATAGCGTCGATAATATTTGTAATGAGCTGTATGCTCGAATTGCAAATATTCAGTACCACATTCCAACAACGGGCTTAAGATTATTTAATGTCTATGGCCCAGGTCAACATAGCCATTCACCCTATTCAAGAGTTATCAGCAATATAATTGATCACATCATAAATAAAACGCCGATACAGATAGAAGGTGATGGTCAGCAACAAGAAGAATTTATTTTTGTTAATGATGTGGTTAATGCTCTTATCTGTGCAATGAACAAAATCCAGTCAGGCAATAAAATTTATAATGTGTGCTCTGGAATTGCCACTTCAGAAAACCAGATACTGAATATATTACAATCTATTTCTGGCCAATCACTACCTGTAATATACAAATTAAATGAGACTCATAAGGTGACTATATCAACGGGAAATAATGCACAGTTCCGTAAAGACATCACATCAACATCATTCACCAATATCACAGAAGGTCTTAAATTAACCTATCAATCATTATTACAAAAAAAACCTTCTGATTTATTATCATATTCAAATGGAGTGTACTCATGAACAAACTTATTAAGTACCATGAAAAACAAATAGATGATCAAAGTGAAAATCAAAGTGAAACAATTTCAGTTTTTTTTATGAATGATAAAAATCAATCATTAAATGCTCTGGAAACTCAGTTAGAGGACTTTGGTTATACTGTTAATATTTTCAATTCAATTGAGGATATTTTCTCAATCATGAGCAATCTCAAAGCAAATCTGGCTTTAAGTAGCAGCCATAATTTATTTGTATTCATTAATACAATCTTTATTAATAATGTGACGGTTAAGGTCATTGAATACGCAAAGCTTCGCTTTGAAAATGATATTCATTTTATATATTACTCAGACAATAATAATCTATTAGCTCATCTACAAGGTATTCGAAATTATGGTGAGGCATTTTTATCGACACCTCTTGAAGCCTCTGAAATTTCTGAAGTTATCACCAAGCAATGTAAGAAAAATGAAATAGCCTATCGTATTTTATTTATTGATGATGATGAATCTATTGGCACTTATTATCGAAATGTATTCAAAAAGGCAGGCATAATATGCCAGCACATCAATAGTATTGATAATGTTTTAAATATCATCACAGAGTTTAAACCAGACTTGTTGTTAATTGATTATCATATGCCGGAATGCTCAGGATTTGAATTAGCGAAGATATTGAGACAACGCATCAACATTGAATTTATACCTATTGTTTATTTGTCTTCAGAAACCGATCCAATCATTCATCTTAAATCAATTTCTGATGGCGTGGATGATTTTTTAGATAAATCAACCAAATCTAACTTTATTGTCAATAATCTGAAGAGCCGAATTAAAAGAGCAAGAACTTTACGTTCGCGTATAATGCAAGATAGTCTGACTCAATTATATAATCATGCAATGCTCGAAGAGCATCTTGATTTAGAAATTTACCGGTCATTTCGGAATGCCTCTGAATTTTGCTACGTCATGATTGATATTGATAACTTCAAAGCAATCAATGACCAGTATGGACATATTATTGGTGATAAAGTAATTAAAACTTTATCTGTTTTTTTAAAACAAAATCTAAGACGTACTGACATTATTGGACGCTATGGCGGTGAAGAATTTGGTATTATTTTACCTGAAACAACAGTAGAAAATGCTTATGGAATGATCAATGAATTAAGAGAAAAATTTTCAGAACTTATGCATTCCAGTGAGTCACAGGTATTTCTGGTTACTTTCAGTGCAGGAATTTCATCATTTCCAGAAAAGATTAATCGACTTGAACTAATAGAAGAAGCTGACAAGCATCTATATCAAGCCAAAAATTCTGGGCGCGATCTGGTTTTACCCCGCAAAACAGAATCTAAAACATTATGATCCGCTATCTTCCCAACTTTGTTTTTTCCGATAGATGGTGGAAGGACTCACTTCAAGTCTGGCAGCAGCTTGAGGTATATTTCCATCACATATTGCTATCGCTTCATTAATGACTTTTTTTTCTACTTTCCATAGTGGAATAATTTCATCACTTTGTTGAATCCTTGCTTCAATAGGAGTTTCAGAAGTAACCGAATAATTTCGTATTGGCTGAATTTTTATATTATTCAGTGGTGGAGGCAGCATTTCAGGTGTCACGACATTACCCTGGTTTAATACCACTATATTTCTTATTACATTTTGTAACTGTCTGATGTTACCAGGCCAGTCATATTCCAAAATCATTTGTTCTGTTTCAAATGAAAAAGAAGTGAATGATTTATCTTCTTCCTGGCTATACTTTGATAAAAACAACCTTGCAATTTTTATTACATCGTCATCACGCTCTCTTAATGGCGGCAGTTCTATGGGGATAACATGCAAGCGGTAATAGAGATCTTCTCTAAAACGTCCCGCTTTAACTTCTTCAAGCGGATCTCGATTGGTTGCAGAAACAAACCGAATATCACCTTCTTCAATTTTACTACTGCCCACTTTTTGAAAGGTACCGGTCTGGATAAAGCGCAACAACTTGCTTTGCAACTCCAGATCCATTTCACAAATCTCATCTAAAAATAATGTCCCGTTCTTTGCCTGGCTGGCTGCCCCTTCACGTTCTTTTACTGCCCCGGTAAAAGCACCTTTTGTGTGCCCGAAAATCTCGCTTTCCATCAGATCTTTAGGAATAGCAGCACAATTAAGAGGGACAAAGGCATTGTTTTTGCGATTACTTTCTTTGTGAAGGGCTTCTGCACAAAGCTCTTTACCTGTGCCGCTTTCTCCAATAATAAAGACACTGGCTTTGCTCTTAGCAGAACTTTCAATCATTCTGTAGATTGATTGCATACTTAATGAAGCACCAATAAAGCCATGAAAATGTTCTCTGGAAAAGTTTTCCTGGTAGGTTTCAACCATTTGATTGAGTTTTTTGTGCTCCAGGACATTTTGAACAGTGATAATCAGTCGGTTGGCATCAAATGGTTTGGTTAAAAAGTCAGTGGCACCCATGCGCATGGTTTCTACCGCAAGATCTAAAGAACCATGTGCAGTAATAATAATAACCTCACATGGGAGTTGCTGTTCAGAAATTTCTTTTAAAATATCAGTACCGTGCATATCAGGTAATTGTAAGTCAAGTAATACAACATCAGGAATGTTATTGGAGAGATGATCTAAAGCATCCTCACCTGTGCCCACAACATAAACACTATAGTCTTGTTTCTCCAAGTAGCTTCGATAAACAATTGATAGAGACTCATTATCCTCAACAATTAATATATTGATTTTTGAATTGTTTTTCATTTTTTGCACTTATATTCCTAATTAATCAAAAAAATATAACACTACGAAGCCAATATAGTTGATTAAAGTGTAGTTCATGTTCCAGTGATTTCCCAACAAGTCTCTGCAGTACGAAAAACCATTAATTCAGCTATCTGATTCTAATGTAGTGTGATTCATTAATTTCGCATAATGCAAAACAATCATTTTTATTCTGCAACACCTACTGCTAAAAACATCAAAAAAAATGCCAAAAACCTATAAAAACAACAACTTAAATAATAGGCATACCACTTGCAATAAGATTACTATCATTACAAATAATTTTAAACAAGGATCCAAAATATGTGGTTTTCAACACCTTCAATTGTTGTTATTGACGATGACAGTTCCATTGGCATTTTAACCAAAGCAAGATTAGACAGTCATGATAAATACAAAGTTTTCCTTGCAAGTAATGGTTTTGATGGCATCAAACTGGCCAACATTAAAAATCCTGCCCTGATTATTCTGGATTGGGTCATGCCAGGGATGAATGGCATTGATGTTTTAAAACAGATTAAAAGCGATCCCAATACCGCTCATATCCCTGTATTAATGTTAACAGGAAAAAATTTGGTCGGAGAAATTGAAGATGCGTTTAATGCTGGAGCAACAGACTATTTAACCAAACCACTTGATTTAAAAAAGCTGAGTGCAAAGGTTAATTCAATTTTAAATTAAGAGCTTACATCACATTAAAATATAATTATGGGTGCTTTATCATGAATGCAGAAGTTAATTTAGAACGATTGAAACCCAATCATAAAAAAGTAACAAGCATTGTTGTTGCCAACCGATTCAGTGCAGTTGAAACCACGTCCTTTTCAGCACAATTTAAAGATATTTGCACCCACAATAAAAAACCATACAAAATTATACTGGACTTTTCAAAAACGAAATTCATTGACAGCAGAGGCATTGGAGCACTTGTAAAAAGCATCCAATTAGCAAATGAAAATGGCATTAAATTGTTTGTCTCTAAAACAAGCAATCAAGTTCAAGCTGTTTTAAAAATGACCGGATTAGAACAAATTCTTCTCTTGAAACATCAAGAAGTCCAGACTAACAATCAAAATCTTCCTGAAACACACCCATCAGTGTGCTCAAAAAGCAAACGAATAATTGATATTGCTGGTTCAATTGTTGGTTTATTTATTACATCTATTCTAATTATACCCATTGCCATTGCTATCAAAATGGAATCCAAAGGTCCTCTTTTGTTTTCTCAAACTCGACAGGGTTGGCTTGGCAGTCAATTTATTATTTATAAATTCAGAACAATGTCTACTGATGCAGAAGCTCGTAAACATGAAATAAAAAATGAAGCTAAAGGTGCTATTTTCAAGTGTTCATTTGATCCACGCATAACCAGAGTCGGTCATTTTTTACGCCGGACCAGTCTTGATGAATTACCTCAATTCTGGAATGTGCTTCAAGGCTCAATGAGCTTGGTTGGCACACGACCACCAACGCCCGATGAAATTGAGCAATATAACATACCACACTGGCAACGATTGGATGTCAAACCGGGTATTACTGGTGAATGGCAAGTCAATGGACGTTCCAATGTCAAAAATTTTGAAGATATTATTCAACTGGATTTGGACTATCAAAAAAAATGGAGCCTTTTATATGATCTCAAACTCATTTTAAAAACCATTCGTATTATATTTACCAAAAATAGTGGAGCAATATGATGATGAATTCAACTAATAAATCCATGAAAAAAATACTCTTTTTAACACCTGAACTCCCTTTTCCCCCAGTAAGTGGTGGCAAACTGAAAAGCTGGAAATTACTGGAATTTCTGACACAAAATTATCAGGTGTCAGTAGGTTCAATTCTCAAAGCAGATGATGAAGACTATGTACATGATTTTATATTACAAGCACAAATTAATGATTTCTATTTCACTCCAGTTAAATGTGCCAGAGGAATAATCAATCTTATAAAAAGCTACTGGCATCAAATGCCATTAAATATTTACAGAACCTATTCTGATTATTTTGCTTGTAAAATCAAAGAAAATATTTGTGACTATGATATGGTTATTTTAGATCATTATGAGGTTTTTCAATATATTCCAAAAAATTATAAAGGAAAGATTGTTCTGCATGAACATAATGCTTACTATCTTATGTGGGATCGATATGCAAAAGACAAAGAGCATTCTTTCGCAAAACGTCTGGTTTGTTATTTTGAGGCAATACGTGTAAGAAAATATGAAAAGAGTGCCTGTAAAAAGGCTCATCTTGTCTTTGCATCGCCAAACGATATTGACAGTCTTGAATCAATTGGTGTTAGCAGGAAAAAGTGTCATTATACTTATCATCTTGGTGATGATAGCCAGCTAAAATTGCCTGCACTTAAATATGACAACACACAAGAATCGTTACTTTACATTGGTTCACTTGGTTGGGAGGCTAATGTCGATGGCTTACTCTGGTTTATTGAATCGGTCTGGCCTGAGTTGCTTAAACAACACCCTCAACTCACGTTTAGCATTGTTGGAAAAAATCCTGATCAACGGTTGATCACTGCAGTAGAAGCCTGTCATGGGATCAAACTCACTGGTTTTGTACAAAATTTAGAACCCTATTTTCAACAACACCGTGTCTTTGTTGCGCCACTTCGCTTTGGTGCCGGGATGTGTTCTGGTCAAGTCCAACCGGACACTTTTTTTAGAGAATCTTCATAGTTAATTGGTGATTGATCACCATTCGCTGTATGCAGCCTTTCAAGGTTGTA
>JADGEM010000108.1 GCA_016744375.1 Gammaproteobacteria bacterium
ATAGCAGCTAACATACTTTTTTCCTCATAATTCATGCAAATGAAAAATTGAAATCAGTTGATATATCCTGATGTGATTCTAAAACCATTAACAATGATCAAGCATAAATTATGCCAAATATTTTATTGATATATTTTTATACTAATTCGCTTTAAAACTGTTACTGACACTTATGTCTCCATAAAAATTATGGAGACATAAGTGTTATAAAATTGTAAAAAAAATGTGCAAAAATTTCCCTATATAAAATATTTTGCACATAATAAGTGCAAATTACTGGAGTTTAAAATGATTAATTGAACAAGCCTGTAGTTTATTTTCTTCATTTAATAGGGATATACATAGAATATTCCACCTGATCCAATGAGTGGCACATTTATTGAATAACTTTCAATTACTGATGAATATTCTATTGACGTCTAATTTTTTTCATAATTTCAAATTTAAACATTTATTAATGGAAGGGCTGGATGATGAACCTAATTCCCAGCGTACCACGCCGACCTGTCGTTTTAGTGATACTAGATGGTTTTGGCATAAACCCAAGTAAACGAAACAATGCTGTTGCAAAAGCAGAGACGCCTAATCTTGATGATTATTTTAGCCGTTACCCTCACACGACATTAAATGCATCCGGTGATGCAGTTGGCTTACCAGATAGTCAAATGGGTAATTCGGAAGTGGGCCACCTGACCCTGGGTTCTGGAAATATTATTCGACAAGATCTGGTTAGAATAAATGATGCCATATCCAGTGATGAATTTTATTCTAATACTGCATTTAATAATGCCGCCATTGAAGCAGCTGTTAGGGGACGACCTATTCATTTAATCGGTCTGGTTTCTGACGGTGGAGGGCTTTGTTGATTAACCCCAGCTCTCCAGAGTAGACGCTAAAATTAGGCGGATCGGTAACTTTGGGGCATGCCGAGCGATGTCATTTTATTGATGACACCACAGACAATCATTGCCTCTTGCTGTTGGCGTTTAAATTCTCGTGCATGCATCGTGTCACCGAGAATTTTCTGATAGCGTTGAACCGCAAGTTCTGAATAATTTCTCTGCCCGTAATTCTGTTTCTCTTGCCACTGCATTCTTCCATGTGTTTTGATTTCCTGTAAATTGCGGTTGCGCAATGGGTTGGCCTTATCACTGAATACGGCATCTTCCCTCGGTGGAATAACAATGTCCGCATCAAGAGAATGAGCCAATATTGCATCGTATACTGGGGATTTGTCATAGGCACCATCAGCCGTTAAATGGTCGATATCCCGCTCAATTTGAACCAATAGTGGGGGCACTTGAGATTCATCGGCACCAAAACGATCGGTGAGAACACAGGCTTCAAAATAGTGGTTTTCGTTTACGCCAATATGAAGTTTTCGCCAACTAGACTTGTTCGATAGCTCGTATTTTTCTTGATGCCATTCGCCTCTCCCAAAACGCTTAAGCCCTGTAGAATCAATGGCAATAGCATGGACGGTATCATCTGGACGATCCGTCTTTTTATACTGGGGAGATTTGATATTTAATTCTTTCAGCCGCTTACTGAGGGTCGAATAATCAGGACTTGCGATGGGCAGATCCCTTCTTTTGAACAAAGAATTGATGAACCCTTGGCACTGTCTTAGGGGGAGACGATAGACTTGTCGGATCTCATGGCAAGTGATGATGGCAAAATCAGAGAATAATATTGGCGTTCCTGTACCATCATACACTCGGTCTTTCTCGACCCAATTATCAATGACGTCATCTGACAACCAGACTGTGATATCCCCTCGTAAACGCAGTGACTCATTATAGTCGGCCCAATTGCTGACAGTGTATTTTTGCTTAGGGACATCCCAGCCTTTTTTCTCAGGGTATTTATTGGGCATCGCACTTTGCATTCCATTTTAGTTTTCAGTTATCATAACATCAATTAAATGCTCCTCATCTAAAATTGGCCAGGCTTCATCACCACAGCAAGCAGCGTTGGATTGTTTTGTGAACAAATTATAAGCTATTCAACAAAGCCAACCAAAATTGTAACTTTCTAAAATGACACCATGCTCTGTATCCTTTGTACAGCAAAGGATTTCAGAATAAGTGTGACATTTGGAGGCTTTCTGGGTTTTAGGCCAAAAATTGAAATAAGATCATCTGTTTTTATCCATTCATTGTAAGGTGAATAATTTATTTAATCTAGGATGACATTTAATGAAAGCGAAACACTATCGACTGTTTTGTGAGTGAGCTTTAAATGAAGGGACTGAGATTTCTTGCGACTGAAATTAATGCGGTCAAGGTATTTCTGGAAAGCTGGAAAGCTGGAAATAAGTTGACGCTGGCTGAATTATTTCAAACACAAAATGCAGCCTGAGGTAAGAATTTCCAACTACTGGGAATTGATTGGATGATAAAAATAGGTTGACAATCTCCACGCTAACTATTCACATTGCTTTATTTCTGACAAACCCCAATCTTCATTGTCGCATTTACTACAATTCATAATTCATATAAAACAATGACTTACATAAATGGCATATTGTTTGCTCTGTACCTCTATATAGAGAATTCAATCTAAACAGAGATGCCAAATTATGAAACAAAAAGACATCGCTGCTCTTCTGGATGAGCCAGCTTGCGCCCACAACAAAAAATCAAAATCTGGCTGTGCCAAGCCTAAACCAGGAGCGACTGCAGGTGGTTGTGCTTTTGATGGAGCACAAATAGCTTTATTACCCATTGCGGATGTCGCCCATATTGTTCATGGCTCAATTGCCTGTGCTGGAAGCTCATGGGATAACCGTGGCACTCGTTCAAGTGGATCACGTCTTTTCCGTATTGGTATGACAACCGACATGACTGAACAGGATGTCATTATGGGCCGAGGTGAAAAACGTTTATTTCACTCAATCAAGCAAGCAGTTGAAAACTATCATCCTGCGGCTGTATTTGTTTATAACACCTGTGTCCCCGCTTTGATTGGTGATGATATTGAAGCAGTTTGTAAAGCAGCGGCAGAACGTTGGGGAACGCCAGTTGTTCCAGTCGATGCTGCTGGATTTTATGGAACAAAAAATCTTGGTAACCGCATAGCGGGTGAGTCCATGGTGAAATATGTTTGTGGCACTCGAGAACCCGATGCACTGCCAGAATCAGTACAAAGTGAAACGAAAAAAATACATGATGTCAATCTGATTGGTGAATATAACATTGCTGGAGAATTGTGGCATGTTTTGCCTTTGCTTGATGAATTGGGGCTTCGGGTTTTATGTACACTTTCGGGTGATGCACGTTACCGTGAAGTGCAATCCATGCATCGCTCTGAAGCGAATATGATGGTTTGTTCTAAAGCGATGATCAATGTCGCACGCAAACTACAGGATGCTTTTGGCAGTCCGTGGTTTGAGGGCAGTTTTTATGGCGTAGGTGATGTATCTCAGGCCTTACGGGATTTTGCCCGTCTGATTGATGATGCTGATTTAAGCGAACGTACAGAGACATTAATACAGCGTGAAGAAACACTGATTAATGAAAAACTTTCGCCCTGGCGAGAAAAATTAAAAGGCAAAAAAGTACTGCTTTATACTGGGGGAGTAAAATCCTGGTCAGTCATTGCGGCACTCCAGGATCTGGGTATGGAAGTGGTTGCAACTGGAACCAAGAAATCCACCGAAGATGATAAAGCGCGTATTCGTGAATTAATGGGGCGTGATGCTGTCATGTTAGAAGATGGTAATCCCAGAGCCTTAATTAATATCGTACGAGAAAATGATGTTGATATCTTGATTGCGGGTGGTCGAAACATGTATACCGCACTGAAAGCTCGTATCCCATTTCTGGACATTAATCAGGAGCGTGAATTTGGCTATGCAGGTTATACTGGTATGGTGGAACTGGCTCGTCAGATGGTTCTGACCATTGAAAGCCCAATATGGTCTGCGGTCAGACAACCAGCTACTTGGCATGTTGCTGGCGATAGTAAAGCTGTTGTCAATGAGGAAATAAACCATGCCTGAAATTTTAAAACGTAAAAAAGCACTGTCAGTGAGTCCTCTTAAAGCCAGTCAAACCATTGGAGCTGCTTTGGCTTTTCTGGGCTTTCATCGTTCCATACCAATGTTACATGGCTCTCAGGGGTGTACCGCATTTGGGAAAGTGTTTTTCGTTCGTCATTTTCGCGAGCCAATTCCATTACAGACCACCGCGATGGATCAGGTGTCTACAGTAATGGGATCAGAAGACAGTGTTATTGAAGGTTTAAAAACAATTGCGGAAAAGAACAATCCTTCCTTATTGGGCGTTCCCACAACTGGACTTTCTGAAACCCAGGGTAGTGATGTCAATATGGCCGTTAGTGGGTTTCGCAAAAAATATCCTCAATTTGATGCGATTCCAGTGGTGCCAGTATCAACGCCTGATTATAGCGGGTGTCTTGAAAGTGGTTTTGCCAAGGCATTGGAAGCCATTATTGATACGCTCGTTCCTCTGGCGGATGATGCTGGAACAATTCCTGGGAAACGACGTCGCCAGATTAATGTTCTTGTGGGATCATTTCTCACGCCAGGCGATCTGGAGGAACTCAAAGATATCATCGAAGCCTTTGGTTTACGCCCGGTATTAATTCCTGATTTATCCGATTCATTAGATGGTCATCTCGATTCTGATGATTTTTCACCATTGACTATTGGTGGTACGGATGTTTCTGAACTCTTAACGCTGGGAGATTCTGTAGCAACACTGGTTGTCGGCGACTCACTTCATAATGCGGCTGACAAGTTAAAACAGCGCACTGGTGTGGATGATTATCGTTTTGAACATTTAATGGGACTTGAAGCAACTGATCGATTAATTCAAGCCTTACATGAAATATCTGGTGAACCAGTGCCTTATAAACTGGAGCGTCAACGGGCTCAACTACAGGATGCCATGCTGGATACCCATTTTATGCTGGGGATGGCACGTTTTGCAATCGCTGGTGATCCTGACTTACTGGTAGCCCTGAGCCAGATGATGGCTGGAGTTGGCGGTGAAATTGTGACAGCAGTTTCACCTGTCAATGCCCGTAGTCTCAAGCAAGTGATGGCTGATCGGGTAAAAATAGGTGATCTTGAAGATTTGGAACAAATGGCCAGTGACAATAAAGCGGAGCTATTAATCACCAATTCACATGGTGTCGAAAGTGCACTGCGACTGGGAATACCTTTGCTGCGAGCAGGTTTTCCTCAATATGATACCTTAGGGGGATATCAGAAGAACTGGATTGCTTATCGAGGTGCAAGGCAGCTTTTGTTTGAACTGGCTAATATTTTATTAACACTCGAAAAGGGTGAAATTCATCCATACCAGTCAATTTATGCTCAGAAGACTGATTTTAGGGAGCATCTGATATGACCTTACAACGACGATTGCAATTAGTTGGCTGTAATCAGGAGGAACAATGGATGAGTACTGCTTTGAAAGTTGCCTTTGCCACAACTGATATGAAACACGTCAATCAACATTTTGGCGCAGCCAAATCATTCGCTCTTTATGCCATTGATCGAGATAAATATTGTTTTATGGAAGCTGCTGAATTTGGTGATCTTTCAATGGATGGAAATGAGGACAAACTGGCCGCAAAAATTTCGGCTCTGGAAGGGTGTATTGCAGTATACAGTCAGGCTGTCGGTGCCTCTGCAGTGAATCAACTTAAGGCAAAAAATATTCAACCTGTGAAGGTCTCACCAGGTGTCGAAATTGTTGAATTATTGGCAGCCCTGCAAGAAGAATTAATTCAGGGGCCTGATAGTTGGCTGGCCAAAGCAATTGCCAGCACTTTACCAGCCGATCCAGCCCGCTTTGATGAGATGGCAGATGAAGGCTGGGAGGAATAAGTTTGATGTTGGAAGAAATAGCACGGGTGGTTAAATCCAGTCCAGAAAAACTTTGGGTAGAAACAGAAACCCGCAGCAGTTGCTCTCATTGCTCCAGCAGTAGTACTTGTGGTACTTCTGTGTTGGCAAAACTGTTTTCTGTGAAACGTAATCAACTGCAACTGGACAATAGTCTGGGGGCAAAAACAGGTGAACAAGTAGTTATTGGCATGCCAGATGATCTGCTGGTTAGAGCCGCAATCTGGGCTTACTTGCTGCCGCTTCTTGCAATGGTCCTGGTAACAATTATAGCCAGTGCAGCAGGAGCAGGAGACGAATTGCAGAGTCTGTTTGGGCTGTGTGGTCTGGTCACTGGATTTATATTAGTTCGTCGACAAACCAATGGTACGACTTCGCAACAGAACTTTAAACCCAGATTATTACGTATGGCTGATCAGGCTGAAGTTATTGTTGAGTTATTAAAAAAATAAATTTTATCGAATAAGCTAAGGAACAAATTATGAGTGAAGCAGAAGTAGTAATAAGTGATGACGATCCAGTGATAGGTACTGATTTCGCCAAAGAGATGATTCGTCAAATGCGTGCTGTTGATAGTTATGGTACCTATGATAATTGGTCAATTGCAAAGATACTTGATCCTTTTGTATTAACCAAAGAAAGGAAACGAGAGATTCCTGTGGTTGGCGATCCAGATGAAATTGTTATGGCAAGAGTCAAAGCATTTTACAATGCAATTTCAGCAATGATTGAAAAAGAATGTGGTCAGATGGCTGTTCCCATGCTTAATCTGAGTCATGAAGGTTTTGGCAGAGTATTGATTTCAGTCGATAAACTCATTGTCGTGGATAAAATCCTTAGGGATGTTCATCGTTTTGGTTTTCCAACGTTATCAAAGATGAAAGACGAAGCCGAT
>JADGEM010000048.1 GCA_016744375.1 Gammaproteobacteria bacterium
AGTAAATAAAATAGCTTGCAATTGAGTTAAGCCAAATTCTTCCTGGAAAACAGGCTGAATTGGCTGAGCTGCATATAACGAGCATAAGGTTAAAATAGTACAATAATAAATAATCAGAAGGGAGCGATTATTGGCTTGACTGTTTTTTAGAGTGCTCAAAGGGGAAAATTATCCATAGACCAACCAGAAATTTACTAATAATAACAAAATAAGCTGAAAAGAAGGACGTGAGAAATGTTAGTCTTATCACTCAAATGAGTTAGATGCTTATTCATTATTTAAGGATATATAAATCAATAATACATTCTAATTTATTATGTATTAAAAATGTACTGCTTGATATCCATTCAGTGTAATACAGATAAAAAGTGAAAACAAATGCTAACGTCAAGAAGCCAGAACTCAGTCAATTCCATACCCCTTATGAGGTTTTTACAATTGTAATGTATCTTTAGCAATAACGTTTACAATGCAATCCTGCTGATAATTTTTACAGTTCATTTTGTCCTCAGGTATCAATCCATCTAATGCTTTAAGAAATGCAACAATATCATCTATCTCATTATCATTCAGAGCCTGATTGGTTGCATTATAAATTTGTTTGTTGTCTTCAGACCAAAAAAAATGGCTATCATCTTCACTTTTATTACTGATTTTTTTACTTAATTGAATATTAGCCATAATTTTAACTGCTTCAGTGAGGCTATTTACTGAGCCATTATGAAAATATGGTGCCGTGCGACTGACATTTCGTAATGAAGGAATTAGAGAAGAGTTGGACTTTGCTGAATAGTTACTCATTAACTAAGTATTGACATTTTTCTTATATCACAGCAGAATGCAGGCAGGCTTGATCGAAGCCTCTGTGTCCGCAGAAAGGGCCGCGCCCAGGATTGATGACTATACATCGCTTTTTTTATTCCCTTTTCTATCTGGGCAGCGGACACAGATATAGAGAAAAGGTAATAATTATGTCAGACAATTCATACCAGAAAAATATACCCTTCCGCATTAACCTGGAACAACAAAAAAAACGTTCTAAAGAATTACTCAAAGCCTGCCGGGCAGGTGATGCAAATGCCATTAAAAAAATTAGAACATACCATCCCGATTATCCTCAGAAACTCTTAATGACGTCAATCAAATTAAGTGATGCCCAGCTGATCATTGCCCGTGAACTGGGCCTGAGCAGCTGGGCAAAATTAAAAGCTCATACTCAGAGAATGCAAAACTTTCTGGAACAAATCAAATCAAAATCAAACAGTCCAGATGCTGAATTTACAACATTGCATATTCGCTGTGGAACCGATTTGCAGAAGGTTTTGCCAGCAGCAGGATTTACGGGTGATTACCTGGAGTATTCTGATCCGCTAGGCCAGGGACCGATAAGTCATGATGAAAATACCATCAAGATACGGGCAAAGTTTGTTTATAATGCCTATGGTGCGAACGTTGATTTAACTCAGGAACAAGCATTTATTGATTTCGACAATGCAGAAAAGATACTGACTCAGGCTAAAAACAAATATCAGCGTATAGTTCTATGGTTTGAACATGATAGCTATGATCAATTAATTCTGGCCAGGATATTAGCAAATTTTTATCAGAGAGGGAAAGCAGAGCTTGTAGAGTTAATCTCTATAAACAATTTTCCAGGCTCTGACCGTTTTATAGGTCTGGGACAATTGCCGCCGGAAGCCATCCGTTCATTGTGGGTAACTCGAAAAACAGTTACTCAGTCACAACTTTCACTGGGTAATTCTATCTGGAAAGCGTTAGGAGGATCCTCACCTGAAAATTTATATGAGATCAGCATTTCAAAAGAAGTTAATATGCTGCCTAATATGGCCGGTGCATTACAACGGCATCTTCAGGAATTACCTTCGACAGAAAATGGTCTAAGTTTAACTGAGCAATTAATACTGGAGATCATTAATGAAAAGGAATTAACCGCAGGGCAGATTTTTTCTTACCTGACAGCAGAAAAAGAACCTCTGCCCTGGTTAGGTGATATTATGTTTTTATATGTTCTGGAATCAATGCAAAAAGCGGCAACACAAGCATTTACGTTATTGGATGAAGATCTGGATAAACCCTGGCACAAGCAGCATCTAACAATAACTAATACCGGTATAAAACTCTTAAATAAACAACTAGACTGGATGGAATTAAATCCTCCTGAGCGATGGATAGGAGGCGTTAAAATAAACTCTGAAGCCTCTGAGTGCTGGCGTTGGAATCAACAGAAAAACAGACCGGCATTTGAATAAATTAATTTTTCTCTTATTGTCAAACAGAGTGATTTATTCTGCTCTTATATCTACAGAGCAGAGCAGAATAAAAAATATATGCCAGTTACCGATTAAGATTTCTCAATAATATCAATTTTTGTACTATCAAAAAACTCCAATACTTGTTGAGTTTCTTTAGCGGGCACATTAAATTTTGTGAGAGTGTTTTTTAAAGCCTTGATGAGTATATCCCAATCTTCATTATCAATACGCATACCTTCATGTAAAATTTTCATTTCACGTCCAGTATAGTAGAGAGGGCCACCTGAATTCTCAACAATGAAATCAACAATCAATTGTTTTTCACGAGTGATCCCATCTTTTCCTCTATGGGCCCAAAACCGTCCCAGTTTTTTATCGGCTGCAATTTGTACTACGACATCATCAACCACTGCGCTAATTGCATCATAACCACCAAGGCGCTTATATAATGAAGCTTCTGGTGAGGTTTCTGCTTCTGCAAAAGAACATGCTGATATAAATGTTATCATTACTTGTAACAAGCCTAATATTGCAAGCTTTCTAAAATTAAATTTCATATTGTTTACTCCTGATGTTTAACGTTTTATTACTTATAAAGAAAATGAAATAACAGTTTAAAAAAACATTAACAAGAAGTTAAATTGTAAGTTTAAATATCACTTATAACTAAAACCAATAAATATAAAATTAATTTCAATCCAAATTTTTTAAACTTTATCTTCATGATTAAGAATTGATAATGATTATAATTTTATTTCAACTCCACTCATTACATTATTCATCAGTTACTGCTTATAGTCTCGAAACTAAAAAAGGAACTAAATAGAATGCTTAATTTTACTTTTTATGTGAATAATTTTGTTGGCATTCAATAATAAAGAAAGTAAGATTAAGGGGTAGCGAATAAATAAGCTTATCAGTTTGCCTGTAATTCAGAGGCAAGTCTAAAGTCAAGGTTCTCTGAATCACCTAAGTATGGAGCATGAATACCAGTCCCCTGTGTTCACATTCATATTGGACCTTAAGGCAATTAAGGATGCAGGATTAATCGGTGAAATCTTCAAAAAATAAAGAAATTCTCATTAACCTTGACACTATCTATCGAACTTTCCACACGGATGAGGTCGAAGTCAATGTACTACAGGGAATCGACCTTCAGATCTATAATGGTGAATTTCTAATTATCTTTGGCGAATCAGGTTCAGGAAAAACCACCCTGATGAATATTATCGGAGGGATTGATCAACCCACTCGCGGAAGTATCAGCTTTGAGGGTAAAGACATTGTAACACTAAGCGATCATGAGTTAACTCTACACCGTCGTGATAACATTGGCTTTGTCTTTCAGCTCTATAATCTGATCCCTACTCTGACTGCCTATGAGAATGTAGAGACGACGACTGAAATTGCCTTTGACCCAATGGATCCTATTGAGGCTCTTCAACTGGTCGGAATGGAAAAACGGGCCAATTATTTCCCATCTCAGCTTTCTGGTGGACAGCAGCAATTGGTTGCAATGGCTCGTGCCATTGCAAAACGCCCCAAAATTATGCTTTGTGATGAACCCACCGGTGCCCTTGATCATGACAATAGCCTTAAAATTCTGGAATTGCTACAGAAAATCAATAATGCTACCGGTACAACCATTGTAATGATAACTCATGCAGGGACATTAGCCGCTATGGCCAACCGAACAGCCTATATTGTTGATGGTGTTATTGATCATATTGTGACCAATGATAAACCCACACCCGTTAGGAAATTGAATTGGTGATGAGTGTTCTGAATCAAAAACTAAAACAGGACATACGCCAAAAATGGTCAATGTTATTGGCTGTGAGCGCCATTATTGCCGTGGGTATAGGTTGTTTTATCGCTATGATGTCAGCTGCCTGGAATCTTGAACAGGCCAAAAATACGTATTATGCTTCCACTCGGCTCGCCGACTTTCGGCTTGATTTGAAAAAAGTCCCTATACAGGAAGTGAAGCGCCTCACCTCTATTTCCGGACTATCCGAAATTCGTGAGCGCATTCTCTTTAATGTGGTACTTGATATTCCTAAAACTGAGAAAGTTATCAGTGCCATGCTTATATCCATGCCGGATAAAGCGGCACCGGTGCTCAACAATATCACCATTCGTAGTGGTACTTACTTTACACCAGGACGTGCAGCTGAAGTCATCGTTGGTGAGAAGTTTGCCAAAGCACGTAATATCAAGCCCGGTGACATTATCCCGGCTATATTAAATAATCAACGCAAAGAACTTGTGGTAGTTGGAACCGCCATCAGCTCAGAATTTGTCTATCTGACTTCACCCGGCAGTTTAATTGATGAACCCGGTAATTATGGCCTACTCTATATTAAACGCAGTTTTGCCGAAGATACTTTCGGATTCCATGGTGCCTGTAATAATATAATCGGGCTGTTATCACCTGAAGTTGAACACCATGCAGAGAAAGTCATCAATCAACTTTCTCAACGCCTGAAACCCTATGGTGTCTTTACCAGTTTATCCCGTTCGGAATTATTCTCATCTCTGGCACTTGATAACGAAATGAACTCACTGAAAAAAATGGCTGTCACTCTTCCAGTTTTTTTTCTACTCGTTGCAATGCTGATTTTAAATGTCTTGATGGTTCGATTGGCAGAACAACAACGTACCGTTATCGGTACTTTGAAAGCACTTGGTTATAGTAACAAAATCCTGATTATTCACTTTATGAAATTTGCTCTCTCTGCAGGTATGGCAGGTGGTGTTTTGGGCATAATTCTCGGTTATTGGCTAGGCGTATCCATCACGAATATGTATGTGATCTATTTTACTTTTCCAGCACTGATTAGTGATATTTATCCGGGATTATTTTCCTTTGGCCTATTAATATCCATTCTATTTTCCGTTATTGGGACATTAAAAGGTATTCACCAGGTATTGCAGCTAAGTCCAGCTGAATCCATGCGTCAAGCCCCACCAGCAAAAGGAGGGGCGATTCTTCTGGAACAATTTCATGGCTTATGGAAACGCATTGGCATACAGTGGCAAATGATCTTGCGCGGTTTTTTCCGCAACCGGGGGAAAACAGCAGTTTCAGTGCTTTCAGCAACCATGGGCAGTGCGATTGTGGTACTAGCCTTTGGTTTTGTCTCATCCATTGGTGAGATGGTCGATCTTCAATTTAATCAAGTGTTAAAGAGCGATTACCACCTCACTTTTCATAATGAGATGGATTTCTCAGCACTGGATGAAATCCGTCGTCTACCGGGAGTATTCAAAGCAGAACCTGTTTTTAATGTGAGCGCTCTCTTTAGAATGAAAAACCATCAAAAACATGGCGGCATTTCAGGTATCATCAGAAATGGAAAACTGACCCAGCCAATTGATGAACAGGGGAATTCTATACAGGTACCTGAATCCGGTCTATTGATGAGTCGTCGATTAATGGAGAAGCTTGATATTTCAATTGGGGACTCTATCGAAGTCACTCCGGCCATTGGTGAGAGAAAACCGGTAAAATTACCTGTCATACAGGCTATCAGCAGTTTGATGGGACTGATGGTCTACGCTGATTATACCTGGCTGAATCGTATATTAGGTCATGAAAAACTCATTAGCGAAATTCGTGTTATCACATCTCATAATGAAAAACAAAAACAGGCATTTATGAAGCAGGTCAGGAAAATGCCGGGACTGGCAAGTCTGACAGATTTGGCTGAGCAGAAAAAGGCCATGAATCGCCAAATGGATAATACCATGCGTTACATGGCAGTGATTATGATCATTTTTGCTGCAGTCATCTTTTTTGGTGCCATCCTGAACGGAACATTGATTTCTCTCTCTGAACGCCGCCGTGAGACGGCCACATTCAGGAGCATGGGTTATTTTGAACATGAGGTTGCTGGACGTTTTCTACGTGAAAATATGACAACAAATCTTATTGGTACTCTTATTGGACTACCTCTAGGCCACTGGCTATTAGTCATTTCAATGCAGGAATTCTCGACGGATGCGTACAGTTTTCCAGCAAAGCTAGCACCTATGAGTCTGCTTTATACCCTGATACTAACAATAATTTTTGTGCTACTTTCTCAACTCGTAGTCAGGCGAATATTAATGAATGAAAACTGGGTTAAAGCCATGAGTTTAAAAGAATAGATGGAGAAAACGATGACAAAAAAGAAAAACAATCAGAAACAATGGGTTTGGGCGGCTTTGTTGACACTCATACTCATTGCTGTCATCAGCTCAGTACTAGAAGAGACTTTCAGGAGTGTACCTGTCAACATAGCCGTAGTGACTCAAGGGGAAATTCAAAGCTATACAGAGGAACGTGCCCGGACCAGTCTGCCGCACACCTACAACATTACCATGCCCTTGCAGGGGCGGATACTCCCTATTACCCTGGCCGAGGGAGAGAGGGTTATGAAAGGCGATGTTGTTGCCCATATTGAGGATTTAGATTGGCAGGATTACACACTTGAAGCTGATGAAATTGTCACTGCAGTAAACAACTGGGTCATAGCGACTGAAGCCGAGGTGAAGGCCAATAAAGTCAGACAGGATTATGACCAGTGGATATGGGAAAATGATAAAAAACTACATGATACATCAACGATAAGTGATAGAAAAATGCGTGATTCAAAACGGCTTTATTTGGATTCAACTGTAAAAATTGAGGGCAGTCAGGCCATGTTGCGCATGAGCATGGCAATCAAGTCGATCACCAATCTCCTGCCTGGTTATGTAAAACGTAATCTTGATCGAACACAAGTAAAAAGCCCTGTCACTGGAGTCATTTTAAAACGCTATGTCTGGAATGAAAAATCCATGTCACCCGGAGAACCTCTGTTAGATATAGGCAATCTGAATGCAATGGAAGTAACTGCTGATATTCTCTCTGAAGAGGCCGTCTCTATACAGCCAGAAGATAGAGTCGAAATTTTTGGGGAATCAATAGGCAATGATTTAATTGAAGGTAAAGTTCGTCTGGTTGAACCTGAGGCTTTTACGCAATTATCATCACTGGGTGTTGAAGAACAGCGCGTCGCAGTAAAAATTTCACTCTCAAAAGAGAGTTTGAAGCACTTGAAGCAATCAGGAAAAAACCTGGGATTGAATTATAGAGTAAGAGTGAGGATCATCACAGAGACGAAAAAGAACGTCAGTGTTATTCCTCGAACCTCACTTTTTCTTGGAACCAATGATCGCTGGCAGGTCTATCAGATCGTGGATGGACAGGCAAAACTGACAACGGTGAAAGTAGGTCTCATGAATAATCATCAGGCAGAAATCATCTCAGGATTAAGGCATGGGGATTCTGTTATCGTAGCTCCTGAATCTTCTATTAATGATGGTCTTAACGTTTCAGCAATCCCATGAAAAATGGAGTGATAAAAAGGAGGGCAGAAAGGATAATTTGTTGGTTTCTTGGAGTGGGCATTGATTAACTCCGCTTAATGCTATTTAAAACAAAGTACATTTATTATTGTACGATAACCAAACTATTTACTGTAACAAATAATTTATTTAAGTTTTTTGTCTGTTCTATCACTGGGATGAAATATTTAAACACGTTCTCAGTAAAGATACTGATAGAGAGCAACTCCATCATCACTCATTGATGAATGAATACAGCCTCTTGCGTTAAGTGATGCTCAGAAAATAACCAACAATATAACAATTATTGGTTAAGTGTTAGGAATTATACTGGTGCAAATTTCATAAGTATTTAGTATTTTATATTAGAAATACTATGAATAAATTTACTTTTTAAGCTATATTTATTAAAAGGCCAGTCTATAATTTAACAATGTGATGTCTGTTTGCATTATTATTAATGGTATTTTATATATGTTAATGCGGTTAACTTATCTGTTTATAGTGCTTACATTCCCTCTATTGGTTTTTTCCGGGGGTATTTCCAGCCCAGCTAGCACCACCAATCACTACAAAAATGAACCGATTTTACCTATTCCTCTCACCATATCTCTAGATGCACGAAAAGTAAAACTGGGAGAACGATTATTTAACGATCCTCAACTCTCCCATAATAATTTACTTGCTTGTTCCAATTGCCATCAACTTTTACTCGGTGGTGATGATGGTTTAGCCCGTTCGATAACAAATCAAGGGAAACCTGACCTGATCAATGCACCTACCGTTTTTAATAGTGTCTATAATTTTCGGCAAACCTGGCGAGGTGCATTCAGAACTCTCGAACTTCAGGCTGAAGCGGATTTAAAAAACCCCAGACACGGGGCTACTACCTGGGACGAACTTTTACCAAAATTAATTGCAAATGTATATTATAAAAAAACATTCCACTCAATCTATCCAGAAGGGATTACCAGAAAAACTGTTCTTAATGCGATTGCTACATTTGAAAAATCACTGATAACACCTAATTCAAGATTTGATCAATACCTGCGAGGTGATGAGTCAGCCATTACTAATGATGAAAAAAAAGGGTATCTTTATTTTAAACAATATGGCTGTATTGCTTGTCATCAAGGTGTTAATGTTGGCGGAAATTTATTCCAGAAATTTGGACTGTTTGCTGATTATTTTTCAGTCAGAGGGAATATAAAAAAGGCAGATTATGGCCGGTTTAATGTCACTGGGGAAGAAAAAGACCGGTTTGTATTTCGGGTTCCAAGTCTAAGAAATGTGGGGGTTACTGCACCTTATTTACATGATGGCAGTTTAGACTCGCTTAGAAAAACTATTGAGTTTATGGCAATATATCAGCTAGGCACGACTCTCCCTGATGAACACGTTATTAAGCTTGAATTGTTTCTAAATACTCTAACGGGTGAATACAAAGGTCAATCATTATTTATGAAAGAAGCCTTAAGATGACATCAAAAGTTAAAAGTATCCTTATAATTGTAGGTATATTATGCTCAATTAGTGCAATTTACTTTGTAATTATTAATAGTAATTTTCAGAAGAATCATAATGAGATTTTGTATGATTTACAAAATCTGAAAAATCTTGATAATAAGTTGGATAAAGATATTTTACTCATCCGAACAGGCACCATCCGTCATTATGATTACCTGGATAATGGTTTTATAGAAATAGAAAAATCACTTAATAAACTGAATGTATTATTTGTAAATGATTCTATTAAATCTACTAATATTAAAAAATTGCAGAGCAGGTTATCAGAAAAAATAAAGAGTAAAGAGGCAATGGTCAATACTCTAAAATCAAATATTGGCGTTTTACACAATTCTTTTATGTATTATTCAAATGAAAGTCATCGATTAAGCACGCATTTTCATATGCTTGATTCAGAACAACTATCAAACGAATTAAAATGGATTATTTCAACTGAATTACCATTATTCAATACGCTTATTATTAATTTATTAAGTAATCCAACCTCCTCTGACAAGACATCATTTTCAAGGCGTATACAATTTTTTAACTCAAAAATAAATAATGTTAAAGAAGAAATATTTAATAAAAAATTAAGAATATTAATTTTACACCTGGAGGTAATATTTGAACGAAATTATCTTGTGGATGCTGCATTAAATGAAATATCTAACAATAGCCTTATTGAAGTGATTGATAAAATACAGTTAGACTATTTAAATTTGTTTGAGGAAAACCAAAAGAAGATAAGTAGTTACCAAAATTTAATTTATATACTATCACTCATCCTGGTGTTTTATTGTTTAAAATTGTTATGGAAGCAATTAAGCACGTTACGTGAAATGAAAGAAATTGCAGTTCATTTAGGGTATCAAAAACAAGCACTTGATGAACATGCAATTGTCAGCATTACTGATGAAAACGGCATTATATCAGAAGTTAATAAACATTTTTGTGAAACTTTTGGGATTAAGAGAAAAGACATAATTGGCCAAAATCATCATTTGATTAAATCAAATTATCACACAAATGGCTTCTACAAGGATATATGGGAAACAATTACGACTGGTAAAGTGTGGCGAGGTGAAATAAAAGATAAAAACAATGATGGTGAGCTTGTGTGGCTTGATCAAACCATTGTTCCATTTTTAGATGCTAAGGATGTTATTTACCAATATGTTTCAATTGGCACAGATATTACTAGCCGGAAAAAAATAGAACAGGATATTGAATTTCAGGCCTATCATGATGCCTTAACAGAATTGCCCAATAGACGCTTACTAATGGACCGCTTAGAGCAAATGAGTTCATTGTGTCAACTTCATAACCATTTTGGTGGTTTGCTTTTTATTGATTTAGACAGATTTAAAACCATAAATGATTCATTGGGGCATAAAATTGGTGACAAACTATTGATTCATGTTTCAGAACGTCTTAGTTCATGTATCGGAATAGAAGGTACAGTAGCAAGACTGGGTGGTGATGAATTTGTCGTTCTTTTACCTGAAGTTAATGATGATATAAATTCTGTTACTCTAGAATTACAGAATAAGGCTGATGAAATTATTCGTAAAATCAGAGAACCTTATTTAATAGAGGATCATGTGCTGTATACTTCAGCCAGTATTGGAATTACTCTGTTTCCAGATACAACCCAATCATCCGATTGTCTTAAGAATGCAGATATTGCTTTATATAAAGCAAAAGATGCGGGTCGTGATTGTTTCAAGTTTTTTGATGCAAGTATGCAAGAGGCTGCAGAAGTGCGTTTGTTACTTGAAAACGATCTTCGAGATGCTTTACTCAAAAATGAATTTAAAATGTTTTTTCAACCTCAATATGATTGTGAGAATACCTTAATTGGTGCAGAATTATTATTGCGTTGGGAGCATCATGAAAAAGGCTTAATATCACCTCAAATGTTTATACCCATTGCTGAAGAAACTGGCATTATTATAAAAATTGGTACTTGGGTAATGGAACATGGGTTTAAAAAAATAAAATATTGGAACGATCATTACCCTGAGCCATCCACATTAAAACGTATTGCCATTAATGTGAGCCCTATGCAGTTTATGCAGACTGATTTTATTAATGTAGTTATTCGTTTACTTAAAGAAACTGAAGTTGATCCTCTGCGAGTAGAATTAGAAATCACAGAAGGAATGCTGTTTGTAAATATTGATGAAACAATTGAAAAAATAAAACAACTTCAATCTTTAGGGCTTAGTTTTTCAATTGATGATTTTGGGACTGGATATTCATCCTTGTCGTATTTGAATAGGATGCCGATTGAAAAACTAAAAATTGATCAGTCATTTGTTCGTGATTTACACCTTAATAACAACAATGAAACAATTGTTCAAACCATTATTTTTATGGCAAAAAATCTTGGTATGAACGTGATTGCGGAAGGAGTTGAAACAAAAGAAGAACTGGATGCCCTTAATGCTATGGGGTGTAATAATTATCAAGGGTATTATTTTAATCGGCCAATGTCTGAGGATGATTTTGAAAAATTACTTAATATTGATTAATTAAAGTCATTAAAATATCATTGACTAGAACGAATGTTCGTTTTATACTGATTTCATGACTAAAATCAATAAAAAATCAGAGCTTCCTGTTAAAGGAGTGCATGAGCGTGTTATCAATGCATCCCTGCTCCTGTTTACAAAGCAAGGTTATTTCAATACCTCAGTGCCTGATATTGTGAAAGCTTCTGGCTGTAGTACGGGTTCAATTTATCATCATTTTAAAGACAAAGAGGGTATTGCAAGCGCTTTGTATGAAAGCCTGGTCATGCGTATGAATCTGGCACTTGATGAGATAGAAATGCAATTTCCAACGTCAAAACAACGATGCCGGGCTGTAATTAAATTATTGTTTCGTATCACAGAAACAGAGCCTGAGGTCATGGAGTTCATTTTATATGCAAAACATAAAGAATTTTTACCTGGAAACAGTCCTATTTGTTCATCCAGACCCTTTCAGAAAATGCGTGAATTTGTTACTACTGGAATAACAAATGGTGAGCTTGATCCAGTCGATGACCTGGTTGCAGCAGCATCACTCTATGGCGGAGCCCTACGTCTGATTTTTTTACGCTTGGATGGCGTAATTAAACATTCATTAATGGATAAACTGGACGATGTATGGAAGTGTGCCTGGCGGTCAGTGGCGGCTTAAGGTATCTGTTTTTTTATGAGAAAAATTAGAACGAACATTCTTTCTAAGGTAAAGTTAATAAGTGGAGAAGTACAATGTTTATGATTGAGTATAAAGATATCGGCTGGCGATATTGGTTGGTCACAGCGATATTACTAACATTCGGTGTTCTAGGTGAGCCCATTGGCTTTATTCTTGCCATAAGTCTTACTGTGATACAACTTATTCACTTTATTATTAAAGATCGTAATATCACCAGTTTCCCTATACAGGTTCGAGTATGGTATCTCATGCTTCTTGTCATTGCATTACCCGAGCCAATGCAACTGGTATTCTGGATACCCTGTATTGGTACTTGGGCTCAAGTTATATTTGGCTATTGTACAATGGCTCGGTTTGTCTCCCTTTTGCCCTGGAACAGGGCTGAGTTATTTTCACTGAAATTATTAATAAAAACATTCATTTCCCGCCCAGTGAAAGGCAGTGTTAAGCAAAGTTTTTCTGCTTCTGATCAATTGCAGAATTAAATAGACACACTCATTTCTACCATTATTTTAACCCCAGGATAATTATTATGAAAAACAAATTCAATCAATCACAATTTCTCGTCTTGATATTCTTTACTTTTTTATCAACAATGCTGGTCAAAGCTGAAAACATTAATGACTCAGTCGCTTTGGCAGGTATTAGTCATGCAAAAAGCGTTTTTTTAATTGATTTTACCAACCCTAAAAAGACGGCATTTTATCTTGATATCATTCGTGGCACTCACAAGGGACTGGAGCGCCAAAATGTTAAATCAGAAATGGTATTAGTTTTTATTGGTAAGACAGTGCAGTATTTAAGCACTGAACCAGATGATGAACTGGCCATGGAATACGAGTCTGATTTAGCATCCATCCAAAATTCAATAAAAGAATTTTCGAAACTGGGCGTCAGAATGGAAGTTTGTACAATCGCCACTAAGGTGTTTAATGTTAAGAATAATTCAATACCCACTGAAATGAGTTTGGTTGGCGATGGCTTTATTTCGCTGATAGGTTGGCAAAGTCAGGGCCATAAGCTGGTTCCAATTTTCTAAAACTCATAAGCTTTTAGCTAAACTAAAAATTTACTTAGAAGTGGCTTAATATATTTGGTGAATTTGTATGGAGTTTTTTAAAGAGGTTGAAGTTTCTAATTTAGATCTAAGGAAGTTAAAAAAGTTATTATCCATTAAAAATCTTCCTGTATTATGTCAATCAATTTACTCAGTAATTTTAGATGAACAAACAAATGGTATTATTTATTGTCTCTGGGGCGAATTTAAAGTTAATCATGAGGAATTAAAATATGGCATCCGATTTTCACTGCCTGACTGTCCTAATTCACTCGTTTGGTCAATCACAAATGATAACGAATGTGATAAGATAATCATTCACTGCACTATTAATAAACGGACACATGATAAAGATTTTATTGAATCCATTGAAGAATTTATGAGTGATTGGAAAAATGGAATAATGTCGGGTATTTAATTTTATGAAAAAAAACTTTTTTAATCTGCTGGCTATCCTTTTTGGAATGTTTTTACCTCAATTATGTTCTGCTGAAAGTGAAATCATTGTTCCCATTTCATCCGAAATTGACATTAATGTTGAACGTTTTTCTGCATCTGGAAAATATCTGATTTTATGGCTGGCTCCAGAATACGGCTTTCGTACTAATCACCGTTTTATGGCCCGCCAGTTAAACGAACAAAAAATTGAAGTTTGGCTCAGCAATATTGCTGAGTCCCTCTATCTGCCACAAAGTACCAGTTCACTTAAACAACTGGATGGAAAATATGTGGCAGAACTTATTAATCATGCACAAAAAACAACAGGGAAAAAAATTGTCGTGGCAGGTGATTCTTATGCCGCAGTGAATGTATTACTTGGTGCACATCAATGGCAACAGAGACATCATCAATCTCAAGACTTTATTGGTGCAATACTTTTTTCACCTTCAATTTATGCATCCATACCCTCTCTCGGTTTGCCTCCTGAATTCATGTCAATAACTTCTTCAACAAATATTCCAATTATGATTTATCAGGCGCAGAAAAGCGGCAATATCACCCAATATAAACGTTTAATTGAACAGTTACAGCAGCATAATAATCCTGTCTATTCTAAATTTATCCCTAATGTCAGAAGTCTTTTTTATACGGAAGAACCAACCAGGGAAATGATAACTAATATAAAATCATTATCACCAAATATCAGAAAAATGATTGCAGTTTTGGAAAAACATCATGTTCCAGATGTACCGGTTCCATTAACCAATATCCACATAAAAAATAATGGAATTGATCACAGCATTAAAGCATTTAAGGGTAATGATACCCCCAATGCAATCCAATTAGTTGATGCCTATGGAAATACCTTTAATAAAAAAGATTTTAAAGGACAAATTACGGTTGTTAATTTCTGGGCAACCTGGTGTCCACCTTGTGTCCAGGAAATACCTTCATTAAATCGTTTAAAAAAGAAAATGGCCGGTGTTCCGTTTGAACTTATTTCAATTAATTATGCAGAAGATAAAGAGACAATTTTAGAGTTTATGGAAAAAGTAAATGTTGAATTTCCAGTACTACTTGATCAGAATGGAAATTTTGCAAAGAAATGGAATGTCATCACTTATCCTTCAACTTTTATCATTGATCCAAGCGGAAAAATTAAATATGGTGTTAATGCTGCAATTGAATGGGATGATCCTGAATTCATCAATAAAATAAAATCATTGCTGTAAAAAGGACACTTGCTTAAATTATGCTTTTGGAGTTTTTAAAAGTATTCTTTAGTTAAGAGAAATTATATGTTGTAACGATTTACTTCACACTCTGACGGGATGTATATCTGCAGTACTGGCATATCGAAACACAAACCCAGCTAATACACTTAAAATAGCAAACCCTGCCACGAGAGGAAGTATATTACCATCATACAAACGGCCAACAAGAATGCCAGGTGGCACTGAAATAAAAGTAGAGAGTGAACCCACAACCGCAGCGCCAATACCCGCAATATGTCCCAACGGTTCCATTGCCATGGCTCCAAGATTTCCAAACAGCAACCCAATGCAAAAAAAGATGATAAGTCCATAGGTCATAAAGCTGTAGAATGGGGGAAGTCCATCATAGGTAAAGGCAAAAATAAAGAAGATGGAAGACACTACAGAAATTGTGTTAATAGCATGGCCACTGATTTCACGCATTCCAAAGCGCATAACCAGCCGTGCATTTAAAAATGAGGCCAGACCAATGGAAAGAGCAAAAAGAGCAAAATAGAGTGCAAAAGCATCTCCAGTTTGGTATGCATCCTGGAAAATCTTTTGTGCAGAACTCAAATAGCCCAGAAAAGCACCAAATATAATCCCTGATACTATGGTATAAGCAAATGCTGTACGATTGAGACAGGTCTCTTTAATTCCTTTATAAATATGTTGCAGCGAAAAAGGAACACGCGCATGACGTGGCAGTGTTTCTTCTTGTCGAATACTGAACCATAGTAATATCAGCAAGGCAAAAATCAAAAAACAAACAAAAATGGCCTGCCATTGCCAAAAGTACAAGATACCTTCTCCAATAGCAGGAGCAATGACTGGAACAAAAATAAACACACTCATGATAAAGGACATGACCTGTGCCATCTCACGGCCTTCGTACCGATCCCTGATAAGCGCTATAGAAACGATACGAGGCCCTGCAGCACCGAGCCCTTGTAAAAATCGACCCATAAGCATGGTTGTAAGGTCTGTGCTGAAAATGGAGAGGATACATCCAGCAATATAAAGAGTAAAACCAATGTAAATAGCATTTTTACGGCCGATACTGTCAGAAAGTGGGCCATAGACAATCTGGCCGAAAGCCATCCCGGTAAAAAGTATGGAAATGATAAGCTGATTGTCATTACTATCAGCAACATTGAGTGCCTGCCCAATTTCTCCTAGTGCAGGAAGTGTGGCATCGATAGCCAGTGCAGTCATGGCTGTCATCATTGCCATAATAAAAACAAATTCGATGAAAGAGACTTTGTTTTTATGAAGAGTCATTCTTTAAACCTTATATAGGTAGACATTATATGTAATGAAAAAATTATCGTTTAACTAACGACAGCTTTAGTTACCGCTATTTTGGATATTCTAAATGAAAACATGATAGCATTACTAAAAAGAAATAGATTCCAGTTAAGTCTGTATTAATGAGCGATATGAATGCATCTGTTTAATAAAAAAGTAAAAAATGAATACAGAATCTCCATAAAGACTCTGATTTATGCAATGGTTTTTTTGATGATCATTGTTTCAATTGTCCTATTATTATTTTTTCACCCCTCTTTTTTAACTGAAGATGAATCAAGAATTAGTGCATTACTCCTGCTTATTATTGCTTTATGGGCCACGAGTATCATACCAGAACATATTACAGCCCTGCTGTTTTTTTTCTGCACCATTATTTTTTCAATGGCTCCAGTTGACGTGGTGTTTTCTGGATTTACATCAGCCGTATACTGGTTGGTTTTTGCAGGTCTTATTATTGGGGTAGCGATTAATGAAACAGGTTTAGGAAAACGGTTTGCTGACCAGATTGTTATACACCTTGAAGGCAGCTATCTAAAAATCATTGCAGGAGTAGTTCTCATTGCCGTCATTTTTAGTTTCTTAATGCCGTCTGCAATGGGCAGGGTTATATTATTAATACCAATTGCTCTGGGTATTGCCGAACATTTTGGTTTTTCTGCTGGCTCTAATGGTCGAACCGCTATTATACTCGCTGCAATTTTTGGGACATTTATTCCTGCATTTTCAATCCTTCCAGCAAATGTTGCCAACATGATTCTTGCTGGTCTTGCTGAGAACCAATTCAACTTTTCATTTCTGTACGGGGAGTATTTACTCCTGCATTTTCCCATTTTAGGCATGCTCAAAGCGGTGACAATTATTCTATTATTGATTTGGCTTTATCCAGACATCCCCTCAGAAAAACAATATCGAGAATTATCGGTCAGCAGAAGAATAACAAAAAATGAATCAATACTACTCTCACTGATTATTCTGCTCTTATTTCTTTGGGGCAGTGATTTTATTCATCATATTTCACCCGCCTGGATTGCATTGGGTGGTGCAATATTCTTGTTATTACCTGGCATTAATATTGTAAACCCCAAAGCATTTCATGAGAAAATTAATTTTTCATCCTTATTATTTGTGGCTGGTATTTTAGGCTTTGGTGGTGTTATCAGTTATTCTGGTATTGGTGATATTATGGCACAAAGGTTTTTGTCGATATTACCTATGGAGCAAGGTGAAAATTTTATCAACTTCATGCTGCTTAATTTTATGGCCACCATAACTGGTTTTATGACCACATTACCGGGAGTACCTGCGGTATTAACCCCCTTGTCAGCGCAACTCTCACAAGCAACGGACTTGCCATTAGAAAGTGTTGTGATGACTCAGGTCATTGGCTTTTCTACCGTTATGTTCCCCTATCAAGCGCCTCCAATATTAGTCGGTCTGAAAATGGCAGGAGAGAATATTTCCAGTGCAATAAAATTTTGTTTTTGGTTAACTGTAGTAAGTCTGTTGGTTTTAATGCCCTGCAATTATTTCTGGTGGCAGCTGATGGATATGTTCTAACAAATATGCTTTCTCTTTATCATACCTGTGCTTTCATCAACTTTCTGTCATCAACGCTCTGCCAGAGCCAGTTTGACACCTAATGCTGCAAAAATGACCGCAAATGTTCGTTGTGTATTTTTTATAATTTTAGGTGAGCTGACCACATAAATTCTTACTCCATTGGCAAACAAGCCATATAATATAAAAATAAATAATGTCATCCCCATGAAAATACTACTGAGTAAGAGCATGTCAATAATAGGTGCCTGAGTTTGGACGGGCAAAAATTGTGGTAAAAATGCCAGAAAAAATAATGACAATTTAGGGTTTAGAATATTGATTAGAAATCCTCTGAGGCTGATAGAGTATGCATTCCTCACATTCTTTTTATCTTCTAACTTTATGGCCCCTGTTTCTTGCCACATAGACCAGGCAAGATAGAGCAGATAAGCAACACCAATGAATTTAATCACTTGAAACATTATTGCGCTCATATGGAGAATGGTTGCCAAACCCAAAACGCTGGCGCATAAATGTGGAATAATTCCAGCCGTACACCCCAATGCAGCAAAGATACTCGCTCGCCAGCCTTGAAACAGTCCGGTTGATATTGTGTAAATAACGCCAGTGCCAGGAATTAAAACAACAATTAATGATGTGATAAGAAATTCAGAACTAAACATTTATTTTCACCTTTTGTTAATAAATTCCTGAACCTTTGATACTAAAGCTATGATTCAACAACGTCAAATGTATGGCCCTTTAACTTAAGCTCATAATTCACCTTATTTCATTTGATGCCAGCCAGAAGCAGATTATCAATAATACTCTGTCGCTTATCTTTATCTTTGATTGGAAATATTCGGGGAATATCATCCAATGAAAAATCTGGTGCAATAATATCAAGTTGTTCAGCTGCCCATTCGGCTTCATCTTTCATACCTAAGCGACTCAGTGTTGCTATTAACATCACATGGGATGTGAGTAAACTGTAGTTTTTTTCCATAGCATCCTGCAGCGATGAGAGGGCTTTTTCATTTTCTCCCAATAAATAATAGGCCTGCCCCAAAGCCGAAGCATAGGGTGCTGGATAATAGGGATTGAGATGCATCACATTGCGTAATATATCCACTCCTTTGCTCTCATTGTCGCTATAAATATAACTTTCAGCCAGAGTGGCACGACCATCCATATAATTTGGGTTCAGAGCCAATGATTGATTTGCCGATTCAATTGCCAGATTATATTGATGTTGATTAACTCTCACATAAGCTAATGCCCAATGTGACTGTGGCAGTTCCTTATCAATACTAATGGCTTTTTCTGCCTTCTCTGTGGCAATAGCAAGAGAGTTTTCATTCTCAGAATCCCAGTGGTAACGGTAGGCATCAGCATAAGTCAATGACTGTGCACCATATGCTCTTGCAAACGCAGGATCAGTCTCAATGGCTTTCTGGAAATACTGTCTGGCCATCAAGTTTGCTGTTTTTGTATGTTGAACATAGAGTGATTGTCCTTTCAGGAAAAAGTCATAGGCTTCAATACTGCGGGTAAATTTTTGTGAAACCCGCCTTTTTTCTTCTTCAGTCAATTTAATTGACAAAGTGGATACAATTTGGGACGTAATAGCATCTTGTACTTTGAATATTTCGGTAATTTCCAGGTCATAATTTTCTGCCCATAACTGGTGTTGAGTCGTATTATCAATCAAACGTACATTGACGCGTAGTGTATTTTCAGCACGCTGCACACTCCCTAACAAACTATAGCGAATGTTCCGTAGACTCTTCGTCTTGTTGTTTTGTGGTTGATCACTGGGCGTTGCAATGACCTGTAAGCCTGACAGCTTAGACAGTGCCGTACGAATATCAGCAGTTATACCATTACTAAAATAGGCCTGATTAGCAACATGACTCAGGTTTTCAAACTGGAACACAGCAATTGAAGGTAATTTACCCAGAGGAACCGGAAAATCACTTATTTTTTTGTTAAAGGAATACAGCAGAATACTGACTAACAGCAATACAAAAGCTAACAAGATGCTTATTTTCTTAATAAACCAGTTTGCTCGACCCTTATTCTCTGTAGAATGAGTCTTACTGGCTTTATCCCAATGGACGGGGGCTATCAGGCGATAGCCTTTTTTTGTCACCGTTTCAATGTATTGGGGTTGACGAGAATTATCTCCCAGAGCTTTTCTCAACCTTGTCAGACAAGTAGTCAGTGCATCATAGCCCGTAACTTGATCAGCCCAGACCGCTGTCTCTAATTGTTCACGACTCATAACATCACCTTGATGACTGGCAAGAAACACCAGCAAGGCCATGACTTTGCTTTCCAGTTTAATTTGCTGCTCATCAGATGTTATTTGATTTCCATCAACATCCACATACCACTTTGAGACATAAAAATTCATATTAAATCGATTTTTCCATGTGTTAACATCTAAGGCAAGAAGGACTATCCTATTGTTTTATAATGACTTATGGTTTCGTCATATACTTGTTAGAGTTCAGACATAACTTTACAGCCATTTTAAGTTATAAATGGTACCTGATTTAGGTATAGTACTCTGGATGTCATGAAAGCATTCATTCAAACATTTTAACAGTAAAATAGGAAAAATAAGATGAAATTTATAACAACGTTAATTCTAATGTTAGTTTCCAGCATGGCACATGCCGATGAGGGATTAATGGTCAGCACTAAAAACTTATCATTATCAACTGCAACAACAATTGCACAAGCTGCTATTGTTGCCTGTACCAAGAAAGGCATCCAAATTGGTGTCACTGTAGTTGACAGACAAGGCGTTGTTCAGGTGACTTTACGTGACACGATTGCCGCACAAATTACAGTACCTATCAGTAAGGGCAAGGCTTATACTGCTGTTAATTTTAATGCCGCAACCTCAGCACTTGGGGATCGAGCAAATGGCCCAGTTGGCCGTGCACCTGGAATCATAATGTCTGCTGGAGGATTACCAATTCAAGTGGGTGGCTCATTGGTTGGTGGTGTTGGCGTGAGTGGTGCACCATCAGGAGAAACTGATGAATTTTGTGCTCAAGCCGGAATCGACGCTGTCATTGACGATCTTGAAATGTCTATGTAAAAACTAGGGTTCCAATTATCGGGGCAGGCTACCCTGCTCCTGAAATCTATGACTTATTCTTAAGATCCAGATAAAATACAGGATAATTGAACAATAATTGACAACTCCTGGATAGATTTGACAGGAGATTTTTAATGTATGGTCAGTGCCCTTGTAGAGCAATAAAATAGGTATCAAACATGGATATTGGACTTTATTTAATTTTTCTTGTCACCACGGTGATGCTAATCCTGGTTCCCGGCCCTGCAGCCATTACCGTGGCAGCACAAGGGGCAAGTTACAGTCCGAGCAAAGCATTTCCAGGCGTTCTCGGTGTTGCAAGTGCCGATGTGATTTTTTTTGCTCTTTCTGCGACAGGTATCGCCTCACTGATTCTCACCTCAAACCTGTTGTTTTCCATAATCAAATGGTTTGGTGTTATCTATCTTCTGTATCTTGGTGCCACAGCTTTGTTTAGTAAGTCAGGTGCAATCAAAATCAATAAAAAGGTAACAAAAACTAGCCGTACCAAGTTGTTCTCTCAGGGGTTGATTGTTCAACTTGCAAATCCGAAAGCATTGATGTACTTCTCCGCCCTACTTCCACAGTTCATTGATCCTGGGGAACCAATTTTATTTCAAATGTTTCTTATGGGCACTTCATGCCTTCTCGCCGATATTCTGGTCTATACTCTTTTCAGCCACATGGGCGATCGTTTAGCTAAGCAAAAAATGAAGTCATGGGCAATTAACTTAATCAACAAAGCAGCGGGCATTACTTTGATTGCAACTGGGATTAAAATGGCTTCGTTGGAATATAGGAATTAGTCTGACAGTAAACATCACTCTATCATTGACTAATCAACTTTAAACATCTCATGACAAGCAAGGCATTGCTGCATTATTTCACCGGTGAAGAGAGTCAATGTTTCCATATCATCTGTTTCAGCACGAATAACGAGTTCCTCAAACATCATGTGAGTTGGACCTCCAATTTCCTGAAAAGTTTTTGGAATTTTTGATTTTACCGATTCCGGAGTGGCTCTTGCCATCCTATTTCCTGAATAACGAGCAGATTTAATAATTTTTTCTGGATTATTCTCCCCAATACCAGAAATGATACCTTGAATACTAGCAAGCATTTGGCGCATTTCACTCAGAAATTCTATTTTTTCAGTTTCTGTCAATTTCAAAGAGATTCGTTGGTCTATTGTTTGTATTTCTTTACTTTCTGCCCAGGCATTAGCTGAAGTCATAACAAATAAACAGGTTATAATAAAAAAAGTTACTTTTATTTTCATGGCAACTATTGGTGTATTTTGTATGCAATATGACAAGCGACACATTGTTGCATAACTTCTGATAAAGCACCGAAAGCTTTCTCCAAACCACCATCAACTTCAGCATCTCTGGCTGCTATTGCAAATCGGCTGGCAGCATGATGCATTTCTGTACCAATAATAGCCATTCCTTTAGGCATTAGTTTTCCCATATGACTAGCACCATGTGAGTCCATTGCTGACATACCTAAACGTTGTTCAGCTATATCAGCAGCTGCATCAAATTGCTGTACAGAAAGTTGTTGAGTAATGGTTTGAAGTGCTGAAAGATGATCACGCATATTTGCCATCATGTGCTCTTGCATCATCGGTGGAAAATCGACATGTATGCGTGTATCACTCGCAATAGATGGTAGAGTATACATAACGAATAATAACACTATAAAATATTTTAAAAACATAATAATTACCAATATATTGAAAAGAATTAACACCTGAAAGTACTGTATAAGAATTATTGCTTAAACGCAAATTCGGAACGCCTAACAGCCGACAAATTATCAATTACAATCATATTAGAAAATATACCCAGCCCACCTGCTGATGCACCAATCAGACTATTTTTTTAAGTTCTAAATGTTTCAAGTTGGGCATTCAGATTTTCTGTCATAGAATTAAGGTGTTCTGCAGCGGAAGCAATTTCTTCCACACTGCGGGCATTGGTTGAAGAAATCGAATTAATATCCTGTACCTTATCAACAATAGACTCAATATCATTACCTGTTTTTTCAAAATCATCGACAGTTTTGTCACTGGCAATGGTGGCTTCATTGACAATCTGAACGGTCTCGTTAATTTTCTTATCAACATCTCCGGCAACATCTGCCAGTTCCTGTATCTCTTTTGAATTGATATTCATGCTATGGCTGGCTTCTTCAACTGCTTTGATAATGCCATTGATCGTATTATTGATTTCATTTAAACTTTGCTGTGTATGTTTGGCCAGATTTCTCACTTCATCTGCAACCACGGCAAATCCACGACCATGTTCACCAGCACGTGCTGCTTCAATGGCGGCATTTAATGCCAGCAAATTGGTTTGTTCTGCAATATTTGAAATCACATCTAAAATGGCTTTAACATCACCCGCTTCTTTAGATAAGGTATCCATTTTTTGAGCAAGTTCTGCTTCTACTGAAGCGGTTTCTTGTACACGATGGGTTAACTGAACAATCGCATCTCTGGCTTCAATCAATGAAGTATTTGCTTTTAAAATATCTTTTTTACTATCTTGTGCATCCTTAATTGCATTAGCTATTTCTTCTTGAATCTGAACTGCGTGTCCACTACAACCATTAATAATCAGCACGGATTTTTCCACATTATTACCGACACCTAAAGAACTGGTGGATAATTCATGGGCTATCGATGCATTTTCAGTGGAGGACTGTTTGGCATTATTTAAAACTTCTTTGAGTGAATCCAATAAATTATTCACACTCAGTGCCATCATTTGTATTTCAGCCGGAGCATTAGTATCTAATAATTGAGTTAAATCTTTATCTTCACCAATTTGCAATAGCGTGTTCTGAAATCGCTCAATTGGATCAATCAAAGCCATCTTGATCATGATAAGCGACAGGGCAATAATAATAACCAGGATCACAATTACCTCAACAGCAATAGCATTACGAATCTCATTAGGAGTGATTAAAACCTCAGCTTCATCAATTTCAGAGATGATTGCCCAAGTAAAATC
Organism: Gammaproteobacteria bacterium; assembly: GCA_016744375.1. Classification (GTDB taxonomy): domain Bacteria; phylum Pseudomonadota; class Gammaproteobacteria; order GRL18; family GRL18; genus GRL18. The sequence continues at coordinate 24,093 of JADGEM010000048.1, forward strand.
ATCACCAATTTTAATGTTTGAATAAGCTGATAATACAGAGTTACCATTATAGTCTATGACAATTTTAGTGTCTGTTTCACCGGATAAAGATGCTCTGGATGCGACGGTATCAACTGAACCCTTTTCAGGATTGGCAAATGATGCCTTTAACGAATGTCCTTTGGGATCAAGAAAGCTATCACTTCTCATAAGTTTGTCCTGTCCCACCAAAAAGTCCTCCTGCGTGTCTCCATAACCATGGCGATATTTCATAATTTTATTAATGGCTCCATCGGATATTTGAAAAACTAAAACCGAGGTTGTTTCTCCATTGTGAACGACTGGTATTCCAAGGAACATTGCTGGGGCATTATTACTGGGCTTGTAAGGTTTCATATCAACAAATGTTGGTCGCCCATTCTTAAGAGTATTACGCCAGACTTCTGCCAGCCCGCTATTTTTCAGAGGACCCGTAGAAAGATTTTCACCATAATCAGACTCTTTAGCTGCTGAATACATGACATGTCCATGTTTTTTACAAATAATGAACACATCATAATAACCATAATCCTTTAAATAGCCCTGAAAAAAAGCTTCATGTGACTCTGTTTTTTCATGAACCATTGGATCTTGTACTGGATAAGGGTCATGCCCCTTAATCTGAAGAGCTTTATCAATCGATTCAAAATCATTTATAAATTCATATAAATTTTTACTGCGTGCTAATACTTTAATATCACCAATTCGCTCAGAAAAAAAATTCTGAATAAAAGTTTTCTTTATGTCTCTGACAGAGGTAAGTGAATGATAACTTTTCTCCAATAAAGCTGTTTTACTTTTTGATACTGATGTGTAGCTCAGAGATACAGCAAGAATTAGTAGTCCAATGATTATAAGTGCAATAATTTGTATTTTAAGCGACAGTTTTTTCATGTTTATTTAACCTTATTTTTTATTTAATAAGAAAAAAGCACTCATTGCATTCAGATTTTTCAAGTGTTTTTAAGTTGATATTTTTCAGGCATAATTTTTTTCAAGTGATACTTGTTTCTGAATGCATTTTTTAATATTTTGATTTCTTTATTAATTTAAGTACTAATCATCTAGCTATCCTTTAAAACTAATCAAATAAATATAAGCTACACTACCTGAATTCCTTTATTTGGTGATATATTTATTTCATTAGAGAGAGCATTATTTCTTATAAAAGCAAGTTCAAATTCTTCTGCTGAAATGGGGCGTGAGTAAAAATAACCTTGACCAAAATCACATTGTTTATCTTTTAAAATTTTCAATTGCTGCTTTTTTTCAATGCCTTCGGCAACAACTTTGAGGCCCAGACCGTGGGCCAATGCAATGGTTGTCTGAACCAGTGTCATATCATCACTCTCTGTCTTCAGTTCCTGAATGAAAGAACGATCAATTTTTAGTTTGTCAAAATGAAATTTCTTCAAGTGATAGAGTGATGAATACCCTGTGCCAAAATCATCCATCGAAAGCTTAATCCCCATTGTAATTAATTGATGCATAATGGCCTTCGTTTCCCGATGATTTTTTATAATCATTCCTTCTGTGACTTCCAGCTCAAGACAGGAGGGAGAAAGTCCCGTCTTATTGAGAACAAAATTGATTTTTCTAATGAAATCTTTTTCCCAAAACTGACGCGGAGATAAGTTGACTGCAATAAAGAGTGCTTGCTTATGAATGGTATTCCAGTGTGCTATCTGAAAACAGGCGGTCTGTAATACAAACTCACCAATAGATGTAATTAAACCCGTTTGTTCAGCAATAGGAATAAAGATGTCCGGTCCCACAACACCTAAGCTTGGATTATTCCACCGCACAAGGGCTTCACACCCTGCTAACTGGCCATTAGACATATTGACAATGGGTTGATAAACGACGGAAAGTTCTTTGTTATCCAGGGCATGGTGTAAATGCTTTTCAATTTGAAAAAGTTTTTGAGCCTCTTCCTCAAGAGCCGAAGTAAAAAAATGATACCGATTCCGGCCATTTTCTTTTGACTGGTACATTGCCAAATCAGCTGAACGCATTAACTTATGTGCATCTATGCCATCATCCGGAAAAATAGAAATGCCCAGGCTGGCAGTGATCGTGCATTCAGAACCTTTAGTACAAATTGGTTTTTGAAATTGCTTTATAATTTTATCTGCAATTCTGTCAATGTAGGTTTTATCTTTAACCTGAGATAAAATAATTAAAAATTCATCCCCGCCAAGACGGGCGATAGTATCAGACTCCCGTACTACTGACTTCAGGCGTCGAGCCGTTTCAATCAGTAGTATGTCACCATTGTCGTGCCCCAGTGTGTCATTCACTTTCTTAAAATTATCCAGGTCAATAAATATAAGCACAGCCATACATTCAGAACGCATACAAAGTCGGATTGCCTGCTTCAGACGATCGATTGCCAGTAAACGATTTGGGATTCCAGTCAGACCGTCGTAATGGGCCTGATATAAAATGTGTTTTTCCTGCTCTTTTTTCTCCGTGATATCCTCACCGATCCCCAGAAAGTGAATAATTTGATTATCATCATCTCTAATAGGTGAAACAGAAAGGTGCATCCAGTATTTTGTTCCATTTTTATGACAACTGAGAAATTCTCCACTCCATGTTTGCCCTTCTGAGACCGTCGTCCAAATTGTCTTCAGTAAATCTTTATCTATTTTTATTAACTTTAGATCCATGATATTTAAACCGATTGCTTCTTCTTGTGCATACCCCGTCATCTCAGAAAATTTAGGATTGCTATATTCTATGATGCCATTTAGATCAGTTATAATAATTTCCACAGGACTTTGAGTCACCGCTGTAGAGAGTTTGGTTAACTCTTGTGTACGCTCAATAATAAGCGTCTCTAAATTATGATTCAGTGTATGGAGTTGATTAAAAGCATGATTTCTTTGCTTATTCAATCGATTGAGAATAAACAAGACAGATAAATAGAAAACAATGATCATCACAAATAAAAGACCATATTGAATAAAGATCGCTTTTATTTGAACAAAAAATAAACCTTTTTTTGAAAAACCAACAATTTTCCAACGACTCCCGGGTATGTTTTTATGAATGAATAAGTCTTTCTTATCAGTTTCATTGAGGTTAATTTCACGCTGCAATTTATCCCTGGTACCATTTTCACCCACTTCAATTAACTCAGAACCATCAGAACGAACAAGAAAAAGCTGCATCCCAAATGTATAATGTTCTCTGAGAAGTTGGGATAAAATCTCAGAGTGGAAACTCATAAAAAGGATCAGCTTGGAGCCATCATTGTCAGATACCTTTGTCATCAAATCAAAATGACAGGAAAAGGGCCGAGGATGAATAATGGGCTGGTAGTAATTCACACCATTAACAATTGTAGATAGCTGTTTATCATCACGAGAAAAAGCAGCCATATCATAATTACACTGATCACCGATCCGTACACCAGAATCATCAGGAATTCGATTGCCTTTTTCATCAATAATGGTGAAGGCAAAAAAATCAGGGAAATAGACCTTTAAACGAATTTCAAATTTAGAAATCAACTCATCATTGCCTGGCTCTTTTTGTATTTGTTCCAAAATTTGAAGATTGTCTTGAGCAATAGCAGTTAATACTCGGGTTCGCTCATTGAGCATGCGGGATACTTTTAATGCCACGGAGTTAACCGAATTATTCAGATGCACCTGCTGATTGGTTTTATAGGTCTGATATTGCTGAACTGCTGTCCATAAAATGAGCAACAAACCAAAGAGAGTGCCAATGGTCAGAAAAAAAGAGGACAATATAAAAGCTTGTGACTTTTCTTTTTTGATGAAAGTTAATAGGTCAAACATTTTACAAAAATAGTTTATCAATTAAAAAAGTGAACTTGAAATTAAACTTTATATTCATGAGGAATTCTCTAAAAATTTAGTTATAAAGGCAGATAAAATGTTAACTTTTTAAAGGCAGTTGGGAAAAATATTCTTTCAATTTTCTTATTAAATAAATGACTGAAGACTGAAAGATAAAACATACAATGCTGAAATATTTTATTATTTTGATTTAAAGTTTTAATGATTTAGTGATTTAATAAACCATTAAATCTACATACATTTATTTATCAAAAAAATAATAGGATAGCAGTTTCAGCATGTAGCCCTAAACAAAAGCCATGATCATTGTATGTGGATAGACAGCTTCAGATTTCATTGACTATTTTGATACTCTAAATTGCACAACATACCCCTGCAACTCTGTACCAAGACGTGCTAAATTTTCAGTTGCTAATACTGATTGTTGTGCACCGCTCACAGTATCATGAGACATTTTTGATATGTTGACGATATTGGTGTTGATATCCTCAGCTGTCACTTTTTGCTGTCCTGCAGCACTCGCAATCTGCATACTCATATCATTAATGCGTGCCACAGCCTCAGATATAATTGATAACGAAACACCTGCAGTAGTCGCTTGATCAACAACAGTATGAGCTTCCTCACGACTGCGTTTCATTGCATTGACAGCTCTACGTGAACCACTTTGTAATTTATCAATAACCTGATTTATTTCTTCAGTAGCTTCCTGAGTACGACCTGCCAATGTTCGAACTTCATCAGCCACAACAGCGAAGCCCCGTCCTGTTTCTCCAGCACGAGCAGCTTCAATTGCAGCATTTAATGCCAGAAGATTGGTCTGCTCTGCTATACCCTTAATCACATCTAATACCGTGTTGATATTCTCACTGTCCTGTTCCAGTTGATGGATAATATCAGCAGCCCCTTCAATTTGTTCAGCCAATTGCTGTACAGCTTGTACCGCTTCTTCCACAACTCTTTGTCCTTCAAGAGTTTCTGAGTGTACTTCAGTCGCCACCTCAGCCGTACTATCACTATTCTTGCTCATATCCTGAGCTGTAATCATCATTTGATGCATTGCCGATGCGACTTCTCCAGTCTGAAACTGCTGCTCATTCATACTTTGCCCGGTCTGCTCTGTAATTGCTGATAGTTCTTCTGATGAACTGGCAACCTGATGAGATGAAGACATAATTTGACTGACTACCTGGGCAAACTGCTCGGCCATTCGATTAAAACTGTCAGCAATCTTACTCATTTCATCACGAGTGGATAATTCCATACGAACACTGAGGTTCCCAGTGGAGAGTTTTTCTGTGACATCACTGATCTGTGCGATACTTTGCTGTACTGAGTAATAAAAACCTGCAAATAAATAAGCCACTAGAACAAGTATTATCAAAACAATACTGATGGTGAGATACTTGGATGTATTAGCAGAATTAATTCGCTTGATAAATATATTATCTAATTCTGGCACCAGAGAATCATAGAGCTTGTAAGAACCACTAATCGCACTAGTAGCGGCATTGAATACTTCATCACTACTAACAGTAATATTTTTGACATTAAGCAATTTGTCTTTTAACAGAGACTGCATTTCACGAATTGCCGTATTATTTGAATCAGTCGGGACAAATAACTTACCTGCAATATCAGCATTTTCCTTATACACAGCCTGTAAATTATTACTAACACTCTGAAAGTAATTATCAATGTTGCTGGAAAGTACGGCCAGTTTGGTATATATCTCCTGATCGACAAACTCCCCTTTGGCTGCAACACCTGAACCTACTGCACGTGCCTGCCCCATATATTCCAACATATTAGGCAAACCTGAAATTAATGTACTGCCCATATAATTGCTATCAATCATTGGATCAAGAGTTAAACCTGAAGAGTCTGCGACATGAGCAATTAAATTAAGCATATCACTAATAATAATATTGTGTGTTTTAATGGCCTCAGAAGTATTCATAGCCATGGCATTATCTTTAATTGTATTCCACTTGCGCATGATGATGGTCATTTTATCAACAGTATGCAGTTGCCCTGTCAGAGCGCCATCAATTTGGTTGAGCTCCTGTAATTTTTCATCCACAATACGACGCGTTTGCATAATACGTTCCTGGAAATCAGTGGCTCCATTAAGATAAGCCGCCATCATGCCACGATGCTGCTGCATATATTCAATTGGCTGGCGTACAGCTTTAATATAGGCCAGGCCAGTGCGCTCATTTTCTAAAAAAGAGACTTCCTGGCTGATAGATGTAATTAATTTCAGGCTTAACATAACTAATGGAATCAATACCATCAGGAAAATAATAGTAAATTTAACTGAGTAACGTACTCGGTTCATTAATGCAGTAGCAGGCTTAAGTATAAGTTTCACAAAAAATCCCTCTATATATTTTAATTTGGAAAAACAACTCGACTTATAATTATTCATAGATTTTTTTGGGTAAATATCTATAAATAGACTAAACGTGTCTGGATAAAATCATTAAGTAAGGAAGAATACAGATTAAGTAAGGTAAAGTTCCAACCAGTTCAGTGCTGGCATTAACATTAAAGGCTGCGGGACAGCATGGAATCAGAATATCAATAAAAGCAGGGGTATAAGGCTTATATCATTCTTTAATTATATTTATAGGTCTAAAAGGAGGATTTGTCAAAAAAAAAAATGAATTAATTTATAATTATATAATCTGAATGATTTATTTTAAATTAAATGTATCCCATGCAGCCAGTATTTCTTCTGCAATATCCTTTATTTTACGTCGACTGGAGCGAGCTTTCATACGTAGTAATTCAAATGCCTCTTGTCTCTCAATGTGATGTCTTTCCATAAATAGTCCGATAACAACATTAACTTGATTGCTCGTTTCTAAAGCAGCATCTAAACGGTATTTAGTCTCAAAAAGTCCTTGAATATCCATCGCCCGCTGTAAAGCAGATTCAATCGCCGGCAGGGCATTTTCTACATCAATCGGCTTAATCAAATAACCCAGCGCTCCGTCACATACTGCTTGTTTTACATGCTCTTTATCATTGTAGGCAGAAAGAAACATAGATGCTATACCCAGACTTTTTAGACCTTGAGCCGTTTCAATACCTGACATACCCGGCATACGCATATCAAGAATAGCCAAATCAATGGGTTGTTCTTTAACTGCAATTTTTAATGCATCTTCGCCATTATCTGACAGCACAACATCATAACCATGATCAGTTAAACCTTTGCCAAAGGTCGACAATACAAGGCCATCGTCATCAACCAACAACAGCTTTTTTATTTCCATTTCATGCTCTCCAGTCTTAAAAAATCATTTCACATATTAATAAGTAAAGGTGAACTTATCACTAGCCGTGCTATGACTATACCACCTTTTTCTTCGACCAGAAATTCCGCGCCATGCATCGGCAACATAGATTTTGCTAATTGAAGCCCTGTTCCTAAACCTTTACCACTATAGAAATCAAATTCTTCAGGTAAATATCCTGGGTTGCTGATAGACAATGCAACATAATTTGAACCGTAATCAAAATGGATTATTATCTGACCCTTATCATTTTTGCATGAAAAATGCTTAATTGCATTCATAATAAGTTCATTAACAACAAGGGCCAGAGCAACAGCTTTGTCACTATCAATTTCAAAAGTTCTTAATTTCTCCCCGTGTGTCAGAGAAAGTGTGAGTTGAGTCAGACTAGCCAAACTCTTCACAATGGCTTGAACCATTTGTAAAAATAAAATTTGCGACTCTGGAGAAGATGATTGCAGTCCATATACAATCGCAATGGAGTCTATCTGCGCAATCATTTCATCAATTATTGTATCGTATTGAGGTCCTGCCTTTCTATGTTGTTTAAGTAGCCCAATGAGTCCTTGAAGGTGGTTCTTAATACGGTGATGTACTTCCTGAACCAATAAAACCCTTTGTTTTTCGGCCTGAATATTACGTATAGACTCAGCCTGCTTACGTTCAGAAATATCACGATCAATACCTCGATAACCAATATACTTACCTAAGCTATCAAAAATAGGGCGACCATTTGTTTCCAGATTAACCAGATGTCCATCTTTGTGTAAATTGACATTTTCCAAACCAACAAAAGGCATCCAGTTGCTAGAAATATCAGAAAAGATTGATTTTATATGCTTAGCCTCATTTTCAGGCATTAAATCAAAGGGCGTTTTACCAATAATATCTTCAGATTTATATCCCAGCATTCCTTCTATTGATGGACTGATATAAGTATAAATTCCATTAGGATCCATCTCCCATATCATATCATTAGTTGACTCAACCAGACTTCGAAAGCGTTGCTCGCTTGCTCGCAATGCTTGCTCACTTTGTTCTCGGTGTAAGGCTCCACTAATCACTCCAGCACAGAATTTTAAAGCAGCAATTTCCACTTTATTCCAGATGCGTTCATTAATACAATCATCAAAACCGATAAAGCCCCAAAGTGCATTATCTATAAATAAGGGGACTAAAAGCATGGTAAGAATATTCTGAGGTTCGAGGTGATCACGCTGCACTTTAGAATAATCAGATTGGCTGCAGATACTAATTTCATTATTAAGCAATTGTTTATAATATTTTGAAAAACCAATTTTGAAAAAATCGAGTGATTGAAGCTCATTATTAGAAATCTGTGCCGTCACACCTTTGGCACACCACTCATATCTCTGACGAAACAATAAGTGTTGCTCTGATCCGGGAAAGCTTTCAAAAAGATAGGCTCGACTGATATTTGCTGTTTTGCCAATCAGAGCCAGTGTGTGTTCAACTTCTTCTTGCCAGTTATGAGTATTCAGAAAATTATTTGATATTTCAGCTACAGAGATCAGTATCTTTTGATGTTGGGCAAGTTTTTTCTCGGCCTGCTTTTGTTCTGTAATATTCGGTGTTGCGAACAATGCTATAACATGACCAGATGATTTTTTTTCAATTTTTATTTTCAACAATATAGTTAAAATCTGACCTGAAAATGTTTTTACTACAGCTTCAGATTTAAAGCCAGTTTGACCATTTGCAAAAGCAATAATTTCTTCTCTATAAACAGTTAAAGAATTTTCAGTAAACACATCGTTTAAGCCATCAAGAAAAACTTTTTTATTTTTTGCCTCATATAATGTAAGTGCAGACTGATTAACATTGAGTACTTTTACTTTCTCAATGCACTTTATCAATTCTTTAGGGTTCTGATTAAAAAAAGTTCTAAAATCATTGATGCCTATTTTCCTGAGTTGGTCAAAATAGGCATATAACTGTGTAAAGTCTTCATCCCATAAAGCCACGGGAGAACTTTCAAAAAGTGACTGATAACGAAGTGTGCTTTCATGTAGTCTTTTCTCAGTCTTAATGCGTTGCTCAACTGCAGTTTGAATTTCTTGACTTAAGTATAATAAATTATTTTCTTTATTTTTCAGAGTTAATTGCAAATTATCTCGAGTTTTTTGTAATAACAATTCTGTTTTTTTATACTGATCACGGGAGGATAACAGCTCTTGTTCCATTTTTTTTCGTTCTGTAATATCTAATGAAATTCCACAAACACCATAGACTTTACCTTTGTCATCATATAGAGGAAATTTCTGAGAGATATAGGTATGCAGTTCATTATTTTGTGTAACCAGTTCTTCCAATTCAATTTTTTTATTGAATTTCAGAACCTTTAAATCGTTGACTCGAAAAATATCGGCTTGTTCTTGTGGAAAAATATCATGATCAGTTTGACCAATAATATTATTAGACTGGACATTAAAAATTTTTTCAAAACTATGGTTTATCTGTAAGAAATAACCATTGAGATTTTTGGCATAAACGATAGCTTCGGTATGATCAAGAATAGATTTTGACCAAATCTCACTTGTATTCAGTGCAATTTCTGTTATTTTATGATGTGTAATATCGAACACGTAACCATAAAAATGAGAAATTTCATTACACTCGTTTCTAATGATCACTGTATGATCATATAACCAGCGAATCGTTCCATCCTGATGAATAATTTGGTATGGTTCATGGTCAAAAGAATTAAGACCAGCATTACTCGCATTTACAACTTCTTCTGTTACTCGAACCAAATCTGATTCAGCTATCATGTCAGTATAGACAACTTTACCTGAATAAAAATCATCAACTGAATAACCAAATACATTACTCACATTTGGTGATACATACTTCACTGGCCAATTATTTAAATTGCTCCCTTTCATAGGTAGGTACTTAAGAGAAAAATCTATATTTTTCATGTAAATACCACTGATTTTATTATTACATTTGAGCATAAAATGCGGGCTCCAATGCAT
>JADGEM010000109.1 GCA_016744375.1 Gammaproteobacteria bacterium
GAAACAACTGAATGAGACAATAGAGATGGACAAAGAAGAAATATTCAAACGCATTACTGGTCTTTATCCCGATTCAGAAATTGAAGCCACTGGATCAGATTGCAGTTTTGAAGTACTTGTGGTCAGTGCCACATTTGAAGGAATGCGTGCACTAAAACGTCAACAATCAATTCTGGGACTTTTTTATTCGGAATTAAAAACGGGTAAATTGCATGCTCTCGCGGTTAAAGCAAAAACACCTGAAGAGCTAAAAACGATGCCGAGTAATCTGTTACAGATTAGCTAATACCCGGTCTCATAATATTCCTCGTGGCCAAAATTTTCTCAGGCCACGCCACGAAGTTTTTGAAATTTTTCACGCTCTTGCGGACGTTTACCTTTCAATTTCCAAATCAATAATAAATGCGAATGCATTTCAACTGCAAGCAACAATAATTTCTAATCAAGAGCAACTGGAACACTGAATAATAACTTAATAGGAAAAACACCATGTATATTGCAATGAATCGATTTCGAATCGCCATTGGAAGAGAAGAGACTTTTATAGACATATGGCAAGATCGAGATACACAACTCAAAACTGTACCTGGTTTTATAAGTTTTAATCTTATTGAGGGGGACAGTGATGAAGAAGCAACTCTATTCATATCTCATTCAAGTTGGGAGTCAGATAAAGACTTTTTAAACTGGACAAAATCAGATGCTTTTCGTCAGGCTCATGCTAATGCTGGAAAAACCAAAGCTATCTATCTTGGCCCCCCGAAATTTGAAGGTTTTGATGTTGTTCGATAAGGTTCTCAGATACTATAATTAAAGACCTCAGTATCTATGTTTATAGCTATGGCCAGGCACAGGACTATTATGCGCACAATTGGCATGTTACTGATTTTTTATTTGCGATAAATTTTCTTTCAGCATCTGTCGATACTGTTCACAATAATATTCGATTGCTGCATTTTCATTGTCAAAATCACCATCGGTATTATTAAAATGAAACGCATTATAGCGAGCTGCGGCATGTAAAATCGCCGCACTTAGCATAGGCTCGGCCCAATCTTCAGACAGATCATTGGCGAGGTTGATAAATTCATCAGAAACTTCGTGAAAAACATCTTCTTGCATAATTAATTACTCCGCTTAAAGAACTGTATACTCATTACTCGGCCATAATCAGTTCAATGGCTTTCTTTTTATTCACTGCATCTTCATCCACTTCGCAGGACGTTATTCCTTCTTGAGAAGGTATATCATACATTACCTTACGTAATAAACTTTCCATAACGCCGCGTAAACCTCTGGCTCCAGTGCCACGTTCGATTGCCTGTTTGGCGATAGCAATGAGTGCTTCTGGTGTAAATTGCAGATCAACTTTTTCAAATTGAAATAATCGATGATATTGACGTATCAGCGCATTTCTTGGTTCTGTAAGAATACGAACAAGTGCCTCTTCATCCAGCTCATGCAATGCGGTAATAATAGGAAATCGACCAATAAATTCTGGTATCAGTCCAAAATGACGAAGGTCTTCTGGTAAAACTTCTTCAAATAATCGTAATTGATCAAAAGATTTTTCTGTACTACTGAGATCAACGTGAAAACCGATTCCCTGTTGACCTGTATTGAATCTTTTTTCTAATTGTTTCTCTAGTCCCGCAAAGGCTCCACCTGCAATAAATAGGATATTTCGCGTATCAATGGTTGGTTCATTATTTTGTTCTTTACGGTTCTGACTCTTAAGCTTCATTCGTGTACCTTCAACCAACTTAAGTAATGCCTGTTGCACCCCTTCTCCAGAGACATCTCTCGGGCCATGAGATGATTCACTAGCACGAGCCAGTTTATCAATCTCGTCAATGTACACAATACCCCACTCCGCCAATTCCTGATTACCTTCAGCATTATCCATCAAACGGATCAGGATACTTTCAACATCTTCACCTACATAGCCAGCCTGTGTCAGGGTTGTTGCATCAGCAATGACAAAAGGAACGCCCACGATTTTAGCCAAAGTACTTGCCAGAAGTGTCTTTCCTGTTCCTGAAGGGCCTAATAACAAGATATTTGATTTTTCAATATCGACATCTTGCTTATCCAGTACCATTTTCGGATTTTCATTTTCCATACTCAGTCGCTTGAAATGGTTGTAGACTGCAACAGCGATGGTTTCCTTTGCCAAATCCTGACCAATAATATATTGATCAAGCTTGTCTTTAATTTCCGCAGGTTTCAATAAATTTTGTAATGGTTTGGATGCCGCTCTCTTGCGCCCCCAACTACCTACGACCTGAGAAGCCAGGCGGACGCATTCTTCACAAATATGCCCTTCTTCTCCAGCTATAAGGGGAATATCAGGCCCTTGTGCTTTTCCACAAAAGGAACAATGTATTTTATCCGTACTCATAGTTAAGTCTCAACTTGTCCTTTTTGTAATTCATGCAACCATTTTTTTTGAAAATTATGTTGATTTCGGTTTTCCAGAATACTTCGAATCTTCGGGGCAACCTTGGAAAATTGTACGCTTTTACCTGGCCTTATCTTTTCGCACATCATCAGGTGAAAGCCCATTTCCGTTTCAACGATTTGACTGATTTCATTTTCAGCCATATTAAATAATTCTGCATCAAGTTCAGGGTATAGCTGTCCTCGAACCACATTGCCTAATTTACCACCATCCATTGCAGTTGGACATTCTGAGTAGCGCTTGGCAAATCCCTGGAAACGATTAGTTCGACCATTGAGTTTATCTGTAATTTCAATCATTTTATCCAATGAAGCCTGATATGTATTTTCCTTAAATTCTGGGTTTACGGTAATAAGAATATGACGTACCAATCTTTTTTCTGGTGTATCAAAACGGTTATGATGCATTTCGTAAAAAAGCTGAATATCAACTTCCGTGACTTCTGGTATCTTTGAAGAAACACGCTGCATAATACTGTCAAATAATAATTCACGATAGAGTGCTTTACGCAAGCTTTGTTCATCTAAAGAGTTATTTTCCAGATCCAATAAAAGAGCGTCCTGTCTTTCATAACGGGATGCTACGGATGAAAAAGATTCGTCTATTTGCTGACTGGATATCAAAACACCTTCAGATTCAGGTGATGAAATGACCAAAGACTCAAGTTCATAACTATTCTTTGCTTTTCTAAAAATTAATTCATACTCTTGGGGAGTTAATTGAATAATATTTTTTTCTAATAATTCCAATGCATAACGCAGAATATGATAATTAAATTCAGAGGGTATTTCCTGCTGATGTTCTTGTTTTTTCATTGCAATCATCACCCTTCCTCATTTTCAGGATACATAAATTCCAGGGCTGTCTCTGGCACAAGAATTGTTCGCCCACGAAAACGAACATGATAAGCAGGTCCGTCCTCATATTCTTTCAATACTTTTTCAATCTCACCCTCATCTCCTGGATTAGCAATTACTTCACCCTGAATGCCTAATGTGATTGTCGGTGTTACTTTTTCATGAAATTCAAAACGTGTTGGTATCCAGATCTCATTTTCATATTGAAGTTCTTGTTCACGACAGCCAACCATCACACCTGCTTCAATAAAATCCACAGAATAAACGATTTGATCTTGCAAAAATGTACCAACATCACGAACATAACCAACACTACCACTTCGAATTAACAATTTACCAGTTACTTCACCTGGAAACGTACCATCATTACGAACGTTTCTAATAACCCGAACTGATTCACCATATTCATATCTGGGGCGCACTGGAAGATCCTTTTAAATTTATATCACTCAAGGGTATACTAACAACTGTTGGTTCACCCATACGAAATACTTTGAATACTTTTTCAGTTTGTGCATCCGAGCCAACAAAGTCACTATAGGCTTTGCTTAACATTTCAGCATAAATGCTACGACGCGCTTCATCTTCAGCAGGCATATCAATAACTTTTCCCAGGTAATCATGAAACCTTTGCAGAATATGTAAACGATTAACATGTACGATAGACTGTTCGTATTCAATCTCAAAATATTTTAAAAAGTCCTCAGCACTGCTGAGTTCATCCAAATCCAGAACAAATTCACTTTCACTCATTTTTTTCTCCCATCGTATTTATAATATAAATTGTTTATTAGTACTTAAGAAACAGACTTCAAATCCTTGTATACTGCTACATTCAACAACACTTTTGCTCCCAGCCTGTCTTTACTATCCAATTCCATAATTTTTTTTAAGCGAGAAACTGCAGAATCTTCCTTTCCTATACGTAACTCCAGATAGGCAGCACCTTTTAATGCAAGCAGATAAAATCGAACCAATGTCATTGAATCTTTTTGGTGTTTATCCAGGTAATTTTCATTCAACTCATTCCAATCATCCGGAAAATCAAGTTTTAACGCATAAATATGTAAAACTCTTTCAGCAACAATTAAAGCATCTGCTATTCGGTGCTGATAATAAAAATATCGATACAGCGCCACCAGAACCATCGGATGTTCTGGTTCAAGAAAATAGGCTCGCATTAATGGTTCTTCTGAACCAGCCTCACCATAATTCTCAGCGGCCTGATCAATACATTGCTGTGCTTCATCACTGATCGCTTCATCGAAATACAGATTTTCACCTTCAAAATCCAGCATATCCATATGATTTATCCAGCGTTTTTATAGTCAAATGAAATGGGTTCACAAACCTGCACTGCATCACAGTGATTGCACTCATCCTCAGCTCTTTCACCTCCTGGGATACAACCATGAGTGCCCACTTTTTGTTCTAACAGGCGTATACGTTCCAGTAAACAAGTAACCGCCTCAGCCACTGGATCTGGAATCAGGTGATGATTTAAATCGATACCATCATTTGTTTTTGATTTAAGCTGACGAGATTGTACGACCTTGCCTGGGATCCCAACCACTGTTTTACCTGCTGGTACGTGTGCTATCACCACTGAATTAGCCCCTACTCTAGCATCTTTGCCAATTTCAATTGGTCCGAGTATCTTTGCTCCCGCACCAACGACGACATTATCACCTAATGACGGATGTCGTCTGCCTTTGTTCCAGGAGACACCCCCCAAAGTCACACCATGATAAAGTGTCACATCATTACCGACGACAGCCGTTTCACCAATCACAACACCTGTTCCATGATCGATAAAAAAACGCTGCCCAATACTTGCCCCTGGATGTATATCAATACTTGTCCAGACACGAGCGATATAAGAAAGTAACCGTGGAAAATATCGTCCACCTCGTTGCCAAAGTTTATTAGCCAAACGATATATGACAATTGCGTGAATACCTGGATAGGTTGTAATGACTTCAAATCGAGTTCTGGCGGCAGGATCTCTTTGAAAAACACAAGCAATGTCCTCACGGATGTGTTGCATAACCGATATCGCTTTGTCAGTTTCTGGTATTCCATCCAAAGTTTCTACACCTGCTTGCATAATTCAATCTCCTGAAAAGATATGAGTTTAAAAATATATTTCATCTCTCAATCGATAACTTTCTTAGGTATTAATTTCAAAATAGAAACGACGTAACTCCTGCTCCTCAGGTGATCGTTTGTATTGAACTGAATAATGACGAATCATCTCCAATAGTATTTCTGCCTGTTGACGCATGAGTTGAATACCCATATTGGCATAAGTTTGTATGATGGCATGGCAACCAGAGTGCTTACCCAATATAAATTGATGATCTCTTCCCATATCAGCTGGATTAACACCCTGGTAATTCATTCTATCTTTCATCAAACCATCAACATGAATACCTGCTTCATGGGTAAAAACTCCCTCACCCACCAGACTTTTTTGCCAGCTAACTGAACGTCCTGACGCTTGTTCTACTAATTGTGACACTGATAAATAATTGACCATATCAATATCATATCCCTCATTAAAGAACTGCCTAAGTCCCATGGCGACTTCTTCTAATGGTGCATTTCCAGCTCGCTCACCCAATCCATGTACAGTTGTATTAACATGGGAAGCTCCAGCCCGGATAGCAGCCAATGTATTCGCTGTGGCCAGTCCCAAATCATCATGGGCATGCATTTCAATATCCAGATCAGTCATGGCATTTAATTTACTGATAGTTTCATAGACCTGAAAAGGTTCCATAATTCCAACGGTATCAGCAAAACGAAAACGTCTTGCCCCAGCCTTTTCTGATAGTTCTAATACTCTATATAGGAATTCTGGATCGGCCCGAGAAGCATCTTCCCCACCCACGCAAATATCCAGTCCCAGATCAAGTGCTTCATTAATGCGTTGATCGATTTGTGCCAGAACCCATTTTCTGTCACGACCTAATTTGTTTTGTATCTGCTGATCCGATACAGGCATAGAAAGATCGATACTTTGTACACCAAGATTTTTACTTAAGGCGATATCTTCACTGTGCATACGACACCAGACCATAAGTCTTGCATTATCCACAACTTCAGAAACGAGCCGAATTGATTTTCTTTCTTCTATACCCATTGCTGGAATACCCACTTCAAGTTCTGGTACGCCCAAATTGTCCAGAGCCTGTGCAATGGCCAATTTTTCCTGCAAAGAAAATGAAACACCTGCTGACTGTTCACCATCTCTGAGAGTTGTATCATTAATAATAATATGATTTTGTCTGTTCATAACAAGC
>JADGEM010000110.1 GCA_016744375.1 Gammaproteobacteria bacterium
TATTGCCCGTTTTGTTCTTCCTTATACAGCTTTTCTTAAGCTGAAAGACATAGGACAAAATGTGCTGCCACCCTATCGTGAACACTTTGTTGAAGTGGATATGACAAGTGAGCAAGGTGAGCATTATGCCAAGCTAAAAAATCAGCTTGAAACAGAGTTAAGACAGGCTCTGGCTAAGGGTGATACTACTTTGCTCGGTGTTGTTCTTAATGTGATGCTTCGTTGGCCTGATACTTGTTTTAATGCTGAAACAGTGAAACATCCAAAGTCACGTTCTTTGCTGGCTTTTGTGCCCAGTGTTTTTGATGATGATGATATTTCGCCTAAAGAAGAGGAATTAATCAGAATTGCATTGGAAAATCAGGCTCAGGGACGACGAACTCTGGTTTATACAACCTATACAGGTAAGCGTGATACAGCTTCTCGTTTAAAAACTTTGCTGACACAGGCAGGTTTGAAAACAGCGGTATTACGCTCCAGTGTGAGTACATTGAAACGTGAAGACTGGATTTTAGATCAGGTTGATCGAGGAGTGGATTGTGTGGTTTGCAATCCTGAACTGGTCAAAACGGGGCTGGATTTATTGGAGTTTCCAACAATTGTCTTTATGCAGTCTGGTTACAATGTTTACACTCTGCAGCAAGCCTCTCGCAGATCCTGGCGTATTGGTCAAACAGAGGATGTGGATGTTTATTATCTTGGTTATACAAAGTCAGCACAGATAACCTGTCTGAGTTTAATGGCCAAGAAAATATCAGTAAGTCAATCGACATCAGGAGATGTACCAGATACTGGTTTAGATGTTTTAAATCAAGATGGTGATTCTGTTGAAGTCGCATTGGCCAAGCAGTTGATTAGCTGATCCTCAGCATTCAATGATTTA
The DNA here is from genome assembly GCA_016744375.1 of Gammaproteobacteria bacterium. Taxonomy (GTDB): domain Bacteria; phylum Pseudomonadota; class Gammaproteobacteria; order GRL18; family GRL18; genus GRL18. The sequence goes on from JADGEM010000110.1 coordinate 884, forward strand.
TTAACCCCCATGGGATACGTTCATCCCCCTGGGTGAGCTGTATCCATATTTTGGAGATAGTGATGTCTAATAATCGAAAGCGCAAGCTTAAACTGCTTGAATCTCAGGGTGGTAAATGCTGTTATTGTGGCGAACCTCTTGATATTGATGAAGCGACATTCGACCATGTGATTCCAACAGCAATCATGAAGTGGAATGCTCTAAGCAACCTGGTTGTTGCTTGCCAACCCTGTAATCTTGGGTTTGCAGATGAGCCACCTAAAGAAAAAATTCTAAAATTATCCCGTTTGGCATTTTGTTGAAAGGTATAATGTGGAATTTCTATGTGGTGAATAAGTTTCCAGACAATATGTCTGGAAACTTAATTTTCACAGTCCTAATATGTACATCCTAATATCCGACCTAACATGACATGATTAAAATTAGAACGTTACTAAATATGACAACATGGTACTTTTGACCTAAACTGGCCATTGGGTTCAATTTTAACTCACAGGTTAATTTTCCAGATAGCGACAGTTGAAATTATCCAGATTGCTCAAAATACAGGATAAAATACGAAAAGATGCCTCAGAGTCTGAATAATGATAATATTATGTCGAATCAGATCGGATTTAGAGTGATAAGTGTTACCCCGTAACATCTTCGTAGAACGAGGTAATATGTTAAATGGGTTGAAATTTTGATAACCTAAGTAGGTGTTTATAATAGGCAACTATTTTTTAGTTACTGAATAAGATTATTTTATAAATTATACAAGGAAAAAAATGAAACCAACATATTGATATTTATTATTTTAATTAAACTTTAATGGTTTAATTTGAGTACCCTTTCCCCTGGTTTTTCCAACGTTTCTATAAAACAAATTCAGATGGTTTACTAAGGTATTCATTCCAGCGTTCACTAACCATTGCAAAATCCCTGTCGAACAGTTCTCTCTCGCTATTACCCTCATAGTCATCTAACATCAGATGCTGTAATAGAAGAGCTAGTTCGATGTTTAAAATATCTTTGATTTCTTCCGATACATTGTTATCAGTTTGCAATGTCATGGCGTATAAGGTTAAAGCTATTGCGCTTGTGTACCGAACTGGAGGAAGATTAAAATCTCTAACTAAAGCCGTTAATATTACTTTAATTCGATAAAATTCTTTTTCTGAAATGTACTTTTCTAGTCTATAGATGGTTTTTCTTCCAGAGACAAGAATATCCTGGAATTCAGTTCCAAAGTGCTCTTGAAAATCCAATGAATCCCTTTTATCGAGATAATAAAATGATGTATTGGCAAAACTCATACATTATTCCTGATTAATTACTAATTGTTAAACACATCTATTCCAACCACTCTATTCAGGGCTTTTTTGTTCCTGGTATTACCTGTGCAGCCTTATCAAAGGTGTAAACACCTTGTAAGGCTTTACCTATCCTTCTTGACTCATATTTAGCTTTATTCACAATCAAAGCATCTGGAAAATCAGCTTCCTTATATTTTTTACCAATTTTTACCGGTTTTGCTTTGGAGTAATCACTTAAAGCTCTCCATACGGTTTGTCCATCTTCAAAGCAAAGGTTTGGCTCTGCGAACAAAGCATTTATGGTTTCTATAATGCCTTCCTTATCCAAATTGTATCTTTTACCTTTTAGTGTCCAGATAGTTTCTACCAGAACAATATCAGTAATTAAAATTTGTTTTGATCCTTCAATGATTGATGATGCTTTTTTTGACTGTTCGATATCATCATTAAGTAAATACCTCAGTAAAACATTTGTATCAATAGCAATCATGAAGTGATAGCACTTTGTAATGAATCTTCATCACTGATCTGTTTATTAACCTTGAGATCTTTAAGTAATCCCTTGGCACTTCTAAGTGTTTTTTTTATGATTGTGATATGACCATGATTATCTACATAGCTGTTATATTCGTCACCAGGAGCAATATGTGCTTGCCGACATTGCTCAACTGGCAAGGTGATTTGTCTTTTTGCACTGACTTTAGGCATGTGTATAATTCCTTACTTTTAACCAATAAGTAAAGAATAAACTTTTCTTTACTTATTGTCAATAGGTAAAGATACAAAAGAAGGCTAACCTAGGAAAGATCAAAAGCCTCGATTCCAATCACGTTGGGGTACTAGGGATTTTCCGTCCAAAAACGACACTTCCTTCCAAATCGCCTGTCCCTTAGGGATTCAGAGTGGTATTACTTTTCATAAGCAGACTTTTCAGCTCTTTTTATCTATGATTTATCCTTTTTAGGCATATTTTATGGCATATAAAGAGCGAGTCCAAATTCTTACAGAATCAGAGCAATCCAATTTTTATGGTCCACCTGTTTTAAATATTGAAGAACAGCGATTTTTTTTCGTATTCTTCTTAATAACTCCAGCACCTTTCATTTACTCTACCATCAATAATTCTAGTCTCTTCAAATACAGCTTTTAACTGACCTTCATCATTATTTTACCTCTCCAAGAGGTAAAGGCGCTAAGTCAAGTTCCTTAAGAAACTCATTGTGTTTATTAGTTGCATCAACAATATCCTTTTCATAGCCAACCAACTGAGTATTCACGGTTTGCATATCAATAATAGGCTCTGGTTTGGCTGTGCTTACATAACGTGAAATATTCAGATTGAAATCATTTTTTTCGATCTCTTCAAATGAAACACGTCTGGCATATCGTTCCTCTTTCTTACGGAATTGATAAGTATCAATAATTTTTTCAATGTGGCCTATTTCACCATTCGGCATTTCTTTCGTATTTAGCAAACGGTTTTGGCGTTTACCTTTTTCAAAGTGCTCACTGGCGTTGATGAATAATACATCATCGTATTTTTTGCATTTCTTCAAGACTAAAATACACACTGGGATACCCGTTGAGAAAAATAGATTAGCGGGTAAACCAATCACGGTATCAATGTTGTTATCTTTTAGCAGTTTGGTACGAATACGTGCTTCGGCTCCGCCTCGGAACAATACCCCATGGGGCAGTATGATAGCCATGGTGCCTTCATCACCTAAAAAGTGAAAGCCGTGTAATAAAAAAGCAAAGTCGGCTGCGGATTTAGGCGCAAGGCCGTAGCTTTTAAAACGGAAGTCTTCGCTCAAGGCTTCGTTCGGTTTCCAGCGATAACTGAATGGCGGATTGGCGACAACGGCATCGCATTCCAGTTTTTTGGCGGGGTTCATTTCATTAAGCAAGTCCCAATCGTTGAGCAGGGAGTCACCGTGATGAATTTCGAATTCAGAATCTTTTACCCCGTGTAGTAACATATTCATGCGAGCCAGGTTATAAGTGGTGATATTTTTTTCCTGACCATAGATTTTACCAATACCGTGTGGTCCCAGTTGATTACGCACGTTTAATAATAGCGAGCCAGAGCCACAGGCAAAATCCAGTACTTTATTCAGCTTTTTCTTTTTGCCTGTTGCAGGTTCCTGACTATCCAGGGTAACAATCCCCGAAAGAATACTTGAGAGTTGTTGCGGGGTATAAAACTCACCGGCTTTTTTACCCGAGCCAGCAGCAAACTGGCCGATCAGGTATTCATAGGCATCACCCAATACATCACTATCGCTAGAAAACTCGGCAATGCCCTTGGCAATTTCTTTGATAATGTCACTTAGTTTGGCATTACGGGCGCTGTAGTCTTTACCCAGCTTGTCAGAATCCAGATTGATTTCTGAGAATAAGCCCTGAAAGTTATTTTCAAAAGACTCGTTTTCAATATATTTAAAACCTTGCTGCAAGGTCTTCAATAAATCACCGTGTTGGGTTCTGGCTAACTCGGCAATACTGTTCCATAGATGCTGTGGTTCAATCACATAATGTACCTTGCGGCGCATTTGTTTTTCAAACGCGGGAATATCCCCCGCGTTTTGCTCATACCACACAGTTAAAGGTGCGCGTTTATCATCGTCTTCAAGTTTCGGGTAATCTCGCCCCAATTCTTTTTTTGCAGAGGCCTCAAAGTTACCCGATAGATAACGCAAAAACAAAAACGACAACATATAATCACGGAAGTCGTCGGCATCCATCGTACCGCGTAGTTGATCCGCGATAGTCCAAAGTGTACGGCCTAGTTTATTTAAGTCTTGTTCTGTCATGTCGTTGTCCTTGTCTCACTGAGTATTTCTGGCAGATCAAACTGAAATCTATCGATGAAATCTCTAAGTATATCTCGGAATAAGTTTTGATTATCTTCGCCCATTAGAGCTGGTTCGTGAATAGCATAGCTTCCGTGGCTAAGAAGATTTAGTGCACGGTTAAATAACGCTCTATTCTCACCGTCATCAAGCGCCTTGAGACAAAAAGAGATGTCTGAGTGGCCGAAGAATGCAGCAGTTTTCTCCATAATGCTACGCAAAGCGTTGAAGTGGAACGTGTAGAGCGTGCCCGCTTCTGGATCGGCAGCTTTTTGCAACTCAGCAAGCGTTGCGACGTGGTGAAAAAATGGCGTATCTTCAGTGGAGCGAAGAGTATACCTCCCCTCGCTATTGGGCCGATGGAGGAAGTAACGTTTGTGCCTTACCTTAGGTTCATTTTCTTTCGATCTGCCGATCTCATTGCACATCACATTGAAAAAGAGTGAATGATGTGAAGAGACAACGACTTTTATGGGGTCAGGGGAATCATTTTCGTCTTTACGGTTGGTGGCGCGGCGTAGAATTTTAGCTAGATCACAGGCAACCGCGATTGCATTGTTATCATCAAGAGATGATACTGGATCATCAATATAAATATGTTTTACCCATTGATAAGACTCATGTCCGTCAAGAACCCGCTCGCAGATCGCCATAAATATGCACCAGATAAAAATGCTTTCTTCGCCTCGGGAGATTTTGATATTGTCTTGCCCATCTTTATTGAAGTATACAAAGTGTGGTTTAGTAAATGTATCTTCTCCTTGCATAATTTCCCTGTATTCAAAATCGAAACCAAAATCAGCATAGCGACTCAGGTATTCATCAATAGTTGGCTCTAATCCCAGGTTAGTAAATCCATCAAAGAACTTTGAAAATTGATTAACTCGTAATCCGCGAGTGGAGTCATTTTCTAGATCGTTTTCCCATGTGAATAAATCTTCGGTGAAGGCGTTAAAATAAAGCGTGTCTGCATTTCCTCCATTGTTACGTTTTCCTCGGTCTTTGAAATCCATAGACAATCGAGTCTTCCCTGTACGGTTATATGCGTAAAGGAGAACTAACTCCTTGTTGTTTAAGTCGTCGCGTAGCCGAGTGACTAGATTATTTAAATTTTGGTAGGTATGTACTCCTCTCATGCTCCCACCTCATCCGTTGCAGGGAATAGTTGCTGCATCAGGCCTTTTTTATGGTTTTTGAGTGACTTGATTGTTTTGGCTTGGGTCATGATTAGCTCGTCGATGGATGAGAGACAATCGGCTATTTTTTGTTGTTCTCCAGTTTTAATATCTGGATATGTGAAAGGAATTTCCTTAATTAGTGCCCATCCGTAAATAGCATTTTTTTGTGATTCAGCCTAAAAAATTCTATACAGGATTGTCATCAGTCTTTTTAAGTTTCAAAAAAC
>JADGEM010000049.1 GCA_016744375.1 Gammaproteobacteria bacterium
TAGTGGAAGGTGGTATCCAGGCTGATCGTTTATTAACATTTGGTGATTAAGAGGAATAAATATGAGTGAAAGCATAAAGAAATTCATGTTTGTGAACACAAAAGCACCTTATGGTACCGTTTACGCATTAGAATCATTGGAAGTTGTGTTAATTAGTGCTGCTTTTGATCAATCTGTTAGTCTTGTTTTTTGTGATGATGGTATTTTTCAAATTGCAAACAATCAAAATACAGAAGCTTCCGGCATGAAAAACTTTTCACCAGCGTATAAAGCTCTGGGTGACTATGATATCAACAAAATCTATGTTGAGACTGAGTCTTTGGAAGAACGTGGTTTAACTCTGGACAACATCATGGCGTTGACTTATGAAGACGAAGATGATGATTGGGCAGAGAAATCATCCATAATACCTGTTACACGTGCGGAACTTGCTGATCTGATGGATGAGCAAGACGTCGTAATTAGTTCATAAGGGGATATGAAGCAATGGCAATGTTACACACTGTAAATAAATCACCTTTTGAGCGAAATTCACTGAGCTCGTGTCTGACTAAATCAAAAGAAGGTTCTACTATTCTTTTGATTGAAGATGGAGTGGTTGGTGCATTAAAAGGGACTATTGTTGCAGACAAATTAACTGCAGCAGTAGCAAATAAAAACGTCTGTGTTCTTGTTTCGGACTTGAATACACGCGGTTTTACAGAAGCAGATATAATTGATGGTATTAAGACTGTTGATTATGCAGGTTTCGTTGATCTGGTAGCCGAGCATTCAAACGTTCAGTCTTGGCTGTAATTTTTATAAATAAATATTTTAATATTGGAGTTTAAATAATGGCTACTATTTCTGTAGAAGGTAAGGACATCGAAGTTGATGAGGAAGGTTATCTGGTAAACCTGGATGAGTGGTTTCCTGCAGTTGCTTCTGTAATGGCTGAAATTGATGAAGTTGAAATGGGTGATGATCATTGGGATATCATTAATTTCCTTCGCGAGTACTATGAAGAGTATCAGATTGCTCCAGCAGTTCGCGTATTAACTAAAGCTGTTGCTAAAAAACTGGGTAAGGCTAAAGGTAATTCTAAGTACCTTTATGAATTATTCCCTTATGGTCCTGGTAAGCAAGCATGTAAATTTGCTGGTCTTCCAAAGCCAACTGGTTGTGTATAAATACAACTATTAGCAAAGTAGTTCATGTGTAAGGGCTCTTTATTTTATATTATTTAAATAAGAGACTCTTATACATTATTTTAAAAATTATTAATGGGTAGGTAATATGTCAGCGTTTTATGCGCTACTTCTTACAGTGGCTTTTCTTGTCCTGATTATAGGGCTAACGAAAAAAATTATTCAATATTCACGTGTGCCTGCACCGTTGAAAATACCCGTTACACCAGCGCCTTTAACAAAAGGTGGTGTGGCTATCAGACTGGCTAAAGAAGCAATCTTATTTGCCGCCTTATTCCGTTCAAATAAATGGACCTGGTTATTTGGTTGGATGTTCCATATGAGTCTGTTCATCGTTCTGTTAAATCACTTACGATTTTTTATTACAGATGTACCGCTACCGTTAATACTACTGCAAAATGTTGGTGAATATGCTGCATTTACCATGTTTATTGGTCTTGCAGGGCTTCTTGTACGTCGCATGTTTGTTGCTAGAGTAAAATATATTTCAGCACCATCAGACTATTTATGGCTGATTTTGCTAATGGTTATTGCCTTAACCGGCATTGTAATGCGCTTTATCTCACATACAGATATTATCGCAATTAAAGAGTTTTCTTTAGGTCTCATGAGTTTTAACTGGCAAGACCTGCCAACAGATTTTCCGTTAATGGTTCATCTGTTTCTGGTGGCAGCATTAATGATTTTATTGCCTTTTAGTAAGTTACTACACATCCCAGGCTTATTTTTTGCTCCAACTCGGAATCAAGTTGATAATCCACGTGAAGTGAGACATATATCATCATGGGCTGCAGAATTAGATGCAGAGAAAAATAAAGTTCAACCAAAGTAAAAATAGAGTAATTATTTGAGAGAATTTCATTAAGTTTTAATCATTAACTCTTAATGAAAAAATAATTTCTAGGAATTTTTTGAGGATTTAGACAAGTGGCAGACTTTGAAACTCCCGAGTTTAGAGAATACCCAGCTGTTCCCCTGATAAAACAGGATGTAATGGCTGGAAATGGACCGTTCATATCACGTGCGGAATTTGATACGGATCTAGGCTACCCTGGTGAATTACCAGCGGACTGGAAAGAAAAAACACTGGAAAAAATGGGTGATCTGCTAGGTCGCTACCGTTCTTTACAGGTTTTTATGGATTCATGTATTAAATGTGGTGCATGTACTGATAAGTGCCATTATTTTATTGGTACCAGTGATCCAAAAAACATGCCTGTCGCTCGTCAGGATCTGATGAGAAAAGTATATCGCCGTTATTTTACTTTTGCTGGTAAATACTTCCCTAAATTAGTTGGTGCCGTTGATCTAACTGAAGATGTCCTTGATGAATGGTATAATTACTATCATCAGTGCTCAGAATGTCGTCGTTGTTCTGTTTTTTGTCCAATGGGTATTGATACAGCAGAAGTGACAATGGCTGCCCGTGAGATATTAGCTCACGTTGGTAAAGCTCAGAAATATTCCAACCAGATCATCCAGAAAGTCTACAAAATTGGTAATAATCTCGGACTGCCAGGTAAGGCTCTAAAAGGAATTTTAGAAGATCTCGAAGAAGAGATGGAAGATGAGTGTGGAGTACCGGTCAAATACAATATGGATGAAGTGGGTTGTGAAGTATTATTGATGACTCCATCTGCTGATTTTTTCGCAGAGCCGCATATTGATGGTTTGATTGGTTACGGTAAAGTTCTTCACGAACTTGGTATTACCTGGACTGTTAGTTCAAAAGCTTCAGAAGCGGCAAACTTTGGTTTGTTTATTGGCAGTTATGAAAATATTCAGAAAATTTCGATGCGAATTCGCGAAGCTGCTATCGAATTAAAAGTAAAACGTATTATCTTTGGCGAGTGTGGGCACGCATGGCGTGTTGCTTATAGTTTCCTAAATACACTAGCTGGTCCATTTGATTTCCTGGATCAAAACTATCCAATACCGCAACATATACTTGAAGTCACTTACGGCGCACTTCAAGACGGTAAATTACGCATGAATAAGGCCGAAAATGATCATTTGACCATGACTTTTCATGATTCATGTAACGTTGCTCGTGCTTCGCGTATGGGTGATAAGCCCGGCGGTCAGTTTGATATTCCTCGTGCTGTTATTGAAGCTTCCTGTAATAACTACGTGGATATGGATGCCGATACTATTAAAGACGCAACCTTCTGTTGCGGTGGTGGCGGCGGCTTGCTCACAGACGATCTGATGGAGTTGCGTATCAAAGGTGCCTTACCAAGAATGGAAGCACTTAAGCAGGTGACTGAAGAAAGTGGTGTCACAAATATTGCAGCAATCTGTGCGATTTGTAAGAGTCAGTTTACAAAAACATTACCTTATTTTGGTTTCGAAATGGATTCCATTATGAGTGTGCATCAACTGGTCAGTGAAGCAATTGTCATGACTGGAAGTATGCAGGAAAAAGAATTAGATGGTGTTGATGATGAAGCTGAGTCAGATGAGTAAAATTCAGTTTATTGATTAATACTTTCACCTCTTTATTATAGAGACCTCTTTGTTTAGAGAACGAACACAGCAATTAATAAAATTGCACAAAATTAAGCTTGATAGGAGAAAAATAAATGTCAACTGCTGATACAGCTCCGAATGCAGATAAACTAACCAATAAACGCTTTGACGAAACAAGGTTAGATCATACCGGTACACAAGAGTGGGACACCTGGACTGACAATATTTTTCAGGCTGGCTGGACTCATAAATGTCCTACTTATATTAATAGAACACCCCCTTGTCAAGGTAGTTGTCCTGCTGGAGAAGATATTCGAGGCTGGCTGGATATCGTTCGCGGCATGGAACAGCCGACTCATGAAGGTATGAGCCGTGATGAATACGCATTCCAGCGTTCAACGGATGCAAATCCATTTCCTTCAGTTATGGGTCGTGTATGTCCTGCACCTTGTGAAGATGGTTGTAACCGTAACGAACTTGATGATAATGTCGGAATAAACTCTGTTGAGCAATATATTGGTGATACAGCTAAGGCAGAAGGTTTTAAATTTAAAGCTGCTGAACAGAATAGTGGTAAAAAAGTCGCTATTATCGGTGGCGGACCTGCTGGCCTCGCGGCAGCATTTCAATTGCGTCGTGTTGGCCATGCCTGTACAGTTTTTGATGACCATTCAGAATTAGGTGGCATGATGATGTACGGTATACCCGGTTATCGTGTGCCTCGTGATGTGCTCCATCATGAAATGAATCGTATTGTTGAGATGGGTGTCGAAGTTAAATTAAATACTCGTGTTGGTACTGACGTAAAAATTGAAGATTTAGAAAATGACTATGATGCTGTTCTTTGGGCTATTGGGTGTAAAGAGGGTCGTGGTCTTCCAATAGACGGCTTTGATGATGCACCGAACTGTATCAGTGGTGTCGCTTTCCTTGAAGCTTTTAACGACGGTCGTTTACAGGTTTCATCTGAGAAAGTCGTGTGTATTGGTGGTGGTGATACCTCTATTGACGTGGCATCTGTTGCGCGTCGTCTTGGTAATATTACTAATATTGCAGAAAAAGATTTTGCAGAAAATATCGTTTTAGGTCATACAGCTCACGATGTTGCTGATTCAGCGACTAAAGATGGTGCTGACGTAACATTACTTTCTCGTTCTTCTATTGAAAACATGCCAGCTGCACAGCATGAAATTGATGATGCACTTCGTGAAGGTGTCACTATCATTGGCTGTGTAAGCCCTATTGCTGTTGTCAGAGATGACAAGGGCCGTGCTACAGCTTTACGTGTTGTTAAATTAGAAGCTGATGGTAAGACTCCAATTGAAGGTTCTGAATATGATATTGAAGCCACACTAATTGTTTCTGCTATTGGCCAGAAAGGTGATATGAGCGGTATCGAGCAAATGGATAATGGTAAAGGCTTCATTGATGGTGACGCACACTATCAGGTGAAAGGAAAGCCAGGTCACTTCCTCGCTGGTGATATTGTTCGCCCTCACTTATTAACCACTGCAATTGGTCAGGCGTCTATTGCTGCTGAATCAATTCATCATTACCTGACTCAAGGTGATGAAGAGATGAAAAAGCGTCCGAAAATTGATAAGCATACATTCTCTCTAGAGAAGAAGTTGGATGATACTGGCTTATCACCTGAATCTTCACCTGTGCATGGTCATAATAGTACACGTGGAACTAACTCTGGAAATTTTGCGATTCATAACTATGAGAATCGCTCATCTAACGATATTATCAGTCATGAGAAGTTGTTTCTTGGTCACTTTGAGTACGAGCCTCGTCATGTTCGTGACACAATTGATGTAGATTCTGAGGAAGTACTGGGCCATTTTGCAGAGCGTCTGGTTGCATTGTCAGAAGAGGATATAGTTTCAGAAGCTAAGCGTTGTATGAGTTGTGGTATGTGTTTTGAGTGTGATAACTGTATTATCTACTGTCCTCAGGATGCAGTTAAGAAAACACCCAAGGCTCAATCAACAACGGGTCGTTATGTTTATACTGATTATGACCGTTGTATTGGTTGTCATATCTGTAAAGATGTTTGCCCAACAGGCTACATTGATATGGGGTTAGGAGATTAAGCTGCTTAAGTTATTCAGGAACCTGAGGTTAATTTGGTTGATCTCAGGACATAAGCGGCTTTTATCTAGTAAGTAGGAGAATAAATGTGTGGTTGCACCTAAACTTTAACTTTGGTTTTAACTCTTCTTTTGTGAGAAAGAGTTTGAAAAAGTTGCCACTCACTGTAGCAAGTTTGGCATTAATTGCCGGTTTTAATACGGTTAATGCAAGCCAGGACGGACTGGGACCTAAAATTACAATTCCAGAAAGCAGTGGTGAGAAGTGTATTTTGCCTTCTTCGGAAATGCGTCGTCAACATCCGGATTTACTGAAGCATGATAGAATCCAAACCCTACGTGAGGGTGTTCGAGCCAAGGTGGATGGTAGTCAATTAGATGGTAGTTTGAAGCAATGTGTTAATTGCCATGCCACTAAAGATGAAAGCAATAAATTTGTTCGAATAGACAATGATCAACATTTTTGTGTTTCCTGTCACAAGTACGCTGCTGTTTCCATCGATTGTTTTCAGTGTCATAGAGACATCCCTGAAGGTGATGGTGAATTCCATGCCCTGACAAATCATAAGGATGCTAACTACGGTAATATTACGCCGGGTACTTCTAGTTTGACTAGTAAAGATATAGCGAATGTTGCCCCTGAGGTTATTTCAGATGACAATTAATATCGAAAATGAAAAAAAGGATGCTATGACAACAACTGTTGAATCATCACGCCGAAACTTTATATTTGGTTCTGTTGCGGCTGCGGGTTTAACTGTCGCACCGGGCATGATGTTGTATCAAACTGCAAATGCTCGTTCACTGAGTGAAAAAGCAACTTCTAAAGTTCGTTGGGGTATGCTTGTTGATACCACTAAAGACGTTGATTGGAACAAATGTGTTGATGCTTGTAATACAGAGCATGGTCTAGGTAATGAATCCAAATCAAGAAATGACCAAAAAACACAATATATACGTGTTGTTGACGTAAAAAATAAAGGTACTGGCTATAGCATGTCTTTACCAGTGATGTGTCAGCATTGTGAAAAACCACCCTGTGTTGATGTTTGTCCTACAGGTGCTTCAATGAAACGACCTGATGGAATTGTCCTTGTTGATCGACACCGCTGTATTGGTTGTCGTTACTGCATGATGGCCTGCCCATATAAAGCACGTTCATTTGTTCATGAAGTTTTATCTGATCAGAAGGAAAATACACCGCGCGGTAAAGGCTGTGTAGAGTCCTGCAATATGTGTGTGAACCGTATTGACAATGGTCAGGAGCCAGCCTGCGTAGAAGCGAGTGACGGTGCAATTGTTTTTGGCGACTTAAATAATCCTGAAAGCGCCATTTCTAAAATTCTGGCTAAACATGGCGGTAAGCAAATTCGTGCCGATCTGAAATTAAATCCTGGTGTGCATTATCAGGGCATTTAATATTTTTTAGAGACTCTCTTTGAGTTATGTTTGTATGGGCATAACCTAAAAATGTTTGTAGAATTAGTATTAACCACTTAATACCTGGTGTAACGAGTAAACAAAATGAAAAAATTACACTTTCTTGAAGTAGAAGGGAATACCAAAGGTTTTTTTACCTTTCTCGGCCTATTTGGCCTGATTTCCTTGATTGGCATTCTAGCGGCTTATTATATGGAACATAATGGTCACTGGGTTACAGGAATGAACAACCAGATCATATGGGGAACGCCTCATGTCTTTGCTATCTTTCTAATTGTCGCAGCATCGGGTGCACTTAATGTTGCCTCTATCTCTTCCGTATTTGCTAAAACAGCATATAAACCTCTGGCACGCTTATCAGGAATACTGGCAATTTCACTGCTCTCAGGTGGTCTTGTTGTACTGCTTCTTGATTTAGGTCGTCCTGACCGTTTAATTGTTGCCATGACCCAATTTAACTTTGTCTCTATCTTTACCTGGAACATCCTTTTATATACTGGCTTTATGGGTATTGTTGGTGTTTATTTATGGACAATGATGGATAGGCCTTATAATAAGCTAACCAAAAAAGCCGGTATGGCAGCTTTTATCTGGCGTCTTGTTCTAACGACTGGTACTGGTTCAATCTTTGGTTTTCTGATAGCACGTGAAGCGTATGATTCTGCATTGTTGGCTCCTATGTTTATTATCATGTCTTTTTCATTTGGTTTAGCTTTCTTTTTGTTATTCCTGATGGGCTCATACAAATACACACAACGTGATCTGGGTGATTACATTGTTAATCGTTTAAAGAACCTGCTGGGTGTTTTTGTTGCTGCTGTACTATATTTTGTCCTGGTCTATCATTTGACGAATTTATATTCTGCTGACCATAGAGGTATTACTCAATTTATTCTGACTAATGGTGGTATTTACACATTTCTTTTCTGGGTGGTTCAGATTGTATTAGGTTCACTAGTACCTCTATTTTTACTTTACAGTCCAATGGGAAAAAATAGAACCATGATTGGCTTAGCTTCAGGACTCATTATTTTAGGCGGTATGGCCCAACTTTATGTGATTATCATTGGTGGTCAGGCATATCCTATGACTCTATTTCCTGGAATGGAAGTGAGTAGTTCTTTTTTTGATGGTGTTGTGGCTTCTTACGCCCCGTCTTTACCTGAGGTTTTATTAGGTTTAGGTGGTGTGGGTGTGACCTTGTTGCTAATGACTGTTGCTATTGCAGCACTTAAGTTCTTACCAGCAAGCTTAGCAGATGAAGTTGCTGATCCGCACGCTAAATAAGTGATACGTTTCTTATTAAAAAAACCGGCCCAGGCCGGTTTTTTTTGCCTGAGATAAATGTCTTTAGATTAAGTATCAGCCCACATTTGGACAAGCTTTATATACGTGACATCAACACCCTGAGTTTCTTCTGCTTTCGGGTTTTCTTTGAGCATTTTCTCTCGAGCTTTCCATAACTCATAGAGTACCTCACGTTTATTGGCATCCTGAATCATACTTTGCGCCCATGTGACACAGACAAGTCGCTCTCCATCAGTTACTTCATCAACATAGTGCCAGCTGGTAGACGGGTAGACAATTGCACTACCGGCTTTAAGCTTCGCTCTATGCTCACCATATTTGGTAACAATAACAAGATCACCTCCCTTATACTCTTCAGGATCATTCAAAAAAATAGTTGTAGAGACATCGGTACGATACATATTAGGCATCTGGCCCATAATCGGGTTGTCAATATGACCGCCATAGCCCATACCTTTTCGATAACGTGCAAGGAATGGTGCGCCGATCTTTTTCATCATGACGGCTGCTTTATAGGTCTCATTATTGATCAGGCACCCCATTAGAATGTTGTTAAGTGATTGCATCTGGGGGGAATTATCCTGGATTAATTCTTCATTTATTTTTACATTTTGAGCAACATTTCCTGCTGATATTTTTCCATCAACAAAATTTGATTGCTTTAAAACGGCCTGAATTGATTTAAGTTGGTGTGGATTGATAACATCAGGAATTTCAATAAGCACAGTATTACACTCCAATATAATAATAATGAGTCAGTTTATCAGGGATATTGAAGTTTATACAACTACCCCCATATTTAGTTCATATTAGTCTCCTTAAACAATGAGAATTGAATATGATAAGAGTTTTAAATGTTGTTATTGATGGTCAAATGTATGCGGTCAATGTAGAAGAAGATATGGTTGTATCCGGTTCTCCTTTATTTAATAAGATGGATGAAGATATGAATAAAGGCTGGACCTTAAGCAAGGAATTTGTTGAAAATCCGAATATAACTCAGCGTTGTCAGATTGTCGGTGATAAATTACTGACAGCAATTGAAGATGAAAATGAACAGATGAAAACAATGATGGCGGGCTATATCCTTTCAAGAGTGCCGAATATTATGACGATACACCTTGATAATACGGGTGAGATTTTTGAAACTCAAATTGAACTGGCACCTCAATAATTGACTATATCTGTCAACTTTGGTCAATTATCTTTTAGGAATTAAACGATGAGAATGAAATCTAAATGGGGCAAAAATAGTAAAACGCGAACCGTGGCAGATAATGCCAGTGCTGCTGCTTTTATTTCCTGGCGCATTGCCCAGGATTGCCTGCTTGATCTTGAAAATGAACAATACCAGACGGATAGCTTAAGTCAGCGCATGGATGTTGTGGTTGAGTTTGTCATCTTTCTGGCGCATCTCGCTGATCGTATTACGTATGAACGCATGTCATCTGATGAGAGGCAGGAGTTTGTATCAACAATGGTTAAACACCTTGCACGAACTCACCAATCGAGCATGGAAGAAATTGATGGTGTAAAAGATTATAAAGAAGGCTTTATTAATCTGGTCAACGAGAGAATGTCTGATTACTCAGATATGCCTTATGATGATGAGCCCAGCTTTGCTATGAAACGCTATCTTGGAACCAAAGTTCAGGCAGTTATGGGGGAGCACCACAATAAGTGGATTGAAACACAGGTTCTTGAAATTAATGCACCAAATGCAATTAAACAATTAAATAAAGCTTTAGACGATCTCTATAGGCCTGCATTTTAAGCAGATATTGGTGGACCGGGGTTGAAATCTTTACAGGTGATCAATAAGAGTGCATTTAGTTAAATCTTTTGTTTGATTGAACCGTGTTTTCGGTTAATATACGAACAGTTTCTGTAGAGCTATTACAAGTACATTGTTAGTAAAAATAATCGTATAAGGTCGTTATTTTGGCACTGAATTCACTTTTTTATAGGGAAGTTCGTACTCACCATTTGTTTAAATGCTTATCTGATGAATGTTTTCAGATTGTCTCTCAAAATGCGGGTTTAATTTCTTTAAAAAAAAATGAAATGCTCTATGAATGCGGTTTTGAAGCAAGCCATTTTTTTCTCATTCGTAAGGGACAAATTACTCTGTCTCAGACATCACTTGATGGTAATGAGAAAATAGTTGATATCTTTGAGTCAGGTCAGACATTTGCTGAATCCAGTATGTTCATTGACAGTAAATGTTATTCGGTTAATGCCAGGGCAACTTGTAATACCGACTTATTTTATTTTGATTCTGATACTTTCAAATCCCAACTCTATAACTCAAATGACTCCTGTTTTTCTTTGATGGTTGATATGAGTAACTGTCTTAGATCTAAGACTCAAGAAATAATTGAATTATCGATTCATGATGCACAATACCGCCTGGTTAATTATCTTCTGGAAAAATGTTGTGATCAGAATGATTTGTCTTGCCAGGCTGTTGTTAAACTCTCTACCACTAAATCATTGCTTGCTTCACGTCTATCAATCACTCCAGAAACCTTTTCAAGAATTTTGTCCCGATTAAAAAAACAGACTTTGATCCGTATTGAAGATGATGTCATAACCCTCATTAAACCTGATGAATTGAGAAAGCTGGTTGGGTATTGTGGTGGGAAAAAACTGAAGAGAACAAAATTAAAGCCTACTTTGCGTTTTATAGCATAGACTTCCTTTTTTCTTGACTGCTTTATATCTGTAAAGAGTAAGAGCAAAAAAAACCGGCAAGTGCCGGTTTTTTTAGATAGAGTGGGAAAAGACTTATTTCCAGCCACCATATCCATCAGTTTTCTTTTCCAGACCATCTTCATAGCCAGCAGTGTATGCTTCTGTAACACGTTGCTCTTCACGCTCAGGGTTACAAACATAACCACCTTGCCAACCCTGGATATACTCTGGGTTTACGCCTTCAGATTCCATTTTCACTGTTGTATCATGATATTCTTGGTTCATAGGTTTTTCCTTTATGTTTCCAGTCAGTTAAAATCTAGTTAATGAAAGCAGACTCTGACAAAATAATAATCTGCTTATATTAAACGATTTATAGCCTAAATTCCAGTTTTTTAAGGATTTATTAACTCTTAAATCGTTTGAATGCTTCTTCTGAATCAATAGCTGTATTTGCTTGAGCATTATAAGCAGAGCTCTTAGCTAAAATCATGTAAAAATATGCTAAGCTATTGACTATAAAGTTCTTATTCTCCATTTATAATAAATATATAAATTACTATAATACGAGTAGTTATTTGAAAATGAGTATACTTTTTGATAGAGATTAACGGTATATCTCTATGGGATAGGATTGAATAAAAATTTTGTCATCAGGGGTAATAAAAGGTATCATATAACAAATAACCAAGTAAAACGCTCGGGTATGCTTGTAATTATACAACTTTACTGGCTTATAATTAGGTTAATCAGGAATTAAAATGCAATGAGTAGTAGTGACGATATGAATTTAACTGAATCAGAAATAATGGATTTAAACAGTGGCCTTAAGGCTCTGGAAGACAAACATTTTACCAGAGCCGTGCAGTTGTTGTCTCCACTGGCTGAAAAAGGTGTGCCTGAAGCTCAACATAGAATGGCTGTTATGTATCAGAATGGTCTGGGTATTCACCGAAATGAAACCGCCGCTGCTTTGTGGATGAAGTTATCTGCGGATCAAGACTATGAATTAGCCTGGCATGGCATGGGGTTCATGTATATGGAAGGTGAAGGCGTTGATAAAGATCCAGATGAAGCGGTTAAATGGTTTACCAAGGGCATTGATGCTGGGTTGATTGGCTCTATGACGACTTTGGCTATGATGTATAAAGAAGGCAATGGGGTTGAAAAAAATCCTGAAGAGGCTGAACGGTTGTTAAAGTTGGCTGGATTTTAGTAATCAAGAGCAAAAGAAAGTAGGGGGCGTTCGAATAAGCGCATTATAAAACGACTGCAAGGGATACTGGTGCAACAATCTGGGGACGCTTTGAACACATCCATGTGGCGCTTGATAGAAAACGTCCATGTTTTCTGACACCCCGGTTTGCTGCACCAGTATCCCTCACAGTCTCTTAAGGCATTTATTCTCACTTGGAGCGTCCCAAATCAAAAGATAAGAAAAAGCAACAGCAATAGCGCTCTGGTTCAACCACATGCAGTTCCAATGTTTTTGATTTTTCTTTTGCTCTTGCTTTGCTTTTGGACAACACCGGTCTCGGGTGCAATCGGCAGGCTCAGCACTTCGTCCGAACGCCCCTTTCTTTTGGCTTTAAATAACCACCAGGCTAGCTCCAAAAAAATTGATAAAAATATAAGTAGCGAGAACTAAATGAGAGCTTCACAATTATTTGTTGTACTAGATCAAGAATTTAAAAGTGCCCAAACCGGACATCATACACCGGTTATGATCTGGGGGCCTCCTGGTGTCGGGAAATCCCAACTGGTCAGTCAGGTTGCAGAAAAACATGACAGGGTATTGATTGATATCCGTCTTTCTCAGATGGAACCTAGTGATCTACGGGGAATTCCGTTTAAAGATGGTGATAAGGTTGAATGGGCTGTACCCTCGATGCTGCCTGATGCAGAAAAACATGGCAAAGAAGGTATTTTATTTCTGGATGAAATCACTTCAGCGCCGCCAAGTGTTTCAGCCGCAGCGTATCAGCTTATATTAGATCGCCGACTGGGTGATTATAAAATCCCTGATGGTTGGGCAATTATTGCTGCCGGTAATCGTCAGGGTGATCGCGGTGTGACCTATAGTATGCCGGCACCTCTGGCCAATCGTTTTTCACACTATGAAATTGATATTAACCTGGATGATTGGGTGGCCTGGGCTTATCAGACCGGTATTGATGAACGGATCATCGCCTTTTTGCGCTTTCGTCCAGATTTGTTGTTTGATTTTGATCCGGCACATAATCCAGTTGCTTTTCCTTCACCAAGAACCTGGGAGTTTGTTCATAGAGCCTTAAATAAGTTTATGGATCACCCTGAATTGTTTGTAGGTGCTCTGCAATCCTGTGTGGGTCCTGCTGCTGGTATTGAGCTCAATGCTTTTATTTCTAATCTGGATCAGATGCCGGATCTGGATGCTATTATTAATGGTGAAGAAGTACCGACTCCCACTGAAATTGATTTGCAATATGCAGTGGCTTCAGCCTTGGTTGGACGGGCTATTCGTGCCAGAGACACTGACGATGCTGATGAGACGTATACTAATATTTTAAAATACGCATCCAGTTTTCGTCAAAAAGAAATGGGTGTCATGCTGGTCTCTGATATGCATCGAGCGATTGGAGAGGATCTATTTGCGGTAGAAGAATTTGCCAATTGGGCTGATGCCATCGCTGATATCATGTTATATGGGTGAGTACCTGCATGGATGAAGCAATAGAAACAAAGTTAGGAGCTGCCCGAACGCGTCTTATCTTAGATAAGCCTTTTTTAGGAGCCCTGGTACTTCGACTACCAATTGTTGCAGCGGATCCGTCCTGGTGTAAAACCACGGATACCGATATGAAAAAGCTGTATGTCAATCCTGAATACATTGATCAATTGACGATTGAAGAAACTCAATTTGCTCTGGCACATGAAGCTTTACATTGTGCATTGTCTCATTTTGCTCGGCGTATGCATCGGGTTAAGTTGCGTTGGGATATGGCCTGTGATTATGCGATTAATCCTATTCTTATTGAAGATGGCTTAAAACCACCGCCTCATATTATGTACCTTCGTGAGTATATCGGTATGACTGCGGAAGAAATTTATCCGACGCTACAAGATAATGAAAATGATGCTGACAATGAATTGGGACAAAATAATTCAGAAGGGGAAAATGAGAAGGGTGAACAGTCTGATCAAGGTGATGCCAAAGATGCTGAGAATCAGAAGCTTAATAGTCAGCAGCAAGAAGAGGGTGAGCGAGGCAAGGGACAGATGGGTGATGGTAAAGAGTCTGAACAGGGCTCAAGCAATGACAGTACACAAAAAGAACCTCCGCCTACACCTAATAATGACGAGATCCAGAATCTGAGTGCACAATGGCAGCAGCGTATGGCGGGTGCTGCTCAACAGGCCTTACAGGCAGGTAAACTCAGTCAATCCATGGCACGTCTTGTGGATCACCTATTACAGCCGCAACTTCCATGGCGTATGTTATTAGCACGTTATATGAGTTCAACTGCCAGGGAAGATTATAGCTATTCTCGTCCTTCAAGTCGTCGAGGTGAGCCGGCCATATATCCCCGTTTACGCAGTCATATGGTAAATATCGTTGTGGCACTGGATATCAGTGGTTCCATTGCCACCAAAGAAATTCGGGAATTTCTTTCTGAAGTGGATCAGATTAAAGCTCAGGTACGGGCTCGAATCGCGCTGCATGCCTGTGATACCAAAATCACTGATAAAGGCCCCTGGGAATTTGAGCCCTGGGATGAACTGAAATTACCGATAAAATTTGAAGGTGGTGGAGGAACCCGTTTTACACCCGTGTTTGAGTGGGTTGAAAAACAGGAGATGTGCCCCGATCTGTTAATTTACTTTACTGATGCTGAAGGCGAATTTCCAGAGCAGGTACCATTATACCCTGTTATCTGGCTGGTCAAGGGTAAAGCACCTGTCCCCTGGGGACAACGTATCCAGTTAAACTAAGTCACTGCTCTAATAAGGTCCATTTTAATATTAAATCCGTATACAAGCCTGTGATAAGTGCCACTTACTTTAGCTCTTTTGAATATATAAAAATATTGTAGAATGAATGCCATTATCTAATGAAGACAGCCTGAGATTAAATGTATTACTGGCACAAAAAGTCCGTGCAATTCGAATTGATGAAGGAAAACTCATCGTTTATGCTCTGACCCAGAAGGGGGAGGCAAAAATTCAGTTAAATCCTACCGTCAGGAATGATAAATACGTCAAAGAAGTTAAGGATTTCTTATCGACTAAAGCACTGGGAGCTCCGGGTGGGTTTCCCATGTTTATTTCCCGCTGGAATCGTATGGGGGATTTGCGTAACAGCAGTCTGGATAAACTCTTGCTTTTAGGCGAGGAAGAAGCGGTTACTGCAGTTGTAAATAATAAGACTATTACTGCTGATATTGCCAAAAGTGCCTGGTGGGCGTTGCAATCTGCTGAAAATGCGCGAAGTATGTTGGCTAATAAGGCGGTTGTTCAATCGGATATTGGTACTGAGTTGGCTTATTTTTTAATTGAATTTCTGCCTTTTGAGGAAGATCCTCTGAGCATGCTCATCAGTACACGACTTGTTTTGCAAGCGGGGTTAATCTCTGATGATGAAGTTGAAAAATTGTGGAAGAAAGCTAAATCTAAAAATACACTTTATGTCGGTTTTCTGGATATTCGCCCTGATGAATTGCCTGAAACACAGGCTGCACATCGTTCGTATTCGGAAGTTAATGAAAAACTTGCGTCCTTAACGGCTGAAAATAATCCTTATGCTTTGATGTTAAACAAAATGTTGAGCTCTGTCGGACAAACTTTTTTAAAAACAGCGGAGACTGCATTTAAACGTCCTCCAAATTACGATATTGTTGGTGCTTTGATTGAGAGTATCAGGCAATATGCTTTCGTTTCTCAAGCAGAGGCGGGGCAGACGCAGCAGCAGCATGAATTGAGCTTGAATCATCAGGGAGAGCCCCAGACTGATATTAATCAGATCAGTGAGCTGGTCAATGATATTTATTATAGTGAAAACAATGTTTGCGGCAGTGATGAATTAAAAGCGGTACAAAATGTTGTGCCTGAACTGTCCTCTCAATTGCAGGCGATACTTTTTTTAAGCCGGACATCACAAACTGTACTGGCACCGACTATTGCGAACAGTACGGCAGTGGGCAGTTTAATGAGAAAAAAATTAAAACCAGTTTTTGCTCCGATTTTAATGAATTTAAGGGTATTACAGGCTTAAATACCCCAATGGTGTAGTGGAAATAAGATGCATGAGCAGTTAATATGCTCGTTGAAATAAAATGATTAGAAAACAGAGGTAAATCTATGGCTCATGTAGAGATGTATTGCACTGACAGCTGTCCTTTTTGTATTAATGCAGAAAAGTTGCTGGTTTCTAAAGGTGTTGATATTGAAAAAATTGATACTGTAAAAGAGCCTGAAAAATTTGCCGAAATTATTACACAAATTGGTCAGGACAGTGTACCTCAAGTTTTTATTGATGGTAAACATATCGGTGGTTTTGATGATTTGTCCGAATTAGATATGGATGATGAGCTGGAGCCTTTGTTAGGGCTCTAATCGTAATTTTGTGAGGTATGAGACAAGTGGATTTTTTTCCAATATTCATGGATATAAAAGACCGTCAATGTTTGGTTATTGGCGGTGGTAAAGTTGCAGCACGAAAAATTTCACTGCTCTTAAAAGCAAATGCTCAGGTTCAGGTCGTTGCCCCGGAACTTTGTCGAGAAGTCTCTGATATGGCTAAAACAGGCCAGATTAAGTACATTGAGCGTGGCTTTGATGAGCTTGATATTTGTGATTCAAATCTCTGTGACAATGTTCTGGTTATTGCTGCAACCAGTGATCAGGCAATCAATAAGAAAATTTCTGAGTTGGCAAAAGCCCGTTCAATGCCAGTGAATGTGGTTGATCAGCCTCATTTATGCAGTTTTATTATGCCTTCAATTGTGGATCGATCACCAATTCAGATTGCCATATCAACCGGTGGTCGTTCACCGGTACTCGCACGATTATTACGAGCACGTCTGGAAAGCTATATCCCTGCGACATACGGCAAACTGGCACAACTGGTTGATGGTTTTCGTAGTCAAGTCATTGATAAATTCCCTAATACAGAACAGCGTCGATATTTCTGGGAGGTGGTGCTTGAAGGTCGAGTGACTGAACTATTATTTCAGGGTAATGAACGTGGCGCCCGGCATGCCTTGCAAACAGCTATTGATGAAGACTTTACTGAAGAAGATGGGGAAGTCTATCTAGTGGGCGCAGGTCCAGGTGATCCAGATTTGTTGACCTTCAGAGCGTTGAGACTGATGCAGAGAGCCGATGTGGTTGTTTACGATCGCCTTGTTTCTCAGGGAATTCTTGATCTGGTACGTCGCGATGCAGAATTAGTTTATGTCGGCAAGGAAAGAAATAACCATGCCGTACCGCAGGAGAGTATCAATCAATTACTGGTGCGCTATGCCAAAGAGGGTAAGCGGGTACTGCGGCTTAAGGGAGGTGATCCTTTTATCTTTGGCCGTGGTGGTGAAGAAATTGAAACTCTGAAAGAAAATGATGTGAATTTCCAGGTTGTACCGGGAATCACCGCAGCAGCGGGTTGCTCCAGCTATGGCGGTATTCCTCTGACTCATCGTGATTACGCGCAGTCCTGTACCTTTGTGACCGGACATTTGAAAGATGGCACGGTTAATCTAAACTGGACTGCATTGGCGCATAAGAATCAGACCATTGTCTTCTATATGGGCTTACAGGCGGTGAAAGTGATCCACAAAGAATTAGTGGCCAATGGTTTGACTGATGATACCCCCGCGGCTCTGGTTGAACAGGGGACAACAGAAAATCAGCGAGTACATATTGGAACATTGTCTACTCTGGCTGAAATTGTTGAGCGTGAGCAGGTGAAAGCACCGACTTTGATTATAGTTGGTGATGTCGTTACGCTACATGATAAGTTGAACTGGTTTAATCCGATTAGTGAACGAACAACTTCGTTTCAGAGTGCTAGAGGGCGTCGCAACTAGTACCTGGATACATGAGTTTTGGTATTCGATAATGTGACTAATTTAAGGTACTGGCAACCAGATATAAAGAAACAACAACGCCCATAAAAGCGATACCGATAGTGCTTAAAAACAGGTGAATTTCTTTAAAGTTCACTTTTAGCCCCTATTATCATTGTAATAAATTAACAGTTAAGTCATTTGCTTGTTATTTTAAAGTAATTATAGGTTGCTCCATTAGGCAAATATGCAGGATTTTTCTGATCCTTTTGTAAGAACAAGTTGAATAAATGTAGGATTATTTCCACCTGCTTAAAATAGAGCGTATGGAATGGTCTTTAATATGAGTAAAAACAGGAAAATATGATGGATTTTAATTCTTTATCAAAAGAACAGCAGGTTATGGTGGCAATGCGTAAGACTCTAGCCAATATTATTAAGGATACCACCCCTGAGCCTGGTATGATTCATCCTCTTTCAAAGGATACGGTCGAAGATATTAAAGCATGCTTTGCTCTGATTGCAGCAAGAGAGAGAGATTTATTGAAAGATATGGGTGTGGAAAATAAAGCACGTCCGCATTTTGTCGATGAGCCAACTAAGTCAGCAAATGTTGTTGAGTTTCATAAACCTAAGTAGGGTGGCCCACAAATCCAGCAGGGAGCATGGGTGTTCTGCCCATTTTTAATCTTTAACCGGGGTGGGATGATGCCCAGGCTCCAGGTTAACGCTTTTTCTTACGTTTTCTCTCAGGCAGCTTGAATTTCATAATGGATTTTACTATTTCATTATAAGGAATTGATTCAAGTGTTTTGTACTCTTCCAGAGCCTCATTGATGGTTGCGTAAATATTTTCAATGGGTGCCTGCTTTTGTGACTGCTCACCAAATTTTGCGTTATCATCGTTTAAAATTTCTATTTGAGTCAAATTTTGGTGTGAGAGTAATTGCTGTAAACCGAATAAACCACCGACCTGAACCTTTATTTCTTTAGCATGAGGTAGCTGGCCGTCAATTTGAGTGACCTGTAAGGAAAAGCGGGCATTTGAGCGTAGATGTTCCAGTAGTTTGTAGCATTGCCGCTGGGCACTATCAGAATGACAGGCATAAGCTTCGCGTTCAGCTAGAAAAAGTTTATTTGCCTGTTCACAATTACCATAACGTAATAATAACAATTTTTCGAAATAACACCTTGTGGGATTCATTTCTTTGTAAACTGAGCGGTATTGGTCTTCGTCCATTCGTTTACCTATCGTTTATTAAGGATGAGACCTTACTTTTCCCATTCTTTCATAATTGGTTGCTCTCGAAACTCGGACAATTTTTCTTCGGCATCCAGGGCATTATCTGCAAATATGACTTTATATGTATCCTGTGGATCATTATTTGGATCTTGACGTTGTTCTCTGGCACAACTGCGGGCATCTTTGTATTGTTCAAAATCACCAAGCAGGTCCATTGGTTTGACCAGATTTGCGATAGTTGGAGATATTTTGTATACGTAATAAGCGGCCATCTTTAAAGTTTCCTGCTAAATTAATTTGTTTTAATCCAAACATTTTAGCATGTTATCGCTAAAGTAGGTTTCTCTGATAAGAGATATTGCCATATGAAGAAAAAAGTGAATGACAGATAAGTTGACAATAATGTTCCCATTCGGAGTTTGAGGAGGAATAGGGATATTGTGTTTCAGTCATTCACTTGTGCTTAAATAAGCAAATCATCAAGAAAATAAAAGAAGTTACTATGTTGACCATTCGCAAAGTCAAATAAACTTCAATCATTTTCACTATTAGATAATAACCAAGCAAAATAGTCAAGTATTATCTTTTAAAATATTCAATAAGTGAGGGATATAAATGCCAAAATTTGTTGGTTTTAATGAAGATGTAATTCATTTTTTGCAAAAAATAAAAAAAAATAATAATAAAACCTGGTTCGATGCGCGCTATGATTTTTATCAGCAAGAAATATTGGAGGTATCAAGAGATCTGGTTGAAGATCTGGGAGAGCAGCTGCAAACTATCGCTCCAGGTATCAATGTCGTACCTAAGGTTAATGGTTCTATTTATCGTTTTGCGCGAGATGCACGGTTTAGTAAGGATAAAACTCCCTATAAAACCCATCTCTCTTATTTGTTCTGGCAAGGCGCTTTAAAGCGTACTCGCTGCCCTGGATTTTATCTGGCTATCCGCCCTGAGTACATTCAAATGGGTGTTGGTATTAATCATTTTACACCAGAATATTTGCAGGCCTGGAGAGAACAATGCGTCCATCCACGCCGGGGAAAGGAAATCAGGGACATTTTTGATGCTTTAAAAAAGGCGGGAGTGATGTTTCATGGTGAGCAATTAAAACGAGTACCGAAAGGTTTCTCTTCAGTTAAAGAGGCTGATGAGTTGCTGAATCAGGATATCATCCGCTATAAAGGTTTAAAATGCTGGTATCAGATACCTTTACCTGATCAAGTTTATTCTGCTGATTTCATTCCATTTTGCTGTGAATATTATCAAAAGTTACTGCCATTGTTTAACTGGATGATTGAAATTCTGAGTCATTTTTCTATAGAAACCGATTTTTCTTTGTTCTATGAGGATAAAATGTAAGTGGCCTCAGGTGAGGTACTATTTTTTTACGGGTATTTGTCACAATACAAAGATCTTTTATATTTCTTTGCTGATTAAATCTACAATTTTCGTTATCATTAACAATAGAACGTTTTTTAAAAAATCAAAATACGATCGACAGACTCTTATATGGACAATATAGAAACTCTTGTAAAAAAAAATATTAGTCTATTTTTCATCGCATTTCTTCTGTTGCCGACAGGGGGAATGGCTCTGGATGAATTTAGTCAGTATGGATTAGGTACTGAAGGTGTGTCGTTGCCTAAAAAAAACTCTAGTAAGCCGATTACCCAAAAATTTACAAACGATTTTAAAAAAGATTTTGAGAATGATTACCTTCAATTTAAAAGCAGGCAGTCTCATTTCCAAAAAAATAATTTGCTCGATTCAGATGAAGCTGCATTTCATGTTAAATTTGAATATCAGGATGAAGCGGCCACTATTTCTTCACCGTATCACGGCATAAATTCAGAACTGACCAATAAACTGAATTATACGAGTAATGTCTATCAAACAAGCGTTGCTTATCAACTAAAGCATCTGTCGCCAGGGGCTTCATTTAATTATAGTCCGGATTCCTATGGTTTTGGCGAATATTACAATTATGGTCTGGTTGTCGCTGTGCCAGTTAAAAATCTATTTTCTATTGAAACTCGCTATGGCTGGAATAAATTTGATAAGCCAATCAAGCAAGGCGGTATGGATGATTATCAGGACTGGAGCATCGGTATTTCTACGATGTACAAGGGCATGAAGCTGAAGGTGGATTATATTGATATGAATGCCGATGAAACTTCACAGGAATGCGGGAAAATGTTTCCCTGTGAAGGCAAAACTGTCTTCAGCATTATTCAAACTTTCTAGCAACAGCTCCGTCTATTCATGCTCTATAAACAATCCTAAATGACTCTTGGCTAGCCCCTGAGTGCTTGCTAAAGCCACTTTTTCAGTGAGCAGGGTTTCCCCAGAAAATAGCCCTGGCCATAGGTGATGCCGATCCTTTGGAGTTCATTAACCTCTTCCTCTGTTTCAACATATTCAGCGATTGTCTCCTGATTGCGAAGTTTACTGATGTCGTGGGTATAGCGAATCATTGCGTGATCAATCGGGTCGGTCAACATATCACGAACAAAACTGCCGTCGATTTTAACCACATTAAATGGCAGATTTTTGAGATACTCAAAGGATGCCATGCCGGTGCCAAAATCATCCAGAGCAAAACCAATGCCTTTGCTGCGGCAGAAGTTAATGAATTCTGATGCCTGAGCCAGATTGCCGACGGCGGATGTTTCTGTAATTTCCAGCTCCAGTTGTTCCCAGGGAAAGTCAAAAGTTTCAATCGCCTCTTTGAGTTTTTCCTGAAAATCCGGTGTATTCAATGTTCCGCCAGCCAGGTTAATGTGTGCTGAATGTAATTTTTTTATATGCTCAGGATACTGACAAACTGTTTCAAGGTAGGTCCATAGAACAAAAATATCAATATCAACCATCATGTTATAACGTTCTGCCGTGGATAAAAAAGTATCCGGCGGCATAAACTGTTCATTGCTGTCCCACATACGGATTAAAACTTCATAAGAAATTTTATCATCCTCATATTGAAGGGGAACAATCGCCTGAGCAAACAATTCAAAACGAGAGGGGCCATCCTGTAAAGCTTCCTTGATATAACCGGCAACTGTAATATCATTGCTGGTTTGATTATTTTCTTTGCTTTGTTCATTGTAGACATGCAGTTTATTGCGTCCGGCTGCTTTGGCAGTATAAAAGGCAATATCAACTGTTTTGATTAACTCTTCAAGGGTATACTCGCAGGGGCTGAAAAGTACCATACCAATTGATGCTGATACGGTTATGGCATTGCCATCCCAAAAAAAACGGAAATCTTTTAAACGTTCAAGCTGCTGTTGTGCAAACTGAAGAGCCGTTTCTCTGGATGCATTTTTTATCAGCAAAAAAAAGTCATCACCGCCTACTCGGGCAAGAACGATGTTTTCTGGTATGTCGTGACTGAGATGATGAGCGATCATTTTTAATAATTCATCTCCGGCAGTATGACCCACGGAATCATTGATGAGTTTAAACTGATCCAGATCGAGGCTTAATAGAGCATGCTGGGGGCAACTGTTTTCTTCTATCTTAAGAACCTCCAGTAGTTCTTGCTCTATTGCATAACGGTTATATAAACCGGTCAGGCTATCATGGCGACTCCGATAATGCAGTAACTCGGTCGTTTTTTTCACCTGACTGATCATTTCATTATAACCATCAAATAGAGATCTTACCTCATTTTTTGCAATGGTTGAAATGCTTTGATATTCATTTTTCTGCACATTATTATTTTTCATGGCTGAAGCAAGAATACGAAAAGGTCGAGTAAAAATACGACTGATTTTCCAGGCAATCAAAAGACCGATAAGTAACAGAGCAGGAAAAATCATTAACAGAGTAAATAAGTGTTCATGCAATCGAGTTTTAAACTGTTCAGGATTAATCACAATTAATGCCTGACCAAAGGCATAATTATCGGCTTGAACAGGGATCTGAAGAAATAAACGATCTTTACTGGAAAACCAGGACTGACCCAGGAGTAATTTTTTGCCCAGAAGTTCATTGGTATAATCTAAATCACCATGACTCAGTACGGCTTTGTTGTTTTCATCAAATAAAACCAAAGCATCAACGGATTTAAAGCCGCTTATACGAAAAGCAATATCAGAGTAAATATCTGCTTCGGGAGATATTAAAGCTTTGAGTAGATCATTGTTGAGAGAGCGCCCCAGAGTGATTGCCTGTTCGACTGCAATGGTACGGCGCTCCTGCTGATCAAACCAGTTGACCAGAGCCAGAGTCCCTATTTCGATAATGATAAGTAAAACAGCAATCAATGTGATTAGCTGATTACGAATGCTGAGTTTTTGCCACATAATGACTTGTTATGACCTCTTATTCATGAATGAACTGTCATTATTTTTCAATCGGGAGTTTGAAATCATTTCCCCATTCATTCCATGAAGCATCATAGTTTGACACGTCATAGCCCAACTCTCTCAGTGCCAGATAATTAGCAGACGAAATCCGTCCCACGGCACAATAGATAATGACTTTTCGATTTTTTGGAATAGTACTGTATATCTGATTTAATTTATCCAGCGGCTTCAAACTGGCAAAGCCGTTATCGACAAAAAAATTATGAGATGAAGGTATGCTGATAGCAGAGGGGATATGGCCGAAACGTTTTGCAGAAGAATTTTTACCAATGTATTCAAGAGAACTGCGGGCATCAATGACCAGTTGATTGTCATTGCGAGTTGCCAGTTGGGTCGTAAACTTACTGGCCAGTCGTGTATGATTAATTGTTGCAATATATTGACTTGGCTTGGTCTCAGGCTCTTTGATAGTGACCGGGAAATCTTTATCGATCCAGTGATCATAACCATGATCGAGCAGTTTCACGTGTGTCAGACCATAGACTTCAAGAAACCAGAACAATCGAGCAGCATCAACCAGATTACCATTATCATAGACCACAACCTGTGAGTTTATTGATAGATTCCGAATTCGAAAATTTTTCTGAGTGATTGCTGGCAGACTGATTTTACCGTTCACTTTTTGGTTTTTATAGGTCAAGGTAATGGGAAAACTGATCGCACCCTCTATGTGACCTGCCTGGTAGGCTTCAGTGCTACGGGCATCCAGTATAATCAGCTTTGAGTCTGATAGCTGCTGTTTTAAAAGCTCAGGGGATATTCTTAAAGTTTCTGAAAAACTGCTTTGTGACAAAATTGAGCAAATAAGAAAGTATGTAATGGTCACTATTTTTTTCATAAACAACCTGTTTTTTATTTGCTGGGAGGATGGGCGGGCCGCCCATGCAACCAGGAAGATCTAATAATTATTATGGTTTATTAGAAATACACAATTATATGAAGAGTAAAAAAAGTATAGTTTATAAATACATTATTTCCAGGTGTGATGACTTTTAATAAAAGTTAATCAGAATGAAAAAAACGATAGAGAATGGGGATAACTATCAGGCTTACAAGCATTGAGAAGCTCAGTCCCCAAACAATAACAACGGCCAGTGGCTGCAGCATTTCTGCACCATCGCCGAGGCCTATTGAAAGAGGCAGCATGCCGACAACTGTGGTCAGGCTGGTCATAAGAATAGGGCGAAGCCGGAGTCGGGCTGCATGGCTGATGGCAGTACTAAGCTGAGACCCGGACTGGCGTTCAATTTCGATTTGTTCCACCAGCACAATGGCATTGTTGACCACAATACCTGCCAGCATGATTAGCCCCAGCCAGACAGGCATTGAAACCGGCAATTCTCTAAAATAGAGACCTGCGGCAACACCAATCAGCATAAAAGGGATAGCCATGAGAATAATTAATGGGTTTTTTAATGATTCATATTGAACTGTCATAACAACAAAGACTAGAAATATGGCCAGTGCAAAAAGTATCATGCTCATATCCCGTCCATCCTTAATTTCTTTGCTGCCGCTACTATTATATAAAAAGTAACCTTCAGGCAAAGTAAAATCATTCAATTGCTCAGTCACTTTTTTCATAACCGGAATGAGATCATCATCATCAATCAGACTGGCCGTCACTTCGACAATCCGCTGCTGATTATCTCTTTCAATGATAGAGGGTGATGCCGCAAACTCAAGAAGAGCGACTTCATTCAGGTAAACCGGGTAGCCATTATGGTGCTTGATTAAAATATGTTTTAAGTCATCATTGGATAAAACAGATGAACGTGATAGACGGATACGAATATTATAGTCTCGATCATTCTCAATATAATCGGAGACAACAATACCATCCAGAGCAACTTTGAGTGCATAGCCGATGTCGCTGGCTTTAATACCTAAATCGGCGGCACGTTGACGACGTACTTTAAGTTTGAGTTCTTTGGTATTTTCTTCATATGTTTGTTTTAAGTCACGCAGCCCAGCAATTGGCTGTAATCGTTCCACCAGTTGATCACCTATCTGGTTGAGAGTTTCCAGATTTTCACCCTGTACCCGGATACTGACTTTTTCATCACTTTTGCCCAGCCGAACGCCTCGTACACCACGAACAAAGAGTCGGGTTTTGATTCCAGTTAAATTAAGTGCTGCTAATTCAGGTTTGATTGCGCTGATCCATTCTTGTGCATCCAATGTCCGTTGTGAGCCTGGGGTCAGCTGAATTTTAATGGAACTATAATGACTGCTTTCCCTTTGTGACCGTCCATAAACACTGCCTCCAATGGTGCTGAATACAGTTATGACCTCCTTATCTGCTAATAATACGCTTTCTATTTGATTAACCACCTCATTCATCTCATTAAGGCGCATGCCGGGTTCACCGGAAATACTGAGATAAACTCGACCTTCATCAATCTTGGGAAGAAAAATTTGGTTTTCATTAAGAATAAATTGAGTACTGAAAAACAGAGCAGGCAGTAAAATAATAAAAGGCAGCCAGCCATGATGGATAATGAAGTGAATGAACTTTTCATAAGAAGAGGCTATTGCTGTAAAGAGCTTGCTTGTCTTTTTCTTGTTATTAGTTTTTAGTTGTGCAGCAAGACTTGGCACAACCGTGAGAGAAACCAGCATTGAAGCAACGATTGCAGCTGAGATGGTAATAATCAATTCTTTAAATAAAAGTCCCACCAGACCACTCATAAACAAAAAGGGTAATACCGCAGCCAGGTTGGTACTGGTGGAAGCAACAATAGCACTATTCACTTCATTAGCAGCTTGTAGTGCAGGATTAAGTGCAGTTTGTGTTGTTTTTTCCTGTTGGTGTCTTGAGATGTTTTCCAGCATAACAATGGTGCTGTCAACCAGCATGCCGATACCCAGTGCGAGGCCGCCCAGAGTCATTATGTTAAGTGTCAGACCCGAAATTTCCATAATAATAAAAGTGATTACAATGGCAAGAGGAATGGCTGTGCCGATGATCAATGTTCGTCGTAGATCACCCAGGAAAAAAAAGACCACCAACATTGCCAGGAATGCTCCAGACAAGGCTGCACGTGAAGCATTATTAAGTGCGTGTTTAATAAAAACAGCTTGATCATCAACAGCAGTAATCTGGATGTCATCAGGGATCAGATGTTCATCTTTCAATTGTTTGATACGTTTATTAATGTCATCAACCACTGCCACCGTATTTGCCTGAGGTTGCTTTTGTATTGATAATTTAACACCCTCCATACCATTGAGGTGAATGCTGACTCGTTCATCTTCATTGGTGTCTATAATTTCTGCGACTTCATGGAGTTTGACGGCATGATCAACCTGTTGTGTCTGCTTATTAAGCAAGGGTAGCTGAGACAGTTCATCCAGTGAATTAAATCGAGCATTAGTGCGTGTGCTGAGTTCATCAAAAGCAGTATGAATCCGCCCGGCAGCAATATCCTGGTTTTCATTTTTTATCAGCTCTTCAATGTCTGCAAAACTTAATTGGTGGGGAACCAGTCGCTGCTGATCAATAATGACCTGAATTTCACGGACCAGACCACCCCCCAGCTCCGTTGATGCCACTCCGGGTATATTAATAAGCCACTTACTTAATTGATAATCTGCATAGCTTCTTAAATCAATGGGAGACTTTTGGTTGGAACTGATAATAAATTCAATAACCGGGATTTGAGAGGGATCTCGTTTATAAATAATAGGTGGATCAATGGAGTCAGGTAGGAATCGTTTGGCTCGATCAAGGCGGTTGCTGGCGTCTCTCAGAGCAACATCAATATCGGTGCCATAAGGAAAGCTTAAATCAACAGAGCTTCGGCTTTCTGTGGTACGGGACTGTACCGACACCGCACCCTCAGTAATTGCCAATTGTTCTTCGAGCTGCCGGGTTATCTTATCTTCCATAATGGATGCAGGGACACCCGTATCAACAATACGCACTCTGACATCCGGGTAAATAATATCCGGCAATAAATTAATTCCCAGACGCTGCAGCATAAAAAAGCCCAACACCATTAACGCCACAGCGATCATATTTACGCCAATCGGGTGGTTGATTGCCCATGCGGCAATATTAGTGCTTGCTTGCGTCTGCTTCATTTTCATTCAATTTTACACTTTCTTTCACAGTCACTTTCTTTCCTGAACGAAGTCCAAACAAGCCTTTTTTGACAATCCTGTCACCGACTTTAAGGCCTTCCAGTATTTCCATTTTTGCTGGGTATTTCTGACCGGTGATAATGGTTTGCCGTTTGATTTTATTTTCAGCATTAATGCTGAAGACATAAGCACCCATTTGATCATAACGAATGGCGGAGAGTGGGATAACCAGAATATTTTCATTGGCAGTACTCAGAGTAATTCGAGCCAATTGACCGGGACGGGCATTTTCAGGAACGGGATCTAACTGGATTTCAATCAGACCTTTTCTTGTCTGCGCATTAATTTGTGGATAAATACGTAAAATTTTACCAGTCCAGGTTTGTTTACCCAGAGCATCTATCTGATAACGAATGCTGTCACCCGTATTCACTTTGCTCAGGTAGAGTTCTGATAAAGCAACTTTGACTATCAGACTGTTATTATCAATCAGGCTCATAAAGTGTGTATGTAATGGTAAAACATCGCCTGGTTCAACGAGACGTTCGCTAATTGTGCCTGCCCAGGGTGCTTTGATCTGGGTGTAACTGAGGCGTTTTTTTTGTAAGTTATATTCTGCACGATCAAGGGCAACCCGGGTTTTAGCCCGAATTAATAACTCTTTAGAAGTCAGGTTGGTTTTAGCCAGTTTTTCAAGACGGCCATAATCAATGCGAGCCTGTTTAAAGGTCGCTTCAGCTTTGTTGTACTCAGCCTTGAAAATCGTATCATCCAATTGAGCGATTAAATCACCTTTATTGACCTGATCACCTTCATGAAAGGGCAGTTGGATTAACATACCCTGTGCCTGATTATAGAAGTGAACTGTCCGGCCAGGCTCCAGAGTACCGGTGAGAGTCATTCTGTGATTAAGAGACTGCATGACAACATGGACTGTTTCAACGACAGGCAGAGTTCTTGATATTTGTTTTTTTGGTGCTTCTTGTTCATCGCAGGCATTGATCAGCCCTGTGAAAATAAGGATGACAGTAATGGATAGAAGCCTGATGACCACTTTATTTGTAGGTTTAATTATTAATTTCATAGAAACAATCTAAGTCTGTTTTAAATCGTGTTTTAGTATCATTGAAGTATGCTTTAGAGCTAAAATCAAATTATAAGTCGGGCTTTAGTTCGTTAATTATGACCCTGAAGGACGATCTGCAATAGTATTTGATTAAGGTTTAAGTACACATTTTATGAGTATACGCACACGTTATATGGATGCACCCCATAAAGATCGTCATGATTTTTCTAATTTACGACGTATTGTACCATTTTTATGGGATTATAAAGGACGTGTTTTAGCTGCTTTGGCACTTTTAGTGATGGCCAAAGTAGCAACTGTCGGTGTTCCTTTAATTCTTAAAGAAATTGTTGATGTTCTGGGAACAAATGACTTACCTCTGGTTCTGCCTGTGACGCTTCTTCTGGGGTATGGCGCTTTGCGTCTTCTTAATGTCTTATTCAGTGAGTTGCGTGATACGGTTTTTGCCAGAGTCCGTTACCATGCGATGCGTAATCTTTCTAAAGAAGTTCTGAATCACCTCTATTCCTTGTCACTGCAATTTCATCTGGAGCGCCGTACCGGTGGGATTTCACGTGATCTGGAGAGGGGTACACGGGCAGTTTCTTCAATTATGAATTATCTGGTGTTTAATATTATTCCCACAGCGGCAGAGTTTGCTTTAGTGGCTTTTCTGCTGCTGGGTGACTATGCCATCCAGTTTTCTATTGTGACTTTTACAACCGTCATTATTTATATCAGCTTTACTCTGTTTTTAACCAACTGGCGTATGCACATTCGCCACAGGATGAATCGACTGGATTCAAAAGCAAATGCTATGGCAGTTGATGGCTTGATTAATTTTGAAACGGTTAAATATTTCAACAATGATGCTTATGAAATTAATCGATATGACAACACCTTGGATGAGTGGGAAGACTGTGCAGTAAAAAGTCAGACCTCAATGTCTTTGCTCAATTTTGGCCAGGGCAGTATTATCGCTATCGGTGTTACTATTATGATGTATTATGCCACTCAGGGGGTTGTCGATGGGACTATGTCGATTGGTGATCTGGTGCTGGTGAATGCCTTGATGTTGCAATTATTTATTCCACTTAATTTTCTGGGCATTATTTATCGCTCCATGATGCACTCTCTGGCGGACATTGATTTAATGTTTGAGTTGCTGGATAAAAAGGGCAATGTAGCTGATAAGGATAGTGCTTCACCTCTGGAGGTGAACCAGGGCATTGTACGTTTTGACCATGTGGATTTTGGCTATCATGCTGACCGGCAAATTCTTCATCAGGTGAGTTTTGAAATACCGGCCGGAAAAAAATTAGCGGTGGTTGGTCCATCAGGCGCTGGGAAGTCAACGCTTTCACGATTGTTGTTCCGTTTTTATGATGTTGATAAGGGCTGTGTCAGTATTGATGGTCAGTCTGTCAATGAGGTAACTCAGGAAAGTCTGAGAAAAGCTGTGGGTATTGTGCCTCAGGATACAGTCTTATTTAATGAAAGCATTTACCATAATATTATCTATGCACGGCCTGATGCAACAGAAGAAGAGGTCTTTGAAGCCAGTCGAATGGCTAATATTCATGATTTTATTTCTCACTTGCCGGATGGTTATGACACAGTGGTTGGTGAACGTGGACTTAAGCTTTCAGGTGGTGAAAAGCAAAGAGTCGCCATAGCCAGGATCATTCTTAAAAACCCTAAAATTCTGGTGTTTGATGAAGCAACATCCTCTCTGGATTCCCATTCAGAGCAAATTATCCTGTCTTCGCTGGCAGAAGTTGCCCAGCAGAGAACTACTTTGGTGATTGCCCATCGACTATCAACGATTGCAGATGCTGATATCATCCTGGTATTAGAAGATGGGCGGGTAAAAGAGCAGGGTAACCATCAGGAGTTGCTGGCTGAAAAAGGAGTGTACTACAGTCTTTGGAATATTCAGCAGCAGGAGAAAACTGAGTTTTGAAGTGCTTCTGGGAGCATGATGTCCCGCCCATGTCAGCTCTTTAAATGACTTTAAGAAGAGCTTCTCTTCTAGCTAAACGAGCACAATATTTCTCTAAAGTGGAAAACTGCTGCAAACTATCAGGAAACCAGAACAGTAGATAGCCCACCATGATATCCGCAGTTGAAAAATGATCACCGAGTAAGTAGGGTTTATCTTTTAACAGGCGGTTGAGAATTTTAATGATGTAGGTGTATTGTTTCTTATTCCACTGGGCAATGGCTTCAACACGTTTGGCTTCAGGCAGTATTTGTGTATGCAGCATATAATTAAAGGCAGGCGGCTCTAATGTAGCTGTGGCATAAAACATCCATTGTTCATATTCCATACGTTGAGGGCTGTCCATAGTGGGAGCAAGCCTTTTTTCTGGAAATTGATCGGTTAACCAGTGGCAAATGGCACCGGATTCGAAAATGACTTTGCCATCCACATCAAGTGCTGGTACCTGGCCATAAGGATGAATTTTTAGATACTCTTTTGTTGCCCCTTTACCTTGAAATATATCAACTTCTACATAATTGTAATTCAGATCTAATTCTTCCAGTAGCCATTGTGGTCGCATTGAGCGCGTCTTGTTTAATCCATAAAGTGTTAATTCCATCGTATTTTCCCTCACTATAGCTCTATTTTTCGAAATAGTAACTTTCTTTTTTAAAGTGACTAAATCATAGATTAGTTACTTTAAAAATGCAAGTTATGAATCAGAATAATTGAATGATATACTGTGGTGATGAATAAAACGAATCAATTTAAGCGCTCTGCCTGCGCAATTGCTAATGTTTTGGAAATTCTTGGAGACAAATGGACACTACTGGTGGTTCGTGATCTTTATATGGGGAAAAAAACCTATAGTGAATTCCAAAATTCACCGGAAAAAATGCCCACAAATATTTTAGCTGAACGACTAAAGCGCCTTGAATCAGCCGGTATTATTTCAAAGAAAAGTTATCAACAGCGTCCTGTTCGTTATGCATATCACTTAACAGAAAAAGGTGCAGCTCTGGCTCCGGTATTAAAAGAAATGGTTATCTGGGGGAATCAATATATACCCGATACCATCAGCTTAGAAACGGTTGAAAAGTTAATTGCCCGAAAAAAACGTGAGACTATCAATGATAAAGGCTAACTGAATTAATTATCATTAAAATCTATTTATCTTGAATTTTTAATTGCGAGTTTATGAATATACTTTTAGTCGAAAAAAATAAAATGACTCGCCCTTTATATTTGTTTTTCGACGGGATATCAGAAGGGCTTTGTATAAAGATATATAATAAGTTTCAATCTTATGTGCTGCATGGAGATGTTTATCATGGCAAACATCTTAAAGCTTTAAATTCAAAAGTATGGAAATATAAAGGCACTATTTATAAACTAAGAATTGACTATGGTAAAGAATCAGCCAGGGTTCTTTTTTCTAAATCAAAAGATGGTAATTTAAAAATTATCCATGCATTTTTGAAATCTACAAGAAAAACACCGGTGAAAGAAGCCCAACAAGCAATTGCAATTTATCAAATGCTAGAATGCCTTGAAACAGTTATATGGGATAAGCAATCAGTATTGCTAAATGAAAATACTGCTAACAAATAAACCTTAGCCATGTTGTATAATAATACGGATCTGGTTTTGGTAACTTTTGTATAAGGTGTATCCATAAACTTTTTAATATGTGGTTTTGTGTGTTATCTAGAAAGGAGTTTCAAGCCACAGAGAGTATTCTTGAGTGAAAAACAAAAATGTGCGATGATTAAACGAAAACTAGTCAACTACTGGTTCTCACAGACAACCCATTGATTATGATGAAAAACTTTGACATAGTTTCAAAAATAGTTTATTAGTGTAACCTTCGTTGGTTACCGGATAACGGAGTTAATCACGGATACCAACGAAGGTTACACTAAGCAATGAGTTTTTTTAGCTATCGTGATCCATTTTTTGCAATCAGAAGTCTATAGCCAGCATTGAGAACTAGCCGCTTCACCAGACAAGCTGGTGAGCTTCTATCATTCTCACAGACAACCCATTGATTATGATGAAAAACTTTGACATAGTTTCAAAAATAGTTTATTAGTGTAACCTTCGTTGGTTACCGGATAACGGAG
>JADGEM010000111.1 GCA_016744375.1 Gammaproteobacteria bacterium
CACTGCCAGGGTTATATCTGACTGGAGACAGTCAACTGAGAAGCCTCAAGCCTTTGCTTGGGGCTTTTTTTTTGCTTTCTTTTTTGCTGCTAACGGGCGTTGGATGTTTACCTGTGGCAATTGAGAAAAAAATTGAATTAATACTAAAGTTTATGTTTAAAGTGCCGCTAATAGCGTTGACTACAGATAAACTAAACTTTGAGGACTAACATGGACATTTCAGGTGTTTCAACAGGTGTTGTTGTTGATACTGCAGTTAAAAGTGCAGATGTTAATACCAATAATGAAGTTGATAAGAAAACTAAGAATATCGAATCCCAGACTGATACTCAATCAAAGGATGCTGTACCTCAGCCATCTGAAAATCTTGGAAATAATATAAACGTTTCGGTCTGAGCTGCATCCTGTGCAGCTAAATTTTTATGTGATCCTATTCTATATACTATTTGAATAGGACTATGATTTTGTGCGCTTCTTTTCTATAAGAACATTTTATAAACGAGTTTTATATCCAGCCTTTAACTTGATTCCAAATTCACCATTAACATCAGTTCAATGAAATACTTAATCCATTCCAAATATATTTTTACTTTTTCCAACTATCACTTAACCATTATTTAAATTTTGATTAGTGTAGTTTAGTCAGAAGATTAATGTTGTTTGATCTTTTTTTTCACAATGAATCACATTAATTGAACTCATATTCGAATAGCTGCTCCATTTTTAATGGCCTATGATGTATTTATTTTGAACGATGATGTTTACTTTCATAATAATTACTCCTGTAGTAAAGTAAATGAAAGCTATTATACAAAATGACTAGAATTGATGAGAGTTATTTACAGGGGCTGAGCCATTATTGAAAAAGGTATTGAATGTTCCGCGACTTAAGTTTACTTGTGACTTCCGACGTTAGTTAAATACCTTAGTTAAAAAAGGAGTGTAAATGCGAGCACATTATTTACAACACGTGCCTTTTGAAGGTCTTGGTAGTATTGAGGTTTGGCTTCAGGTTGCAGGCTATAAAATCACTAGCACGCAATTTTATGAACCTACAGAACTGCCAGGGATAGAAGAAGTTGACCTGCTTGTTATCATGGGCGGCCCCATGAGTGTTAACGATGAAGATAATTATCCCTGGCTAGTAGATGAAAAGGCATTCATAAAAAGTGTTATTGATTCAGGCATACCCACATTAGGTATTTGTTTAGGTGCACAACTTATAGCAAGTGCAATGGGTGGTAAGGTTTTTCCTAATTCAGTGAAGGAAATAGGTTGGTTTCCAATTCAGGCAGTAACACCAATAGATAATGTTTCTTTTAAGTTTCCAGAAAAAACAAAGGTTTTTCACTGGCATGGCGAAACCTTTAGTTTGCCGATAGGAGCAGTTCAAATCGCAGAAAGTGAAGGCTGTAAAAACCAGGCTTTTCAAATAGGAAATAGTGTCATCGGTCTTCAGTTTCACCTTGAAACAACGCTAGACTCAGCTCAGGCAATTGTAGCCAATTGTCGTGATGAATTAGTTACAGGAGAGTATATCCAAACAGAACAAGATATTTTGTCAGCATCTCATGAACGATGCCGTTCAATAAATAGCTTGATGGGGGATGTTCTTGAATATTTGCAAAAAAAAAATGGCGAATAAACAATTGCTCCGTAAAACCTTGTTGTGGTTTGAAAGGTAAACTACGTTCAGATTTATGGAGAATTGGGCATAAGAGCTCAATTCTCTTCAATAATTAGTGGCAACAAATTTTTTTATGAGTTCAATACCAAGCTTCCCGCTTGTTGATGATCTCTCATGTTTTTGAGTAAAAAAATAGCTTCTGGGAAGCTCTCCATACCAACCGGGATCAATTGAATATCTTAGCTGATTAGATGGTTTATCAGAAAACACCCATTGCTCTTGATTTTGTAGATGGCTTTCAATAAGCATTTTCTGAATGTCTTTTTTGTGAATAAAAGAGTCTGTTGAGATCAGTATTATTTTAAGCTCTGGGTTTTTTTTTAGGTATTGTCCCAACATCATCAATTCGTCATAACATGGAGGACAATCAATTGACCAGAGTACTAATAAGAATGCTTTATTGGTATTTTCTTTGAGGATATGTTGATAGCTGTTTGAATTGAATGATTTTAATTCCATTGCCTGAGAGGTTGAGCTGCTATATCCAAAAAAAATAATAATACAAATAACTATAAATTTAAAGTTTATCATCAATTAGAGCCTGTCTGTCCTAAAATGTTATTTGATAGGATATAATTTAAAACCATCATCTCTGGTTTTCCATTGTAAATATACGTTCCCTTTATTATTTACAAGAAAAGGATAATCTGAACCATTTTTTGTTTGTACCAAAATTTGTGATTGTTTCCAGTTTTGACCACTATCATCTGAAAATTGCAGCCAGACAGATTCATTTTTACCATCAAATTCTTTCCATACAATCCAGACTTTATTATCCAGACTTAATATATCAGGATGTGAAGCACCGTTTGCATAGTGGCCGATAGAAATAGGGTCTGAAGTGGGAGATTTTGTGTTCTCAGAGCTGGAGTTTGGATTATTAATTCTTGAATAAAAAAGACCATGACGTTCCGGTGCATTATTGAACCAGACTAAATGATAATTTGACTGCTGGGTCATCTCAGGTCTGGAAATGGAGAGTGCAGGTCCATGATGGGGACAGGCATCAATTTTCCAATTGTCATGGCTGACTCTGGTTACTTCGCCAGATTTTTCTTTTGTTAAAAATTTTACTAAAGAGTGATCTCTAGTATTGGTACCATAGATATTTCGCCATAGGATAACAGGAAGTTGATCGGTATCAATGTCCATTACAACACGACAGCACTCACAGGAATGAGACATAATGTTTTGATTACTTTTAAAGCTTTTTCCACCATCTATAGAATAACTATAATACAATGCAGCTCCAATATATTTTTCACCTTTTTGCTTCGCTTTAAAGCGCTCTCGCTTATCTAGCCAGGCCATAAAAATAGTGCCTTGCTCATTTACAGCCAGGGATTCAAAGCGATGACCTGTTAAGTCCAGATTATCGTTGACTGTAATAGGTGTTGAGAAGTTTAGTCCTTCATCCTCGGAATAGCTGAATCGGACATTACCGGTATAACGTTTTTTTAATGGTGTTGTCCATGAGACATAAATTTTACCCTTATTATCAACGACAATTTTGGGACGGTTTTCACCATGAGCAGAAATACCTTCAGGAGTGCGATTAACAACGACTGAAGCATTTAAGGTAGTACCATCATCATCTGATGAAGTGACATAAATATGACCCGCATATGACCAAACAATCCAGAGTCTACCCTGTGAATCATATTGAGAACTGGGTGCTGGTGCACAATGTAAGCTGGCGGGCTGTTGTGGATCAGAACAAACATCACCTTTTTTCTTATCAAGTTGAGGCTTATGAGCCGCTTCTGCAAAGGTCAATAAACTTAAACAGATTGATATGACTGTGAGAAAATAGTTAATTTTTTTCATTAATATAGAATCTTTATGAGTTGTTTTTTAATTTGCAGAGACAAGACAAGCCTTGTCTCTGCGCTTGTAATAAAAAATCAGAACTTATAGTTAAAACCAGCATAAACAGTACGTTCCATACCAGGTGCAAATTCCTTATTGCCTCTACTTAAAGAAGCTGCTGTTGCATAGCGTTTATCTGTCAGATTCATGATACGGGCATAAATTTCAAGCTGTTTTTTATTTTCCATATTAATGAAGTGATTAACTCTTAAATTTAACAAATCATGTCCGTCATATTTTTCTGTATTATCATTATCCATCCAATATGAACCGATATGTGACCATTCTAATTCAACCCGCCCACCATTAAAAAAGCCAGGATGATAGTTCAAAGTTGTATTAGCAAAATTTTGAGGCGCAGAAGTTAGCTCATTACCACTATAATCATTTCCTTTTTCATTCCAGTCTTCATAGGTTTGTTTTGTATGAGTATAACTAGCACCCAGACTCCAATCAGGATTAAATCGATAATCAGCGCCTAATTCAAGTCCTTTGTGTAAGGTCTCACCGGCATTACTGGTATAACGATCACCTGTGACAGCATCTTCATAAGTCACTAAATCATCCTTCTTTTTCATATAATAGTAAGAAGCTTCATAGTTTAACTGGTTTCCAACTTTACCTCTGATACCAATTTCATAGCTATCTGCCTTAACCGGATCAAGATCCAAGGAGGCTTGATTGCTGCCAGGTCTGAATAATTGCCCTTCTGAAGGTGCTCGAAAAGCATTACGATAACTGACAAAACCATTTATATTCTCATTAAACTCATAAGCAGCACCAATTTTTGGACTCCAGTGAGAAAAACTGACAGTGTCATCTTCAGGGCGGTTAATTCTCATTGGGAAGCGCATACTAGAGGGTCGATAGGTAAATGAGCCACTGCTCATCTTGTTATCATAATCATATTTAATTGAATCATAGCGTAGGCCAGCTGTAATTCTTAATTTATCAACAGGCGATGTTTCAACATGAATATAGGGTGCAACACCTTTATAAGTCACGTCATAATCATAAATTCTATCTTCTATAGTGTATGAATCATAAACACCATCAGAATTTGTTGTGGCATCAATATAGTTTTCTTCACGACTGCCTGGGCTATAGTCTATATCACTGCCAACAATGATTCTGGTATTATAAGGGGCAATATCAACACGATATTTTAACAATAAACCTAATGATTGGTTCTCTGTTTTCTTAATGCCGGGGTCATAGCTGAATGACCAGTTAGGCATATATTCCATTTCATTATCACGTAAATAAGGTGTGATCGACAGTAATGTATTACCATCCTCCTGCTCATAAGCGGATGAAAACCTCAATGCAGTCACTTTGCGATATGAAATACCATAGTAATTCTTAGTGGGATCATTTTTATAATCATCCTCAGACAGACGAGAGGAACCTGCTGTTTGTTGATCAATATCTGAGCCACTGAAGACAGTTTCTAAACTGGCCCCATTACTTAGAAATGTGTCCCAACGTGCAGTGCCTGCTGTGCGGTCATAATCAGTATTATCTCTCCAGCCATCGGTATGGGTCACATTTAAGTCACCACGAAGACCATTATCACCCCAGGTGTTACCGCCACTTAATAACATACGTCGCCACCCATGTTCACCGCCTTCAATGCCAATGCCTACTTCTGGTTCAAGTGGTGCTGGACGAGTATTAATATTGATGACACCACCGATAGCATCACTGCCATAAAGTGCAGTACCTGGCCCTTTTGTTATTTCTACTGATTCAGCCTGAGGTATATTGGTTTCATACAAAGCATTATGATTAAAAAAACCGGTTGAGCGTGTTGGTATTCCATTTTCAAGATAAAGATAAACAGGTTTTGTGGTCATTGGCTGACGAAT
The DNA here is from genome assembly GCA_016744375.1 of Gammaproteobacteria bacterium. Classification (GTDB taxonomy): domain Bacteria; phylum Pseudomonadota; class Gammaproteobacteria; order GRL18; family GRL18; genus GRL18. The sequence continues at coordinate 5,425 of JADGEM010000111.1, forward strand.
AGAAGTCATATGTCCTTCTCCACCAGTGACATTAACTCTTACTCCAGGAATACGATTTAAGAGTTCTGAAGCATGAGCTGGCTTAACGTCATCAATAATCTTTTTGTCTAGAGCGTCAGTTGTTTCAGCTGTTTCACTTCTCGGTGTCTCTTCTCTGGTTCCAGTCACAGTAATTACAGCAATATTATTATCTTCTTCTGCATAGACTGGACTAAAAGAGTTAAAGGAAAGTAAAACGACTAAATACAGCGGTGTTTGTTTTGTTGTTATCATCATTAATCCCAAGATACTAAAACTTCCCCTTGAAGCAAAAAGTATACCAATTTTTATTTTATTGTTTTTAAAAGAGTTATAGTTTTTTCTTGATTATTATTTTGTGTTATTTGATTTGTTTGTTGTGTCATATGGCATGCTTTATTGTCTTTAAATTAAAGAATAAAGCATCTAAAAGACTTAGTAATATGTCGTACAAAATAGTTTACGATGAGATTTTTTTTTAAAAAAGAATAGTAAGGAGAATTATCTGGATAACAGACAAGGGTCAGTCTGTTATGCTTGAGAGGAGGTTGAATGTGTGTTATTTATTGCTTTTTAGTTTTGCTGGTAGTCACTTGCTCTATGTGTTGTTTTAAAAATAAAGTTTGGACTTGTTGAAAATCAATAGTTCCAACAAGTTAGATAAATCAAGCCGAGATTGCTGTCAGCTTATCACTGACAATGCTGCCTGCTTCTTTATCTTGTAGCAGAATTCCATACCATCCGACACTAAGCACTTCATCTTGATAGGTCGGTAGCGGAGATTCAACAATTCCATCCAGACGAAGTTGAACCATGCGGATAGCAACACCAAAAATTGCTGATGCAGCAACTTCGGTTGCCATTTCTTTAATTTCACCCGAGTCCATACCCTCACGAATTATTTCACGCATTCTC
>JADGEM010000050.1 GCA_016744375.1 Gammaproteobacteria bacterium
AAAAGCCCGATACGGCAAACCGTATCGGGCTTTTTTTAGGGCGGATCTGCGGAACCAGTTCTCTTCAGCTATTGACTAAAAAAAACCGCTGAAGCCTCTACGCGCCGGCGATCTTATTCAGCTTTTCAGCCTGAATGACCTGCCCGTTCAGTGCCGAATCTTTCGCATTGCGACCAAAGGCTACCGACATCAATGTTGAGTAGTACACCACCGGAATATTAAAATTGGTGCCGAACTTCTCATTGATTTTATCCTGATAGACTTCCGTATTCATCTGACAGACAGGGCAGGGGGTGACAATCATATCCGCCCCATGGTCCATTGCTGATTCCAGAATTGGCTTAATGAGGTTAAAGCTCTTATCCGGCTCAGAGAACGCCAGAGCACCGCCACAACAGGAGACCTTCTTCTCATAATCACGGATGGGCTCACCACCGACGGCAGCCACCATATTATCCAGATAAGCCGGGTTCTCAAACGACTCGCCGTCAATACCAAAAGGACGATTGGTCTGACAACCGACATAACCGGCGATTTTAATGCCTTCTAAGGGTTTTTTCACCTTCTCAGTAATGGCCGCCATGCCGATGTCCTCGACCAGAACTTCCACCATATGACGGATGTTCTTATCATTGTTCATCGTCAGACCGGCTTCTTTCAGTGCCAGACCGGTGCCTTCTTTGATTCTGGTGCTGTCAGCAATCCGCTCAGACGCTTCGCGCGTGGCTAACCAGCAGGCGGCACAGGTGGCCACGATATCCTGCTTGGGATGCTGCTGCTCAGACAGCGCAATATTACGGGCTGACAACGAGATACGCGGTAACTCACCACCACCGGCATAACCAATGGATGCGGCACAACAGTTCCAGTCATCAATGGTGTTCAGTTTGATGTCCAGCTCTTCACACATGGCATTGACCGAAGTCAGGTAATTGGAAGAAGAGGCCCCTGATTGGGAAGAACAGCCCGGGTAAAATGAATATTCTTTTGACATGATATTTCCTATCCTCTACTTGCTATTGGCTTCAATGGTATCGTTTTCAATTTCCGCCGCCTTTTTCAACATGGCATGGAAACCGGACTTGTCTTTGACACTATGACCACCCCAGGCTTCATTGATTGCCATGCGCTTGGTCTTTAACATATTCAGACCGAGCTTCTGGTTGGCCATGGCGGTTTTCACGCCCTCGCCGAAACCGTTCATGAAGTACAGGCTGATACCCAGCTTCAATTCATTGACGCGACCCTTGCTGCTCAGGTTGTTCCAGAACAACTGCGCAAACTTGGCCGTGGGCTGAGTTTTAGGCACCAGATTCAGACGCTTGGCATAAGTGGCCAGACCGTGCATGATGTGGGTAATGGGTAACTCACGCGGACAACGGGCAATACAGTTGTAACACGACGTACACATCCACATGGAGTCACTGGCGAGGACTGCCTCACGCTTATTGGCGCGTATCATCATAAAGATTTTCTGCGGCGTGTGCTCCCAATGCGGGCCCATGGGGCAGGAGCCCGCACAGACACCACACTGCATACACATCTGCACCCTATCGCCTTCTTCGACGTTATCGATGACTTCTTTTAAGAAGTTGCCCTTGTACTTATCGGCCAGGGCTTGGTTTAAATCACTCATTTATACGTTCTCCTAGCTTAGAATTTGAAGGGGCTCATGCCGATTTCGTCAATGGTCTTGGCCATATCATTAATCAACTCGGGCACTCGATGAATGTCGGTAATAGCAACTTCGTGCACTGCCACCCGCTCTGCTTCCAGATTCAATGTCTGCAGGGTATCAGCAATCTTACTCATGCGCGTATGCGCCATTTCAGAGCCTTTGACAAAGTGACACTGATAATCATCGCCTTTCTTACAACCCATCAGTACCACGCCGTCATAACCGCTGTTTAAGGCATCGGTGATCCAGATGGTATTGACCGAGCCTAAGCAGCGCACCGGAATGACCCGGACAAAGGCCGAGTATTCAAAGCGGTTCTGAGCCGCCATATCCAGCGCAGGGTAGGCATCATTTTCACAGGCCAGCACCAGTAAGCGCGGCTTCTCATCAAACTCATCCGGGATATCACAGGCCTTAATTTGTTGACCAACCGAATCAATGGAGTAGTTCTCAAAAGAAATGACCCGTACCGGACAGGCACCCATACAGGTACCACAACGACGACAACGGGCTTCGTTGTATTCGGGGAAGCCTTTGTCATCAAAACCAATGGCGCCAAAGGGGCATTCCATCATACAGCGTTTACACTGAGTACAGCCTTCCTTACGGAAGCTTGGGTAAGACAAATCACCGGCACGAGGGTGTGCCGCCATGCCTTTACCAGCATTCTCAATGGCCTGAATGGCTTTCATGGTGGCGCCGGTGGCGTCTTCCTGAGCCTGCTGCGTGTCCATGGGACGTCTTGTGGGTCCAGCGGCATAAATACCGGTACGACGGGTTTCATAAGGGAAACAGATGAAGTGTGAGTCGTTAAAGCCGGACACCAGCTGCGGTAAGTCTGAGCCCTGACGGTATTTCAGGTTTAGAATGGATTCCACTGGAATGGCGATTTCGTCCAGTACTTCCTGAGGGACTTCTTTGTTTTCGGCTTCCAGTTGAGTCTTCTGAGCACTGAGCTCATCTTCACGTTCATTGTTGCGACCGGAGTTGGGTATCATACCCGTGGCCAGGACCACTAAATCGGCATCAATGGTGTCTTCTTCATCGAGAATTAAATCACTGAAGGTGACGTTGCCGTTTTTATCGACTGCGGAAACGGTGCCCTTGCGGAAGGTCACGCCTTTGTTCTGGCCGCTGCGGTAGAAATCTTCACCACCGGCACCCGGGGTGCGTAAGTCAGTGAATAAAATCGTGGTCTGTACGTCAATGCTGCTGCCTTCGGCGGCTTTTTCAGCATTGTCTTTGAGGTACATGGCCTGTTTGATACTGGTGTTACAACAGTGACCGGAGCAGTAAGACAGATGCCCTTCTTTATCACTGCGCTGACCGGCACACTGAACAAAGACCACATGCTGCACTTCTTTACCGTCAGAAGGGCGCTTAATGGCGCCGCCATCGGCGGCTTTGGCCAGGGCTTCCATTTCTAACTGGGTAATAACGTCCGGTGCTTCGGAGTAACTGAATTCGGTCAGTTTGTTGGCATCGTATTCGATTTGACCCGAGGCCTGAATAATCGAGCCACAGGAAATGGTTTGAGCCGCATCAGTGGAGCCATCAGCGTTACTGGCGCTGATTTCCACATCAAAACGACCGGGTGCACCGTCTGAGCTGCTCAACACGGAGTTCAGGTAAATGCTCACCTTGTCATCATCTTCGAGCATTTTAGCAAGTTCAGTGACGCCGGTGTCTTCTGGATCGGCATAAGGGGCCCGCGTGGGGGCACGCTTGTACAACTGACCGGTGGTGCCACCCAGGGTATCACTCTTTTCAACTAAAGACACCTGGTAACCGGCCCGCGCCGCTTCAATGGCTGCGGTCATACCGGTAATACCACCACCGACTACTAACACGTGGCGATTGGTGCCCTGTTCTTCAGACGCCTTTGGTGTCGCCATGAATTTGATTTCGGCACAGCCCATGCGCACATAATCTTCGGCCATCTCCTGAGTGGTTTCCTGAGACTCATCGTCTTCAGGGCGCACCCAGATGACGCCTTCGCGTAAGTTGACGCGTGAGGTTGGGATTTCGGAGAAGCTGAAGGCGTCGGTTTTGGCGCGCCGGGAACAGGCCGCAATGACAACGCGGTTGGCTTCACCGGAATCAATGTCGTCCTGTATCATTTTAACGCCTTCGGCGCCGCATAAGAAATCGTGGCTCTTTGCGACCGCCACACGACCTTCACGGGTCGCTATCATTTCGAGTTGGTCTGTGTTCAGGCGATTGCCCAGATCACAGCCCTTACAGATGTATGCACCTGTTTTAATTTCATCGGCCATGGTTATTTAGCTCCCTCGTTTTGTGGGCTGACGGCGCCAACCTGGTTAATCACTTGGACAGCACGCAGGGCACTGGCTGTGGCACTTTGTACCGCACGGTTCACGTCCAGGGCATCGGAACTGCAGCCGGCGGCGAACACGCCACCGTTCTTTTCGTCCATTTCGATAAAGCCTTCTTCGTTGAGCACGATGTCGACCGGGAAGTCGCCCTGGTTGACGCTGGGCTCCATGCCGACCGCCAGTACCACCAGGTCGTATTCATTGGCATAACGGTGATAACCTTCGGTGTCCACGCCATTGAGTACGGGGTTGTTGTTTTCACCTTCGGTGATGAAAGCCACTTTGGATTTGATGAACTTGACGCTGTCGTCTTCCTGAACTTTCTGGTAGAAGTCTTCGAAACGGTCAATGGCACGGATGTCAATGTAGTAGATGTCCGAGGTGCCGTCAGTGATGTTTTCACGGACGTAGTGGGTCTGTTTTAAGGACGCCATACAGCAAATGCGGGAGCAATGCTTGAGGTAGTTGCGGTCACGGGAACCGGCACACTGAATGAAGGCAATTTTCTTGGGCTCTGCGCCGTCAGAGGGGCGGGTTACTTTACCACCCGTTGGACCCATCAGGTCATTCATGCGCTCAAATTCAACGTTGGTGATGACATTGTCGAAACGGTCATAGCCATAAGGCTGAATTTTATTGGCATCAAAGGGACGCCAGCCGGTGGCCCAGACAACGGCACCGGCTTTTAAATCAATACTTTCTTCTTGCATCTCCAGGTCAATGGCGTCTGCCGGGCAGGCGTCTTTGGCTTTCGTCGCATCGTCAGTGCCGATAATGCGCTCATCCAGTACATAAGTCTGCGGATAGGCATTGTTATAGGCAATGTAGGCGCCTTTGCGTTGGTTCAGACCGTAGTTGAATTCGTTGTCAAATTCGGCTTCTACGGCGTCAGTACATTGGCCGCAGGCCGTACAGTTGTTGGTCACGTAACGCGGCTTAAGCTTCACTTTGATGCTGTAATCACCCTTGTCACCACTGATGTCGGTGACTTCGGCCATCGTCAGGATGGTCAGGTTAGGATTGCTTTTAGCACGACGCTGATTGATTTCCATACCACAGGTAGGATGACACAGCTTTGGGAAGTACTTATGCAGTTGAGTAACACGGCCACCTATATAGGCGTTTTTTTCAACCAGTATCACTTGCTTGCCTGCTTCTGCAGCTTCTAGGGCAGCGCTGATACCACTGATACCGCCACCTACGACTAGTATAGTCTCGTTGGTTGCAACAATATCCGACATCGAATTTCCTCCACGGAGCGGATTGATAAAAAAAGAATTTCTGGAGATTCACCCTCTTAGGTCTTATCTCTTAAACAATGACTCTCCAGAAATTCCTTATACGAATAGTTTTTCTATTAATAAAATAGAGAGGGGGAGGATACCTTTTTTTGTGCTGTTTTTCCATGAAAAGCAGACAAAAATGGCAGTTTTATGACCTATATCAGGAAGGTCTAATTCTTATGCTGCGCTAATGATAATCATTAGTGTTTTCCAACTTTTCCCAGGAAGAAAAGCCCGACAGAAACGGCAGTAATTGATAAGGCAAAATAGAGCATATCTAATGCTCCATTGTATTGAGTATCTGCTATTTTTTGAAAAAAGCCAACGACTAGAACCATAACAATGACTTTGGAAATCTTGTCTTTCAGTTGGTCGAGTGAATGAATGGCTAAAATTTTACTGCCTTTGCCTGAATCATCTTTTGCCGCATCAATATCGGAGATAAAAAGTTCATAAAGCCCAAAAGAAAAAATGAGCATAACAACACCGATCAGGTAGAAATCAACGGCACCAATAATACCGCCAACGACATCCTCATGAAAATGTTCAGGGTGAGCATGAGCAAGATAAGTGCGGATTACGAACGTTGCTGTTTCATAAATATCAACACTGGCTACAATAAATAAAATAATTGCCCCGATCAGGCCAAAAAATACGGCCAGAAGAACAACAAAACGAGAGGCCCATAAGCCATTTTCAAATAATCTTTCAAACATGTCTGAATTTCATCTTATTAAGTATTGATAAAAAATATAACTGTTCCTAAATAGTGAACATTTTTAGCCGAGAAACTGATGCTCAGTGCAAACTATTTAGGGACGGTTATTTATTATGACATAAGCAAAAAAATTATCGTATTTCTTTGTGAGGTTTCGGAAGCAAAACATTGAGTCTGAGCTATAATTATATGGAATGGTATAAAAGTGATAAAAATATGAAAAAACATAGTGCGACCTCCATACAAATCTATGCCAGCATCGTTTTTTTTATCTGGACTATGATCATTGCCTGTCTGGCAGTATGGAAAGTTAATAATAATGCAGAGACAACTCATCGGTTGGCGGAAAGTCAGGCAAGGGCGCATTTTAATAAAGACAAAGCCTTTCGGCTGTGGTTGACGGGCCATGGAAGACTTTACATCCCTGTCGGGGATAAATATCAACCCGATCCTTATCTGGCACATATCCCTGATCGCGACCTGACTACACCCTCAGGCATTAAGTTGTCACTGATCAATCCGGCGAGAATTGTTCGTGAACTAGGGGGGCAGTATAAGAAATTATATGGAATTTCAGGCAGAGTAACTAAAGTATCGCCCATCAATCCGAACAATGAGCCAGATGCCTGGGAAAGAGCATCCTTGCTAAAAATTGAGCAGGGGACTCAGGAAATTCTTGAGTTCACAATGATTGATAGTCAACCGTATCTGCGAATGATTCAACCACTGCCTTTAAAAAAAGGCTGTTTACTTTGCCACTTTGAGTTGTCAGGAAAAACCAATGGTATTGGTGGTGGTGTGACCATTTCCTTACCTATGAGCGAGCTTCTTCAGCAGCAAAATATTACCAGTCAAAATGATGAACTTATGTTTTTTATTGTTTGGTGTCTAGGTACTTTAAGTATGGGGACTGTTTTTATTCGCCTTCAAATACAGACAAGAAACACCGAAAAAGCCATAAGTAAGCTTGCTGAAAGCCAGTCACGAAATATGGCTATTATGGATTCAGCCCTGGACTCTATTATTACCATTGATGCAAAAGGAATTGTTTTAGAGGTTAATCAGGCCACAGAAAACACCTTTGGTTATAATCGCCAGAGTATGGTTGGTTATGAACTGGCTGAACTTATTATCCCACCTGAATTAAGAGGTAGTCATCGTGCCGGAATGGCAAAACTACTGGAAACAGGTCAGTCAACAATTATTGGTACTCGAATAGAAATAAATGCTGTACATGCTGATGGTCACCAGTTTCCTGTTGAGCTTGCTATTGCACAAATCAATACTGGTGATATATTTTTTACTGCTTACTTACGGGATTTAACTGAATCACATAAACTCAAAGAAAAACTGACCCATCAAGCTACGCATGATTCATTGACAGGTTTGATGAATCGGCAGGCCTTTGAAGAGCACCTTGGCCATGTATTACAGGGAATAGATGATAATTTACAGCATTGTTTACTCTATCTGGATTTAGACCAGTTCAAAATTGTCAATGACAGTAGCGGCCATCTTGCCGGTGATGAATTATTACGCCAGCTGAGTCTTATATTTAAGGATAAAAAGCGGAAAAGTGATACGCTTGCCAGACTGGGTGGTGATGAATTTGCTCTGTTATTAGAAGGTTGTTCAATCGAAAAAGCCAGAGATATTGCCACAGATTTAATCCATGCGGTGTATCAGTACCAGTTTGTTTGGGAAAAAGAAGTTTATTCAGTGGGTGTCAGTATTGGAATGGTTTCTGTTTCCGGCTTTGCCAACAATTATTCGGCGCTCATATCGGCAGCAGATGCGGCCTGTTATAAAGCGAAAGAAGAGGGCCGAAATCGTTACTTTATATTTAAACATGATGATGAAGAACTGAATAGAATGCGTGGCGATATTAACTGGGTGTCACGTATTAAAAAAGCCATTACAAATAACCTGTTTATTTTATACAAGCAGGCTATTCAGCCCATTAATAAGCAATACGATAGTGGTAAAGTGCATTGTGAAATTTTATTAAGAATGAAGGATGATAACGGCAATATAATCACTCCAGATAAGTTTATACCCTGTGCTGAGCGTTATAACCTGATGCATCTAATTGACAAATGGGTCATTGATAACACTTTTTTGTGGCTATCCCAGCAGGGTAAAAAACTTGAACAGGTTGCCTTATGCAGTATTAATTTATCTGGCCTTTCCATTACTGACACTCTTTTTTCATCATACATCATCGATAAGCTTGAAGAATATAAAATACCTGCCAATATTATTTGTTTTGAAATTACTGAAACAGTTGCTATTACAAATCTGGTTAAAGCAACTAATTTTCTTGAAAAATTGCATAAAACCGGGTGTCAATTTGCTTTAGATGATTTTGGCAGTGGTGTCTCTTCTTTTGGTTATCTGAAAAATCTACCCGTTGATTTTCTTAAAATTGATGGTGAGTTTGTGAAAGATATTACATCAAATCCAGTAAATTATGCTATGGTAAAATCCATTAATGAAATTGGCAAAGTCATGGGTAAAAAAACAATTGCTGAATATGTTGAAGACCTGGAGACTGTTGAACGACTCAGGGCAATTAATGTTGATTATATTCAGGGCTATGTCTTTTCCAAACCTGCACCTATTAACTTTATTTCGGAGTAATAATGGATTTATTATCCCAGGAAATTTTACCTGAAAACTACTTTATAAATGATGAACCTTATTATGAGTCAGTAGGGGATGAAATTGAAATTTTTGAGTCAGCCTACAAAAATAAGCTGCCAGTACTATTGAAGGGGCCTACAGGCTGTGGTAAAACTCGATTTATGGAGCATATGGCCTGGCGATTAAGACGCCCTTTAATTACAGTCTCATGTCATGATGATCTGACCGCTTCCGATTTGGTTGGGCGTTATCTCATTACCAGTGGTGAAACAGTATGGGTTGATGGCCCGCTAGCTAAATCAGTACGTTCGGGTGCTATCTGTTATCTTGATGAGGTGGTTGAAGCCAGAAAAGATACCACGGTTGTGATTCATCCTCTAGCGGATGATCGGCGAGTACTACCAATGGAAAAACGTGGCGTTGTCCTTGAAGCAGAAGAAAAATTCTGTCTGGCTATGTCATATAACCCCGGATATCAAAGTGTCCTTAAAGATCTTAAACAAAGTACCCGTCAACGTTTTGTGGCACTGGAGTTTGATTATCCTGATGCAAAAATAGAACAAAAAATCCTTGAGAATGAGGTTGGTGTCGATTCAGCCCTAGCCAGAAATCTGGTTAAGTTTGCCCATATGACACGCAATTTAAAAGGTAGCGGTCTGGATGAAGGAGCCAGTACACGTTTGTTGGTCCATGCAGCTTTATTAATTAAAGATGGCATCAACCCTGTTGCTGCCTGCAGAAGTTCAATTGCACAGGCTTTGACGGATGATCCTGAAATGCTGTCGGCGATAAATGAGCTCAGTGCCTCTCTTTTTTAGCCATTAACAGGGCTAAAGATTCCTAATGAAAAATCACACAAACGATATTCTTAATGCTGAAGATATGGAAGAGCGGCTGGATCAATTTCTTGATCCAATTTTATCATTCAGACGTTCTGCTGTTGGTCCTGCGAAACAAATGTCAATGCTTACGGTAGAAGAGCAACAGTTTGGTCTGCACTGGGTTGAAGTGATTGCGTCAACTAATGCTGAAATGGCCTATCAATATGCAGCTCATTTTTCCGATGCTATTCTCCTTCTTCGACATGATCTGAATGCGGTAGAAAACTGGACAATTGAGGCGATGTCAGCCTTTGATGAAAGAGGGCTTCAGCTTTGTATCAAGGTATTGCACAATACTAAAGAATTTTCAGAAAACTATTTCAAAAAACAACATGGTATTATGCTGGATGATATCAAGAAGCTGCTGACGGTTTTTGTGTGTGGCTTAAATGGCCGTTCATTAAAGATTGAAGCTGCAGAACAAACCTGCACCGATACAGAAACAATTTACTTACCTGAAGTAGTCAGTAAATATCCAACAAAAGAAGAAAACTTTTTTTATTTTAAATTACTGACTGTTTATCAATGGGCGCAGAATTGGTTTGGCACCTGGCGTTATGATTTAAATGAAAAATTCAATCAATTTGATGATCCAGTCAGGGCATTAAAACTTTTTCATTGTTTTGAATCCATTCGATTACTCAGCCGGATACGTTATGAACTTCCGGGATTTTTTCGTCAGGCTGAAAATTTCCTCAATGACTACAATGAACTTCAGACGAAGACTTTATTGACTCATGATGATTTGCCTGAGAATAATAATTTGAATGCCAATAAGGAATGGCAAAGTATTTTTTCTAAATTATCAGAAAAGCAATCCAGAGTAGATGATACGCTGGATTTACTGGAACAATACTATTCACTTATTGAAGCGGTTGATTTTTCATTTCAGGGTGTTTTATTAGTTAATAAAGTTCAGAACATTAAAACACGCCGTTTAAGTGATGAAAAAACTTTATTTCGAGAAGCATTAGCCCGGCTGGCGGATGAAAAACACCAGGCCAATTCTGAGAGTGTAGAAACGTTTGAAATGGATAAAAAAAAACCTGACTTTGATACGGTTTTGATAGAGGATATTGATCTGCCGGATGGTGCGACATTTGAACTGACTCTTGATGGCCAGGTTATTGTTCCTCCTGATGATGTTGAAAGTTTAATGAGTAGCATTATTCAGGATATCGGTGAAATACCTGAAGAATATCTTGTTGCTGCAGGGCCGGGAAAATATGTCACTGAAAATGAGGTTTCGGCAAATAAAACTGATGGTGTCTGGTCTGGTGCTTATCATGAAGAAGGGGCTTATTTCTACGATGAATGGGATCACGTTCGCCAGCATCATCGAAAAAACTGGTGTGTTGTTCGTGAGGTCAGAGTGATGCCTGTTTATGATGATTTTGTGCAAAAGACACTGTCAAATCATATGGGTATTGTTAAAACATTAAGACGTAATTTTGAGGCACTCAAGGGTGAGGAAAAATTATTAAAACGGCAAATTAATGGTGATGATATTGACATTGATGCTGTGGTAGAAAGTTATGCAGAATTGAGTATGGGGATGGAACTCAATGAGCGTATTTTTACACGAATGCAAAGAGATGATCGTAATATTGCTGTGATGTTTATGGTGGATATGAGTGGTTCCACTAAAGGTTGGATTAATCAGGCTGAAAGAGAAGCTCTGGTGTTATTGTGTGAGTCATTGGAAATGTTAGGTGATCGTTACGCTATTTATGGCTTTTCCGGTACCACACGAAAACGCTGTGAAATTTACCACATCAAACATATTGATGAAAACTATAATGATAAAGTAAGAGCTCGTATTAGCGGCGTGAGTGCTAAAGATTATACTCGCATGGGTTTCGCTATTCGTCATTTAACCGCTTTATTGGAAGAAGTTGAAGCTAAAACTAAATTATTAATCACCTTGTCGGATGGTAAACCGGAAGATTATGATGGCCAATATCGTGGTAAATACGGTATTGAAGACACGAGACAATCTTTATTTGAAGCCCGAGAAAAAGGCATTCATCCATATTGCATCACCATTGATAAAGAAGCAGGGGATTATTTACCACATATGTATGGTGCTGCAAACTACGTAGTGATTGAAGATATAAACAAATTACCTCTTAAAGTCTCTGATATTTATCGAAAACTGACAGCTTAATATCTTTAGCCAAGAAAATAATGGGCACTCATTGGCTTATTCCCTTTTTGATTACCAATTTTATTGCAGGTTACCCTTCAGAGCATCAATTGGCAGATAAAACTGATGGCCTTGGTTAATACCAAAACTTGATATTTAGAACCAGCCGGTACTAAACTAATTATCATGACTAATGTGGTAAAAAAATCATATAGAAATTCATTAGGTTCAGCTAAAGTTGGACGGCCTAAGGAGTTTGATGAAGACGTAGCTCTCATGCTCGCGATGAATTACTTTTGGGATAAGGGTTATGATAATGCCTCTCTCAGCCAGTTATTAAAAGAGATGAAGATCTCTAAGAGCAGTTTTTATCAGACTTACAATAGCAAACAGGCTTTGTTTGAGCGTTGTCTGAGTCTCTATACAAAGCATCAGTCTGAGTGGGTAAAAGAGCAGCTGAAAGAAAAATCAGCTGTCATGGTGTTGGATGATTTCTTACAGGTTTCCATGATTGAATTTCAACAATTCGGTGAAATACGTGGTTGTTTATTAATGAATAGTGCTCAGGTCTGTTATAAAAAGCATCCTGACCTCAGTTTGTTAATTCAGTATCAGTTCAAGGCTTTTCATAAACTTTTTGAACAGTTGATTCGATCCGGGCAGCAAAGTGGGGATATTTCGTCCAGGCATAATGCCTCAATGTTATCGAGTATCTATATCAATACGCTCAATGGTCTCAGTATCATGATCAAAGCAGGTGCAGATGATAAAATTATTCAAGATGTCCTGCAAGGGTTTAATTTACAATTAAAATAAGTCTGGTTAAGTTAATTTTTAATGCAATCAGACTTTTTTGTCTAATTATGTACCAATTAGTCCATAATTAATAAGGAGATGCCATACTGCAATGATAGTAACAAGAACAGAAGTACCAATTTAAAACGACAAGGAAACGACAAGGAAAAACAATGAGTTTACTAAATACCATAAAACCAGAGAATGCCCAGGGAAATGTGGCTGAGATTTATAATGAAATAAATTCAACCTGGCAGATGATTCCTAATCCCATTCAATTATTCAGTGTGAGTCCTGAATTATTAAAAAACCAGTGGGAAAAATACCAGTACTTTGATCGTCAGGATATTCCATCGCCTAAGTTGAGTGCAATGATTCGTCTTTTAATCTCTGATGAGGCAAATTGTGAGTATTGTATCGGTTTTAATTCCGGGATGTTGATACAGATGTTTGACATGAGTGTTGAGGAAGTTCAGCAGTTACAGGCTGATCCCTCATCAGCGCCTCTGGATGATAAAGAGAAGAAGCTTTTATTGTTTGTTATAAAAGCAGTTGATCATGCCCATGAGATAAACAAGAATGATATGCAGGAATTGCGGGATGCAGGTTTAACCGATCAGCAGATATTTGATGCAGTGAACAGCGGGGGAACAATGCGTGCTGGAAATATTATTTTTGATACCTTTAAAGTGGATATCGACTTTTAGAGTTTTAGGCTTTTAGTTAGTTGTGTTCATTTTTTATTACACAGTTCTTGCTTCCTCCTTCTAAAACTGTCTCTTGTTCTTTTCTCATAAGACAGTGTCAAGGGGAAAGGAAGTGGCTACTATCATTCCATTAACACGATCCTCATGCCGATGCCTTCCCTGCCATATGATGATCCAACCAACTAAAATTATAAAGTTGGTCGGTCTGGTATTCTATATCCTTCTATTATTTTCTCTTTACACACTGTTTCTTCCAAAGCTGTATCACTTGATGAGCCTGATGAATTGACCAGTTCCATTGAGGTGTATTAGCTTGTAATTTCTGTAACTTGGACTCTAACCGTCTCTGTAAAGCACATGAAGATCTTGCATCTAATGACTTATTTAGGCTATAAATAGTTGGATAGGCATCAGTGCTGAGTTTTTTTAAATAGTTTATATCAATACTTCTATATTGATTCCGGGATATATTGTACTGGCTGATCTGAGCATCCGAATTAATAATATTGAGAAATAGAATAACAAGAATTGTTTGAATAACTATTGCAGCAATAAATTGCCCCCGTTTTTTTTTGAGAACAGTAAGACAGAAAACAATGAGTCCCCCCATCATATAAAACATAAATATGCTGGAATAGAATCGCAGTTCAGTTAAGTTGTAAATTTTTACATATAAATACATCCGATGTATTGCTGAGGCTTCAATAGTAACAAGACAGAAAATTAATAAAATTGAAGCGCGATTAAACCAGATTTGTAGTGATTTTTGTTCATTTCGTTGTAACCAATGTGCGATAAGTAAGAGTGGTAAGACAATTATTGCTAAAGTAATTAACTCCCAGAATCCCCGCCGGGCATAAGATGAATAAGTCTGCCTGCCGGTTTCTAATATGAGTTGATCTCCGCCAAAGAAATTACTGAATTGTATTACGATATAACTTAAAAATAATAGATTAATCAATGTCAATATCGTTAATATCTGAACACCTTCCAACGATAGTGATGTTTTTTTTCTTTGATGTGTTTTCAATGCTGAGCCTAATAGAGTTGCATAGAAAAAAGCACTCACAAGTGGAAAATAGATAATAATAAGGAGTATTTCATTAAATAATTTTAAAAATTCAAATGAAAATAAATTTATTGCAAAATGCTCAAAACGGCTGTCTGATGAGACTAACAAAGAACCCAGAATTAATAAAATAGGCAGTGTCCATAATATGCCCAGGATAATTGATCGAATGTATTGTTGTTTGTCGGTTAAAAATGAAGCAGGAGTAAACCCAATAGAAATTGATTGGCTTGCACTGATAAAACAAAGATGGATTAAACGAAAGGGGGTAAGTAACCAGGCAATCATTGGGATATTATTAATAGAACCGGTATATCTTTGAGCAAAGGCTATCCAGATAATCATAAAAATAGCGAAGACATTAAGCCAGTACAATACTTCTGATTGTCGAATAATAAACAATAGACTTATTGTTATTGCACTGATCATTAATAAATATTCATTTGTTGTAATTTCTTGCTTGAATTTCTTCTTTAAAAAAATCAGTGCAGAGATACCTGAAATGCAGACTAAAATAAAATTGAGTCCAAGTGAATTAATTGTGATGAAATGTGCAGCAATGATAGAGAATAAAAAACTAACAACCAGTAACCATGAATGTTTTGATTGTTTGTTTTCAATCTCGCTATGTATTGTTAAGGTCTTGGTATCATTTATCATAATAATGTTCCATATCGAATGAAGGAATTTTTAATTGTGTGTTGAGTGATAACACTACTATGAAGACTAAATGTGTTTTATTTATGGTTAAAAAATGGCAATTGATAGCTGAATTATTGCATTTATTCCTTTTTAGTGTGGATGTGGCTTCCGACAAAAATGATGTTATGGAATAACAAGCTAAAAGTAGAATAAATGGAGTTGGGCCGCTAATGCAGCTTGAAAATACAATAATTTGAACTATAATCAAAGTAGGAGAGGTGTCATTTTCTAAAAGTAATATTGTCGGAGGTGTTATCATGCATGCTCGTAAATTTACTCGGTATCCCACCGATACATCCATTTCCTTTGTCATTGATTCTATTATTGGTGAACATCAGCTTTATTTGAACGATGCTGGCTGTGGTGGACTTTGTTTTAATGCTCATGCTTGTATTAAACCGGGTACACAATTAAATATAAGCATTCCTGCTCTAGCTCAATCACTCAATACGACAGGTAAGATTACCTGGTGTCAGCCTAAGGATAATCGTCAATGTCAGCTGGGTGTTGAGTTTGAACAACAGCTACCCTTATCAGTTATTGAAAAAATAGCTTTAACTCATTGATTTCAAACTTTAATTTATTATTCAATGAAAGAGAAAATAACAAATCCTTCTAAGGTCTCTACTTCCTGGCATTCAATGCCGGATGATGATGTTTTTGCTCATCTTGATTCCAATAAAGAAGGTCTTTCAGATGAGGAAGTTAATCATCGATTTAAAATATATGGTGCCAATCGCCTGCCTGAAACACGCACTCATGGTCCTCTTTATCGTTTTTTCTATCAATTTCACAATGTTTTAATCTATGTCTTAATTGCCTCTGGAATAGTCGTTGCCCTGCTTGAGCATTGGGTTGATGCGGGAGTGATCATGGGGGTTGTAATCATTAATGCAGTCATTGGTTTTGTGCAGGAGGGCAAGGCTGAAGATGCTTTAAAAGCCATACGGCAGATGTTATCACCCAAGGCTGTTGTGTTACGCAATGGTCAGCGTAAAACTCTGCCTTCTGATGAACTGATGCCGGGTGATATTGTGCTGCTTCAATCGGGTGACAAAGTACCAGCCGATCTGCGTTTATTTAATGTTAAGAGCCTGCAAATACAGGAAGCTGTGCTAACGGGTGAGTCAATTGCAGTAGAAAAACAGATTAAGCCGGTTGCCATCGAAGCAGAACTGGGTGATCGCTACTGTATGGCATACTCAGGTACTCTGGTTACTTATGGACAGGGGCGCGGAGTGGTGGCGGCAACAGGAGGACGTACTGAAATTGGTCAGATCAGTGCAATGCTGGCGGGTGTTGAAACGCTGACAACGCCTTTATTACGACAAGTTTCTCAATTTGCTCGCTGGCTGACCCTGATCATCGGTTTGTTTGCAATTGCTACGTTCATCTTTGGTGTCAGTTTCCGAGCCTATCCTGCAGCGGATATGTTTTTAGCTGCGGTAGGTCTTGCTGTTGCTGCAATTCCAGAGGGGCTGCCGGCAATAATGACCATCACATTATCAATCGGTGTGCAGCGTATGGCACACCGACATGCGATTATCAGACGTTTACCTGCGGTTGAAACCCTGGGCTCAGTGACTGTTATTTGCTCAGACAAAACTGGAACATTGACACGAAATGAAATGACCGTGCAGTCAGTGACCACGGCGACAGATTTAATAGAAGTAACGGGGGTGGGCTATAATTCACATGGTGCTTTTCTCAGTGAGGGTATGGATGTCTCTGTAAATGAACACCCCATTCTTTCTGAAATGATGCGTGCGTCTTTATTATGCAATGATGCGTCCTTAAATGAAGTCATGACTGAGGAAGGTAATAGTGAGTGGCTTATGCAGGGTGATCCGACGGAGGGAGCCTTATTTGCACTGGGTCTTAAAGCAGGACTGGAAGCAAAATTTGAATTTGAGGCATGGCCGCGCACGGATGTTATTCCTTTTGAATCTGAGCATCGTTTTATGGCGACCTTGCATCATGGACATACCGGGGAAGGTTTTGTTTATATTAAAGGAGCACCAGAAAGAATTATTGAAATGTGTACCTTACAGCGAAACTTTGATGGTGATGCACCGATTGATACTCAATATTGGCAGACACAGGTGCTGGCTATGGCGGGATTTGGACAGCGTGTCCTGGCCATAGCATTTAAACCGGCAGGGTATGAACATCAGGAATTAAAATTTTCTGACGTGGAAACTGATCTGATATTGATCGGTTTGGTTGGAATTATTGATCCGCCACGGGAAGAAGTCTCCAGAGCCATTCAAAAATGTCAGTCAGCAGGAATTCAGGTAAAAATGATCACCGGTGATCATGCTGTGACAGCGATTGCCATTGGGGCACAGATGGGGATTGGTGATGGTGAAAAAGTGCTTAATGGTCATGAAATTGAAGCCATGGATGATGAGGCTTTAAGAAAAGTTGTTGATACGATTGATATTTATGCCCGTTCCACTCCAGAGCATAAACTGAGGCTGGTTAAGGCAATGCAGGCAAATGGTCATGTGGTTGCCATGACCGGAGATGGAGTCAATGATGCTCCGGCCTTAAAACGAGCGGATGTTGGCACAGCAATGGGTCAAAATGGTACAGAGGTCGCTAAAGAATCTGCAGAAGTGGTGTTGGCAGATGATAATTTTGCCTCAATTGCAGATGCAGTTGAAGAAGGGCGTACGGTGTATGATAATCTTAAGAAAGCCATTCTCTTTATTCTGCCGACCAATGGTGGAGAAGCTCTGATTATCATTGCGGCTATTATCTTCGGTACAATGTTGCCGATCACCCCGGTGCAAATTTTATGGGTTAATATGATTACTGCGGTGACTCTGGCACTGGCGCTGGCCTTTGAACCGGCAGAGCCTGATATTATGCAGCGTCCGCCTCGTGATTCTCATGAGCCTTTACTCACAGGAATGTTTATCTGGCGGATTTCTTTTGTGTCATTAATATTGGTTATCGGTACCTTTGGCTTGTTTCTCTGGGAGCGAGATCAGGGGATGAGTATTGAGTTTGCACGTACAGTTGCGGTTAATACTCTGGTAATGTTTGAAATATTCTATTTATTTAACTCCAGATATATTAGTGAAAGTGTTCTTAATTATAATGGTTTTATGGGGAATCCCTATGCCCTGATGGCCATTGGGATTCTACTTGTCTTCCAACTTTTATTCACCTATCTGGGCCCCATGCAGACCTTATTCGGCACAACAGGTATTGATATCAATGCCTGGTTGCGGATCATTCTGGTCGCATCGACCGTTCTGTTTTTAGTTGAATTTGAAAAGTATATCATTCGCTCTTTAGGCTGATTTTTGCTGCTCGTTTCCATAGGGCTGCTTTTTGACGTGCGTATAACTGCATATCAGCTACCTTGTCTGCCTCATCCATAATTTCTCTGCCGAGTAAGGTTTCCAGGGCATCTTCCAGAGTGACAATTCCTGCATACTGATGGTAAGAGTCATGGACTAAAAACAAATGTTCCTTACGCTTGATAAAATGATCGATCAGGAAATAAACCGGCATGTTTTCCGGCACCCGGTAAACTGGCTCCATTATGTCTTTTATGAGTGTATCCGTTTGTTTACCTTGAGACGCAGATTTTAGTATGGTTCGGGCAAAAGCCAGTCCGCTGATGTTACTGCTTTTGTCTTCAAAAATGGGAATACGGGAGAAGATATACAAATCATCATTTTGTAAAATCTCGGCAATTGTTTTATTGCCATCAAGAGTAAATACGACACTTCGAGGTGTCAAAATATCTTTAACCTGAATTTCTTTTAGCTTTAATAAGTTCTCAATAAGATGACTCTCATCTTCTGCAAGGATACCGCTTTCTTCACCGATTTCAGCCATGGCGGCAATTTCTTCCCTTGTGAGTCTATTGACACCATGGCCTTTTATGCTGCGGGTTATGAAACTGGAGAACCATAAGAAGGGAAGGAGCAGGCGTGTTAAAAACTTAATGATATAAGCCGTTGGTTTGGCTAGCTCTCGCCAGTAGGTGGCACCAATGGTTTTTGGGATGATTTCCGAAAAATAGAGGATGAGTAAGGTTAAAATAACGGCAATCAGACTTTGCCATTGTACGCCGAATATGCGTACAGCCTCAGCACCCACCCCGGCAGCACCCATGGTATGGGCAATGGTATTGAGTATTAAAATTGAAGAAATTGAAGTATCAATATCTGCTTTTAAGTCACTGAGTACTCCTTTTAAAGGAGAGCTGTCATCCATCGAAACAATATAAGTGGGCGATATTGAAAGTAACACAGCTTCAAGCACTGAGCATAAAAATGAGACAAGGAGTGCCAGTGACAAGTAAAAAAAAAGTAAACCCATTGGGATATTCAGCCTTTAAATAATAAAGTTAGATGATTAATTTAGGATTATAGTTTATTTATGAGGTTTCATAAAATATTTGAAAAGATTAAATGTTAAGATGTACTTGCAATAAGATGTATTTATAATCAAGACAGCAAAAACTAAGGGAATAAAATGATGAAAAAACGAGTAGTTACAGTTCTGATTTTAGCAAACATATGTCTGTCGTCAACTATCGCCATTGCTGAACAATCCAGTTGGGATAAGGTTAAGCAGAAATCAGGTGAAACCTGGACTGCGACAAAAGAGGCTTCCAGTGAGACCTGGGAGGCAACTAAAGATGCATCAGCAGAAATGTGGGGAAAAACAAAAGAGGCCTCGGGTGATGCATGGGATGGTGCCCAGGATAATTCAACAGAGGCCTGGAATACCACTAGTGAAAAATCCAGTGAGACTTGGGAAGCTGCAAAAATCAAATCTGATGAAATCTGGGGTAATGCAAAACGTCAGTCAAGCACTGCATGGGATAATGTCACGGATGAACAAACCTGGCAAGCTGCTAAAGAAAAATCTCATTCTTACTGGATTACTGCCAAAGAGAAGACCCATAAAATCTGGATGGATGCTAAAGCAGATTCCCATGAAGGCTGGAATAATACCAAAGATTACTCTTACCAACAATGGGAAAAAGCCAAAGCTGAATCATCTCGAGTCTGGGATAAAACGCAGCAAAGTGATGCTGAAACACAAAAGAAATAGCAGGGCTACACTGAGTCTATAAAAGCAGGCCATGTATTATTTCATTCAGACTGCGTCAAATTATGAAATAATACATGGCCTGTTTATATACGGTACTTATATATGGTACCTCGGTAATTATTAGTTAGCTCAATTCACCCGGATAATCCGCAATACCTGGATTTTTACTGACGCCGATTAATTTAGGATGGTTAATTTTAGGCAGACGCAGGGTATTATCTTTGCCGCGCTGGCTAACAATGTAGTCACGAACAATATCCCACATCAGACGCCCTTCAGGGGTGCGATTAACAGAAGCCCAGCCAGCGACCTTATAGGTTTGATCCGGCTCGATTAAATGTCCGTTATCAAGGCGGGCATTAGTAATGCGTTCATAGATGGGTTTATTGGGATCAATGGTATAATCCATACCACCCACGCGAACCATATCACCACCTGATTGCAGGTAAGGATCTGGATCAAACAGATTATCAGCGACGCCTTCAAGGATTCGCATTAAATCATGTCCTGTCATTTCTGACACATAGGTTTCACCATAAGTGATGGCACATTGCGTCATCACATCTTCCATGGTGATCCAGTCACCTTCCAGAGTGGTTGTACCCCAACGTACACCTGCTGACATGGCAACATCTGCATCATATTCATGTCTTAAAGCATTACAGAGTACCTGGTCCCAGGTACCCATAAAGTTACCTCTGCGATAGAGTAAACGATCGGCGATGGCTAGTTTTTCATTGAGAATTTCTTCAAAGGTTTTGCCGACACGGTCTTTATTATAAAAATATTTGCTGGCACGACTCTCAACAATTTTTTCAGAATACTTTGTTTGACGCATCTGGTGAATGTAGGCTGCCATTTCTTTATCAGCCGGCAGCCAGTCAGTTATAATGGGCAACATTTGATAATGCATGGATTTTATATTTCCATCCTGGATATCAAAATCCATGACACCGACATATTTGCCATTAGAACCTGCATTGGTCACCAGACACGTGCCGCCTGAGACGTTCTTAACTTCAACTGGTTTGGGCATGCCGTCATGAGTGTGGCCGCCGAATACGGCATTCAGTCCCGGTACATTCTGTGCCATTTTTATATCGACATCCATACCATTGTGAGACAATAAAACAATGGCATCCGGTTTTTCATCTGCCTGTATTGTTTTAACCAGTGCAATCATGTCATCTTCACGCAAGCCAAATGACCAGTCAGGGAAAAACTCCTGCGGGTTGGCATTGCCTGTACGAGGGAAAGCCTGCCCGATAATACAGATACGGGCACCGTTGATTTCTTTGATGACATAGGGACGAAAAGCATGGCCGGAGTCTTCATCATAAAGACCACTGCCGTCAAAACGTTCAACCATGGTTGGGTATTCATCACCAAACAGGGCATCTTCTTTAACCCGAACGTTCTGACCAATAAAGTCACCCTTAAACAGGGCGACGTTACTTAAGACTTCTTCTTCTTTATAAGTGAATTCCCAATGGCCTACCATGACATCCAGTCCCATAATATTAGATGCTTCTACCATGTCTATGCCACGAGTCCACAGTGCTGTACCAGAGCCCTGCCATAAGTCACCGCCATCAATCGTCAGAGTGTTTTGTTTGCCACCAGCTTGTTTGCGCAAGCGATCCAGAAGCGTTTTTATATGAGCAAAACCGCCAGTTTTACCATAAATCTTTGCCACATTTTCAAAGTTTAAATAAGTATAAGCATAGGCCTCTGGTGAATTTGTCTTGAGCCCCATATGAGAGAGTAATTTTTTACCAACGACATGTGGTGGACGACCATAAGCATCACCAACACCCAGATTGACATTGGGTTCACGAAAGTAAACCGGGTTCAATTGACCATGGACATCTGTAATATGTAATAGACGTGCATTGCCTTTCATGGGTATGCTATAGAAATCTTCTGGCCGGGTTTCACTGGACTGGCTCAGGGCTGTGGCAGGAAAAAATGCTGGTACAGCAGCTGTTGTACCCGCTGCGCCCATTATTTTAACAAAATTGCGTCTTGAAACGGTCATTGGCTCACTCTCTTTCTAAATTTCATTTTATGAATTGATTCATTAATAATTACCCTCTATTATTTAGTAAGAAGATTGAAAAATAAATGGACAAATACAGGATGGGCTATGGTGGTTTTCCTCAGTGTACCTAAAGGACAACGGAATAATAATAATGGTAAATAAATAAAGATGGTTATAAATTGATTACCACTAAACGACGGCTACTCTTTTATATTTATGTTCTGGTTATGGGTGCTATGCCGCAGTTCTTGCTGGCCAGTGACAATGATGAATTAATCCGTATTGGTATTCTCAGTCATCGTGGCGATCAAGTTACCAGAGACACCTGGTCATCAACTGCAGACTATCTGACGGATGCACTGGATTCGTATCGCTTTGAAATAATCCCTCTTGATTTTGATGAAATTGATCCCGCTGTGAGTCGGGGCAGTGTTGATTTTTTATTAGTGAACTCTGGTATTTACGTCAATATGGAGGTTCGTTATCGAGTGTCCAGGATTGTTACTTTGAATAACCATATGGGTGACATTTCTCTTAATGTTTTTGCCGGCGTTATTTTTACACGTAAAGTGCGTAATGATATTCGTGAGTTAGGCAATTTGCGGGGTAAGAAGCTTGCGGCCGTTGATGAAACTTCTCTTGGTGGATTTCAAATGCAATGGGGTTTGATGAAGAAAGAAGGACTTGATCCTTTTAAAGATTTTTCTTCTATATCATTTGCAGGTACACATGATAAGGTCGTTATGGCTGTTGAAAATGGTTTTGCCGATGTGGGCATGGTCCGTAGTGGTATTTTAGAAAAAATGGCCGCAGAGGGTGACATTCGCCTTGATGAGTTTAAAATAATTTCGCCTGTTATCTATGATGGCTTCCCTTATATCCACAGTACTTCACTGTATCCTGAATGGCCTTTTAGTAAACTGAAACACACTCCAAACCAGTTAGCTCAAAAAGTTGCCGTTGCGCTGCTGAAAATGAGTAATGATCCCGCCTTAGGTCGTGATCATCATGGCTGGACTGTTCCTCTGGATTACCAGCAGGTTCATGAGTTGTTTAAAAGGCTTAGTCTGGCACCTTATGAAAAATATGGGCGCTTTACTTTGGTGGATGCCATAGAACGATATTGGAAAGTTATCACATTGGTTCTGACATCCTTACTTATTCTCACTATTATGAGCACCTGGATTGTCCGGTTGAATGCTCAGTTAAAAAAATCAAAGCGTTCTTTAGAATATCAATATGAAATCATCTTGAATTCTGTTTGCGATGGTATTTATGGTGTTAATTCAAAAGGTCATTGTGTCTTTATGAATCGTTCAATGAGACAAATTACAGGTTGGGAAATGAATGATTTCCAATATTTGAATCAGCATGATTTACTGCATCACACTCATGCAGACGGAACTCACCATAAGATAGAAGAGTGTCCTGTTAATCTTACGTTTATTGACAAGCAGCCGAGATATATTGACGATGATATTTTCTGGAAAAAAGACGGCACCAGCTTCCCGGTTGAATACAGTAGTACACCCATGCTTGATCATAAAGGTGATGTTCTTGGTAGTGTTGTTGTTTTCAGGGATATCAGTGAACGAAAAAAAGCAGATGAAGAAAGTCGCCGACATCAAAAACAAATTGCTCATATGGCACGTCTGAATACCATGGGTGAAATGGCCTCTGGCATTGCCCATGAGCTCAATCAGCCCTTGACAGCCATTGCAACGAATTCTTTTGCCTGCATTCAGATGCTTGAAAGCGGGAGTATTGCTAAAGATAAACTCCTGGATATCCTCGAAATCATTGGTATGCAGGCAGAGCACTCAGGTGAGATAATAAAGCAATTGCGTCAGTTTGTGCGAAAAGAGCAACCGGAACGTTCTATTACCAATATTAATGTTCTAATCAGAGAAGTACTTTTATTTATTGAACCTGAAGCACGTAAATCAAATGTTAAAATTATTTGTAAATTGGATAAGAATTTGTATAAAGTCCTTGTTCAACCAATACAAATAGAACAGGTTTTGCTTAACTTATTAAAAAATGCAATTGATGCACTGCAGGCGATGAATAAGGATAATCGACAGCTAATTATTAAAACTGAAGTTGCTGGCGGCAACGCCGTTGTGGTGACCGTTGAGGATAATGGGCCTGGGATAGATGATAAAATTAGAGAAGGCTTATTTGATCCTTTTATTACCAGTAAAAATAATGGTCTTGGATTAGGCTTATCTATTAGCCAGGGTATTATTGAATCACATCATGGTAAATTGTATTTGCATTCTGATAATAGCGGGGGTACTGTATTTCGCTTTGCTTTGCCTGTAGCCAGCAGGGTGAATGAAGTGAATCAGAAGCTCTTGTCCGGCCATAAGCTTTCTTCAAAAAAATTAGTGGGATAAAAAATGAATCAAGAACCAAGTGTTTTTATTGTGGATGATGATGAACAAGTTCGCAGTGCTCTGACTTTGTTAATGGAATCTGTAGGCTTAAACTCTGAAAGTTTTTCCTCAGGTCAGGAGTATCTGGATCAATTTGACACCTCCAAACCTGGCTGTCTTATTCTTGATGTGCGTATGCCCGGTATTAGTGGACTGGATTTGCAGGCTAGATTGAGTGCAGAAAAAATACACCCGCCGATTATCATTATTACAGGTCATGGTGATGTACCCATGGCGGTAAGAGCAGTAACAGCCGGAGCGGTTGATTTTATTGAAAAGCCGTTCAATAATCAGTCAATGTTGGATAATGTCCATAGAGCGATTGAACAAGATGCAAAACAAAGAGGGGAATCATCACGTCTGGAGGAAATTGAAAGCCACTATGACGAACTGACGCCCAGAGAAAAAGAAGTATTATTGTATGTTATTGAAGGTAAGCGCAATAAAATTATTGCCTCTGAGATGAATATCAGTCAATCGACTGTTGAAGCTCATCGCTCAAAAGTTATGGAAAAAATGGCTGCCAATACGCTTTCTGATTTAATGAGAATGGCACTTTTGTTAAAACTCATTACTTAATAATATGACGTAGCGGACAACTTTAGCCTTCTTATGGTAAACCACCATATAAATTATTATATCTTCTAATTTTCCTTTTTTCTTATCTTGCCATAATAAGGACTTGACTCGTACAAACCATCGATATGATGCTCCTTTATTGTAACTGTTCGAGTCATTTTTAACTCAGATTATAATAATAAAAATCTCAATTAAAAAAGAGACCCTAGGGGGAAAAATAATGAATGTAAAAAGTAAAGGGCTGCTGGGTACTATGAGTACCCTGTTTGTCGCTGCTTCACTGTCTATGTCTGCCTCAATGGCAGCTGATTCTGGAAACAATGCCAGTAAAAATTTAGAAGAGGGTAAGCAGATTGCTTTTTCCCGTCCTAAAGGTAATTGTCTGGCCTGCCATATGGTTATTGGCGGTATGAGCCCCGGTAATATTGCGCCGCCACTCATTGCAATGAAATCACGATTTCCAGATAAGCAGGTCTTAAAAGATCAAATTGCAGATGCTTCAAAGAGAAATCCGGAAACGGCTATGCCTCTATTTGGCCGTCATGAGATTCTGACTGAAGCTGAGTTAGATAAAGTGGTTGATTATATCTATTCACTCTAAGTGCATACTATTTTAAAACAACTTATTTACCTTTGATTTTAAACATTTTTATTTAATTATAGTGGTCAAAAAGATGAACAAATTACTATTAAAATTAATTCTGACTGGACTGGTGAGTACGGCAATGACAAGTGCTTATGCGACACCAGAAGATGACAGAAAATCGCTTTCGAAGTATTTTGAGACACGTTTCCCAGGGGTTGAAAAACAAGAATTTGCAAATGGCGCTTATGCTTATGACAAGATTGGCAGAGAAAGCTGGGAAGCCATTGAAGAATTTCCTCCTTATGAAATAGCCATTGATGATGGGCATGCAATGTGGGACAAGCCCTTTGCAAATGGCAAAACCTACAAAGATTGTTTTCCTGATGGGCCTGCTATTGCTCAAAAATACCCACACTGGGATAAGAAACAAGCAAAAGTTATCACTTTGGCCCTGGCAATTAATCAATGTCGGGAAGCTAATGGTGAAAAACCGTTAAAATATAAGAAAGGCAGTATTAATAATATACTCTCTTATTTGTCATTTGAATCTCGTGATAAAAAAACAAATGTTGTAATTCCTGAAGGTGATGAAGGTGCGATGGCTGCTTATGAGGCGGGCAAAAATTTCTTCTACACCCGAAGAGGGCAATTAAACTTTGCCTGTGCAACCTGTCATATCCAAAATGCAGGGAATCAGATTCGTTCAGAAATTTTAAGCCCTGCTTTAGGCCAAACCACCCATTTCCCGGTTTACCGCTCTAAATGGGGTGCTGTTGGAACGCTTCATAGACGCTTTACCGGTTGTAATAAACAAGTCAGAGCAAAACCTTTTAAAGCTCAGGGTGAGCAATACCGTAATCTGGAATATTTTTTGACTTATATGAGCAATGGTTTGGATCTTAATGGTCCTGGTGCACGTAAGTAAAATGCCTGTTAATGAAAAAAATATTAGATTTGGAGAATAATGTGAATACAAAGACCGCAATATTATTTAGTTTTACTTTGCTTCTTAGTGCATCGATAAGCAGTACTGCTTTGGCTGCAGACAATAAAGCAGTAGCACAATCAGCTATTGATAAAGCTGAAACCTCTCGTCAACATGCCGCATCGGTAGATGGCGAATGGCGTGATACTGGTAAAATCATTAAAAAAGCAAAAGCTGCATTGAAAGAAGGACAGTTTGATAAAGCCATTAAATTAGCCCGCAAAGCAGAACGTCAGGGGAGTTATGGTTATGAACAGGCTATTTCTCAACAGACACAGAAAAATCTAACCACACCTGACTACTTAAAGACGGGGGGAGTATCGGGTTCGGTTGTTGTTGGTAAAGGCTATATCACGCCATCATTAAAAGGGGTTGATGTCAGTCACAATGGTAAAACAGTTACAATTTCTCGTATAAAGGAAAAAAATGCTGTGATACCACCACCCTTTACTCATACTGACAGAGCCTGTCCGCCATTTTGTGTGCAGCCTATTACTGTCGCAAAAGATGTGGGAACCATTGGTGAATTAGAGGTTTTAGAATATCTTAAACGTGCCAGTCATGGTGATCACAATGTTCTGGTTGTTGATTCAAGAACTCCTGAATGGGTGCAACAGGGTACAATTCCAGGTTCTGTCAGTATCCCATGGAATAAAATCAGCGTGGATACGCAGGGTACATTTGCCATCGCATCAGAGACAGAAATTCTGGATGGTATTCTGAGTAAAGATTTTGGCGTGCGCATTGCAGATGGCAAACGTGACTTCAGAAATGCCAAAACTCTGGTGATGTTCTGTAATGGTAGCTGGTGTCCTCAGTCTGCCACTAATATCAAAACTTTGATTAAGCTTGGCTATCCTGCGTATAAGCTTAAGTGGTATCGAGGTGGTATGCAGGCCTGGCTGAGTGTTGGCCTGACAATTGTTAAGCCATAAGTCTATATTGCTACTCTAAGTGATACTCAGGTATAATCGTTTTTTCCATTGATTATACCTGACATGAGCAAACTCGATAATACCTTTGGTCAGCAGACCGTTTCGCAAAATGAACGCAGCAAAAAAATTCGCCGCGTTTTCCAACTCGTTGCCCCCCGATATGATTTAATGAATGATTTTATGAGTTTTGGGACTCATCGGATCTGGAAGCGTTTCTTTGTTAATTACATTCCTTTCAAATCAACGGATATTATTGTCGATCTGGCTGGCGGAACCGGCGATATTGCTCGAAAACTAACCAGAAAAGGGGCCAATGTTATTGTTGTTGATCCCAGTATCGAAATGATGCAGGCTGGGAAAAACTCGAACTCACATCCAGTTCTTAATATTGCCGCTATTGGTGAAAAATTACCCTTTGCTGACTCCAGTATTGATAAACTAACCATTTCTTTTGGTATTCGTAATATGACCAGTATGAGTGAGGCATTAAAAGAAATACATCGAATTCTTAAGCCGGGCGGGCAGTATTATTGTCTGGAATTCTCCCGGCCCATGATGCCCATTCGTCCTTTTTACAATCTGTATAATCAATATGTCATTCCTCGACTGGGTGCCATGGTAGCCAGACAGCCGGAAGCCTATCAATATTTGATAGAATCCATTAAACGTTTTCCCCATCAGGAAGAAATGAAGTCGCTCATCGAAGATGCCGGATTTTCCAAAGTGACTTATCGAAATTTATTTTTTGGTATTGCCTGTATTCATATAGGTACAAATGAGTCATGATGCTGTCTGATGAAGTTCAAAAATGAGTTAAAACTCTACTATGGAGACAAACTCTATTCATGGAATGAATTGAGCAAGAGGTTTCACAATCTGCCAGTAGTGTCTCAAGGCATTGTTTCATCTGAACAACGTTTTTCTACTATCCTTCATTTTCTTTATGGCTTTGTGTATGAAGAAACTATTTTCCCAGTCGGCTTAGCAATAATTGAAGATGATTCTTTATTTTCCCCCTTATTAAAAAGGGGGACTAAAGGGGCTGCATTAGCCATCGCTACCAGTGGTAGTCAGGCTAAACCAAAAATTGCCCTGATAAGTCGTGACAATATCATTTCACACTGCCAAAGTTTTGTAAAACGAATTCCTGTTGAAGCATCGTCTGTCTGGCTTAATTGTCTGCCACTGAGTCATATTGCAGGCGTGATGATCGTCTATCGGTGCTGGTTTAATAATGCTGCTATGTTATTGCATGATGATTTTAATGTACAAAAGGTCTGGCGTGATATTCATCATTTTTCTGTGACTCATATTTCTCTGGTACCGAGAATGCTGTCACTATTATTGGAACATAGTCGGGGGGCATGCGTACCCGATCATTTAAAATATATTATTGTGGGTGGTGATAAATTATCGGATGAATTATTTCACCGTGCCGAATCAGCAGGCTGGCCGATATATATTAGCTATGGTATGACAGAGGCATGCTCAACAATTGCTCTGGGTCTCTCCCCAAATGAATTAATTCCTCTGGATGGTTTTGAAATAGATACTGCACCTGATGATGTACTAAGTATAAAGGGACCTGGGGTATTTTCCGGCTATGCTGATTCAAATGCTGGGATAACTGAATATGAATGGTTTGAAACGAATGATTGTGTCCTGTGGGATGGCCATTTCCTGTCAATACTGGGGCGTAATGATAATATGATCATTAGCGGAGGGAAAAATATTGCGCCTGATTATATTGAGTCACTTTTACAGTCTTCAGAATTTGTTCGTGATATTGCAATAGGAAAAATTAGTAATCGTGAGTGGGGAGATACGATTGCAGCTCTAATTTGTGGTGATCTGAACGAATTTAAAGTCTGGATAAAACAGGAAATTCCATCGCCATACCGCCCTAGAATATTTGTAGAAGCTGAAACAATACCGCGTAACTTTATGGGAAAAATTGATCGAAAAGCTGTTCAGCAGTTGATTAATGACGGTACCCCAGAAATTTATTATTGAAGTAATGAAACAATTGATCCAGGTAAATTTTTTCTTGTATGGGTCATACTGTCGAGACAAACGTGACAAGTCAGTGCTGTTGAGCAAGTTTTATTCGTTTTATTAATGAAATAATAATTAAGTGAAAACTCATCTTTCTTAATGTTACTTAAGTGAATTTCAATAGTCATTTTTTCATTTAACAAAACAGGGATTTTAAAGTG
Organism: Gammaproteobacteria bacterium; assembly: GCA_016744375.1. Taxonomy (GTDB): domain Bacteria; phylum Pseudomonadota; class Gammaproteobacteria; order GRL18; family GRL18; genus GRL18. The sequence continues at coordinate 29,821 of JADGEM010000050.1, forward strand.
TGCCTCAGTATGACTGATGGGTAAAATGAAATCAGATTTTAGTATTGCCGCAATGGGTTGTTTATGATGCTCTAAAAAGGCCTCATATGCATCATGAGCATAATATAAAGTGCGGGCAAAAAAAAGCACACCTGCAGCATCAATATCATGCATTCGTGTGATGAAATTGTACTGGAACAGAAGCTTAGATGATGAGTTAGAGAGTGATGATCCCATGATTTATCTCGGGTGGTTTAATGATTGTGTCTTCCAGCCATGAGGCTGTGGCAAGACCATGATATTGTTTATTATTAATTGCAGCACATAGATGAACAATGGGCCATAAACCATAAGCGGTTTCAAGGCTGCTGGTAATGACTGTTTTAATTTTAGCCTGTTCTGCCATTCTGGCAAGGTGGAGTGTGTTTATAATTCCGCCCTGGGCCATAGGTTTCAGCACGAGTTTGTCTACAGGATATAGCTCAGGGGCTTTTTTAAAATCAATATTGCAAAATGATTCATCAAGGGCAAGTGAAATATTCGTATTTTTTTGTAATGTTTTATAGACTATTGAATCAAAATATTTTAGCGGCTCTTCAATGCTGTCTATTTGTTTCTCATAAGGCTTTAAAAAACTTAACAGCCATTCAGTTTCTTTGGCTGACCAGCTTTTATTCGCATCCAATCTGATTTTAGTTGATGGCGCTAATTGTTTAATTAAGTCTTCAATAATAAGGGCCTCAGTTTCAATCGTCTCTAAACCTGTTTTTATTTTCAGGCACTGATAGCCTTCAGCTTCGGCTTGCCGGGCATTGCGTGTGATGTTTCTATTTAAGTGACCCAGCATCGTGTTTATGTTTATTCTTTTACTGTATTCAGGATTGAGTAAAGCAGCAATGGGTTGTTTTTTTCCCTGGGCCTGCAAGGCAAGCATGGCTGTTTCCAGAGCAAACCGGCAAGCAGGGTATAAATTTAAATTATTAAGTGTACTAAGAGTCAGTTTCTGTCCCAGCATCCCGGGCAATTGTGTTTCTAAAAAGAGTTGTGCATCAGCTAGAGATTCAGTGCCGATTGCTTCCATAGGGGCACATTCACCTATGACAGATAATGAGTCATTAATGATGAGCTTAACCAGGAATCCCTGACGAAATAGTAATTTTGAAAGGGCAGTCTGCCAGGGTGTTTTAAACCTTATTTTGTAGGGAATTATTTGAAAGTCTGTTACAAGCATAAGCCAAGTGATAATAAAAGTGTGTAGATCAGTTGAAGTTTTGCCGTTTGGGCCAGGACTTTATTTAACTCAGATGATATCTCCAGACTTAAAAAGTAGTGGATTAGTCGGACTGCCAGAGGAATACTTAATAAGGGGATTAAAAGTGTCCATGAGTATTCAGTTAAAAGAAACAATAAAAGCAGATAGGGATAAGCTATCATTGCGACATAAACTTTGCGAGCTACAGGTCTGCCAATATAATAAACCAGTGTCAGCTTATTTACTTTTTGATCACCATCCAGATCCCGGTAGTTATTGACCAGTAATATGGCTGCTGCCATACTTCCAATTGTGCTGGCAATTATAAGGATGGATAATTGAATGCTTTGAGTTTGTAAAAAATAGGTACCGCCCACTGCAGCAAAACCAAAAAATAGCATGACAAAGAGTTCACCAAATGGAGAGTAGGCTATCGGCTTTGGCCCGGCAGTATATGCATAACCACATATAATTGAAAGCAGACCTAAAATGATAATCACCGGCCCCCCTAACCAGGCCAGATAAATACCTGAAATAAAGGCGATTGAAAAAGCAATGAATGCCCCGAGCTTGATTTGATGTGCATTTAACCAGCCCTGTTGGGCTGCACGCCGGGGTCCAAGTCGCTCTTCAGTATCAGCCCCTTTTTCAAAATCAGCGGCATCATTAAAAAGGTTTGTACCAATTTGAATACAGAGTGCAGAGAGCAGGATAACCATAAATGTCAGGGATGAAAAAAGATTTTCTGCCTGCCATGAAAGTGCAGAACCTAAGATCACCGGTGTGACTGAGATGGATAATGTTTTTGGCCGAATGGCCAGCCACCAGATAGAAAAAAGATTCATTTATTGTTCATTATTCCGCTTTATTGCATTGCAACGTTCTTTCATACGCTGGGAGCATGGGCGTCTTACCCATGCTTCCGGGAATAAATTCTTATGGCCTGCGTCTGTAACGGCTGAAATCAGGGGCACGCTTTTCCACAAAAGCATTGCGACCTTCCTGGCCTTCATCCGTCATATAAAATAATGCCGTGGCATTACCTGCTAATTCCTGAATGCCTGATAAACCATCAGTGTCTGCATTGAATGCAGACTTTAAAACTCGCAGTGCAGTAGGGGAGTGCTGCAACATTTCCTGGCACCAGGAAATGGTCTCTGTTTCTAATTCTTCCAGTGGTACAACAGTATTAACCAGCCCCATATCGAGTGCTTCCATAGCATTATATTGCCGGCATAGGAACCAGATTTCTTTGGCTTTTTTTAAACCGATTGTTCGTGCCATAATACCAGCCCCCAGGCCTGCATCAAAACTGCCAACCTTGGGGCCTGTTTGACCAAAACGAGCATTTTCAGCGGCAATGGTCAGATCACAAATCAGGTGTAAGACATGGCCTCCGCCGATGGCATAACCGGCAACCATAGCTACTACGGGTTTTGGTAGAGTTCTAATCTGGCGTTGTAATTCAAGGACATTAAGATGGTTAATACCCTGAGTATCTTTATAGCCGCCATCTTCACCACGGATTTTCTGATCACCCCCGGAACAAAAAGCAAGATTACCTGCACCTGTCAAGATGATAACACCGATATCCGCATCATAATGTGCATGATGAAATGCTTCAATCAGCTCTGATACTGTTTCAGGGCGGAAGGCATTACGTACTTCAGGTCTGTTTATAGTAATTTTAGCAATACTGGCTTGTTCATTTGTTCCGTGTTCATAGAGTATGTCGCTAAAGTTGTATTGACTGACAGTTTTCCAGGTCATAGTTTCTCATATTATAGTTAGTGTCCATCCGTTTATTCCAAGTGATTGATACTATTAAAAAAACAGGAAGAAAAACTGAAATAAACGGCTGAATAAAATGCAAGACCTG
>JADGEM010000112.1 GCA_016744375.1 Gammaproteobacteria bacterium
ATACCACTGATACCGCCACCTACGACTAGTATAGTCTCGTTGGTTGCAACAATATCCGACATCGAATTTCCTCCACGGAGCGGATTGATATTGAATAGCCAATCAGATTCATAATAAAATTTGCTCTGATTAACCTGCGAATTTATAATTTTGGTGCGCCAATGATACAGCTCAATGGGCTGAATCTCGATATCTATTTAGGACTATAGGTATTAAAGGTTTAGAATTATATTTCACCGGTATTTCTTGTCTTTACGATTTTGCTGACCTTTCTCTGAAGCAGGGAAGCGCTTCTCATTTATTACCATCTTTTCTCTTGTGGCTTTGACCAGATCAACATCCAGCTGTTCAGCAATTCTTAGCAGGTAAATAAAGATATCAGCCATTTCATAGCTGATATCTTTTAATTTTTCCCCGGTTACTTTTTTGCTTTGTTCTGGAGTCAGCCATTGAAAGTGTTCGATAAGTTCTGCTGCTTCAGCAATAAGTGCCATAGAGAGGTTTTTTGGGGTATGGAATTGCTCCCAATCGCGTGCAATAGCAAATTCTTTCAGATCATTTGAAATAATTTCAACAGTATCAGGCATTTTTTTTACTCTTTAAATTCTTTTTAAAACAATGAAATACATAACCATTTTTAAATAAAGGTTATTGTTAGAGATGTATCAATACTCACTTATACCCATTTAGGAATAGGTTTTTAAGGTCAAAAAACATGGTATGTTTATTAGATAAAGAAAACAACCGTATATTAACATCGACGCCCTCGACAGACTCTTAGCCAGTTGGAAGCAGTTGATAGGAAGTAGTTAATAGAAAAAGAGTTGATATTAAGGGTATTGCTTATTTTATTTAAGCAATACCTGATGTTATTTAAATAAATTTTTATAAAAATATATGGATAGGGCGAGGTTATAAATGCAAGTCAAAGATACAATGTGTACTGATGTAAGAACATGCACACCAGAAACACCGATTAAAGATATTGCAACAATTATGTGCTTCAACAAAATCAGTGGGATGCCGGTTCTTGATGATGAAAGAAATGTTGTTGGTATTATTTCTGAGAAAGATATTTTATGCAGTATGTTCCCAGATATGAAAGAGTTGGTTGATTCTGGAGCTAAAGCCAACTTTGAAGATATGGAAAAAGATTATAGTAGCGTTTTGAGTAAAACAGTTGATGATTTGATGACCAGAGTGGTTGCCACTGTGTCACCTGATATGCCGATTTTACGTGCTGCTTCAATGATGTGGCTGCGTAAAATTCGTCGTATTCCTGTGACTCAGGATAATAAGTTAGTTGGAATTTTAAGTATGGGCGATGTTCATAAAGCCGTGTTCCAGGAAAGCTTGTTGGTCAAGTAGGTTAAAACTAGCTTAATTGCATAATGGATTACTGGTCACTAACCATTTTCTGCTATTTATGATAAAATACTGCGGCTTTAAATTGGCTGATGTCTTATTGTCAGCTAATAGCTCTTACATATATTCAATACAGATGGTTAGAAAATAGAATGACGGCTGAACAGATAAAGAAAGATAAATACGTTGAACTCACTTATGCAATTTTAGATGCAAAAGGTGAAATTAAAGAACGTGTTGATATACCCGTAAAATACATTCATGGACGTGACAGCGGCTTATTTCCGAAAATTGAAAAGGCACTTGAAGGTCATGCAAACGGGGAGCGTGTTGAAGTCTCCTTATCCCAGTTGGAAGGCTTTGGGCCAAGTGATCCCAATTTGATTTTTACGGATGATCTCAATAATGTGCCACCTCAGTTTCATCAGGTGGGTGCTGAGGTTGAGATGCAGAATGATCGTGGCGAAGCAAAAAAATTTACTGTCACAAAAATTGAAAATGGTCAATTAACCGTTGATGGCAATCATCCTTTAGCTGGCCAAACAATTAAATTTATTGTGACGGTTGGTGTGGTACGTGATGCAACGGATGAAGAATTGAAATCCGGAGTAACACAAAACTTTACTGCTGGCGACGCTGGTACAGTTCACTAATTAGAGTCATTAAGAATAAACTATGGCGACAAAAGCAAATATCAAAATAAAGGATTTTTCTGATACTGATGTTTGGACAGTCCAGCAAACACTGGAAGAGCGCTGGGGTAAAGGTAAAACAGAGACTCAACTGGCGGATGTCGAAGTAAGACTTCGCTCCAATGATAGAGAGTTGTCTACCTGTCCGGCCATCTTCTGGGAATTTGAGAACAGTAATTTTGTGATTTTCAAAATAGGTCGTGGAACTTATAAAACACAATTTTACTATAAAGGACGCGATCAATATGGTACGGCAGTGCCGTCATTTGATAATATTCTTGATTGTGTTGTCACTGTATTGCAGGTGCATGCTGATCTAGAAAGAGATATATCTCAGAAAAAAGAATAAATTTAGTATCATTCTGGTGTCATTTTCTTGTCATAGTGTTGATCCAGAATGTTTTATGAATTCAATAATTTAAACAAAAAAACTATGGAGTTAAAATGACAAAGAAGAACGCATTTTACGCACAGTCCGGTGGTGTTACTGCGGTAATCAACGCCTCTGCATGTGGTGTTATTCAAACTGCACGTTTACATAGCGATAAAATCGGTACTGTTTACGCAGGTCGTAATGGTATTATCGGTGCATTAACAGAAGATTTGATTGACACTAACCTGGAATCTGAAGAAGATATTGCTGCTCTGCTGCACACGCCTTCCGGCGGTTTTGGTTCTTGCCGTTTTAAGTTAAAAAGTCTTGAAGACAACAAACGCGAATACGAGCGTCTAATTGAAGTCTTTAAAGCACACGACATTGGTTTTTTCTTCTATAATGGCGGTGGTGATTCTGCGGATACTTGTCATAAAGTGTCACAACTATCTGAAAAGATGGGGTACCCAATTCAAGCAGTTCACGTACCTAAGACTGTTGATAATGACCTACCTATTACTGACAACTGCCCAGGTTTTGGTTCAGTTGCAAAATACATTGCTGTTTCAGCTTTAGAAGCGAGCTTTGATGTTCGTTCAATGGCTAAAACATCGACCAAAATTTTTGTTCTTGAAGTCATGGGACGTCATGCAGGCTGGATTGCAGCAGCAGGTGGTTTAATTGAAGATCAAAACATCCCTGTAGTTATTCTTTTCCCTGAAGTTGAATTTGATCAGGATAAGTTCCTGGCTAATGTTGATGCTAAAGTAAAAGAGTATGGCTTCTGTACTATTGTTGTTTCAGAAGGTGTACATTGGGCCGATGGCCGTTTCCTTGCAGAGCAGGGTACACGTGATTCATTTGGTCACGCTCAATTAGGCGGTGCAGCACCAGTTGTTGCCAACATCATTAAAGACGCATTGGGTTATAAATTCCATTGGGCTGTTGCTGATTATTTACAGCGTGCAGCACGTCACTTATCATCTAAGTCTGATGTTGAACAAGCGTACGCATTAGGTGAAGCGGGTGTTAAATTTGCGCTGGAAGGCGATAATGCTATTATGCCGACTGTTGACCGCATCTCAAACAACCCATATGAATGGAAAATTGGTAAAGCTCCGCTTTCAGAAGTGGCCAATGTTGAGAAAATGATGCCTATGGATTTCATCACTGAAGATGGTTTTGGAATTACTCAGAAATGTAAGGATTATTTATTACCTTTAATTGATGGTGAAGATTATCCTCCCTATGAAAATGGCTTACCAAAGTATGTGGTTTTAAAAAATAAGAGTGTAGCCAAGAAGTTACCTGACTTCGAAATATAAGTAATAAAAAAGGGCTGATTGATTAATCAGCCCTTTTTTTTGTCATTTTTTTAGAATTAGGAGATTTAGACTTAATTTCTAAAAATAGTACATGATTATAATTAATCAAGTTTAATCGCCCTAAAGGTCTAACCATATTTGAGCTTATTGATGTCGATCAATGAACATTATGGGCTTTTGAATTAGACTCAAAAGGTCTTTTTTTCGCGAATTCATACTGAATTCAATCATAAAACTTAGCAACGGGGGACGTAATGTCTGTTGAATTAATCTTTGCACTTGTAGCTGGAATCGCTGCAGTAGCCTATGGGGTTGTATCCATTAAGTGGATCATGTCTCACTCACCGGGAAGTGACACAATGTTGGAAATTGCGCAAGCAGTTCAAGATGGTGCACAAGCTTATCTAAACCGTCAGTATAAAACCATTAGCATAGTTGGCGCTATTGTTTTTGTTGCAATTTTTGCATTTATTGGTGCACAAACAGCAATTGGTTTTTTAATCGGTGCTGTTTTATCAGGTGCGACAGGTTATATCGGAATGAATATTTCAGTCCGTTCAAACTCTCGTACAGCTGAGGCGGCCAAAGGTGGTATGGGCGCAGCGTTCCTTATTGCTTTCCGTGGTGGTGCTATCACTGGAATGCTGGTTGTTGGACTGGCTCTTATCGGTATTGCCGGTTACTTTGCTGTCTTAACCGCAATGGGCTCTACAGTAGAAGAGACAGTTCACGCATTGATTGGTTTAGCTTTTGGTGGTTCTTTAATCTCAATCTTTGCTCGTCTGGGTGGCGGTATCTTCACTAAGGGTGCTGACGTTGGTGCAGACATTGTTGGTAAAGTAGAAGCTGGTATCCCTGAAGATGATATTCGTAACCCTGCGGTAATTGCTGATAACGTTGGTGACAACGTAGGTGATTGTGCTGGTATGGCGGCTGACTTGTTTGAAACGTATGCCGTAACAATTATTGCAACCATGTTATTGGGTTCTTTAATGGTAACAACCACTAGTGAAGTGCTTAATGCCGCTGTCATGTATCCATTAGTTCTGGGTGGTGTTTCAATTGTTGCTTCAATTATTGGTATCATGCTGGTTAAATTGAATAATGAACAAAGCAGCATTATGGGTGCCATGTATAAAGGTCTGATTGCCTCAGCTGTTGTTGCCGGTATTGGATTCTATCCAGTAACCACATATATGTTGGGTGATATGATAACTGTTGCTGGTTCTGAACTTGCAACTATTAACCTATACTATGCGGCTCTTATAGGTTTAGCTTTAACCGGTGCCATGGTTGTCATTACTGAGTACTACACTTCAACAGAGTATGCGCCTGTAAGAACAATTGCTGAAGCTTCTTTAACAGGTGATGGTACTAATGTGATTGCCGGTTTAGGTGTGTCAATGAAGTCAACAGCTGCTCCTGTTATTGTTGTTTGTGCCAGTATCTGGGGTGCTTTCGAACTGGGTGGTTTATATGCGGTAGCAATTGCTGCAACGTCTATGTTGTCAATGGCAGGCATTATTGTTGCTCTTGATGCTTATGGCCCTATTACTGATAATGCTGGTGGTATTGCTGAAATGGCCGAAATGCCTGAAGAAATTCGCAACATCACTGATCCTCTGGATGCGGTTGGTAATACAACTAAAGCCGTAACAAAAGGTTATGCAATTGGTTCAGCGGCACTGGCTGCTTTGGTTCTGTTTGCTGATTATACACATACGTTGGAAGCCAATGGTGGTGGTAGTGTTACATTTGATTTATCAAACCATATGGTTCTGATTGGTCTGTTCATTGGTGGTTTAGTACCTTATTTATTCGGTGCTATGGCAATGGAGGCGGTTGGTCGCGCAGCGGGTTCAGTTGTTATTGAAGTTCGTCGCCAGTTCAAAGAAATGCCGGGTATTATGGACAGAACTCAGAAGCCTGATTATTCTAAAGCGGTTGATATGTTAACTGCAGCAGCGATTAAAGAAATGATTATTCCTTCAATTCTACCAATTGCAGTACCTATAGTTGTTGGTCTGACTCTGGGGCAGGAAGCTTTAGGTGGTGTTCTTATTGGTACTATTGTAACAGGTATTTTCGTCGCAATTTCTATGACTACCGGTGGTGGTGCATGGGATAATGCGAAGAAATACATCGAAGATGGAAATCATGGTGGTAAAGGTTCTGATGCTCATAAAGCAGCAGTAACTGGTGATACTGTAGGCGACCCGTACAAAGATACTGCTGGTCCTGCAATTAACCCAATGATTAAAATCATTAACATTGTTGCACTGATGATGATTCCACTTCTATAAAGGAAGTGTTTCATTTTTGTTAATACATTAGTTAGTGATAAACAAGAGCCTGTTAAATGTTTTTTAATGGGCTTTTGTTTGAAGCTTACAAATTTATATTTCAACTCTAAAATATAAGGAAAACAAAATGCCAACATTCGTACGCACAGAAAAGTGTGATGGCTGTAAAGGTCAGGACAGAACAGCATGTATGTACATCTGCCCACACGAC
>JADGEM010000051.1 GCA_016744375.1 Gammaproteobacteria bacterium
TTATCTTTTGCTTATAAAACTGTCAGAAGCTTTATATTGCAACAGATCTTGTGAGTATTAGCATCTTTCTTCACTCATCAGAGCGGAGAAGAGCCAATACTTGTCTAGAAAAACATTAAAAAACCAAGGGTTTAGGATAAAAAAAATATCAGCCTATTACAAGCATTTAATTAATATTCAAATTATTGAATTCATCAATATTGATTATCAATAATATTAATTATTACAATATTATTTAATCCATTATAATTTTTATGGTTTATCATCATAGGTAAAATACCAGCCGTACCAGGCAATACCTGCTTAATGACTGTGAGAGTGATAATGATAAAAAATATTCAAAGGCTACTGGTTGCTAATCGTGGAGAGATTGCCATAAGGATTTTGCGAGCAGCATCAGAACTAAAAATTGACACTATTTCAATTTATACTCATGTAGATCGTTTTTCACCGCATCGCTATAAAGCGGATGAAGCCTATCAGATTGGTATGGATGATGAGCCACTCAAACCTTACCTTGATATTGAGGCAATTATTGAAGTGGCCAAATTGCATCAAATTGATGCTATTCATCCGGGTTATGGATTTCTTTCTGAAAATGTCCAGTTTGCTAAACGCTGTCGTGAAGAATCAATTATCTTTATTGGCCCGTCACCTGAGAGTATGGAGCAATTGGGCGATAAGGTCATGGCCAAAAAAAATGCCGTGGAAGCGGGGCTTCCTGTTATCCAGGACAGTGAAAGCAAGTTGGACAATTATGAGATTGCCAAACAGGAGGCCGAACGCATTGGTTATCCTCTGATGCTCAAGGCTGCTTCAGGTGGTGGTGGTCGTGGCATGCGTGTTATCCGTCAAGCTGATGACTTAGAGCGTGCTTTTACGGATGCTAAAAATGAAGCGGCAAAAGCATTTGGTGATGATACCGTATTTCTGGAAAAATATATTGACTCACCCAAGCATATTGAAGTGCAGATCATTGGTGATCAGTCTGGTAATCTGGTGCATCTTTTTGAACGGGACTGCTCAGTCCAACGTCGTTTTCAAAAAGTTATTGAGGTTGCTCCCAGCGTTACATTGAGTCAGGATACACGTAATAAACTCTACGAGTATGCAAAAAAAATATGTCAGAAAGTCGGCTATTATAATGCAGGTACTGTTGAGTTTCTGGTTGATAAAGATGGTAAAATTTATTTTATTGAAGTCAACCCCCGAGTACAGGTTGAACATACTATTACTGAAGAAGTGACGGGGATTGATATTGTTCGTACCCAGATTCATATCGCAGCAGGCCATCGTTTAACGGATTCAGAAATTAATATTCCTTCTCAGGAATCAATTCACTGCAATGGTTTTGCCATTCAATGCCGCATTACTACAGAAGACCCTCAGAATAATTTCATGCCTGATTATGGAACGATTATAGCCTTTCGAAGTGCAGGAGGTTTTGGTATTCGTCTGGATGTGGGGGCTGCTTATCCCGGCGCAAAAATCTCTCCATTTTTTGATTCTATGCTGGTTAAAGTATCTTCCTGGGGACGGACCCTGGATGGTGCAGTACAAAGGATCAGCAGGGCTTTACGTGAATTTCGAATTCGTGGTGTGAATACTAATATCGCTTTTTTGGAAAATGTCCTGGATAATCCTACTTTTTCATCGGGCAACGCCACCGTTACCTTTTTAGAAACGCATTCTGAATTATTTAAAATCACTCACAGTTTTGACAGCGGTACAAAAACATTAAAATATCTTGCAGATGTCATTGTCAATGGTAATCCTGATGTCAAAAAATTGGAACTGAATAAGCACTTCAGAACACCCGTTGTCCCAGTATTTGATAAAATTGGTGATTATCCTGAGGGCACAAAAAACCGGCTTGATAAAATGGGAGCCGATAATTTTGTCCAGTGGATAAAAGATCAGAAAAACATTTTATATACCGACACTACTATGCGTGATGCACATCAATCACTATTAGCAACACGGGTAAGAACCATTGACATGCTGGAGGTGGCAGAAGGACTTGCTAAAAATCACCCGCAGCTATTTTCATTAGAAGTCTGGGGAGGGGCAACTTTTGATGTTTCCATGCGTTTTTTGCATGAATGTCCATGGGAGCGTTTAAGGGAGTTGCGTAAAGCTATTCCAAATGTTTTATTACAAATGCTTTTCCGGGGTTCTAATGCAGTTGGTTACAAGGCTTATCCTGATAATCTGGTTGAAAAATTTATAGAAAAATCCTGGGAAAATGGTATTGATGTTTTTCGTATATTTGATTCGCTCAACTGGATCGAAGGTATGCGAAAATCCATCCAGTTTGTGCGTAATCATACGGAGGGAATTGCTGAAGCCAGTATTTGCTATACCGGTGATCTACTCAATCAGCAAGCAGGTTATAAGTATAACTTACAATACTATACCGATCTGGCGAAACGCCTGGAAGATGCCGGTGCCCATACTCTAGCGGTGAAAGATATGGCCGGGGTACTGAAGCCTTATGCTGCAGAAATTCTAATTCCAGCATTGAAAGAGGCGGTGGATTTGCCCATTCACCTGCATTGTCATGATACCTCCTCTATTCAGGCAACCACATTGTTGAAGGCCATTGAAGCTGATGTTGATATTATTGATACCTCTCTGAGTTCCATGTCAGGTATGACTTCGCAAGTGAATATGAATTCAATGATTGCCATTATGCAAGGACAGGAACGTGAGCAAAAATTTAACCTTCCCTCGTTAAACCAATATGCAAATTATTGGGAAGATGTACGTGAACTCTATTATCCATTTGAATCTGGACTTAAGTCAGGAACAGCAGAAGTTTATGAGCATGAAATACCAGGCGGCCAATATTCTAATCTTCGGCCTCAGGCTATTGCCTTAGGGCTTGAGCATAAATTTGATCAAATTAAGAAAAACTATGCCATCGTTAATCAGATGTTTGGTGATATCGTCAAGGTCACACCCTCTTCTAAAGTAGTGGGTGATATGGCTTTGTTTATGACATCAAATAATCTTACTGAAGATGATGTTATGGAGCAGGGTGCCTCATTGGCATTTCCTGATTCGGTGATTGATTTGTTTAAGGGAAATCTTGGGCAAATTGAAGGTGGTTTTCCTGAAACTTTAAAACAACTGGTTTTAAAAGAGGACAAGCCATTTACTAAACGTCCCAATGAATATCTTGATGCCATTGAATTTGATAAAGAATTTGTCAGCTTTCAAGAAGAGTTTGGTGAGGGCAGAGATTTTCTTGATTTTTTATCTTATAAAATGTACCCCGATGTGTTTATGAATTTCCATGATCATATGGAAACTTTCGGAAAAGTTCAAAATTTACCAACACTGGCGTTTTTCTATGGTATGAAGCAAAATGAAGAAGTTCAGGTTAAAATAAGTCAGGGAAAAATAATTATTATTCGTTTGATTTATCAATCAGAGCCGGATGAAAATGGTTTTTGTACCGTTACATTTGATCTTAATGGACAAACACGCAGTGTTCAAATTCGTGACCGTTCGGCAAAGGCCACTATAAAGGTCAATCAAAAAGCAACGGAAGAAGAGCATATTGGAACACCACTACAAGGCAAACTATCATTAGTACTCGTTAAAGAAGGTCAAAAACTGAGTCAGAACGAACCATTATTTGTGATTGAAGCCATGAAAATGGAAACAACGATTACTGCCTCTTTTGATGGTACGGTCAAAAAGATCTACTTACCAGAAGGTGAATTAGTTGAGCAGGGTGATCTGGTTATTGAATTCAGCTAATTTTATATGGCGATAATTGTTATTAATATTTATTACAACCTTAGGAATCATAATGAGTGAATTATTATCAGAACCAATATTAAATGCTCAGCTTCGGGCTAGCTCACGAATTACAGATGCAGGAACTGATGAAGTAAGAGAATTAGTCCTATATGTTGACGAGCCTTCTTTTCGTTTTAGAGAGGGGCAGAGTATTGGTGTTATTGTGCCAGGTAAAGATGACTTTGGCAGCACAAACCACAAACGAAGATATTCTATTGTTAAAGGGAATGAATCTTCCTCAGAAGAGGGTATCGAGCTGACCATTTTAGTTCGACGCTGCTTTTATATTGATGATTTCAATGGCGAGCAGTACCCTGGCAAAGCATCAAATTATTTATGTGATGCGAAAGTCGGTGATAATATTTCAATTACCGGACCCTATAAAAGTCCATTTACTATTCCGACAGACAAAAATGCCAATATACTGATGATTGGTACTGGTACTGGAATAGCACCCTTTCGTTCGTTTATAGAACACATTTATAAACAAAAAGGTGGATGGAATGGTCAGGTTCGATTATTTTATGGTGCTAAAACGGGTCTGGATCTACTGTATATGAATGATAAAAATGATGATCTAGTTAATTACTATCATGAAGAGACATTTCGTGCTTTTAATGCTTTAACCAATCGAGCACTCTCTGGAGAAGAAAAAGCCTTGGAAAACTCTCTGAAAAATAACCTTCCGGATGCCTGGGATTTAATTCAACGACCTGATACTTATGTTTTTATTGCTGGTCTTGAAAAGGTTGCGCCTTCTCTTGATAAAGTTATGATTGAGGCGGCAGGTTCTGAAGATACCTGGAATACTTTAAAACAAAAAATAAAAGATGGTGGTCGTTGGTCAAAATTACTCTATAGTTAACACTTAGTTATTTAACCCCTTTTTCTCCCCCTTATTCAAAGGGGAAGAAGGTGTTAAACTATTGATTTATCTCTCTCCTCAGCTTCCTGTCTTCTTGAAATAAAAAGATAAATTCAGATTGCTTATCGCCTCATAAAAGAGTAAGCATTGTGATATCTATAAAAGAGTCTATACTTACTTTGTAATTTACTTACAGCATCTTGATTCTGTGTCTGAAATGTCTGATACCATGGACAGAGTATTTTTGATAAATAACTGCCAGCACAAACTATAGAAACCATAAATGAAAAATATTCTAATTGTTGTTTTGCTCCTTATTTTTGGAACACTTCTACTTGCACAAATTGGTGTTCTTCAAGTATCAAAGCCTGTTTCCTTGCAGGTTGATAAATCACCAGATTCTGATGAAGAAAATGTTTTACAGGATGATGAAAGTGTTCAATCGAATAAAGTTATCGATGCCAGAAACTCAACCGTTTCAATAAAATCTGATCTGGGACTGGGTGCAGGCTTCTTTGTCAGCAGTGAGTGCTATATTTTGACGAATAAGCATGTGGTCAGTTTTGATGAAAAAAAATTAGACCATATTATTGATCAGCTTGAATCATCGAATAATTCCTTAAGAAAATTGAGTAATGTTATAGCAGAAAAGCATGAATTATTTACTCATGAATGCAGTGACTGCAGTCAGGATGCAAGGGAAAGTAATGTCAGTTCAGAAATGATAAAACGCGAAAAGCTGAGCTCAATTATTAATGATGCAGAAAAAAAAATCTATAACTTAAAATATAAGTTAGTGTATGAAGTGACCCTGCCTAATGAAGAAAAATATACTGGCCACTTACTTAAGATGAGTGATGACTACGATTTGGCCTTGATGAAAATTAATGAGGTTGATTGTACTTTTCTACAAAAAGGGAATGAAGAAAACCTGAATTATGGTGATACAATTTATGCAATTGGCAACCCGTCAGGTTTTGGACATACAATCAGTTCAGGTGTATTTTCCCGTATTGAAGGTGATGGCACTGAAAGAATGATTCAGACAGATGCTTCCGTTAATCCAGGGAGTAGCGGTGGACCAATTATTAATGATCAGGGACTGGTTTTTGGTGTTGTCACTCAAAAACGAATGGACCTGGAAGGCATTGGTTTTGCTATTCCAATATCCATTGCATTTGAAGAATTCAGTGAGCATTTGGAGTGAGTCAAAATCACCCCCAAATTTACTTGCAAAAAGACAGTAAATTCAACGCTATTTACTCACGTCAGTATTGATCTCTCGATTGTAGTTCAGTCGTTTGGCCGCATCCAGTGTTAATAACTGCATGAATGCTTTTACTTCACCATCGCTGCCTACAGGTGCACCAGATTGTCCAGAACTACCGAAGACGGTGGTCGGTACCTTACGTTGCGAAAATGCCTGAGCCCAGAGTTTCTGGATCTGAATTTCAGCGTCCAGTTTTTGTGCCAGCGCATTATCTGCTTCTAAAATAACCTGCTTTTGATAGGCTTCAGCTTCGGCCAGTGTGCGTATTGTCTGGGCTTCGATTTTTGCTTTTTCAAAATTAATCTCCGCTGTGTCTTTTGCAATGGCTGCCTGTTCTTTTAACTTATTGGCATTGGTAATGGCCAGTTGCTTATCCGTTTCAGCTTCGGTTGTTTTTTGAATTTGTTCAACTTTTGCCTGCGCCTGACGCTCAGCGACTTCACGCTCACCACGGGCAATGGCTAACAGGCGTTGTTCCTCTTCCTGTACTCTTTGTTCCCGAGCGATGGCTCTGTCAGCAGAGGCTTTTTGTTTAAGCTGCATACGTTCGACAAATTTGTTATTAGGTCGCATTTCTGTCACCAGAGCTGAAACAACAGTAATACCAAAGTCGATAAAGCGCTGTTTTTTGCGTTTGGGCAGGCCGTCGCTGTCCAATAATTTTTGCACCACAAAAATGGTTTTTGAGCCTTCACCATATTGTTCCTGATCGGTACCTAGAGAGGCATTAGCTGATGCTCTTGCTCGAATTGATGCCTGAGTTTCAACTTCAATTCGTCTCACCAGATAGATTCCCTGACTCATCTGCTTTTCAAACTCAGAGTTAAATTCTGTTCTGGAACCGGAATAATAATCTTCAGCAGTCATCAATGAAGCATTAGCTTGTAGTGTTTCTTTAAATGCCGGCATCAAAGCGGTACGTAATAAATTTTCCGGAGAACGATATTCATGCGCCAGTTTTAAAAAAGAAACTTCATCAGAAGGAATGGAAAAACGTACGGTGGCTTCTGCATCGGCATCTACCTGATCAAGAAACATAATGTTTAGTGCGGGTAAATTAGCCGAAGTATTGTTACTGTCATTTTCTGCATTGACATTATTATTGCCCTCAGAGGAAAATTTATATCGGTTATTGAGTGAACTATTTTGAGTCGCCTGAACCGTCATGGCTCGTTTCCATGAATTATAACGACCAAAAGGATAAAATTTATAACCTACATCGGTGACCACTTCTTCATAACCAAGCACCGTCCGAACATGATAAATATAACCGGGCTCTGCGTAAAAAATGGATTTAGAAAGAAATAGGCCGAATGCTACAATAGCAATAATTCCTGCTATCGTTTTAAAAAAAGTACTTCTGGAGAATTTAATTTTATTGATGATTTCTGACATCATATTTCCTTGTTTATGTTTTTGTTGTGACAGGCAATACTTCCAGTATAGCCTGCATAACTGCTTTATTAACGTATGAATGGATTAGTTAATGCTTCTTCTTTTAAACTGCCACCGGGGCCATGGCCTGGTACAAACTGATAATCATCAGGCAGAGAAAAAAGTTTGTCTTTAATCGAGCTAATGAGATCATCATGACTGCCTCTGGGAAAGTCTGTTCGACCAATGGATTGTTTGAATAAGACATCACCCACCCAGACGGTTTTTGAGTCATGATGAACAATGACAATATGACCTGGCGTATGACCTGGAGTATGTAAAATTTCAAAAGTCTCTTCACCTAAAGTGAGTGTGTCTCCTTCATTAAGCCATTTATCGGGTGTGAAATTCTTTACTTTTGGGAAATTAAACATGTCACATTGCTGCTGTAAAATATCCAGCCAGAAGAAATCTTCTTTATTAGGGCCAATAATTTCAGCACCGCTGTTCCTTGCAAGCTCCTCGGTTCCACCTACATGGTCAAGATGACCATGGGTCAGCCAGATTTGTTTCAAATTCAGCTGGTTTTTTTTTATGGTTGCCAATAAAAGGGCAACATCTCCTCCAGGATCAATCAGGGCTGCCTGATTTGTCTGGTCGCACCAGAGCAATGAACAATTTTGTTGATAATCGGTAACAGGAATTATCTGAACTCTCAGCATGCTTTCTTTCTTCTATAGGGTAGTTGATTCTTTTGCGCGTATTATTACACAAAAGAAATCAAAATCTATTAATTATTGATCGTTTATTGTGCAGGTGCATATCTCTGACCGGCATTATAAGGATTTCCGTTATAGCCGCCGCCATAAGGACGGGCATAACCAGGATGACTATAGCCACCACCATAAGGGCGTCCATAGCCAGGATTACTAAAGTTAGGATTACCATAGTTAGGGTTACCATAGTTCCTCTTATTTTTGTTGTTGCCCCAGGGCATTACTCCTTTTTGGTTACTCCAGGGCATATTTTTGCCACTACCTCCCCAGGGCATTCCATTTCCACCCCATTTATTGGTATCCCAGTCCCTCCAGGCAGAACTACCAGTATCCCAGAATGGATTATTGTTTCCCCAGGGAGAATTACGACCGCTCCATGGCATACCATTACTATTACTATTTCGATTATTGGAAGAATTATTTTGACCCCAGGGTGTGTTGCCCCAGTTATTGTCGTCTGGGTTAATGCCATATTGAGTGTAGCTATCAGTCAGGTCATCACCAAAACTCAATGCCGAAGTGAATAATAATGAAGAACCAAGAATAAGTCTGGTTAATTTTTTCATATAGAAATGCTCCTGTTAGCGCCTTGTTGTATAAATATACTCATGATACTAAATGAATAATTATGTCTGTTTAATTAACCATAAACTATAGTTGCTATCGGGTGATTTGTCTTGCTTTAATTCAATACACAGCGTTGGTTGTGATTCGAGTGAAAAGTTTATAAATAATGATTTTCATGTCTTTAGTTAACGCTTTTTAGGCTTAACCCGACTGGTTGCCTGTGCCTGCAATGGGTCATCGGGCCAGTAGTGTTTCTTATATTTTCCCCTCAATTCCTTTTTGACATCATCGTAGGTATTTTTCCAGAAACTGGCCAGATCGTGAGTCACCTGCATGGGGCGTGATGCCGGGGAGAGCAGGTGTAATAATAACGGGCAACTGTTTTTCAATACAGTGGGGGTGGCTTGCAAACCAAACAACTCTTGTAGCCGCACAGCCAATACCGGAGAGTCTGGCTCGCTGTAGTCAATACGAATTTGTGAACCGCTGGGTACTTTGATGGTTTCTGGGGCTAACTCATTAAGTAATTGTAGTGGTTTCCAGCTGATAGCTGTATTTAAAATCTGCTCTAAATTCAGGTTCTGCAGTTTTTTTATGGATGTTTCATTGCTTAAATGGGGCTGTAGCCATTTTTCCAGATTATTTAACAAATACTGTTCAGAAAAATCAGGCAGGTCAATTTGTGCTAAAGATGGGACGGCAGATGAACTCTGTGCCTGCTGATAACGAATAAATTCGACTCGTTGTCTCAGATTATTGGCTTGTTTTGACCAGGGGAGGCAATTGAAGCCGATATTTTTAACCCCCTGAAGTAATGTTGAATGCAGGTGAAATGCATCAATAGAAGAATTATTCTGTTCTTTCAGTACCAGAGAGCCCAACATGAGTTTAGTCTGGCATTCTACTTTCTGTAATTTCTTATTCCAGAGGATATCATTTTTTTCTTCAATGCTATCGGTAAAATATTCTTCTAACTGAGCCAGTGAAATACTTGAGGCAAGAAAGATCCGTGCTTCTCTAAGCTGTTTGCCGGTTTCTTCATTTAAGCTTGGGATCACTAAAAAAGGTTCGTTAGACAGGCTGTCCTGATGAGTGAAATAAGCCCCTTTTTTATTACTGAGCAAATAACGCTGATTGGCATTGTTTCCTGATGGCGGGCGAAGTTTTGCAATTCGATCAGGGTAGGCAAATGCCAGTAATACAGCACTCATGCTCTGCTCAACATTCAGGCCAGTGTTGTTTCCTGATGTAGAATTTTTACTGGTTACTCTTTGCAGACGCTGTTGAATTTCTCTTGCTGTTTTTAATACTTGTTGGCATTGTCGTGTATCGACCTGTGTGTTACCAGGTAACTGCTTCTGTTTTGCTTGCAGCAATAGTGCTACACGATGAGACAGATCAGATGTTTTCTGGCCTTTTAATATCTCTTTTTCAGTGAGTAACGCGGCAAGTAAGCAACTTAACTCAGTACAGTTAAGTGCTTGAGCCTTTAATACCATATGAGCAAGGCGTGGGTGTATGCCTAAGGACAGCATTTTCTTTCCATGCTGGGTGATTCGCCCCATTTCATCAATGGCCTGCAGGTTCAGTAATAGATCTTTGGCCTGAGCGCTAGCGCCCGGAGGTGGACAGTCCATCCAGTTCAGCTCATTGACATTCTGAACACCCCATTGAGCCAATTCCAATATGACGGGAGCCAGATCGGAGCGTAATATTTCAGCTTTTTGATGAGCAGGCAAACGTTTATGCTGGCTTTCAGCCCATAAGCGATAACAGGTACCGGCACCGAGTCTTCCTGCACGACCACTGCGTTGTGTGGCAGAATCCTGTGCAATCATTGTGGTGTGTAATGCGTTCATACCGGAACCGGGATTAAAGAACGATTCTTTTTGCAGACCGGAATCAATCACCACATTGATACCCTCAATGGTTAAACTGGTTTCTGCAATATTAGTGGCCAGGACGATTTTTCTCTCTCCCGGAGGCGGAGGACTAATGGCTTGATCCTGTTGTTTTTTTGATAAGTCACCATAAAGCGGGCAGATATGAATTGTCTGTAAAGCATTTTCAGAAAAATAACGGCTGAGTTCATGTTTGAGCTGTTTGATTTCCCGGACTCCGGGCAGAAAGATTAAAATATTCCCCTGGTGTAAATTGACTGCCGCAATGGTTTTTTGTGTCAGTGCCGGGATCAGATTGTGCCGTTGATGGGATGAATGATGTCGTATCGTGTTATTTGCCGCTTGATGAATAATATCCACCTTAAAACTTCTTCCCTGACTACTGACCAGAGGCGCATCTAAAAGGCTTACCAGCGCTTCGGTGTTCAGAGTGGCTGACATGACTAAAATTTTTAACTCTTCATTCAGTACTTCCTGACTTTGTAAACAAAAAGCTAAAGAGAGATCTGCATGAATACTACGCTCATGAAATTCATCAAAAATAACCAGGGCAATACCGACGAGCTCAGGATCGGCCTGTAGCTTACGGGTCAAAATACCTTCAGTAACCACCAGTATTCGAGTTTTTTTACTGAAGCACTTATCCTGCCGGATCTGATAACCCACAGTTTCACCCACTTTTTCACCTAGTAAATGGGCCATACGTGCAGCAGAATTACGAGTTGCCAGGCGCCGAGGTTCGAGCATAATGATCTGCTTGTTTTTTAGCCATGGCTGATCCAGCAAAGCAAGAGGAACCAGCGTTGTTTTACCGGCACCTGGCGGGGCTTGTAAAATCAGTCGATTATTCTGAGATAGCTGGTTTTTAATCTCAGGAAGTACCTGAGTGACAGGAAGATCGGGCATGTTGCTATTGTATCGTATTAGAAACTGTTGAGTCGAACTTAAAAAATACTCATAAAAACGTTTGATTTCAGTTAAAATACAGAATTTATAAATTTCATCAGGAATTAATGACAATGCAACTAGGAATTGAGCTGGCTTTGATGGGCATAGGAACTGTTTTCATCTTCCTTGTCCTGCTTATTTTTTTAATGGATCTGATGTCAAAAATAATTAATTCCTATGAAAAGAGAGTTCTTTTGTCAGCACCACAAAAGAAGTCCACTAATAAGACTGATAAGATTCCTGATGACTTACTTTCGGTAATTATCACGAACGCGATAAAGCAGCATCAAGCAAACGTCAGCAAAAAGGGTTAGAACGAGCACCTATGAGTATTAAAAAGAAACTTGGTATTACGGATGTTGTACTTCGCGATGCGCACCAGTCGTTGCTTGCAACCCGGATGCGTATTGATGACATACTACCTGTTGCTGAAAAACTGGATAAAATAGGCTATTGGTCTGTTGAATCATGGGGCGGGGCAACCTTTGACTCCTGCATCCGTTTTCTTGGTGAAGATCCCTGGGAAAGACTAAGAAAGATCAAAGAAGTGATGCCTGATACCCCACAGCAGATGCTGTTTCGGGGACAAAATATTCTTGGTTATCGCCATTATGCTGATGATGTGGTGAAAAAATTTGTTGAGCGTGCTGCGGTTAATGGTGTGGATGTATTTCGTATTTTTGATGCCATGAATGATCCACGAAATTTTGAAACAGCAATTAACGCCGTTATTAGTAATAGCAAACACGCACAGGGTGCAATTTCTTATACTACCAGCCCTGTACATACTCTTGAGGGTTGGCTCAATCTGGGGCGGCAATTGCAGGAGATGGGGGTGCATTCTATTTGCATTAAAGATATGGCCGGACTTCTGAAGCCCTATGAGGCATATGAACTGGTTTCGCATTTAAAACAGGAACTTGAAGTTCCCATTCATTTGCATTGTCATGCGACAACCGGGCTGTCAACTGCGACTTTACTTAAAGCGATTGAAGCTGGGGTTGATAATGTGGATACCTCCATTTCATCAATGAGTGCAACCTATGGTCATTCAGCAACTGAATCCATTGTGGCAATGCTTGAAGGTCAGCCCGGTGATACAGAGCTGAATATTCGGAAAATAGAAGAGATTGCGGCCGATTTGAGGACTGTTCGTAAGAAATATGTCAAGTTTGAAGGCGATTTAAAAGGCGTTGACTCCCGTATTCTCATTGCCCAGGTTCCAGGTGGTATGCTGACTAATATGGAAAATCAATTAAGGCAGCAGGGAGCAGTGGATAAACTTGATCAGGTACTTGAAGAAATTCCTCGTGTACGTAAAGATTTGGGCTATATTCCCCTGGTGACGCCTACTTCTCAGATTGTAGGTACTCAGGCTGTGCTCAATGTTCTCACCGGTGAGCGATATAAAACTGTTACCAAAGAAACCAGCGGTATTCTCAAGGGAGAATATGGAGCAACTCCAGCTGAAGTTGATAAAGCATTGCAAGTCCGGATTCTTGGTGGCGCTGAAGCCATCACTTGCCGTCCGGCAGATAATATTGAGCCTGAGATGGAAAGTCTGACCAAAATCTTAATAGAGATTGCTGCAAAGAATGAAATTAAACTGGCTGATGATCTGGTTGATGATGCGCTTAGCTATGCATTATTTCCTATGGTGGCGATGAAGTTTTTTGAAAACAGAGATAATCCGGCTGCTTTTGAGCCCATCCCTACCGTTGATGATTTAAAACCTGCCTCAGAGGTGAAAACTCGTTCAGGTAAGGAAAAAAATGTTTATACGGTTTCTGTGGCTGGCCAATCCTATGTGGTTCAGGTTGATGAGGGTGGTGATATTATTAAAGGACCAGTGTCAGCTGCAGGAACCACCTCTGAAAATCCGTCAGTTTCTGTGGTTGGAGCGACCGATCCTGCTATGTCTTCTGAAGAGCCGATTCCGGCTCCCCTAAGTGGTCAGATTTTTAAAATCCCTGTTTCTAAAGGACAGGAAGTGGCAGAAGGGGATGTTATTATCATTCTTGAAGCCATGAAAATGGAAACAGAAATTCGTGCCTTTTGCTCTGGTACTATTTCTGAACTGTGTGTCAAAGAAGGTGACACGGTTAACGTTGGTGATTCTCTGGTTAAAATGGTATATCAATAGATGGATAATTTAATTCGACTTTGGGAAGGTTCAGGGCTGTATAATCTATCGTTAGGTCAGGCTTTTATGATAGTCATTGGTCTGGTTTTATTGTTTCTGGCCATTAAGAAAAAATTTGAACCACTGTTATTGGTGCCAATCGGCTTTGGAGCTATTTTATCAAACATTCCTGTCGCTGGATTATCTGAGTCTGGTTCATTTCAGGCTTTCTATAAAGCCATGACCTATGAAATGGCCGTTGTTGAAAAATATGTTGAACAAAATGCTGAAACGTATCTTAATAATGATATAGAACATGCTTCTGCAGAGGTTGTTAACTTCTCGACACTGACTGCAGAAGTCCAGAACAGTAAGAATCCTAAGACAGCTGAACTGACTCGTAACATTAGGCTTGTGCTGGGTGATGCTGTCAATCAGTGTGAACAGGCTATGCTTTGTAAAGATGCTTTTTACAAGGTTAAGGAAAATGATACCCAAAAAGCACTTGAGCTCAGTGAAATTGCTCGTCAAAATAGTTTTGCTGATGGTATTTTGTATTTGTTTTATTCAGTCGGCCTCATGACCGGGGTATTTCCCTTATTGATCTTTATGGGGGTTGGTGCAATGACTGATTTTGGTCCCTTGTTGGCCAATCCTAAAACGCTGCTATTAGGTGCAGTGGCACAAGTAGGTATTTTTACGACACTGCTGGGTGCCATTGCTCTGGGATTTACAGGTGGGGAAGCAGCAGCGATAGCTATTATAGGCGGTGCAGATGGGCCTACAGCGATCTATGTCACCACAAAATTAGCCCCTCATCTGTTGGGCGCTATTGCGGTGGCAGCGTATTCCTATATGGCTCTGGTACCTATGATACAACCACCCATTATGAGACTCTTGACTACAGAAGATGAGCGTAAGCGCACTATGACCCAGTTGCGTCATGTATCCCAGACTGAAAAAATTATTTTTCCAATATTGCTTCTTTTGCTCGTTGGTCTGGTTTTACCTGAAGCTGCACCTTTGCTGGGTATGTTCTGTTTTGGTACTTTGATGCGAGAAAGTGGTGTTGTGGACAGGCTCAGTCAGACGACACAGAATGCATTAATTAATATGGTGACAATTTTTCTTGGTCTTGCCGTCGGTTCAAAACTACAGGCGGGGCAATTTTTGCAGATTGATACTTTAAAAATTTTACTACTCGGTGTGATTGCTTTTTCCATTGGCACAGCCTGTGGTGTTCTAATGGCAAAGCTGATGCACAAGTTTACCAAAGAAGATATTAATCCCCTCATCGGCTCCGCTGGTGTCTCTGCTGTACCGATGGCTGCCCGTGTTTCCAACAAGGTGGGCCTCGAAGCCAATCCACATAATTTTCTGTTAATGCATGCGATGGGTCCGAATGTGGCAGGAGTGATTGGTTCTGCTGTGGCAGCCGGTGTTTTATTAAAATATTTTGGCTCTTGAAGGTTCTTGATAGAGTTCAGTTTATCTATGTCGTGATTTAAAATACACTAAGTCGCGATTTAGGCAGCAAAACAGCTATTTTAAATTGACAAAAGCAATAAATCTCGCCAAAATACCTAACAACTGTTAGTTAGGTAAAGTAGTTAGGTAAAGTAGCTAGGTAAAAGCCATATGTGGATAATGTAAATGGATGCTGTAAAAGAAAATACAAGACAAATAATTATCGATAGTTCAATTAAGCTGTTTGCCCAATTCGGTTATGCTAATGTCTCGGTACGTGATATTGCTGATGCTGTCGGTATCAAACCAGCCTCGTTGTATTATCACTTTGATAATAAACAGACACTGTATTTAGCCTCAATTAAAGAAAGTTTCTCATTAAAAGCTTCTGGTTTATCAGAAATATTGCAAAGTCAGGAACCTGCTGAGATTAGGCTGAAAAACTATATTTATAAATTTACGGCGCTTGCCTCTGAAGATGAGCCTTTTTGTCGCTTGATTCAAAGAGAAATGCTGGATGGTGATGAGCAAAGAATGCAGTATCTGGCAGAAAAAGTTTTTAAAGATCAATTTGATGCATTGGATCTATTGGTAATAGAAATAAATCCTCAGTGTGATTCTCACATGAGTGCGATCTCTATCCTGTCTCTTGTCCTTTATCATCTGGAAACGACTCCCATTCGATATTTTTTAAAGGGCCATAAAAAACAACATAATCAGGCTGAATTTATTGCTCAACATGTTTTCAATTTATTAATGAACGGTTTGTTAAAGTCATGAGTAGAAACATTATGAAAGAGACCGGAATATCCATTATTTATGTCTTGATTGTTGTTGGATTATTGGGTCTGCTATCAGGCTGTGTTGAGGAAGAAGAGTCCAAAAAAGTGATTCGTCCGGTGGTGACACAACAGGTTAAAATACAGGAAAACTGGCAACAAGCCACCTATGCCGGGGAAATAAGAGCGCGCTATAAAATGGCTCTGGGATTTCGTATTGGTGGAAAGATTGTTGAACGTTATATTGAAGTAGGTGATGTCGTCAAGCCGGGTACTTTATTGGCAAGACTGGATCCAGATGATTCAAAGTTACAGCTGATGCATGCAGAAGGGGAATTACAGGCGGCTAAAGCTGAAAAGAGAAAAGCGCAACTGGATATGAAGCGTTATACAAAGCTCTATAAAGATAACATGATTAGCGCAGCTGAACACCTCAGATTCAGTAACTCACTGGATATTGCTAACGCCAAATATATCCAGGCTCATGCACACCTGGAAGTCACACGTAATCAGTCAGATTATACGTCTCTATATGCAGATAAAGGCGGGGTGATTACTTCTCTTGAAATGGAAGTGGGACAAGTAATTGTTGCTGGGCAGACTGTTGTTAATCTGGCTCTGCCGGAAGAGAAAGAAGTTATTATTGCAGTGGCTGAAAGCCGCCTGGATGAGGTACGCCATGCGGATGAAGTGAAGATCAGTTTATGGATTGATCCAAAGCATTTTTATGCCGGGCGTGTCCGTGAAATTTCACCTGGAGCTGATCCGGTTACCCGGACATATACGGTTAAAATCAGTCTGCTTGATAAAGCTGATAAAGCACAGCTGGGTATGACCACGACGGTTGTTATTATCCAGAAAAAAAAGGAAAAAGTAGCTGAGCTGCCTTTAACTGCTATCTTCCAGAAAGACAGCAAGCCTGCTGTATGGATTTATTCACCACAAGTTTCCCGAGTTCATTTACAAGCTGTGGATATATTGGAGTATCAATTTGACTCCGTTCTTATTCGCTCTGGGTTGAAAGACGGGCAGATTATTGTTGTTGCCGGTGTCCATAAATTGTACGAAGATCAACTTGTTCGTCTGCAAGATAAGGTGCTTTGGTGAAACTGCTTAACCTCTCAGAGTGGGGACTTCGTCATCGCTCTTTAACTATTTACTTCATGCTGATTCTGGCTCTTTCTGGTGTTCTGGCTTATCGGGATTTGGGGCAGGCTGAAGATCCTGAATTTACCATCAAACTAATGGCAGTGAAGACGCTCTGGCCCGGAGCAACAGCACTGGAAGTTGAAAATCAGATCACTGATCGTATTGAAAAAAAACTGCAGGAAACACCCTGGCTCGATTATTTGAGCAGTTATTCTAAGCCGGGTGAGTCGATGGTTTTTATTACCCTGAAAGACTATACCCCTTCTGACAAAGTACCTGAATCCTGGTACCAGGTCCGAAAAAAGTTAGATGATATCCGTCACACTTTCCCTCAGGGGGTACAGGGACCATTTCCTAACGATGAGTTTGGTGATACGTTTGGAATCATCTATGCCTTCAGTGGTGATGGTTTCAGTTATGCACAGTTGCGTGATTATGTGGATGATGCGCGATTGAAACTACTGACTGTACAGGATATCGCTAAAGCAGACTTACTGGGTGTTCAGGATGAGAAAATATACATTGAAATTTCCAATATCAAATTATCAAAATTAGGTCTGCAGCCCACTCAAATATTTGAAACACTTAACCAGCAGAACTATCTTACTCCGGCGG
The DNA here is from genome assembly GCA_016744375.1 of Gammaproteobacteria bacterium. Lineage (GTDB taxonomy): Bacteria > Pseudomonadota > Gammaproteobacteria > GRL18 > GRL18 > GRL18. Next base: position 17,644 of record JADGEM010000051.1, read on the forward strand.
GTGATATCAATACGGATTCAGATCGAATCTATATCCGGGTCAGTCGCCTTGAATCTGTTGAAGAAATCTGTAAGGTGGGTATTCGTTCCAATGGCCGCTTATTTCGTTTAGGTGATATTGCTAGCGTTTATCGCACCTATGCTGATCCGCCAGATTTTAAAATGCATTTTAAGGGAGAAGAGGTGATTGGACTTGCTCTGAGTATGGCTAAGGGTGGGGATATTCTGAAAGTTGGTGAAGCGATTGATGAAGTGATATCAGAGATACAGGCTAATTTACCTATCGGTATTGAAATACATACGGTTGCGGATCAACCTGAAGTTGTCATAAAATCAGTTTCTGAATTTATGACTGTTCTATTGGATGCCGTTATTATTGTTCTGGTTGTCAGCTTTTTGAGTCTTGGCTTTCGAACAGGCTTGGTGGTTGCCTTGTCCATTCCTATGGTTTTGGCCATTACCTTTCTTGGGATGAAACTCTGGGATATTGATTTACAGCGTATTTCTCTGGGTGCACTTATTATTGCGTTGGGTCTGCTGGTGGATGATGCCATGATTTCTGTTGAAATGATGTCTTCAAAGATGGAGCAGGGTATGGATCGCTTTAAAGCGGCTGTTTACGCTTATACGCATACAGCATTTCCAATGTTGACAGGAACTTTGATTACGGTTGCTGGTTTTTTGCCTGTCTTTCTGGCTAAATCTTCTGCCAGTGAATATACCGGCTCAATCTTCATTGTTGTCGGCCTGGCATTAATGATTTCCTGGGTCGTGGCCGTCTGGTTTGTTCCCTTTATCGGTTTTCATCTGCTGCCGGTTTCAAGCGCTCAGAGGGCGGATCATCAATTATCAGATATTTATCAAAAAAGATTTTATCAGCTTTTTCGGGCAGTGGTTACCTGGTGTGTGAACTGGCGTAAGACCGTTATTCTGATTACTTTATTTATCTTCTCAGTATCAATTTATTCATTTAACTTTGTTGAAAGTCAGTTTTTTCCAAGCTCAAAACGCAATGAGTTGATGGTTGATCTCTGGTTAGCAAACGGCAGTTCCTTTCAGGCTACGGAAAACTATGCTGAACGTTTTGAAGCAATACTTGAGGGCGATGAGAATATTATTAATTATGTATCTTATGTTGGTAGTGGTTCACCCCGTTTTTATCTACCTCTGGATCAAGAATTAAAACACAATAATCTTGCTCAGTTTGTCATCATGACAAGGGATAATGAAGCTCGCGAAATTGTAAAACAACGCCTGGTAAAAGCATTTGAAGAACAATTTACTAATATTCGAGGACGGGTTAGACGTCTGGAAAATGGACCACCAATAGGCTACCCCATTCAATTCAGAGTTTCTGGTAATGATCGTGATATCTTAAGAAATATTGCCGCTGATGTTGCTGTTTTTATGCGTGATCATCCAAATACTGATAATGTTAACTACAATTGGAATGAGCTATCAAAAGTGGTTAAATTAGCGATTGATCAGGATAAGGCGCGTGTTTTAGGAATCAGTTCACAAGAGTTAGCTATAGTCATTAATTCAATTTTAAGTGGTTATTCAATTACTCATTTCAGAGATAAAAATAAACTGGTTGAGGTGTTGGCCAGAGCAGAAAAAAATGAACGCATCGGTCTGGGTAATCTAAGCGATATACGTATTCCGACAAATAATGGCACTTTCATTCCTCTCAGTCAACTCGTGACACTGTCATTTGAACTAGAAGAAGGTTTAATCTGGCGGCGTGATTTGTTACCGACAATTACTGTCAGGTCAGATGTTGTTGGTCACGTTCAGGCTGCCAGCGTTAGTCTGCAGATAGATGCGCAGCTGGATAGCATACGTGATAGATTACCGGCAGGTTATCATATTGAACTGGGCGGTGTGGTTGAAGAAAGTGCTAAGGGGGAACAATCAATTATTGCCGTGATGCCCATTGTTATTGTCAGTGTTTTCACATTACTTATGATTCAATTACAAAGCTTTCAGAGAGCGATTATCGTGGTGATGACAGCACCTCTGGGAATTATTGGCGTCAGTGCTGCTTTACTAATATTTAATGCCCCCTATGGCTTTGTGGCAAACCTGGGTGTTATTGCTTTGTTTGGTATGATTATGAGAAATTCTGTTATTTTAGTTGATCAGATCGAACGGGATAAAGAAGAGGGGGCGACAATGAAAACAGCAATTATTGAAGCCGCGGTCAGACGTTTACGTCCTATTGTGTTAACAGCCGCTGCATCTGTGTTGGCAATGATCCCTCTTTCAACCAATACCTTTTGGGGACCAATGGCCATGTCGATTATGGGGGGCTTAATTGTGGCGACACTCTTGACCCTTTTGTTTCTTCCGGCGCTTTATGCTGCCTGGTTTAAAGCCTAAGCTCAGTGCGTATATTTAGAATGGCTTTAAGGGGAGGGCATCAAGGTCTGTAGGCTCTTTTCTTCTTTTTGCCTTTTTTAGGTTCAGCCTCTTTTTTTCTTTCTAATTCAATCAGTTCTTTGTTGACGATTTTTGGGGATTCAAGAGTAATTCGGCCAAGTTTTCCACCACGTAACTCGGCCAGCAAGATTTTACTGGCCTTATTTAAATCAATACGTCCTCCACTACGCAAACAGCCTCGTTTTCGGCCAATTGCTTCGATTAACTCCAGTTCATTGCCCGGTAATTCATTGAGTTTAAAACGCTGAATAAGAGCATCAGGATAAGCCGTAATTAAGTAATCGGCTGCAAAAAAAGCAATATCGTCATATTCAAAAGCAGTATCTTTGACCGCCCCTGAAATTGCAAGGCGGTACATGCTGGGTTCGTTTTCTACCTTAGGCCAGAGCACACCGGGTGTATCATATAAGACAAAGTCATTATTCAAATTGATGCGTTGTTGAGTCTTTGTGACAGCCGGTTCATTGCCTGTTTTAGCAATGATTCTACCTGCAAGGATATTGATCAGACTGGATTTGCCCACATTCGGAATACCCATAATCATGGTATTGTATATTTGTCGCTTAGCAGGCAGAGTGCCAATAACTTTGCGGCTCAGTTCAATAAGCTGACGCATTCGTTCGGGTTGCTCAGTTGTTAAGGGCAGAGTTTTTACACCCTGCTCCTGTTCTAGCCAGGTTTGCCACTGTCGGGTCATATCCGGATCAGCCAGATCACTTTTTGTCAGTACTTTTATACAGGGTTTATTACCGCGCAGGCTTGATAACAGTGGATTCTGGCTGCTGTAAGGAATTCGGGCATCCAGAACTTCAATGATTAAATCAATCTGGGACATTGCCTCTTTAATCTCTTTATTGGCCTTGTGCATGTGGCCGGGGTACCAGTGGATTGCCATGAATATACTCTTACGCTTTGATGAAATGAGTATTTTAGGTTTTGTGATCAAAAAACACAAATTAGACACAAAATGTTATTAAATATGCACAAAATGTCAATGATGACAATGATGTGAATTGTATATAATGAATTCATCTCAGATTCATAATCTTAAATAAGGCTCGTAATTCGAATAATAATAAAAAAGTTAATGAAATAATGCTTAGATCACAATATTTATCCGACAAAAATGTATTCAAAATAGAAATTCATGGAAAATTTGATCTTCCTGTTGCACTGGAATTTCGAAAAGCCTATCTGACTCATGAATCAAGTAAACAATGTAATGAGACCAGTCAATATATTATTGATCTGTCGCAAACTTCTGCGGTGGACAGCGCGGCGATTGGCAGCCTTATACTCTGGAGCGATTATATGGCACAAAAAAATTTAGGAACGGTCTTGTATCTGATTAATGTAAATGAAACTCTCAGAACGGTATTCAATACAATTGAAAAAAACTACATGAATATCAAACTGCATTAATTTTTTCAAAATACTATTGATCTTATCAGCTGCTTTAGCATACAGTTATAGCAATTTATGTCTATTGTTCGTCATTGTATGGGGCACTGAATGTTAAACGCAATTAAAAATTTTTTTGAACAAAATATGTCACCTGATATTGCTTCGGAAGATCAGGAACATCAGGTGCGATTAGCCACCGCTGCTTTATTGGTTGAGATGATGAATCTTGATGACAAGGTACTGGAAGCTGAGCAACAGGCAACCCGAAAGGCGCTGAAAGAGAATTTTAGTCTCAGTGATACTGAAACAGAAGAATTATGTCGTTTAGCGGAAGATGAAGTTCTTAATGCCACGGATTATTATCAATTTACTAAATTAATTGCAGAACATTTTTCCCAGCCGCAAAAAATTCAAGTCATTGAGTTACTCTGGCATGTTGCTTATGCTGACAATCAACTGGACTCTTATGAAGAGCATATGGTACGCCGTATTGCTGATTTAATTTATGTACCACACCAGGATTTTATCCGGACTAAACTAAAAATTCAAAAGATAAATGCTCAAGACTCTGAACTGAATTAATCAACTTGAATTTTTAATAAGCTATTGCCAATGAAATACCCAAAGCTCATTATCCTATACCTATTAAAAAAGTTTTTGTGGGTTCTCTTAAGTTTCTTTATCATTTCTATTCTATTTGTTTCCAGCCTTCATTTTATTAATCCGCCAATCTGGGCATGGAAGCTGCAGCGGCAATTATTACCCCCGGAAAATTATCCGGCTCAAATCCATCATCAATGGGTCGATGAGTCACATATTTCTAAAAATATAAAATTGGCCGTGATTGCAGCAGAAGATCAATTATTTGCTCAACACTATGGCTTTGATTTTGATTCAATTATGAGTGCTCTGACAACAAATGCTCAGGGTAAACAAATACGTGGTGCCAGCACCATTACTCAACAGAGTGTCAAAAATCTTTTTTTGTGGCCGGGCAAAAGTTATTTACGCAAGGGGATTGAAGCCTGGTTAACGATTTTGATGGAGTTAATACTGGAGAAACAGAGGATACTTGAACTCTATCTTAACCTGGTGGAATTTGGACCGGGGATATATGGTGTCGAAGCCGCCAGTCAATTTTATTATAATAAAAGTGCTCGAGACATCAGTGTTCAGGAGTCTGCGCGTCTGGCATCCGTGTTACCCAATCCCTACCGTTTTCATGTCAACCAGGCTTCAGGCTATACGATTCAAAGATCTCGCTGGATTAAAAAACAAATGCGTCAGTTGGGTCAGGCGGCCTTGCCCTGATGGCCTGTTTTTTGCTGATATTTTTTCCACAGCCAGCAGCCAATTAATGAAGATATTACCCCAAAGGTCACAAAGAAAAATGCAATTGGTGTAAATATTTCATCTTGGAGCGAGAAGTAAAGGGAAATGCTGCTGCCCAGAATTGAAGCAATAACTGCTTTTAAACAGGCCTGTTCCGATGCTGCCTTCGCTGTCACAAGGCCGCCAGTGGTCATCACAATAAAAAAGCCGATTCCTCCAATAACATAAGTAAATACCTGAGACCATGGTATAAATACAGGTGATATTGCTATCAGTGAGTTGTAACCAACCACGGACATGATAATAACCAGTTGGTTCACCAGGCCTAAAATGAAAATGGTGATGACCCCCAGACTAATGGCTTTCAGACTATTCAGCATACTCAATCCACAATTTACTCTGATTTCAAAAAATATTAAAGAGCCTACAATTTATAATAAATTATTATTGAACACATTGATTGAAATCATGTCTTAAGAAATTGGTGATTGTACTGATTCAGGGTACAATTTGTTGCAGGTGATAATTTATGCCCATTCTACTTGAATTCAAGCATCTTTAAGTAGCATGGGCATACTTTAGAATAGAATCAGTATATTAATATGACAGACTTTAGACGATCATGAGAAACACGATAAAGCATTTTATAGAAACAAAGTATTTTCAGCATTTTATTACTTTTTTGATCATTTTTAATGGTTTGACTCTGGGCCTGGCAACAAACAGAGAATTTATGAGTGACTATGATGTAATCATCCATAATCTGGACAGGCTCATTGTGGCTGTTTTTACCATCGAAATAACAATGAGGATCTTTGTCTATCGAAAACAATTCTTTAAAGATCCCTGGAGTCTTTTTGATTTTTTCGTTGTTTCAATCTCTTTAGTTCCTGCCAATGACGGGCTTTCCATCTTACGAGTGCTCAGGGTTCTGAGACTGTTCAGACTATTGACTATTGTACCGCAAATGCGCCTGATTATTTCTGCTATATTGAGCGTAATTCCAGGTATGGCCTCAGTTTCCCTAGTGTTACTGCTGTTTTTTTATGTGTTTGCCATTATTGCCACCAATTTATTCAGTATGACGTTTCCCCAATGGTTTGGCAGTTTGGGAGAGTCTATGTTTACTTTGTTTCAGATTATGACGCTTGAGAGCTGGTCAATGGGAATTGCCAGGCCAATTATGGCGCAGCATCCCTATGCCTGGATCTTTTTTGTTATATATATCTTAATTGTAACGTTTATTATGGTGAATTTATTTATTGGTTTGGTGGTTGATGCTATTTTTACCATTAAGGGGCAGGAAAATGAGCCATCAAAATGTGATGAAGATAGGCCACAAACTGCTAAAGAACTTGTTTATCAACATGAAATCAAATCATTGCAGAATGAGCTGAAAGAGATGAAGCAGTTAATGATTAAAATTGATCAGAAATTACCGTAAGCTCAAATTTGTACAGATCTGAACTTGGAACTGATTAAAAACTTAGAAAAACTCTAAAACCTTTTGCAATAATATGGATTCTTATCATTGTAACTGATCAGAGCAAAATGAAGCCAAAAGTTACAAGTCACAATAAATAGCTCGGGATGATCTTTTTCGGGTGCGTCTTGATAAGCTGCTGGATTTTAAATATATGTTTAGATCGATTTTACTCAACTGAGATGTCAATATTAATGCCTTTAGTACTGAAACCACTGGCATTTTTATGACCACCACCGCCAAACTTCTGTGCAATTTGAGAGACATCAATAGCTTTTTCACCACCAGAACGTAACTGCCAGACACGTCGCTCGGATTTGTCTTCATAGGCAACCGCAAAGGGGTAGCCATCAGATAATTGATGTAATAATTCACTGCCGATACTACTGGGTGCATTAACGACAGGAACGATATGACCAGCAATTTTTCCCATACGGGCTGCTTTTTTATAACGCTTGATTTGTCTGTCAGTCTGACGTTTGAGTATTAAGCCTTCTTTATGCAGTATGTCCAGACTGCTCTTATCTCTAAGCCAACGATTCCACAGTTTTAATTTCATGGGATAAGACATGATAGCTAGAATAATTGTCTGGGTGTTTTTTAGCTCAAAATTCCATAAGTCATTATCTTGAATGTGTTGGAATAGTAGAGGGACATCATCTTGATGAAAAAACTTCCAGGTGAGTACTGCTCCAGACTGATTCATATCAAAATGAAGCTTTAAGTTGTTATGCTCCTGAGCCAAACCTTCCAGCTCAGTTAAAGCACTGATATGGTGGTCGATAAGGGTGACATTAATCGCTTGCAGACATATTTTTTTGATTGCTTCACGTGAGTAGCTAAAATCAACGATATAGACTTCTTTGTCCTGACAATCCGGCGGTGGTGTACCATGAATGCCTTTATGATAAGTAATTTTGTTTTTAAAGGATTTATAATTATCCTGCTGCTTAAAAAATAATTGTGCGGCCAGTGCTGCTGCAAACCCATCAGGGCAATTGCCATGATAGATAACTATAATAGGGTTTGTAAAAGAAGGGGTAGAAAGGGCATTCATAAGTCTATTTAATGTAACCAACTGCAAATATAAGTATTAGAAAAAACTTCAGTAATATCTGAATTACAATTAATAATTTTAATTTGTTCAGAATTTTCAAAATACTGGTACAGCGACATGAGCATGACAACACATGTGCTGTCAATATCCTCAACATTTTGAAAGTCTAATGTCAGTGAAGCGTTAGCAGGTACCTGCTCATAAGCATTACGAAACCTAATACACTCACTCATTTTAAAATTATTTTTCAGGGTAATGGTATAGTGATATCCTGAGCTGCTTAATTCCATTTATATTATTCCTTTACATTCCATTCTTTATATTCCATCGTTGTTCCATAGCCGTCGATCAAGTAAGCCGACGAGGCAGAGCATATAGATTTTCCCAGCATTATTCAAGCAGAGTTTCTTTTAAATAAATGACGACAAGAGCTCAATCTTAATATTAAGATAAATTCTGTGAATTACTGTGTATTCATAGTGATATTTTTTTCATAAGGATGGTGGGTTTTACCGTAGATCTTCATGATACGTTTAACGTACCGTTGTGTTTCCTTGTAAGGGGGGATACCTTTATAGCGTTCAACTGCTTTTTCTCCCGCATTATAACCTGCAAGTGTCAGGGCAACGTTGCCCTGATATTGTTTCAGAAGCCAGACAAGATAACGAACACCGCCCTTGATATTTTGTTCTGGAGCCCACGCATTCTTAACGCCAAAACGTTTTGCCGTGGCAGGCATTAACTGCATCAGGCCTATTGCACCTTTATGGGAACGGGCTTTTACTTTAAAGTTGGATTCCTGTTGAATGAGTGCCAGTACCAGGCGGGGCTCAACATTGTAACCGGGAGCAATGTCATTCACTACTTTGACAACTTTTTTACAGGATTTTGAACATTTTCTGCTTTCCCAGTACGGGGTGGGTAATGCGACACAAATGCGTTTTTTTGTTTTTAAGTTTTTATCCAGTCTGGACAGCATTTGAAGGGAATACTTATCTCCAGATTTTGCTGCTGCTTTAAACCAGCGAACTGCCAGGGCTTCATCTTTTTCAATACCACGAGCATTAAGAAACATCCAGGCCAGACTTCTTTGAGCATCCGTTGCACCCTTGATAGCTGCCTTGCAATACCAGCCAACAGCCTTGTCAGGATTTTTTGCAACGCCTTCACCATGTTCATAAGCAGTGGCCAATTTAACCTGCGCGGCTAAGTTGCCTTGTTGAGCCTGATGAGTGATTTCTGTTATAGGATTAGAGTCTCTCATTTGTGCAAGTGAAGCAGAAGAGAACAGCAGGATACAAAGTATCAGCAGTGCATAAGGAGTGCATCTCAAAACAGAAGCGGGAAGAATGCTATTATGTGTTAACGTTATTTTTTTTATCATCTTTTTTATGGCTTAATCTTAATTGTACGGCTTAACAATTAATAAATACCTTGGTACACTTGTTTCATTGTAAAAGATAAGCAATATTTATACCTTGTTATTTTTATCTCTTAAAAACAATTGCTTGTGTTCTTCACGCTATTATTAAGCTTTGATTCAGTTTAGATTGTGTAAAATAAGTTGACAGTTAATGGACATTGAAAATTATAACGAATTAAGTTCTGATCCAGAGCTTATGATCAAACTGGCTCGATATAAAATGCCCTTTGGTAAGTACAAAGACTGTTTATTAGTCGATTTGCCAGAACCCTACGTGGTCTGGTTTGCCAACAAAGGATTTCCGAAGGGAGAGTTGGGAAAATTATTGGCAATTGTTCTGGAAATCAAAGTCAATGGCCTTGAGTATCTTTTTAAACCATTGAAAGATTTCAAATCAAATGAATAAAGGAAGAAAAAACAATATGAAACATCTGTTCATCATTTCAAGAGTGTTTTTTATACTGGCTTTTGTACTGATACTGACAGCCTGTACGACAAGTCCGACTGGGCGCAGCCAATTTATGATGGTATCACCGGAGCAGGCGATTTCAGCATCTGAGGAAGCCTATAGCTCATTGCTTCAACCACTGGATAAAAAAGGTAAAGTTGATAATGATCCGGTCGCTACAGAGCGTGTTAAAACCATTACTGGACGGTTGATCAGCCAGGCAATTAAAGAGTACCCCCATACTAGAAATTGGGATTGGAGTGTTAAGGTGATTGATGATCCTGAGATGGTTAACGCCTGGTGTATGGCCGGTGGAAAAATGGCTATTTATACAGGTTTACTGAATAAAGTTAAACCTACGGATGATGAACTGGCTCAGGTCATGGGACATGAAATTGCTCATGCGTTGGCTAATCACACAGCAGAAAAAATGTCCACACAAATGGCCTCACAAATCGGTTTGGTTGCCTTATCAATAGCGGTAAGTGATACTGATTTTCGTGGTGCAGCACTCACCGGTGCTGCGCTGGCGGCAAGTATGGCAATCGAGCTGCCCAATAGCAGGGTCGCTGAACAGGAAGCCGATCAAATGGGGATTGAACTGGCTGCCAAAGCTGGTTACAATCCTAATGCCGCAGCAACACTATGGGAAAAAATGTCAAAAGTTGGTGGTGATTCCCCGCCGGAATTCTTCAGTACTCATCCGGCACCCGGTAATCGACAAAAGACATTAAGAGAACTGGCACCCCAAATGATGCCTTACTACCAGCAAAAGATTGCACGCCCAGTCTATCCGCTGTAAATTCATTGACCTCACATTAGAAATATAAGAAAATAAGCAGTTGTTAACACATGCTGCTTATTGAGTGATGCCATGGAGGCGTTGCTATACTTAAGAAAAGACATATTCAAGGATTGAATCATGCTAAAGGATGGAACTGACACATCAATATCGACAGGTACCAAAGTCACGGCTCAAACCGTACCAGCCAATACTACCCGTTTTACCTTCGATCTAATCGGCTCATCAGAAGAGCTTCGAGTACTTGAGTTTGTTGGCAAAGAAAGCATCTCCAAACCCTTTGAATTCAATGTCGTTCTAGCAACAAAAAATGATCAACTAACTGCGGAACAATTTATAGGCAAATCAAGTCTGTTGACCTTTGTCGCCCATGAGCACAATGAACTGCTCCATAGTGATATTTCCCAGTTTGAACAATGCGGTGAGCATGGTGATTTCCTTCTCTACCAAGTTACTTTGGTTCCACATTTCTGGTTCCTGAAACATCGTCATAATCATCGTATTTTCCAGGACCTGAGTATTCCGCAAATTATAGATGCTGTGTTTACTGAAGCCGGTATTAGCTCCGATTATTTTGAACTGCGTTTGAGCAATGATTACCCGCACAGGGAATACTGTGTTCAATATGCAGAAAGTGAGTTTGATTTTATTTCCCGGTTGATGGAAGAGTACGGGCTGCACTATCATTTTGAACATCACCTGGATAAGCATATTATGGTGATTGCAGATCACAATGGGGCATTTCCTACGATTAAAAATGATCAGTCCGTTCAATATCATCCTCTGGATAGCCTGAATGCAGACAACGAAGTCATTAATCAGTTCCACAAACGCTTTCAGGTGCGCCATGGGAGTACCCACTTTAGAGACTACTCATTTAAAATGCCCATGGACAGGCTTAATAATCACCAGAGTGCAGAGTTTGATACAGCTTTGGAAGACTATCAGTTCCCGGGAGACTATGAGCCAAAAACTGCATTGCTCAAATCTTCAGGTGAACAAAAGACTCACCTCAAATTACTGCAGCACCAGACTCTGAGAGAAGAAAATGAGTTGAAAAGCAACTGCCAGCGCCTGCGTGCCGGAATGCGTTATGAAATGTTTGACAACCCCAATGGCAAAAACAATCAGCAATATCTGCTCACTGAAATCCAGCACCAGGCAAAACAACCTCAATCTTTGGATGAATACGGTGCAGGCAATGCCGGCAGTTATAGCAATGAAGCTAAATGCATACCAGCAAAAACACTCTACAAAGTCCCGATTAAGCATAAAAAACCAGCACTCATCGGCTATCAAAGCAGTACTGTGACCGGCCCTTCAGGTGAAGAAATCTACACCAATGAATATGCTCAGAGCAAAGTGCAGTTCCCTTGGGACAGAGAAGCCCAACAAGATGAAAAAAGTAGCTGTTGGATGCGATCGAGCCAAGCCTGGGCAGGCAAAAATTGGGGCAGTTTAATTCTGCCTCGAATGGGCCAGGAAGCCAAAATAGGCTGCATCCATGGTGATCCCGACCGTCCGATTATCACCGGACGTGTCTATAATGAGCGTCATAAACCACCCTATGTATTATCCAAATACAAAACCAGAAGCACTTTTAAAACCCATTCAACACTTGCTGGAAAAGGCTATAATGAAATTCGTTTTGAAGACCGAAAAAAACAGGAACAGGTCTACTTTCATGCCGAAAAAGATCTGGATATCCGAGCTAAAAATGATCGCCGTGACATCATCAATCATGATCGTCATCTGATAGTTGATAACAACCGCTATGAACATATTAAAGACAGCTCCCATCATACTATTGATAACAACCAGAACGAAAAAACTGGACAGGATCACTCCGTCAGAATTGGACAAAGCCAACATTCCAAAGCAGGGCAGGCTGTCCTGACTGATGTTGCACAAAATATCCATTTTAAAGCCGGTCAGAAAATCATCCTCGAAGCTGGTGTCGAACTTACCATCAAAGCGGGTGGTGGATTCATCAAAATTGATTCATCCGGCATCACTGCACAGGGTGCTGCAATTAATTTTAATAGTGGTATTGGCGCCGACTCCGCCACCCTGGCCAGTCCCAGGCAACCCTCATTTGCTGTTGAAGCAGACAGAGATAAACCCGGCCAGAAATTCAAACCCATTCCGCCGCAAGTAATTAAAGCTCCGGAAAAGTTTGGCTTTAAAGGTGAGATCTCACGGCTGTTGCAGGCAGGCAATGACAACAAACAGGGCATATGTATCCCTTGTATGCTGAAAAGCCTGGCTTCACCAGCGGTGGCAACCAATGTTTTACCTAATATAATTACTCCCCATGAAAAGAGCCCACTGGATCCCTTACCCTTAGGAATGATTGAAAAAGAAGACAAAGAAAAAAATTACTGAGCTTCCTGAAAGTTCAGTTAATCAATTATTTGGGAAATCCTATAATGGGTATTTTTATAAAATCCACACAAAATTTTGGTCAGTTGTCAAAAGAAAAATTGGGTTTTTACCACCATGAGAATATTAATATTGACAATCTTACGTTAAGGTAAGATAATTTGTATGTACCGTTCACGTAAGATAAGGAGTTTATCATGCAAGCTACAGATATAATGATCCATGTCAGTAACAATTTGAATACTGAGCAAAAAAATGAAGTTGAGTCCAGGATGAGAGAAATTGACGGTGTCATTGCGCCACGCTTTAATAAAGACCATCTACTTTTGATTTATTTCAACCATGATAAAACAAACTCATTGTTTTTACTTGATGCGGTCAAGTCTGCAGGCTATCATGCTCAACTTGTTGGTCTTTAGTTATTTTGGGTATAAGGCAAGAAATGGACAATGATAATTATAAAATTGGTGAGGTAGCAAACAAGCTTGCTACTTCAATTCGAACTATCCGGTTTTATGAAGAAGAAGGTCTTTTAACACCAATTAGAACGCCACGTGGCACTCGCCTTTATTCTGACAAACATATTGCTCGATTAAGAGTTATTATACGACTAACTAAGCTGGGATTTTCTATTGAAGCTATTCGAATAATTGCCGAAATGAGAGAAAAAAGTAAAACTGGCGATGAAGGCAGCCTTCTTATTGAGCATCATTTTGAAGGCATTCTGAATACTCTTGCAAATCAAATAAGTGACCTTGAAAAAATTAGTCTTGAAATTAATAATGCCCAAAATATTATTTCTGAATGTAGTGGATGCTCTAATACTCCTAGTACCAAAGGCTGTCCAAAATGCCCAGTCAGAAAAAAACGAAAAGAGATTGAATTGTTGAATTTAGTCTGGGATACTGAATTTTAGCCAATACAATGTTCAAGCCATCGATTTGTATGTTCGTAATACAATCTGCTCAGAAATTAAAATTGCAGTGACAACCACTATAAATGATACTAATCCATGGATTGGGCCAGTGAATAAAACACGATCACCAAAAGCATAGTTAATTGCCTCAAGAATTAGCAGCTTTGCAATAAAAACGACGAGCCAGGTTGAAAAGAAGCGCATCACTTTTGCACCTAAGCTTGTTTTCGATTTGAAATAAACGGCCATATGGTGTTCAATAAAAAGAGTCAGTTTAAGTAAAGATGCAAGTAATATGGCTGTCAGTAAAGAAATACTAAATGAGTCTATCGAAACATAATCCCAGTACTCATCAATTAAATTCAGCACAGTTAAATCAATCAACACAGCCAGAATATACCGAGCAAACAGTTGCTGATGATTCGTAATTGAGCCGACTTCTTCTTTTGGTAAAATTTTACTAAACACAGAACCATTTCTCCTTTAATTTCTTATAGTTTATCAGTGAAGCTGAATGATTTCTATTTTTAGGTATTAAACACTCTGTATTCTGATTAATGACCATTTTTATTTAGAATAAGTCTGCATGCCCAAAATAAATGGGATTTTTTTTATTGCTCAGTAAGCTTTCTAAAACTTGTCTCGCTTTAATTTTTGTTTCTGCATCAAAATAAATAAGCATATTTCGAGAGAAAATATAATCAAATTGACCAAGTGATTTAAATGAAGGACTGAAGATGTTTTCTGTTTTTAATTGTACGCATTGCTTGATTTCATTGTTTAAATGGTATTTTGATTCTTTTTTATTAAAATATTTTGTTAACAAGTGGTGCGGAACATTACTGATATTTCTCTGGTTATAAACGCCTGTTTTAGCTTGCTTTAATGCCTCACTATTTATATCAATCCCCATAATAGTAAAACGATTTTTTGGAATATCAGCGTCAAGCAGAGCAATGGCAATGCTATAAATTTCTTCTCCTGTTGAGCTGGGTGTTCTGGTCAAGTCCAACCGGACACTTTTTTTAGAGAATCTTCATAGTTAATTGGTGATTGATCACCATTCGCTGTATGCAGCCTTTCAAGGTTGT
>JADGEM010000113.1 GCA_016744375.1 Gammaproteobacteria bacterium
TATGCGGATACGGTTGAAAAACTGGAAGCCTTGCTTCCCTGGAATTTTAAAAAATCAAAATTAGAAAAGGTCAAGAACGCTGCTCATTAAGCGCTTACAATTAATCGATTAACTGCAGAGGCTGATGAACTTCAACAGTTAAAGCATGATACCAATATTGAGCTAATTGATACTAAGCATTTTATGGAAAGCTTGGGATTTAGATTAACTTCATTGAGTGAATCTAAATTAGTGAATAATCATTTAGGGAGTATATCTTTTAAATACTGCCCTTTATGTCTTAGTGAAGTAAGTTCTAATGAAGATGAGCATTCTTGTGCTTTATGTAAAACAACTATCAAGAGTAAAGAAAGAGACTTTGCTTACATTCAGATGATGAATGAACTCAACTTTCAAATTAAAGAAAGTAAAATCCTTGTTGATAGATTTCAACGTACGGTCGATGATTGCAATTCAAAATTACCAGGCTACAAACGAAGAATATCAATTTCAAAGGAAGAATATAATGATCTAATCCGTTATACGGATAACAGGAGTGCATTAATTGCTGAAGTTTCGACTGAAATTGGTTATCAAAAGAGTATGATCTCTAATCTTGAGGATAAAACAGAGTTTGTTGATAAAGTTGAAAGGCTTCAAAGAAAAAAAATAGATGCTCAGAGCCTTATCACTAAAATTGAGGATAAAATTGAAGTAATTAAATCTAGTAATAAAACACGTTTCGAAACTGTGTATAGCTCAATCGAAAATATAGCCAGACAACTTTTAATTAATGATGGTGGTGAAAAGTCATTTTTGGATCCTGAATATATATTCTTTGACTTTGCAAAAGATAGAATGGCTGTTAATGGTCGAAGTAAGTTTTCTGCTAGTTCTATGGTTGTATTAAAAAATTGTATTCGTTTTTCTTTCTTTCTACAAGCTCTAAATGATGATTATAGCAGGATACCTAACTTTCTTATTATGGATAATATTGAAGATAAGGGAATGGTTGCTGAGAGAAGCCATAAGTTCCAACATCTAATTGTAGAGGCATGCAGTAAAATTGAGAATGATCATCAGCTAATTTTTACAACATCAATGATTGCTGATGATCTTGATAATACACAATACTGTGTTGGACCTTACTACCCAAAAGGCTCTTATACATTAGACTTGGCGTGATTAACTAGTGATAAAAAGGGGTCAAGTATCACATTGACTTATTTGGTTGTTAACCTAACGAAAGAGTGCTGATGGAAGATATAAATAGCTCACTCAGACTGATTGATTACTTTTTAATCAAAAAACTCGAGTATTAGATAAAGAGAAAAATCTAAGTCAAAAAAAAGGTAAAATGACGGTTTCATATTAGAGTCTTAAATTTTAATATGACAAACCTATAAATTAAAAATAGTTTTTAATTTATAGCCTTATAAAAGTTGTCCGTTTTAGACAGCTATGAGGTCATTACCCCAATTAGTGGGGCAAAAGCATCGAGACCTGGTCTTGATGAAATTATGAATTTTGCCAGAAAAGGTGATGTAGTGGTTGTTTGGCGGCTGGATCGGCTTGGTCGTTCATTAAAAAACCTAATTGAGTTGGTTAATCAGCTCGATGAGCGAGGAATTGGTCTGCAGAGCTTACAGGAATCAATTAACACAACCACCAGTGCTGGAAAATTGATTTTCCATGTTTTTGGCGCACTGGCAGAGTTTGAACGTAACTTAATAACAGAAAGAACTACTGCGGGATTAGCGGCAGCCAGAGCTCGTGGTCGTCAAGGTGGACGTCCTAAAGCACTTGAACCAGGTAAACGAAAGTTAGCTGTCGAGCTGTATAATAAAAAAGAGTACCCCATTAATGAAATATGTAAAATGATGGGGATTTCTAAGCCAACGCTATATGAATACGTGAAGGAAGCTAACCAACCAAATCCTTAGCGTACGATCCTGTACCATTAGTGCTCAAACCCCGATATATAAATCTCATGGCAAATATAAAAGCGCAATTAGGGCAGTTATGACTACAAAAGAAAAACAGATTGAACAGAGCCTGATCGATAAGCTAACCGATCTCAAATATATTTATCGCGAAGATATTCGGGATCGTACTGCACTAGAGCAAAACTTCCGCGAGAAGTTCGAGGCACTTAACCGCGTCCATCTCACAGATTCAGAATTTGCCCGTCTACGTGATGAAATCGTCAATGCCGATGTCTTCACTGCGGCTAAAACCCTACGCGAACAAAATTATTTCCAACGCGAAGATGGCACCCCGTTGTACTACACACTGGTTAATATCGAAGACTGGTGCAAAAATGAATTTGAAGTCATCAACCAACTATGTATCAACACCGAAAATAGCCATCATCGTTACGATGTAATTTTGCTCATCAACGGCGTACCTGTGGTGCAAATAGAACTCAAAACGCTAGGCCTTACTCCACGTCGCGCCATGGAGCAAATTGTCGAATACAAAAACGAACCCGGCAATGGCTACACCAATACCTTAATGTGTTTTATGCAGTTGTTTATTGTTAGCAACCGCGATGACACGCTCTACTTTGCCAACAATCACAATCAACATTTTAGCTTTAATGCCGACGAACGCTTTTTACCCATTTATCGGCTTGCCAGTGAAGACAACACAAAAATCACCCATCTGGACGACTTTGCCGATAATTTTCTTGCCAAATGCACTCTAGGCCATATGATCAGCCGCTACATGGTTTTAGTGGCCAGCGAACAAAAGCTCATGGTCATGCGCCCGTACCAAATCTATGCGGTTAAAGCCATTGTCGATTGCATTCACCAAAATCGGGGCAATGGCTACATCTGGCACACCACGGGTAGTGGTAAAACACTTACCTCGTTTAAAGCCTCGACACTGCTAAAAGATAATCCCGACATTGATAAATGCCTGTTCGTGGTTGATCGTAAAGATTTGGATCGTCAAACTCGAGAAGAATTTAACAAATTTCAGGAAGGCTGTGTAGAAGAAAACACCAACACCGAAACGCTGGTGCGGCGTATGCTCTCTGAAGACAAAGCCGATAAAGTCATCGTCACCACCATTCAAAAACTCGGCCTTGCGCTGGATGAAAACAACAAGCGCAGCCAACAACATATTCAAAAAGGCAAGCAAACCTATAAAGAACGGCTAGAGCCACTGCGTAACCAACGCATTGTTTTTATTTTTGATGAATGCCACCGCTCCCAATTTGGCGACAACCACCAGGCCATTAAAGCCTTCTTCCCCAAGGCTCAACTATTCGGCTTTACCGGCACACCCATTTTTGAAGATAACGCCATCTATAAACAAATCGACGGCACACAAGCATCGTACATAACCACCGAAGTCATATTTCAAAAAGAATTGCACGCCTATACCATCACCCACGCCATTGAAGACCGCAACGTACTGCGCTTTCATATCGACTACTTTGGTGAAAAGCAAAAAGGCGAAAAGGGTCAAAAAGACGAAAAGAAAAAGCGTAAAACCAAGGCCAAACTACCTACACCTGAAGCCGTTGTTAATGAGATTATGAATAAACACGATGCTGCCACTAACCAACGTCGTTTTAATGCGGTATTGGCCACGGCCTCCATTAATAACGCCATTGAATACTTTGAATTGTTTAAGCAGGCGCAAGCTCAAAAGCAAGCCGAAGATGATAGTTTTCAGCCGTTAAATATTGCCTGCGTGTTCTCACCACCCGCCGAAGGCAACAAAGATGTGCAGCAGCTACAGGATGAGCTAGCGCAAGAAAAAGAAGACAACAAACAAGCACCCGATGAAAAGAAAGCCGCGCTTAAAACCATCATTGCCGACTACAACACTCAGTATGAAACCAACCACACCATTAACGAATTCGACCTGTACTATCAGGATGTACAGCAACGCATTAAAGACCAAAAATATACCAATGCCGATTACCCCCATAAAAACAAAATCGACATCATGATCGTGGTGGATATGCTGCTCACCGGTTTTGATTCCAAATACCTCAATACTATGTATGTGGATAAAAACCTCAAATATCACGGTTTAATTCAAGCCTACTCGCGCACCAATCGCGTGCTGAATGATACAAAACCCTATGGCAATATATTAGATTTCCGATACCAGGAAGATGCCGTCAATGTGGCGATTGAACGCTTCTCAGGTAAAGATAAAAACCGCGCCAAAGAAATCTGGCTGGTCGATCCCGCTCCCGAAGTTATTAAACAATTAGACGGCGCCGTCAGCCAACTGGAAAAATTCATGACCTCGCAAGGCCTCACCTGCACACCAGAAGAAGTCAACAACCTCAAAGGCGATGCCGCACGCGGTGAATTTATTAACCACTTTAAAGAAGTACAGCGTCTAAAAACCCAGCTCGATCAATACACCGACCTAAGCGATGAGCAAGTCGATAGCGTGGAGGCACGACTACCCGAAGATCAGCTGCGCAGCTTTCGTGGCATGTATCTGGAAACCGCGCAACGCCTCAAAGCGCAACAAGCCAAAGGCGGCGACGCAGATGATCCCGTGCAACAACTGGAATTTGAACTGGTATTATTCTCATCAAGCGTGATCGATTACGACTACATTATGAGCCTTATTGCCAGCACCACCGACGATAAACCCAGCAAACAAAAAATGACACGACAAGAACTAATTGACATGATCAGTGCCAGTGCCAACATGATGAATGAACGTAACGACATTGTAGACTACATCAACAGCCTGCAAGCAGGCGAAAGCCTAAACGAAAAAGCCATTCGTCAAGGCTACGAACAATTTAAAGCACAAAAATCTGCCAAAGAACTCGCCGCCATGGCAGAAAAACACGGACTATCAAGCGAAGCCCTGCAAGGCTTTGTCGATAACATAATGGATCGCATGATCTTCGACGGCGAACAGCTAACCGATTTATTAGAACCCTTAGATCTGGGTTGGAAAGAAAGACGAATAAATGAACTCGCACTCATGGAAGACCTGATGCCGCTATTACATAAACTCGCCCAGGGGCGCGATATTTCGGGGTTAGCGGCGTATGAGTAAGCAAATAGAAAAGACATTGGTGCCTGAGTTGCGCTTTCCTGAGTTTAGGGATGCGGAGGAGTGGAATGAGAAATTTTTGGGCGATTGCTTGGATTATCTTCAACCAACCAAATATTTGGTAAAAAGTACCGCGTATAACAATAGCTATAAAACCCCTGTTTTAACGGCGGGGAAAACATTTATTTTAGGTTATACCGATGAGTCTCATGGGATATTTGAAAATAAATTACCCGTTATTATTTTTGATGATTTTACTACAGCAACAAAATATGTAAATTTTCCATTTAAGGCAAAATCATCTGCAATGAAAATATTATTGGCAAAAGAAAATACCAATATTAAATTCATTTATGAAGCAATGCAGGTTATTAAGTATGAAATAGGCGCACATGAAAGACATTGGATTTCAAAGTTCGCAAAATTGAATATTGCTATCCCAACACCTTCAGAGCAACAAAAAATCGCTGATTGCTTGTCTTCCATCGACGACCTAATCACCGCATACTCCCAAAAACACGATTCACTCAAAGCCCATAAAAAAGGCCTGATGCAACAGCTATTCCCCGCCGAAGGCGAAACCGTCCCCAAACGTCGCTTTCCTGAGTTTAGGGATGCGGGGGAGTGGAATGTCTCAACTATGGAAGGAATAAGTACAATATCTTCAGGCGGTACGCCTAGTCGAACAGTAAATGATTACTGGAATGGAAGCATACCTTGGGCAACGACAACTTTAATTGATTTCAATACTATCTCGCTTACCAACGAATATATCACTGAAGAAGGACTCCAAAACTCATCAACTAAAGTTCTCCCAAAGAACACCATTCTAATGGCAATGTATGGGCAAGGTAAAACTAGAGGAAAGGTCGCAATACTTGGAATTGAGGCAGCTATAAATCAAGCCTGTGCAGCGGTCACTTTAAAAAAAGGATTCAACACTAACTTTGTATTTCAGAATCTAGCTGGTCGTTACAACGAAATACGAAATATTAGTAATGAAGGTGGTCAAAAAAATTTAAGCGCTACTCTAATTAGTGTCCATCCGTTTATTCCAAGTGATTGATACTATTAAAAAAACAGGAAGAAAAACTGAAATAAACGGCTGAATAAAATGCAAGACCTGAC
>JADGEM010000114.1 GCA_016744375.1 Gammaproteobacteria bacterium
AGACAGTTGTTATAGAGAATAAAAGATAAATAACAATGAGTTATAATTCTATGTGTGTGCGATTATTGATATTGGTAATTTTTGAGTTAGAAATTTCTCTCTATTCAACTCAATGATTCAACGCTGAATAACTTTTTTAAATGAGGATGACCGGTCAAATTTTATGGCAATGCAGAAGTAGGGTATTAATGATTTTTATGGTATTATTTCTTACCTTGAAAATATTAATTACATGGAATTTATTATGACATACTCAAAGATTCTTTTATCGGCATTGTTCGTTTTATCACTTTCAGCTTGTGGTGGAGGTGGAGCAAAAGTTCAATCCACAACAACAAATACAACGATGGGACAGGAATTAATGGATTTAGATGAAAGTTATAAAAAGGGTATTCTAACTGAAAAAGAGTATAATAATGCAAAAGAAAACATAATGGATCGCTATGACCAATAATCCAGAATCTGTTATGAAACAGGCGACTTACCTTTTTACTTGTTTATTATCCTGCTTTTTATTTGCTTGTAGTTCTAATGTGGAGACCTTTGACTCAACACAGAGTTTAGGGACGCAACTCGATGACTTACACAAGGCATATGATGCTAATGCAATTACTGAAAATGAATATAATAAGGCAAAAGAAATACTGATTAAACGCTATCAATAACGGGATTGGTGTTTTTTCCAGGCACTTTCAATTGCTTGATGAAGTTCATTCGAGGTTGAAATTGTTGATTGAGTGATTAAAATTTCCTCAAATAATCGTTGCATTTTAAGTGTTTGAGTATTAATTTTCTGCCCTTCCCATCTTTTTTTCTTCATATCTCTTGATAATGTTACATAAGTTGCAGCTATCATGTCATAAGCTGATTTAAGCTTGCCACTTTGTGCATGCTTGCGGATTTTATTAGTGATGAGCTGAGCATGTTGCTCACTTTCTGCTATTGTTTCAGCCTTAAGCAATTTGTTTTGCAGGTGAATAAAATCAGCTTGCCTGAAGGGTGCTGATCGTTTCTTATTTTTTTTTCTAGTCTTTGAAACAAGTGAATGAGTTGAGTAACGATTAAATGATGTCTTTGAGTTGTAACTGTTGGATTTTGAACATCCCTGATTGGTGAACTCTATTGTGCCATCAGGCTGAGTGCATTGAGTGATTGTTGCTGCGCTAAGCTTGTCACAAAATGAAAAAAACAGAACAACGAATAATGTGAATAGTTGCATCTTCATATTTTTGTCGCCTATCTTTGCAGGAGAATAAAAAAATCCTGCAAATTAAACAATCTAAATGGGCAAATATTATTCTTTGCTTTCATTTACATTAATAGAAAGTGCTTTAGCAAATGAGATGGCCACTTTATCACCTATTTTAACTTTTTTAAGAACACTAGGAGAGCGTGGACGGAAAGTTTTCATGCTCCCCTGTAAATCTTTTAATGTAATGAGTGAGTTTTCCAGATCAATTGAAGCAATGGTGACAACAATGGTCTTTGCGCTTGCTGCAGCACCTGCTGGTTTTTCTCCTTTAGGAGCACGTGCAAAAATAGATTCAATTTCTTTTCCAGCATTGATTGCATCAGCACCAAAAGCTTTAATTACAATCGTCTCTGCATAGTTGACATTGACTAAATCCCCAACTTTAAGCTGATCAAAATTGATAATATCATTACTCACACTGACTTTTTTCGTAAACCCGGAGCGATCTTTTAATTGAACCCATCGAGCATCATGGTCGATGGCAATAACTTCTAATTGCTGATTAACAATGACCGTTTCAGTCATTGATGGTTTTTTCTCATCAGAGAAAGCGGCATTAGTCAAAAATAAGGCAAAGAGCGTTACTGCAATTATTTTTAATTTCATTATTTACTCCCGTTATTGAAATTCAGTAGGAACTCTTAATGATACATGAAAAAAGATTATTCACAAAATCTGTGGATAATCTTTGTGTAAAAGACACAAAGTCTAGTTGTTCCTGAATCTGTTACAATTTGAGCAGACTTGTAATTATCAATAATCCTTAGTTTTAGTCAATAGTTCGTTAATAAATCGGACTTAATAAACAATCACTTATTGCTAAATTGTGAAGTTATAACTATTATTCTTTTATCTATGTCTATTATAAAATGGGTTACTGACTTACTTTTAATATTTAAATATTAGGAAAAATGACAGGGACCATTTTTTTGCTGGGATTTCATATTCAATGCGTTGGATATTTGTGATTCAATGTGCTTTACATATTGAACAGGGCTTATAAAATAAGCCATTGTAATAATAATCCTAAAATTTGTCTTTGAGGCACTATGGCAGTCCAGAATAAAAAAGTGTTGGCACAAAACATTTCAATTGGCATGTATGTTTCGGAGCTTGATCGCCCATGGATTGAAACTAATTTTTTGTTAGAAGGCTTTTTCATTGAATCAATTAAAGACGTTGAAAAGCTGCAGGATATTTGTTCATTCGTCTATATTGACGTTGAGTTGACAAAAGAGCGGATCAGTATTGATGCCATAGAACCCTCTTTCCTATCAAAAATAAAAACAATTGCAACGACTGATATAAAAGATATCAGCTTTAGCTCACATACAAAGAAAAGTCAAATTCCCGCACCTGAGACGACGTATAAAAAAACCAGTTCATTTTCGACTGAATTTAGAACGGCAAATCAGCTATATAAAGATATAACACTCACCGCTTCACAAATTTTTTCTGATATAAATTCAGGAAATAATATTGATTTGGGCTCCGTTAAGCGCTCAGCAACTGCCGTGGTTGATAGTGTTGTTCGTAATCCTGATGCCTTTTTATGGTTGACGCGCCTGCATGAAAAGGACACCTATACTCATACTCGGTCACTGAGAACCTCTATCTGGTCTATTGCTTTCGCCCGTTACCTGGGGCTTGAAAAAGAGAAGCTTAATAATTTATCAATTGCTTTATTATTATGTAATATTGGAAAGGCAAAATTGCCCATTGAGTTACTTGAAAATGAAGAGGACCTCAGTGATGAGGAGCAATTAAAATATCAAAAACATATTGATTATACGTTGGATGCGCTTAAAATTATGGGGCGAACACCACAAGCAATAATAACGGTTATTCGTTCACATTGTGAGCGCTTTGATGGTTCGGGCTATCCAATGCAGCTGATGGGAGATGAAATTCCGTTGTTGGCTCAAATTGCAGGCCTGGTCAGCTATTATGAAGAAATCACCAACTGCAGAGTCCAGGAGAATTCACTGGATCCGACTCGTGCAGTTGAACATATTTATAACCTTCGAAATAAAAAATTCATGCCTGAACTGGTTGAAGAATTTATCTGTTCTATTGGAATCTACCCTGTCGGATCTATTGTTGAATTAAATTCAAAAGAAATTGCGATTATTGTTGAGCAAAATAGCAACAACCAATTACTGCCAAAGGTGCTTATTCTGCGTGATGATAAGCGTATGCCAGTGAATGTCTTTAAGTTGCTTGATTTGTATGATATTAATCAAAATAGTTGTGTGAGTCCAAAAATTACTCATACCTACCCACTGGGGACATTTGGCATTGATGTTGAAGAAGTAACCAGTGGCTTGGCTAGAGTGACTGAAATTGAGAATGAGATGAACAATTCCTGGGGTTTAAAAAACTTATTTAAGAAGATAGTTTCATGAAAAAAATTCTACTGCTCGCCCTGCCTTTTCTATCTGCCTGTCAACCCACATTAATACAAGAGAAAAATTCATTTATTGAAATTTCCAGTCAGGCAACTATAGAGATTATGCAAAATATTGAAGTAGCACCTAATTCTGCACGAGCTTTTTTGCAAAATGGTGAGCTGATTAATCAGGGGCAATTAAATCTATATGATATTAACTGTGAAATTGAAATAAATACAGTTTCTGAAATGCGTCAGCTGATAGAGGCCGGTTTGTTCAATATCATTTCAGTTAAGCAGGATGAAAGTCCTATTGTGAAGAATTCATTTCCAGACAAACAAATCAAGCTGGCTTCTTTGAATTATGCATGGACATCAGACTCTCCTGTGGATATTAAACGCTACTACCATTTCAGATTGTCAGCGAACTCTGATTCAAAAAAATCAAATAATGAAACAGAGGTAAGAGCGATTATCTGTAGAGGAGTACAGGATACCCCCTATGATGCTAAGCTACCGTCCTATGAAGAAATGAAAGCAGCGGGTGGTCGGTATTTAAAATTTAATCTTTAAGTTAATAGGGGCTTTGACTCTACAGGCCGCCTCAGTTTATACTTTTAGCGACAACATTATTTATCATCAAAGAGTAAAAAAATGCAAGCAATAATAAAAATACTAATGACCTCTGTTTTTACAATTCGAAAGACGATTGTTTTATGCCTCTTACTCGTTTTTACTACGAATTCATATGCTGTAAATATGCAATATCTAAAATACAGTCCAGTCGCATCATTTACTGCAGAAGATTTTGAAATGCTTCAAAATACAGGACATGCTGCTCTCAATGACAATAAAGATAATGAAACCAGTCACTGGTCAAACTCTGAATCAAAAAATTCCGGCTCTATTACTCCATTAAATACCTCCACAATTGAGGGTATGCATTGCCGCGAGGTAAAAATTGTGAATCAGTCCAAGAACAGGAATGGTCATGCAGTGTTTACATTTTGTAAGATCAAAGATAATTGGAAAATTTTAAAATAAAAACTTTATTACATTATTGAGATTTCAAAGGATAATATGAAGATAATAAAACTTATAGCTTTCTTGCTATGCAGTTTGGCTGCTCTGCAGGTCCAGGCGGAAAAAGTCTCTCTGGTCGTTAACATATGGCCTCCCTATGTTGATTCAGCATTAGATGATGATGGTCTGGCAATGAAAATAGTGAAAACTGCTCTAAAGCGTGCAGGTTATACACCTGAAGTGAGAGTCGAGAAGTGGGAAAAAGCACTGAAGGGTTCAAAGAAAGGCGTTTATGATCTGGCAGGTGCTATTTGGAAGACAGAAGCCCGTCAAAAGAAGTTGCTTTTTAGCAATTCTTATCTGACAAATAATATTGTATTAGTGACACAAGCAAGCAGTACAATGGAGTTTAGTAGCCAAAATGATCTGCAGGGATTACTCGTTGGTGTATTGGCGGATTATGAATATGATGAAAAATTTATGAAAAATCCTAAAATATTAAAGTTTAAGGCAAACAGACTCACTCAAAATTTAATCTCTGTGCAGCAGGGTAAACTGGATGTTGCTGTGGCTGATAAACGTCTGGCTCTTTATGAATTAAAGCATTTTATGGGGAACAATATAAATGACTTTCGCTTTCTGCCTAAACCACTCAGTTCGCGTAAACTCTATGTTGCCGCACCGATTGAAAATGCCTTAAGTAAAAAATTAATTGCAGCGTTTAATAAAGGGTTAGCTGCGATTAAAAAAGATGGTACTTACCAAAAAATTCTGGATAGCTACGAGTATTAAAACTTTTGTATTTGTTCTTAGCCATTAGTTCGTGATACTGAAATAAACGTAAATGGAGAATATGTAATGTACAGACTGAAGGTGTCAATGATAATAGCGTTAAGCTTATTATATCCAGCCTTTGTGTTGTCAGATGATCTTAGTACTGATGGACAGAGAACATATGGAACCGATGATGCAGAAAGGCGTTCAGGTCTCTACGATGATCCCGCTCGAAAATCCGGGACAGCAGCAACTCCAAAAAAGTTTGGTCATAGTTCTAGCCCTACAAGCGGTAGAAATGAAGACCTGCAAAGGGATCCTGGAGGTAATAAGAAACCTTATGTCAGTCAAAAGAAAAAAAGAAAAGCTGAAACAAGTAAGCGGGTTAAAGCGGATAGAGACAGAATGACCGGTGAAAAACAGGAAAATAAATTTCAGGAGTGGAAGGACAGTCGATAGTTTTTTATCACAAGCCTGTTAAAATCAAAAGCCCGATACGGCAAACCGTATCGGGCTTTTTTTAGGGCGGATCTGCGGAACCAGTTCTCTTCAGCTATTGACTAAAAAAAACCGCTGAAGCCTCT
>JADGEM010000052.1 GCA_016744375.1 Gammaproteobacteria bacterium
GAGGTCTATCTTAACCCTGAAAAACAAAAGGTAGATGAAAAGGAAAACAAGGCGGCATAAATTTTAACTTTAGGCGACAACTAGCTTGAAATCCGCCGAAGACATGATGGCGGATCTTTATAGGTAATCAAGAAAAGTTACGTAATAATAATTTATTTTCAAACATTACTAAATATACTTTTATAATGTTCAACTTCAGGAAATGGTTCATAAAAATGGTGTAATAATTTCCGCCATTCATCATATTCATCAGATAACCTAAAATCTATAGTATGAGATTCAAGTGTATTCCAGTTTACTAATAGGATGTAGCGGTTTGGTCTCTCAATACACCTTTGTAATTGATGAGAAATATATCCATTTATATTCATAATAATTTGTTGAGCTTTAAGAAATGCCATTTCAAATTTTATTTCTTCATTATGTTTTACATTAAGTATAGCGACTTCCAAAATCATTTGCACCTCCAATAGAAAAAGGATAATTCACCTGAATAAATAGATTAATATTGTATTGTTAAATATCATAATAACAAATTTATCCAATAAACTAATCTTAAAGATCTGGTACCCGTCTTGCTTTTCCTGCGACAGACAAAGCAGAAAGCTGAATAGAAGTCGCAATTTCATCCGTAGCTTTATGTGTTTTGACTGCACGTGCCATTGTAAGCCCTCCAATTAGAATACCCAGCATTGCCCAGGCTCTTGAACGACAGTCATCTTTGGACTTTCCTTGAAGTCCATGAGCAACTAAATCGACTATCTTCTTCATTTTTGTTTCATAAGCAGAATGTGTCTTTGGTCCAGTGCGCACCACTTCAGGTGAGAGTGTTGCTAAAGGACATCCATAAGCCAAATCATTTCTATGTGATTTTCCCAAGTAGTATTTTACAAAGTTTTGGACCCATTTATCTCCCCCTTCTTTCTGAAGCTTCGGGATAGTTTCAATTACTTCATTAAGTCCAGTATCAAGAGCTGCATTAAATGCTTTCTCTTTTGAGCCAAAATGTGCATAAAAAGCACCTGAAGTAACTCCCGCCGCTTTGGCAATGCCATCAACACCAATTCCACTATAACCATTAATTCTAAAACTCTGACTAGCTGCATCGAGCATTCGCTTGCGGGTTTGTTGCTTTTTTGAGGACATTTTTTCCATCAAAACCTCCAGTTTTATAATAACGATCGATATGTTTATTTTAAATATATCGGTAGTTATATCGCATATATATCAAAACTGCAATGCCAAAGCTCTCTAAGAATATAATTTGTTGCAAAATATGTAATTAGATCATTTTCACTTGATAATATTTTAACTGTACCGTTTGTATTCCCTTTCAAGTAAGCACAAAATAGTAGGTCGTTGATGCAGAAAAAGTATATTATTTATTTTATTGGCATAAGTTAAATCTTATGCGAATTAACTTTGCTATTAGTACAACACTTTTATGTTGCCAATATGAGGTGCTGATATAAACTAAATAAATAAACTTACATCTAACTTTGCTGCCAAAGGTAAAAACTAAATAACTGTTCCTAAATAGTGCACACTGAGTATCAGTTTCTATTGTTTATTATGGTGTAATTTGACACAGTCCGAGCACAATAATAAACAATAGAAGCTGATACGGTCTCTCGGCAGGTAATGTTCACTATTTAGGAGAAATTATTTAGCAGCTCCACCCATAGATTTTTTTGCAGTCGATATATTATTAGCGTTTATTTCACTTGTCACTATTATACCCCTGCTCAACATTATGAATAATATTTTAAATAAATTTACTCATTAAATTGGTCCCAAAAATAGCCAGTTTTTAATTTTGTATCATCTACCGATGAAACTTTTTTTGTACTACCAATATTATCAAATTCTCCCCAGAAATAGGTTCCTTTATGTTTTGAATCATCAAATGAAGAGTTTTCATTACTGGAATCAATGATGTTTTGACCATTTTTACTGATTCGGTTATAAAAGCCCCAGAAGTAATCATCTGCATGTACAACATTTATCGTTGATGAGACCAATAATAATACTGGTAGAGATATTAACATTTTATTACTTTTCATAATTATAAATCCTAAGTTATGCCTGACAGATTAAAGGTGTGTATTTCTTCGCTCTATCAACAGCTTATTTTATTTAACACACATATTAATTTACTCTTGATCATTCTTACACTTTAACCGTAAATTTGATAACGATCGCTATTAATAATACATAACGATCGATATCTTGTCAACATTTATATTGCGATCGTTATATTATTTATCAATGCATTTTAAAAATTACTTCAATTGTGAACTGATATTAAAAAGCTTAACTAGCCTTTTGAAATTGCAGTACCAAGTTGTTCATTAGTCATTGCTTGACCATCAAGATTCCATGTACCATCAACAGTATGAACAACATTAAAGTAGATATTTTCCCTGGGTTGTTTCCCCCCAGATAGATCATAGATAATATCTGTCGCTTCCTTAGCAACCCCTATTTGTACTTCACGATCAATAAATGCAAATGCTGGTGTTTTAAATTCAATCCAGGCAGCAGAAACATCTTCACCTCCTGAGAATGTCGCTCCCTTTGGTATCACTTGGACCATAGATGTAACATTCGGTGTCATTACTTTGTTACCTGTTAAACTGTGCCATTTTAAAAATACATCAGTAATTTGTTTAACCGCTTGTTTTTCAGTTCCTGAAGGAATAACACCTTCAGTGAGATATAGACTAAGAGGCATAATATTTCCCTTTCTTTATTTAATTGACTCAATATTATGTATTGAGACTCTCGTAAAATAACGATCGCAATATTATTATTTCATAACGATCGATATATTGTCAAGTGTAGCGATCGTTATTATAAATTATTAGTATTGAACTTTTATTGTTTCCCTCCTCTTAGAATCAGTATGCCTCAGTTTTCTGAGACAAAATACTGTAGCCAATTCCTTAAAATACTTTTTAAGACATAAATTATCTTTTAAAAACACTGATATTATAACGATCGTTATCTATCATGACGTAAAGTTTGTTATATAATTTATGTGTAGCAGCGATTCTTATTTTATAATATAGGTTTTTTTGAAAATTAATTTTATTGGAGATAACTTATGATAAAAGCATTTGTCTATGTAGAAGCTCAGGTTTCCGTTCCTTTTGGTGAATTTCCTTGGAAAGATAATAACCCTGGAATCAAGTCACAAGCTGGATTAATTAGTAAACTTTTCCTGACCGTGTCACAGAAGATATTCTTGCTGATGTTGAAATATGCTACAGTGGTTCAGGCAAATAAATTATTAGCTAGAAGAACTTAAAGTAACTCTTTTACTTGCTCTTCAGTAACAGGTAGGATTAATGAGTGGTTTGAGCTCGAAAACTCATCATAATGGATGCTTAATTGATCAATATGTGGATAATCTTTTTTACTCACTAAAAAAATAAATTTTGGTTTATAACTTGAATATTTTTGCAAGGTTATGATTAACGAATCAAGATTAGAAATGTGGTTGCTTGCATAATTTGTAGAAAATGAATAAAAAAATTGAGCAATAATTACATCAGGCTTATATTTCTTTAATGCATTAATTGCCCTCCTGACAGAGGTAAATTTCATTTCATCATAACCCATTTTTTCATATAGATTTGATAGATTTGGGTGTCCAGGTGACTCAATAACAGAAAAAACAATTGGCTTTGGCATAATTAATTCCAATAGTTTTAGGCGATGGAGTAAGTGAAAGAAGGGACTAGCATTCTCAAAATAGATTTCATATTATATATATAAAAACCACTTTGAGAATACCAGTCCCTGGCAATCTGGACATTCTCTGCTCGACGCTTTGCCTTGTATGACTTATCATGAACATGAGATTTTTTCATCAAAGGATGATCAAACAAAGGGTTTCTTGGTGCTTTAGCAGGTGCAGCCATTCCTTTTTTACGCATTTTGCGTTTTCGTTTAGACATTATGAGTTACCTTTTATTTTATAATAGAAGTACTTACCAGGGGAAAGGGTGTTTTACCACTCTGTTTTTTTATGGGCACAATGCCCATGCTCCCGGCAGTTCGAGTGCAATAATAACACAAAATCAGGCAATGAAAGGTTAAATAAGCTCGGAAACATTATTTATTTCCAAGACTCTAGAGACTACGCTGCCTTACTTTAGGAAAGGTAATAATTTTATCCGCGCTGATTCTGTTCATGTCTAAATCAGGATTGTATTGGCGTAATAACCAGAAAGGTATTTTGTAAGTCTTTCTGGTCAGTCGCCAGACAGACTCTCCCCGGTTCAATCGATATTTTATCGTATCAACAATTTGATTTTTTTCAAAAAATTCTGTTTGTAAATTTTTATGGTATTGTATTCTCTGTGCCTCAAACTCATCAGGCGAGACTTTATTAAAACTTAATTTAAGACGTTGACCAACAACGACCGGTTTGCCGTATTTCAACTTATTCAAACGACGTAAATTTCGGGTTCTCAAGCGCAACCACTCAGCATAATGACCTAATGTCTCAGCAGCCTGTATTTCAATTGTATTCTTGCTATTAACGGAGTAGTCAGTGGGATCAGCTAATAACTCAGGGATTTTTTCTTGTGAAACACCATTTTCAGCAACCTCAATTTGCTCCTCCTCAGGGGCAATCTGGGCATCTCCTGAGTCAAATGCTTCAGGCATAGCAGTAGATGGCTTAGTTTTTGATTGACTTTCTGCTGCTGTTGATACTGTTTTCTCAAGCTGAACCAGCAATAGTTTTTTCTGCTTAGATATTTCTTCCTGTTTTACTAAAATAATTTTTTGACCCGGATAAATTTTATCCCGTTTCGGCAAGTTATTTAATTTCAACAATTGCCTGACACTGATTGCATTTTTTTGTGCAATCCGTTCTAGACTGTCTCCTTTCTTCACCACATAGAGTCCGTCTGATGCGACAGCAACAGGCTCCTGAACTGGTGAGCTTTTTTCTTTAACCCGGGTAGCGACACCTTTTTGCGGCAAAATTAAAACCTGGCCCACACGAATAATATGCTTATTGCGCATATTATTACTGGCAACCAGATCACTTATCCGAATCCCATAACGTGCGGCAATAATTGAAAGTGTCTGCCCTCGAGTGACTCGATGATAACGATCAGGCTTTTGCTGATGAAAGCGTTTATCCGGCGGAATGTTCACATAACCACTCAGTACTTTTGCAATATTTTCATTTAATGAGCGATCAACCCGTAATTTATAGGATTTAGGGATGTATTTATTACCATCCAGCACAGCAGGTCGTAATGCTGGATTGGCATTCATAAAGTCAAGCCGGTCAATCTCAAGGTTATCCATAATGGTTTCGGCACTAATATAATCACCCAGGGGTATCAACTCAAAATCAACAGGAGGCTGTAATTTAATATTTTTAAAGTAGAGCTCCGGCTGTTTTGAGATCGCCACAGCAGCAAGAAAAGATGGGTAAAAATTACGCGATGCAAAACCAAAGCTGCGGCTTTTATAACGTCGTAAGATAGCTACAATATCCGTAGTGCCTAATTTTTTAGCCGCTCGTCGCATTCCTGCCGCGCCATGATTATAAGCTGTCATTGCCAGAGGCCAGGTTCCGGTTACAGCATAGTTATTTTTTAGCAGTCTGGCTGCAGCCAGGGTAGCTATAAAGGGATCCAGACGCTCATCCAGTACATGATCAACCCGCATATATCGTCGCCCTGTGGAACGAGTAAATTGCCACATGCCGGCGGCCCCTACTTTTGAGTAGGCTTTATAGTTAAAAGAAGATTCTACATGAGGTAAAGCGGCAATCTCCAGAGGCAGTTCCATTTCTTTTAAGATACTGATTATATAAGGCTTCCAGCGGCCAGAACGTATTAAGCCTGCTTTGAATTTATTTGACTGTCCCAGCTGAAAACGAATGCGCTTTTCTGCCTTTGCTAATTCTTTATAAGTAACATTTTCAGGCCATAAAGCCAGCACTCTTTTTTCTTCTTGACTCAGTCGTGCCTGTTCAAATTGCTTGCCTTGAAGTTTACCCTTAGTTTTTATCAGCGTGCGTCTTAATTTAGCGAGTATATTTTTATATTTTCTTTTGTATTTTTTTGTATAGCGTGAACGACCTTTATAGCCCAGATGTGAAGGTATTTTTATTTTTTCATAAATAACGGACAAATTAGCATTATCATGAATATAACCTTCTGAAGTTGAGATTTGAGTATAGACCTGCTTCCAGAAACGTACATCTTTTTCAATTGCAGGTGGTTTGGGAAATAACTTTGATGAGAAAGTGTTTGAGTGTGCCATCAGTGATGGCATAATAAAAAGAATCAAAATAAGCAGTAAAGTGCTTATTTTAAAGTCATCTTTGCACACTTTTTTCAATTTTGAAATCACCACATTAAATCATCGGGGATTTCATAATCTGCATAAAAATCATCAGCTTCTTCCGCTTTCTCAGAAGGATCATTACGAAGAATAATGTATTTTTCATCCCGCTGCTTTATTCTATCAGCAACTGGAGCAGAAATAATTTCATACTGCCCGTCAAATTTTACAATAGCCAGTTTTCCAAGGGAGATATGATCATGAGTCTCCTGGGAGACAAAGACTCGCTTGACATTTTTATTGTCCTCAAAGTTATAGGCCAGATCATCACCATTACCCTTAGGGACCTTATTGGTTTGAATCAACTGTTTAATTTGGGAAATAATTGCTTTTTTCTGGGCTTTTTCATCGCGCTGGCGGTTAAGTTCACGATCATGTGCCGCCTTTTTTTGAATGACCTGTGCCGCCAGTTCCTTGGCTTCATCAACCGCTGTCTGCTTATTGCTGCGCTGATGTTTCATTTTTTTGTGTTTTGTACTTTTAGCTCGATTAGCCTGATTCTTATCAACTAATCCAGCCTTAAGCAATTGCTCCTGAAGCGCATTACCCACAACCATCTCCTATAAATTGGATAAAAAGTCCTCTTAAACGAAAACATCTTATCACAAAGTTGTTGCTATCAGCAGAACAAGATAGAGCGAATAACGGTTCGAATTAATAATTAACTATCAATTCCAAATAAATCCCGAGTATAGACTTTATCTTCAGCACCAATCAAATCATCTGTCATACGATTAGCAATAATGACATCAGGAATTTTTTTAAATTCGTCTAAATCTTTAATGACTTCTGAGTAAAAGAATTCATCCTCTTGATATTCCGGCTCATAAATAACAACCTCAATACCTTTTGCCTTAATACGTTTCATAATGCCCTGAATGGCAGAAGAACGAAAGTTATCTGAGCCTGCTTTCATAATCAAGCGATAAATACCGACGATTTTAGGCTTCAATTTAATGACACTATCAGCAATAAAGTCTTTACGCGTGGTATTGGCATCAACAATGGCACTGATAAGATTATTAGGAACATCCTGGTAGTTTGCTAACAGCTGTTTGGTATCTTTGGGCAAACAATAGCCACCATAACCAAAGGATGGGTTATTGTAATGACTGCCGATACGAGAATCCAAACTCACCCCTTCAATGATATGACGAGTGTTAAGACCATGGGTAGCACAATAGGTGTCAAGTTCATTAAAATAGGAAACCCTCATCGCCAGATAAGTATTGGAAAAGAGTTTTACAGCTTCTGCTTCTGTGGAGTCTGTATAGAGAATATCAATGTTTTCTTTTATAGCGCCCTGAGCCAGAAGTGAGGCAAATTTTTCTGCTCGCTGGCTTTTTTCACCAATGATAATCCGAGAGGGATACAGATTGTCATAGAGTGCCTTTCCTTCTCTTAGGAATTCAGGCGAAAAGAAAATATTTTCACAGTTTAGTTCTTCCCTAATTCGTTGTGTATAACCTACAGGAATGGTTGATTTGATCACCATGATCGCATCAGGGTTGATGGCCATAACATCTTTAATGACTGATTCAACCGTTTTAGTATTGAAGTAGTTATTTTCAGTATCATAGTCTGTCGGGGTGGCAATGATGACATAGTCGGCATTGCCATATGCATCATTTTTGTCTAATGTCGCCCGATAGTTCAGAGGCTCATCTTTCAGATAGGCTTCTATTTCAGTGTCAGCAATGGGTGAGATTTTCTTATTGAGCATCTCAACTTTTTCGGCAACCACATCCAGAGTGACCACTTCATTGTTTTGTGCGAGTAGAATACCGTTGGATAGACCGACATAACCTGAACCTGCAACTGCTATTTTCATATACTTTTCCCTATTCTAGAATGGGCCGATTTTATCATTGAAATGCTATTCGGGATAGGTTTTAAACCTAACAGTCAGGGTGAAGTAGGACATTGATTACAGCAATTGACAGTATTCATTGTTTATTTAGGCTCATAGCTAAACTTCTGACCACCCACGCTGGCTGCCGCCATTAAACCGCCTTTAAAATCGGTAAAAATTGCGACGCCATTATTATATTTTGTCTGGACTGCAACTCCCTCCTTAATTGCAACAGCCGAAGCCTGGGCACCCAGTGCATAACTGCCTTTGATGAACTTATCATAATCCACCTTTTTCTGAAAAAATATAATTTCTCTATAGGCTTCTGCGCCTGCCTGCCAGCCAACACTGACCTGGGTCATTTTTGTGAAGCCCGTTGCTACACCCTGTTTGTAAACAACGCCTTCACCATGAGCACCGCCAACAATAAAACCAGCCTTACCTATGGTTGGAAAGACGGCATAGCCATAAGCCTTTTTGAAAAAGTTCTCGATGGATTTATCTTTTTTTACAAAGTGTGCCAATGTTTCATTGGCTTTAGTTTCGGCATTAGCGTCCCATGCCCAGACATTTGTATTTAAAAAACTAAATGCTAATAAGCTGGTCAGCAATATTATGTGTTTCATTTTCATAGTTAAATTCCTTTGTAAAGTATAATAACGAATAAATGATGATACTTCACTTTGATGGTAACAACCACTCTTATTGGATATTAAGGCTGATTGCGTACAAGCCTTTTTTATTATCGGTTGATTTTGATATTTCTAAGCGATTGGGGCGGGAGAGACTCTAAGTACTTCTTCAACAGTTGTAATGCCTTTGGCAATTTTTTGAGCGCCGCTCAGACGCAGTGGTTTATAACCATCTTTCATTGCCTGTCTGCGCAGTTGTTCCCTGTCTGCATCCTGACTCAGCAGATGTTTAAACTCCTGACTCAGAGGCAGCATCTCAAATAAGCCGATTCGTCCCATATAGCCGGTATTACGACATTCAAGACAGCCCCCAGGTTGAAAAATTTTTTTCGGCAGATCGCTTTTCCAGGGTTTGACCATATCAATCCAGACCTCTTCATCAATGCTGGTTTCCTGTTTGCAATGAGGACAGAGTGTTCGTACCAGACGTTGTGCCATAATACCAATAATTGTGGAATGGATAAGATAAGGTGGTACACCAATGTCCTGCAAACGAATCAATGCTGATAGCGTGTCGTTGGTATGCAGTGTCGATAAGACCAGGTGACCAGTTAAAGAAGCCTGGATGGCCATTTCTGCAGTTTCTTTGTCTCTGATCTCACCAATCATTATGATGTCTGGATCCTGGCGCATCAGGGTTTTAATGCCCTGGGCAAAATCCAGGTCCAGTTTTTGCTGAACCTGCATTTGATTAAACATGGGTTCAACCATTTCGATGGGATCTTCTACGGTACAAACGTTAACTTCAGGTTTCGCCAGCTGGCGCAGTGTGGTGTAGAGTGTACTGGTTTTACCTGAGCCTGTGGGCCCAGTTACCAGGATGATGCCATTGGGCTGTTTGATCATATTTTGCCAGACTTTATGCTCAAGCTTGCCAAAGCCCAGAGATTCGAATCCTCGCTGCAGCACCTGAGGATCAAAAATCCGCAGAACCAGTTTTTCACCAAAAGCCGTAGGCATGGTGGACAGCCGAAGTTCAATTTCGAGACCTGCGGGCGTTTTAGTTTTTATGCGGCCATCCTGAGGACGACGTTTTTCAGAAACATCCATACGCCCCAGAATTTTAATTCGGCTGGATACGGCATTCATAACAGCAGCAGGAATTTCATAGACCTGCTGCATAATGCCATCAATTCGAAAACGAACATTCGCCTGCTCTCTACGGGGTTCCAGGTGGATATCACTCGCTCGCTGCTCAAAAGCATATTGTAATAGCCAGTCAACAATACCCACAATATGGTTATTGTCCGCATCCAGATTGCCTGATCGACCCATTTCAATCAGTTGTTCCAGATTCTGAATACCAGACATTTCGTCTTCAGTCTTATATGCTGCCTGCGAAACCGATTTGGAAACACTGTAAAATTCAACCAGAAAATGACTCAGATCATCTGGTTTAGCCAGTAATAACTCAATTTTTTTACCTGATATGCGTTCAATTTCCGACTGCCATTCCAGTTGAAAAGGCTGTGCGGTGGCCACAAAAACCGTATCAAGAGTGACTTCAACAGGAAGAATATTAAAGTTTTTGGCGTATGAAAAAGACATCAGTGAAGTAACACTATGGACATCAATAACCAAAGGATCGATTCTTTTAGTCTTAATCTCAGTTTTATTAGATAACCAGTTCACCAGTTCTTCCATGGTTATCTGTCGTTCCGGATGAGCAAAGTTTTTCCAGCCTCGTTCTGTAATCACTAAAAATGGATGCTGTTTAGAATGCTGATTGTTTCGATCTAATGCCCTGAGAACCTGAGCATTTTCTTTTGAAACCAGTCCATCAATGATCAGCTGCTCCAGAACTTTATAAAGATCCAGTTTGCCGTCAGGCTGAGAAAGTTGTGTTTTATACATTTATGGACAGGCTCCTAAGCCTTAATAATGATACAATATCCCTGCAGTCACTTTTTATAATTATGACGTCCAGGATATGCCGAAACTCGTTCTTTTTAACAAACCCTACAATGTGTTATGTCAGTTTACTGACAGGGATGATACGCAAGCCTCCACACGGGAAAATTTATCTGATTATTTATCGATTGATAAAGTGTACCCTGCCGGACGTCTGGACCGTGACAGTGAAGGCTTGTTGTTGTTAACCGACTCTGGAAGGTTGCAGCATCAGATTGCTCACCCTAAGCATAGCAAAGAAAAGTCATATTGGGTACAAGTAGACGGCGCAATTGATGAGCAGGCAATCACACTATTGAGAAAAGGCGTTAAGCTCAAAGATGGTCTGACTCGCCCTGCTGAAGTCAAAAAAATTTCAGAGCCTGATCTCTGGCCCAGAACACCTCCGGTACGCTTTCGCAAAGCCATCCCGACATCCTGGCTTGAGCTAACAATTTCTGAAGGTAAAAATCGTCAGGTCAGGCGCATGACTGCTGCGGTTGGGTTTCCAACACTGCGGTTGATTCGACACCGAATAGGCAAATGGCATCTGAATGAGCTGCAGCCGGGTGAGCACATTATTTTAAATATCAACTAAACACCCATGCCCCCAGCGGTAAAAACATAACTTTGTATCTCTCTGTTAATAAAACATTATGAACTTAAATCAAAAAGC
This sequence comes from Gammaproteobacteria bacterium, assembly GCA_016744375.1. GTDB lineage: Bacteria > Pseudomonadota > Gammaproteobacteria > GRL18 > GRL18 > GRL18. Next base: position 11,489 of record JADGEM010000052.1, read on the forward strand.
TTTTTATTATTTACTGCCACCCCTATTTTTGCTTTCTGCTAGTTCTGTCACTGCAGATACATTTGTTCGGGATGATATTATCACTGCACCTGATATCACTCATTTTTCAATGTGTCACAACCAGGGCTGTAAGACGGTTGAGCAATTGTCTTTAAATGAAATGGAATGGCAAAAAATCCGGGCTCATTTTCTACCTGAAGCAGAGACAGCTGCGGCTGAGCGGATTCAGATTTCCAGTGCCATTGCTGAATTTGAACAAATTATCGGTATAAAGACTGATACGGCTCATGATAAGGCCGGTCTCTTTGATTCCATGGGCTCTTATGGCCAATTAGACTGTATTGATGAATCAACCAATACTACTACTTATTTACTTATTTTACAGAAGCAGGGCTTGCTGAAATGGCATGAACCAATGGATCATGTTACTCGCGGATTTTTTATTTTCGGCTGGCCGCATAGCTCAGGAGCCATGCGAGAAACCCTTCCCCTTAAAAGCGGCACTGAGTTTGCGGTTGATTCCTGGTTTGAAGATAATGGTGAACGTCCCCATATTATTCCATTATCACTATGGCGTGACGGCTGGACACCTGATGACTGAATCGACAAAACGAACCTCAAAAAAAGAAATTCAATCAGATCATATCGTTGTCGGTCTCTCTGGCGGCGTGGATTCTTCTGTCACCGCTTTGCTGCTGAAACAGCAGGGGTTGAAGGTTTCTGCCATCTTCATGAAAAACTGGAATGAAGATGATGATGACGGCTATTGCCCGGCTGAAGAAGATTTTGCTGATGCTCAGAGTATTGCCGCTGAGCTTGACATTCCTTTTCATGGAGTAAATTTTGCTCCAGAATACTGGGACACTGTCTTTTCTTATTTTTTGTCTGAATATAAAGCAGGCCGGACCCCAAATCCTGACATTCTCTGTAACAAAGAAATCAAATTTAAAGTGTTCCTGGAATATGCACTGACTCAGGGTGCTGATAAAATTGCCACGGGCCATTACGCCCGGGTAAAAGAAGAAGATGGCCAGTTTTATCTGCTCAAAGGTAAGGATAATAATAAGGATCAGAGTTATTTTCTTTATACGCTGGGGCAATATCCCCTGTCCAGGACTTTATTTCCTGTGGGCGAGCTGGATAAACCTGAAGTCCGCCATCTGGCTGAAAAATTTCACCTGGCCACCTGGGACAAAAAAGATTCAACCGGTATCTGTTTTATCGGTGAGCGTGATTTTACAAAATTTCTCAGCCAGTATCTGCCTGCTAAGCCAGGCAACATGGTGACCCCTGAAGGTGAAATTGTCGGCCGACATCAGGGACTGATGTATCACACTCTGGGCCAGCGCAAGGGGTTGGGCATTGGTGGACGCAAGGGTGACTCTGGTTCACCCTGGTTTGCAGCACAGAAAGATCTGCAGAAAAATCAACTCATAGTGGTTCAGGGCAAGGATCATCCATTGCTTTACAGCAAGAGTTTAACAGCCTCAAATTTGCATTGGGTAAGCGGTAAAGCCCCGACTCTTCCATTTGAATGTATGGCTAAAACCCGCTATCGCCAGCCGGATCAGATTTGTACTATTATGACAATTACTACAACCAAAACATCGGCCAGAACCGCAAACCATGACACAGAAAAAGTATCACATTGTATGGTAGAATTCGACTCGCCTCAATTTGCAGTCACCCCCGGACAATCTATTGTCTTTTATCAGGGCGAAATATGCCTTGGCGGCGGCGTCATAGATTCGTGTAGTCAAGAATCAGAACTGAGAAAACCAGGATCGAGAAACTAAAGTGACAAGTAAACATTTAACAACCATGGAAGAACGCACCATAGCGCTCGCTGGAATTTTTCAGAACTGCCACCAGATGCAGCAACTTGCCAGTACCGGTAAGATCGATGCGTATTATCTGGATGTTGCAGTAAAGGCTATTTTAAATACTGAGCCTGAAAATGCATTGGATGTTTTTCAGGGTATTGCTGGTATTCGAGAGGGTCTGCAACTGATTCAGCAACAATTAGGTGACTCCGATAAAAAAAGAGATACTGAACTGACTCGTTATTCCATCAGCGTGCTTTTTTTAGCCCACAAACTGCTTAAAAATAAAGCGATGCTGAAACAGTTGAGTGACGGTATTGAAAAAGCCCGGAGCCAGGTTGAACACTTTGGCCTAAACCACGAAAATATTTATGCCAGTCTCGGAGGGCTTTATTCAGATACAATCAGCCAGTTACACCCTCGAATTATGGTCTCCGGGGAACCTGAAATTTTAAACAATCAGGACAATGCCAATAAGATACGCAGCTTATTACTCAGCAGTATTCGTGCCGCAGTTCTATGGCAGCAACTGGGCGGCAGTCGCTGGCAACTGCTTTTTAAACGTAAACAAATTGTCAATATTGCGAAAGCCCTGATTTAGCTTTTTAGGGCAGTTCAAATTTGCAAACTTTTGTTTTGCTTTATGGCAGAAAAATGGCCTGAACTTTTGAGTTTTATTCCGGTCTAAAATCATCTAAACACGCTGAGAAGTTACAAATTTTAAGAGAATCATAAAAAAATATCATGAGCTTATATCAACAAATTACACACGCCCAAGATTGTTTAAGAAAAAAAATCATCGGTCAGGAAGCACTGGTTAATAAGCTGTTTATTGCCCTTCTGGCGGATGGTCACCTTTTGGTTGAAGGCGCACCTGGTCTGGCAAAAACCAGAGCAATTAAAGAGCTGGGTGATCTGATTGAAGCCGATTTCCACCGGGTCCAGTTTACACCGGATCTACTGCCTGCTGATTTAACAGGTACAGAGATCTACAGACCACAAGATGGCTCTTTTCAATTTCAAAAAGGCCCACTATTTCATAACCTTTTATTAGCAGACGAAATCAATCGTGCCCCGGCAAAAGTCCAATCGGCACTGTTGGAAGCCATGGCTGAAAAACAAATTACCGTCGGCAGAGAAACTTATCAGCTACCCAAACTTTTTATGGTTATGGCCACTCAGAACCCCATTGAACAGGAAGGTACCTATCCCTTGCCTGAAGCCCAGCTGGATCGATTTTTGATGCATATCAGTATCGGCTATCCCGACCAGAATGCTGAAAAAGCCATTTTGGAACTCAATCGCCAGGAAGCACAGGAAGAGTTATTAAAAACCTCTGATGATATGATTGTTCCAGATTTACCGCTAATCACTCAATCGGTTTTATTTGCTGCCCGTCATGAAATCCTTAATATTCATATGAGTGAGGAAGTTGAAGCATACTTATTAACGATTATCCAGGCAACCCGCGATCCCTCTCCTTATGATCAAAATCTACTTAAATGGATTAATTATGGAGTAAGTCCCAGAGCCACTATTGCTCTTGATCGCTGTGCTCGAGCCCATGCCTGGCTCGCAGGTAAAGATTACGTCGCCCCTTCAGATATCCAAGCTGTTGTTGCCGATGTTTTTCGCCATCGCCTGCTGCTTTCATTTGAAGCAGAAGCAAATGGCATCGACACAGATTATTATATTAATAAATTACTCAGCTATATTGCCATCCCCTGAACGATAGACCATCATGAGCTTCTGGAATAAAAAACAATCTGATACAGCAAATGCAACAGAAAATATTGCTGAAGATACCACTGAATATAACCGTGCAACCAGGGTTGATCTTCAGGGGCTGATACATTTACGCTATCAGTCATCTCATCTGTCTTTGGGCTCTCAACGCAAAGCTTATTCTGCACTATCCGGGCATTATAGTTCCCCCCTCAAGGGACGAGGGCTTAATTTTGATGAAGTTCGACCTTATCAGCCTGGAGATGATATTCGTAATATTGACTGGAATGTCACTGCCCGTACCGACAAGGTCCACACGAAAGTCTTTCATGAAGAGCGTGAACGCCCTGTCTTTATTATTGTTGACCTCAGCAGCAGTATGTATTTTGGTTCCCGTCATTGTTTAAAATCGGTTACTGCCGCCAAAGCAGCCGCTCTGTTTGCCTGGGCCGGTGCTGACAATAACAATCGCATCGGCGGTCTGGTCTTTAATGAAACCAGCCACATGGAAATGCGCCCCAAAGGCGGCCATCGCGGTGTCCTGCAGTTTTTAAAATTACTGGCCGATTTCCATAACAACCAGAGTAAAAATAATAAAACTGTCCCTGAATCTCAAAATACTGAGTTATTATTTGCCCGTATTCAAAAGGTGATCAATCCAGGCAGCATAGTTTTGCTGGCCACGGACTTCAATCAGATAAATGAGTCCTGTTTAACACGCATACGCTATATTGCCCGACATAATGATCTGCTCATCACTCATATCTATGACGATCTGGAAGCTCAACTGCCTCCCCCTGGTCGATATGGCATCACTAATGGCTCACAACAACAGTCTATTGACACCCATGATGATTCATTGAGGGAGTCTTTTCATCAACTGTTCCAAAAGAAGCATGATGATATCGAGCAATTCTGTATGAAAAATCGGGTTCATCTTATCAACCTGGCGACCCAGGATAATGTTGCTGATCAATTTCTTGCCAGCCTTGGTAAGGATAGAGGGGTCCGTCGAGTGGCCAGGAGTCGACACTGATTATGCCAGAAGCAATTGAAACATTTGATCCAGGCAAACTTGCCGATATCTCTTTACCTGAAGTCATCACTTTCTGGCCAGTTGCCCCTGGTTGGTGGATTCTGCTTGGGCTGATAATTTTGTTAATTATTTTCACTATTTATTTAGTTAAAAGAAAACCAAAGAAACGACTCCCAACCGCCAGACAATTAAAATCACAGGCATTGAAAGAGCTGGCCTCTATCAGAGAGTACTATGAATCCCAAAATAATGAGTCCCAGGAAAGTAATGAGAATTCTCATGAAACCGTTAAAAAGCTCTCTGTTTTTCTACGCCGGTATGCCCTCTCACTTTATCCAAGAGAAATCGTTGCATTACTGACGGATGAACAATGGTTAACCCTGCTGGATAACCTTTCAGAGTCCTCAGACAAACCATTCAGCAGTAAGTTTTCAATAATGCTTACTCAGGCACCTTATCAATCAGTACATGAGCCCATTGATACACAACTGCTGTCAGAGCTAATCACCACCACTGAAGTGATGATTAAAAATAGTTATAAAGATTTTGAAGCAAAAAAATCTGTGCAGGGAAATATCACTCATGTATAGTTTTGACTGGCCCTGGATGTTTTTATTACTCCCCTTACCTGCGATTATTTATGGTTTTAGCAAACCGGTAAGTCTGAGTCAAAAACAGGCACTGCGTGTACCTTTTTATGAGGAGCTGAATCATCTTAACAGTCATTCATCAGCACAGAATCTGCAGACAGTTTCTCCAATACTTATTTTAGCATTTTTAGCATGGATTTTTTTAATTATTGCCAGTGCACAACCTAAATGGTCCGGGGAATCCATTGAAATCCCCGTCAGTGGCCGCGATCTCATGCTGGCCGTTGATATTTCCGGCAGTATGGAAACTGCTGATATGTTTTTTGCTCAGGATGCAGTCAACCGTCTAGTTGCCGTTAAGTCAGTTCTTCAGCCTTTTATTCAACAACGCGAAGGGGATCGCATGGGACTGATCTTATTTGCTGATAATGCTTATTTGCAAACACCACTCACATTTGATCGAAAAACCATTGAAAAAATGCTCTACGAATCCTTTATCGGCATGGCCGGTTCCAGGGCAACAGCAATTGGTGATGCCATTGGTCTTGCTGTCAAGCGACTCAAAGATCTACCAGCTGATCAAAGTGACTCCCGTGTATTAATTTTATTAACTGATGGTTCTAATAATGCAGGTCTTGACCCAATCACTGCAGCCAAACTGGCGAAACAAATCGGTATCAAAATTTATGCCATTGGCTTTGGTGCTGATGAAATGATAGTACGCTCTTTTTTTGGTCGTCAAAGAGTTAATCCTTCTCGCGATCTGGATGAAAAAACATTGAAACAGGTTGCTGAAACCACTGGTGGTTTATATTTTCGTGCTCGTGATACTGAGGAATTACAAAAGATTTATCAGACTCTGGATAAGCTTGAGCCGGTTGAGTCCGACAACCTGACCTATCAACCCAGCAAATCACTTTTCTACTGGCCCTTATCCATTGCACTGCTTATCAGTCTATTGATTCTGTTGAGCAAAATTTCTTTATTTAAGATGAAGAGGAATTTTAATGTTTGAAACATTTCATTTTCTTCGCCCAGAATGGTTTTTTGCTCTACCATTTATTGCTCTTTTTTTAGTCTTTCTGAGCAAAAATAATAATAGCAAAAGCGGCTGGGAAGATGTCTGTGATCCCGTACTTCTAGACTATCAATTAGCCAGACAAAGCACTGGTACAAATAATGTGAGCCAATCCTCATTTAATGTATTCAACTGGGCCGTTCCCTTAATTTTGTTTATCACAATCTTTGCTTTATCCGGCCCCAGCTGGGAGAAAAAAGAACAACCTGTTTTTCAGCAGGGTAACGCTTTGGTCATTATTCTGGACTTGTCCCTTTCCATGAACGCCACCGATTTAAAGCCTTCCAGGCTGAAACGGGCAAAGCTCAAGCTGATTGATATTCTTAAGCGAAAAAAAGAGGGGCAAACAGCTCTGATTGCTTTTGCAGGAGATGCACATACAGTGAGTCCCCTGACCATTGATAATAAAACAATCATATCACTTTTACCGGCATTGGATTCATCTATTATGCCCTTAAACGGCACCCATCTTATTGATGCACTAGACACGGCAAAACAGCTATTTAAGAATGCTGGTTTTGCCCAGGGTGATATCTTACTTTTAAGTGATGGTATTGCGGACAAGCAATTCAATGCTTTGAAAAAAAGTGTCAAAAAAATACATCAGCAGGGCTACCGCTTTTCTGTCATTGGTGTCGGGACTTCAGCTGGCTCTCCCCTACCCATACCGGGTCAGGGTGGTTTTATTAAAGACCAATCCGGTCAGGTTATACTCAGCAAGTTAAACCCGGAGCCATTAAAAAAACTCACATCAGTAGGTGGTGGCCAATATCAAAAACTATCTTTAGATGATAGTGACTTCCAGACTCTGCTGGAACAAAAAATTGATCAGAATGCGGATCAAGCCGAGCAAGACAAACAATTAGAACAATGGCTTGATGCCGGTGCTTACTTTACCTTGCTACTGCTTCCTCTGGCATTAATGAGTTTTCGCAAAGGTTTACTCAGTTTTTTCTTATGCCTGCTTCTTAGTTCTTTCGGGGGTTCTTTTTTAATGACAGAACCCGCTTATGCTGAAACAACTGACCCATTAAGAAGTAATGATCGATTTAAAAAAACCTGGAAAAATCTCTGGTCAACGCCAGATCAACAGGCGCAGAAAGCATTTAATAGTGAAAACTTTCAATCTGCTGCCGATCAATTTTCTGACCACAACTGGAAAGCCAGCGCTAACTATCGCGCAGGTAATTTTACAGAAGCCTTAAAACAATATTCACAATCAGATGATGCACTCAGCCTTTATAATAAAGGTAATACTCTGTCCCATTTAAACCAATACGAGAAAGCCATTAATGCTTATGAAGAAGTACTTAAAAAAGTATCTGAATCTGATGGTAAAATCAGAGACAATACAATTAAAAATTTAAACTATGTGAAAAAAATTCTGGAACAGCAAAAAAAACAACAGTCAGAAAACAAGTCAGACAGTAAAGAACAGGACCAAAAACAAAAATCAGAGAATCAAGAACAAGAGCAGGAAAACAGTAGCGATGAAGGTTCAAAAAGCAATGAATCTGAAGAGTCTGAACAAAATAAATCAGATGATTCCAACTCAGAGGGTGATGACTCAAAGAGTGATGAATCTGATTCCGAGGGTGAGGACTCTGAACAAAGTAGTCAATCAGCTCAAAATAATCAGGACTCTCCACAATCTCCAGAAGAAGCAAAAACACCTGAAGAATCAAATCCCGAACAAGAACAGGAGAAGGAACAAGAACGAGAACGAGAACAAGAGCAGGAGCAGGAGCAGGAGCAGGAGCAACAAAATGAAACAAATCAGTCTGTTCAGCCAGAGAGCTCCGAAGAACAAGATGAGAGTGAACACAGCGACACAGCTCAAACCCAAAGTGATGTTCTCTCTCAATTAAATCAGGAAGAACAGCAATCACTTAAACAGTGGCTACAGAGAATTCCGGATAATCCTGGAGAACTCTTGCGCATTAAGTTTCGCAATAATACACTTATAAAACAGAGACAATCCGGTTCCAGTGAAACACAGTACGAGGGCAACCCATGGTAGGGAATACAGAGCTAATGCAAAAAACAATACAGCAGAACTGGTTCAATCATTTTCCCAAAAATATTCAGTTTCTGCACGTTTTACTCTATTTATTCTTAATTATGCAAACAAACTTCGCCTTGGCTGAAGTCACTGCCTATACGGCCCGAACGGTTTTGAGCATTGATGAAACCTTTGTTTTAGAAATTAAATCTGAAAATAATTCTGGTGATCCGGATATTACTGAGCTTGAAGACAGTTTTCAAATAATGGGCCGCAGCCAGAGTCAGAACTATAGTTTGATCAATGGCCATGCTTCCCGAACACACAGCTGGAATATTACCTTATTACCCAAAAGAACTGGCGAGATCACAATACCAGCCATAAAAGTCGGTAATGAAACAACCAAGGCAATTCATCTTGTTATTAAGAAGCAATCTACTACACCCGCAATTGATGGCAAGCAAGTCTTTGTCAAAATGTCTTTGGCTGAGGTTGGCGAAGAATCAGGAGAGAAGAAACCCTATTATGTTCAGCAGCAGATTATTGTCACTATCAAGTTATTTCATCGTATCCGTTTTTCAAATGCCACTTTGAGCGAACTTGAATTGCCTAATACGGTGATTGAAAAAATTGGTAATGATGCCAATTACACTAAAAACATTTCAAACCATCGCTATAATATCATTGAGCGTAAATATGCCATTTACCCTCAACAAAGTGGTGAGTTGACCATTCCATCAATCACCTTCACTGGTCATGCTGAAATCAGCCAGAACTTTTCCCTTTTTTCTCGGCCGGGACGACAAATCATCAGTCGCACAAAACCATTAACTCTGGATATCCTGCCGATACCTGAAACTTACACAGGAAAAATCTGGCTGCCTGCTGAAAATCTGCAAATTGAATCCGAAATTATTGAAGATACTCAGTCAATAACCACAGGGGAAGCTATTACCCGTCGTATTATTATCAGAGCCAAAGGACTTCTTGGCTCCCAGCTGCCAGCCACGACAGTACTCTCTTCCAATAGAATAAAGAGCTATCCTGATAAGGAAAAGTTGAGTAACCAGTTAGTAAATGGTCAAGTTGTCGGAATACGACAGGATACTATTGCGATCATCCCTTTAAAATCCGGGCCATTTACTTTGCCGGAAATTAAAATTGACTGGTGGAATACACAAACAAACCAGCAGGAAACAACTCGTCTGGCCGCACAAACCTATATTGCTCAAAAAGCCAATGCGAATGCAGTTGATGCAATTCCCGAGGCTAAGTCACCGACAAAAACAGCCCCTGCTTCAATGGTTGAAAAAAAGCAATCGGTAGTACCTCATTCAGAACCACAAACGACAAAAACCGTTGAGAAAATTGTCTATAAAGAGGTCAGCTTCAATAAAAATCTCTGGTTCTGGATCAGTGCTGCACTACTTGTTCTCTGGCTGATTACTGTACTTTTGTATTTAGCAGCTGCTTCAAAGAGGAAAAAAATCAGTCATCAGACGCTTAACAACAAACCCGATAATAAGCATCATAATAATTATCTGCAATCAGTTTATAATGCCTGTCTTGAGAATAATACCAGTGAAACGACTAAAGCGTTAATACTTTGGGCCAAGCACTATTATAAACAGCCGATGTTATCCGGTTTATCGGCCATCATACAACTAGTCGATGATAAACAGCTGATACAGGCAATTAATGAACTGGAAAGTTCTCAGTACTCACAAGACAAGCAAAGCTGGGAAGGCAGAGCCTTAATTGAAGCTTTGAAACATTGTATTGAGCAGAATAAATCCGATGTGGACAATAAAACACCCCAGGCATTTTCAGATCTGAACCCTACCCAGTAGTCTATAGGTGATATGGGAAAGCTGCCAAGGTATAGTGAAATACCAAATGCTAAATAAAGCGAGTTATATTGCTATACCAGAATAGATAGATAACAACCATTAGAACAATCATTGTTTTGATTACTTCCAATAAACATCCGTATTATTCGTTGTTCTTGGTGATTTCTTCAGGAATGACCACTTCTGCCACTCGATTTGAAAAAAAATAAAGTTGATACATATTCTGCATGAGACTAATTTCCATGTGAGCCATTTTTATATAGCTTTTCACCTGACTACCAAGATGGCTTGATTTTCTTGATAAAATTTTATTAACATATCGTTTCATATCTGTTTTTTTATTCACAACAAATTCTGCCGCCTGCTGATCATTTTTTCCAATTGCTTTAACAGCATTATCAACAGTCCAGCAAACATCCTGATAGAACTCCTGAAATAGTTCTTGAGTAATATCACTGGCTCTATGATTATTTGCTATAAAGAATGATATTACTTCAACCATATCCCCTTTTATAACATCAGACAAATTCCTTAAATTAATAGCTGCGGTCATTAATGTCTGGTGATCATGGCTTTCTTTTTCCGTCAGGTCTTCTTTTCGTATTTTACTGAGAAATTGAAAGATTAAAGACTCTAGCATATTCACTTTATCACTCATTAAAACAATAGATTTAAGCAGATCACGATCATGGTTTTCTATAGCCGGACGTAAATCAAGCAGCATCTCATAGATTATTCCCCCCATACGATTAAGTTCCATACGAGTTTCTTCAAGAGCCAGAGTCGGTGATTCAATAGAATCTTCATATAAGTATTTTGCTTCAATAAGGATATCTGTTTTTTCAGGTGGTGCTGGTGCCAACCGGATAGCTAATTGAGCAAACCATCCGGTAAACCCAATAAATAAAATCGTATTAATAATATTGAATAAAGTATTGGCATTGGCAATTTGACGTGGGATAAGACTGGCCTGCTCTGAATGACTTATCTCGGCAGCTCCTGGTGATATCATGACGGCTATTTCAGCCAACTGCGGGATAAACATAATCCATATTAAAGCCCCCATGACATTAAACATCACATGAACAATCGCTGCACGCTTTGCTTCTACAGGTTTACCGATTGCCGCCAGCATCACCGTAACACAGGTACCAATATTGGCCCCCAGGGCAAGTGCAATGCCAGCAGGAAGACTCAATAAGCCTTCACTGGCCATTGCAATGGCAATACCAACCGTTGCAGCAGAAGATTGCACAAGACCGGTAAAGATTGCTCCGGCAAGCAAGCCAATTACCGGACTTTCCATTGATTTTAAAAATTCAATAAAGGGTTCGTAAGAACGCAGCGGTATCATGGCATCACTCATAATCCCCATGCCAAAAAATACCAGACCAATTCCCATGAGCATCATGCCGTAATATTCTACTTTCTCCTGTTTGGCTGTAAAACTCATAAAAAAACCAATCGCTATCGGTAAAAGCGCATAAGCAGATAAATTAAAGGCTAATAATTGTGCTGTGACAGTACTGCCGATATTGGCCCCCATGATCACACCAACAGATTGGCTGAGAGTCATTGTTCCTGCGGTAATAAAACTGACCACAAGCACAGTGGTCACCGAAGATGAATTAAGGACACCAGTCACAAAAGCACCGGTGATGGTCCCCATAAAACGGTTGGTTGTTAGCTTTGAAAGCAATAGTTTTAATGTCTCACCGGCGGCCTTTTTCAGACCCTCAGAAAGCATATCCAGACCCGCAAGAAATAAGGCAAGACCACCAAACAAGCCCATGCCAAGCTGAAACCAGTTAATACCAGCGTCTTTGGGTAAAGCCGCTGGAATGGCAGCCCCCGATGACCAGGCAGACCAGGTAAAAAGGAGTAACAGGATGACAAACCCTATTGTTTTATTTATAAGTGCTTTATCTGTTAATGTTTTCATATTCAAAGGCTAAAGTTAACAATTGCGGCAGCATAGGCGGAACGCCCATCCTCCCGGCAGGTATTTACTGGTTAAAACCAGGGCTCATATCAAATGTTTTTCTGGTTTTTGAGTAAGAGTCTTCAGGTGGTATAGCAGGTACATCGACACGTCGCACATCAAAATCATTAGGATGATACTTTATATCCCAGCTGACACTGTATTGTTTCTCACCACCAACAATATCAATTTCCGCTTTTCTAAATTTCTTTAAGTCACCAAAAGCCTCCGGAGATTCGGCTCTAAGCTTCACGGTAATCTTCGTTTTATCGGGGCGATTTATTTCTTCCCTGACACGGATGATCAGTGAGTTTTTGGATAAATCACGATCAGGGGTATCCAGGTAGGTGACCAGCTTTTCATCATGGCCTGGTTCAAAATTAATAAAATTATATAATTTCTCACGCTGACCCGACATAGAGGTGGGCGCAATATTCATGCCCTCTGGTTCCAGAATATTAAAGCCGTATTCAGTTCCATCAAACTGCTCAAGACTTAAAGCAAAAACAGGAAGAATAAAAAGCGTATTGAGTAAAACACCGGTTAATAAAGATTTTTTCATGATTTTTCCTATAAACTTTCACTTAAAGGATACTATCGGCAAGATAGTTCAGTATCACCTTGCTAAAACAAATTTCTACTCTTTGAACTTGTGCAAGCCTTCCGAAAAATAATTGGAGCTAATTCATGTTTTAATATTATTATGGTATTTTTAAGTGGAAAACGTTAGCAGGTGAATGAATGCCTTGTCTATTGCTATTTACACAGACGAGACATCATATTCCCAGAAGTAAAAAATCAATAGTTATTTCATGACCAATTTTTATATGGGTTTTGCATCAACATGGCATTATAATATTTATTTTGCCCCGTCACCTCTTCAGCAATCCACTTTGGTTTCTCAAAGGCTTCATCTTCGGATTCAAGTTCAACCTCTGCAACCACCAGCCCCTGATTATCACCATAAAACTCATCTACTTCAAAAGTATGTGCATCTGATTTGACTAAAAAACGAGTTTTATCGATAACGCCTGTCTCACAAAGTTCCAACAACTCTTTTGCTTCATTTATATCAATTTCTTTTTCCCATTCGTAGCGAGAGGCGCCAGACTCATTGCCTTTACCTTTAATGGTTAAATATCCAGTATCGCCTTTAATACGAACACGGACGGTACGTTCAGGCACAGTGGAAAGATAGCCTTGAACAATATGTACTTGTTTTTCAGCATCCTGCTTAAAAGCATCACCCATTACCAGGAATTTTTTTTCAATTTCAAAAGGCATTTTAGATTCTCTCCATCATAAACTATATGTATTTGTTATTTTCAAAATAAGAAACAGGATAGTCCTGATAAAGATGTATTTCTTAACATTTTTCTCAAATTAAAAATGGTGAAATCCACAGTAATGGGCTGAAATTGAGGATCACTGACAGTAGCAACTTAAAGACGAAATCTATCATGTGTCCTAATATCTTACTCAACACCCATTTAGTGATAGTCGGGATTGACTTATCGGTCCTGCAGTGCTTTTTTTCCATGTAAAAAGGAATATTAAATCTTGTCTAATTAAAAATAACGTAAAAGTATACTGGACACGAGAAAGCAGTGCTTCAATTATCACAAAAGACTGGAGACAGGCAAGTAGTCTTATCTCAGCTTGTAATAGGATAATATTTGAAAATTATCCTTTAAATCAACTTGTTACAAACAAATCATTAAAGAACATTGGGCAAATAGAATTTACTCAAGGAAGAGTAGTCACTGCAAACTAAGAATTTACACAAAAATAAAATCCTAACACTATACAAAATTAAATGCAAAGATGAAAAATTTTCTGGAAGGATAAAAGAGATAATTGGTGGTGTATCTGGAACTGGCTGACTGGATAGATCAAATCGAGAGAGAGGATAAACGTGGCTATATTAAATCCAGCACACAATTTATTAAGAAAAAAGCAAATGTAATACTAAATATGCTACTTAGTTATACATCAGAGAAAACAATTTTAATAAAAAAACAGATTAATCTAATTTAAACCAAGTAACAGATTTTCTGATTAAAGAGTTTATTCTTTAATATCACCTAAAGCAGCTAGTTCTTTTGCTCCAAGATAGCCATCTTTATTCACATCAAGCATATCCCATTGTTGTGTGACCGTTTGAGAAACTGAAGCTTCATCTTTACTAATCAATCCATCTTTATCTGTATCAAGTGCTGAGTAATCACCTGCAGCGGCAAAAGAAGAACTGGCAACAAAAACACAACAAGCAGCGAATAATATTTTATTTATCATTTGAATATTCCTTATATCATTATTAAATAAAACCTGAAATATAATTTTCAGATAGTTTCATGTAAAGCAAGCGATGTGCCAACTTTAATAATTCACCAAACCACAAAGGAAAATGAATTTTAACCTTGTCCTCAAACACTAAAAGTGTTGCCAATGGGCGACAAAATGATACTTAAAGTAAAAATTTACTTTTTTTAACCAGAAAAAGGACAAAAAACCTGATAATTATCTTGATGTATTACCCCAGCTTAAATAAAACTTCAATAATATCAATGCTTTTGTTTGTTCAGGTTTTATTTCAAAGCTATATGTTACCCATTACAAAGCCTCTTAAAAAAATTGATAACTGTCACCCATTAGCGACAAAGTCAAAATAGAAAAATATTCAATAAATCTTAACAGATATCACATATTTATTTTTTAATAATGATAGTATTACTTTTTCTTTAGTTGTTTTTACTTAATTAACAAGTTGACATGCAGGACTTTTCATATCATTATGTCAAACCTGAGAGTACGACTCATTTCAAGCTTTAATCAAATTCTATCAAGAAGACATTTTCGTCAAAATTCTCTCTACAAGCTGTCTTTGACTGGTCTTGTTATTATTTCATTACCACTTGTATTTGCATTTATTTATGCATTGGTGGCCATCACTAAGCACACAACTTTAACTCAACAAACACTCATTAATACAATAATAGTAACGGAAAGCAATCGAATCATTTTAGAACGATTGGTATCAATGGAACGGAATATCAGGCAGTACCAGATACTTAAAGAGCCTGACTTATTAAAAGGGTTCCAAGATCATCATCAAGCATTTATTGATACGGCCAGAAATATGAAATCTGAAGAGGTCAAATCTGAATTACAAGCAACAATGAACCAGTTACTTAAAAATGAGAATAAGCTCTATTTGTTAATTGTAAAAAAAACCACCTCAGGCCAGCAAGAACTGACCAAAAACGACCTCAACAACTATGCTGATTTAACGCTTGAAGCTCGAAAATTAGTTGATAAAGGCGGTATTCAACTAAGACAGGAAGCCAAGGCTCTTTCAACTGCCGCCAAACAAGTTAAGAATAATCTGATCTACAGCATTTTTTTAGCAGTTCCTCTGGCCCTCACACTTGGTTTAATTTTTGTTTCATTACTCATAAAGCCCATTAAACATATTGGTTATGCAATAAGAAAAATTGGTAAAGGTAATTTTTATCAAGCCGTTAATATTCAAGGACCAAAAGATCTGGAGGCGTTAGGAAAACACCTTGAGTGGCTTAGAAATAGATTAAATCAACTTGAAAACGATAAACAAAATTTCATAAAAAACATTTCTCATGAATTAAAAACACCACTGGCAACACTAAAAGAAGGTTCCAGTATTTTACAGGATGAAATCGTTGGAGAATTAAACCAGGAACAACAAGAGATTATTCAGCTAATGCAACTCGGATGCATACAACTCAATAGCTTGATTGAAAATTTACTCGAATACCAAAAAGCAATATCCATACAGGCAAAACTCAATTGTTCCACATTTGATTTGGATCTTTTAATTAAGCGAATTATTGAAGAATACCGCTTAATCATTAATACCAAAAAAATTCAAACAAAAGAATTATTAATTCCAGTGAAGATACAAGCTGATCGTGACAAAGTCAGGGTTATTATTAGTAATTTATTATCAAACGCTTTAAAGTTTGGTGCACCTAATAGTGACTTAGGTGTTACCGTAAGAAAACTTGGGATTAATATTTATATTATCATTGAAGACCAAGGTAAAGGAATATCAACACGAGATCAAAAGTTTATTTTTAATGAATTTTATCAAGAGGAATCATCAGAATCCTGGCCGGTTCGTGGCTCAGGACTAGGACTCAAGTTGATTAAAGATTATATCAAGATTCATCATGGTGGTATAAAACTTCTTAAATCCAATGAACGATATTCTGGTGCAAGATTTTTAGTCAGATTACCCATTACTCAAAACGTTCAGCAAGGAATAGCAGAATGAGATTAAAAACTATCTTCTTATTATTAACATTAACAATTATAAGCTGCACATCAATTACTCCTCAAGAAAATCCAGTTATCCAGAATGTCAGCCGATTATCCTGTTCTATTTCAGAGTTAGATAAGTTAATGGCATTTGGTGTTTATTTTTCCTCCCTTTCAAATAAAGAAAAAAAGAATGAATGCAATCAACTCAGGTTTAATTACAGTGTATTAAATGACTGGAGTTCAGGATGGGCTTTGGCCTATGCTATCAATGAGTATTCAGGTTGTGGAACAATTAATGACGGAATTAAAATTCTTAAAAAAATTCACGATACAAAACTTAATAGTGAACAAATTGAATGGCTGATAAGTTATCAAGTAACACTTTTAACACAGCGTAAGACAATTGAAATACTTAAAAGACAAAAACATCAACTTAATCTAGATCTCAAATTATCTAAAGAACAACTATCTAATTGCCAGGATGATAAAAAAAACATGGTGTTAAAAATACAAGATTTAAAGAGTATTGAAACCAGTATCAATCAGCGCCTGGAAGAAAAATAAATGACTGCAGATAAGAAACAACTTGTACATCGAATTCTTCTCGTTGATGATGATGAAAGTTTACTGAAATTACTGACATTACGCCTTAAAACAGCAGGCTATGAAGTAGAGACAACACTCAATAGTGAAGAAGCCATTGCACAATTACCACTGTTTCAACCTCATCTTGTCGTCACAGATTTACGTATGGGAAAAATGAATGGAATGCAGTTATGTGAAAAAATACAAGAAAAATATCAAACACTACCCATTATTATCCTTACCGCTCATGGAACAATTAAAGAGGCGGTTACTGCCACTCGACAGGGTGTATTTGGTTTTTTATCTAAACCCTTTGACAGTAAGGAATTATTAGAGCAGATCAAAAAAGCCCTTGAAATGAAAGGTGCCTATCAATATGATGAGCACAAAGAAATGAATGAAGAATGGCGTGACAATATTATTACCCGAAGTCCATTAATGAATGATCTTTTACGTGATCTCAGAAGTCTTTCTCAAGGTGATGCAAGTATCTTCATCCATGGCGAAAGTGGAACCGGTAAAGAATTAATTGCTCAGGCCGTACATAATGCAAGTCCAAGAAAAAAGCATCCTTTTGTTGCTGTCAATTGCAGTGCTATTCCAGAAGATTTATTGGAATCTGAATTATTTGGACATCGTAAGGGAGCCTTTACAGGGGCATTAGAGGATCACAAAGGCTTATTTCAAATTGCTGATAAAGGCACTCTTTTTCTGGATGAAATTGGGGACATGTCACCCGCTTTTCAAGTAAAGCTTTTACGTGCATTACAAGAACAGCAGATCCGACCTGTTGGCTCAAATAAAATCATCCCTGTCAATGTCAGAATCGTCACGGCAAGTCATAGAGATCTGGAAAAACTGGTTGCCGATGAAAATTTTCGAATGGACCTGTACTATAGAATCAATGTGGTTACCTTAAAACTACCCAAATTATCTGACCGACGTGAAGATATTCCATTATTAGTCAACCATTTTATTAGTAATCCTACACTTAACTACAATAGCAAGGTGAAGGGATTTTCTAATGACGCGATGGAGATGCTGATGAGTTATGACTGGCCAGGAAATGTCAGACATTTGAAGAATGTCATTGAACAGGTCTCTGCATTTTCAACAACACCCATTATCCCCGTCAAATTAGTTGAAAAAGCCTTACGTGAAAAACCCGCAAGCATCCATAGTTTTAAAGAAGCAAAACAAGACTTTGAGAGACAATATTTAACTCAATTGCTGCATATGGTCAACGGCAATGTGGCTCAAGCAGCACGCCTGGCCAAAAGAAATCGAACTGAATTTTACAAATTACTCAAGCGCCATTTAATTGAACCAGCCAATTTTAAAAATAAGTCATAATTTGCATGTATTTTTAATTTGTGTGATTCATAGACCATCCCACCTGATAATATAGAGTTCACTCAAGGGAAGTTGTCGCTCTAAATTTTTAAATTGTATTGCCTGGTGAATTTCAATTTTTGATAATGAATTTTACTTTAAATCTTCTAATTCAAGTCGAAGTGAATGAATAACCGCTTCTTCTTCACTAATTTTTTTATTGTATTTAGATATTTTATCTTTTTTCCCTTCAGCCGTAGCTTCTTCTCGATCTTTTTTATAGTCTTTTATATCATTTTGTGCATCAGTAATTTTATCTTCAATGTCGTGCTTAAGTTTATCATCAGTACAGTGTTCTAAAACTTCACTCAAAGCTTTTTTTAATCCATTTTCTTTTGAACCATTGTTCATATCTTTAGCAATTTTAATTTGTTTTTCTATATTACATGCTTTCTTTTCACATCCTTTTTTTTGCTCACAATTTGCAAATGCAAGAGAGTGACTTGAAATTATAAAAATGAATAAGAAGGTGATAAATATTTTTTTCATTATTTTCTCCATTTGGTATTACTTCTCTACAGCCAAAGTGACTTTTCAATAGCAAAAACGTAATGCTTTGATCGCTCTGGTGCATGCATTTATCATACATTATTACTAAGGCGTCGTTTTCATCACTACCCCAAATGCATCTATATATTTTCCAGCCCTTCCATTAAATCCCCATATACTACCGCCTTTAGGAACTGAATAAAAAAAATCTGCAGAACCGCCATTCCCTCCCCATTTCATCATTCTGCCTTTATTTGTAACCAAGAAAAGTGAATCAACATATTTACCATATTTCCCACCTGCCCTATCAATATATTCATCAGCAGCAAGCTTCAATACTTTCAATTTACCACCATTTCCACCGAACTTCTTTCCTTGAAGCAAACCACCATGATCAAATTTATAAATAAATTGAATTGAATCTATGAATGCACCTGAATAGACCCTAACTTCAACAACTTTTGTTTGTCCAGTTGCGCCACTATTATAGTGAACCCCACCATAACCACCCGATGGCCCTTGTGAAATAAAATAATCTCCAGCATAACATTCAGTGCTAAACAAAATAATTAAGCTCAAAAATACATATCCAATTTTCATTGTATTTACCCTCGATTTTCATTAGTTTGAATCGCCGTAAAGCACCGTTTTACAAGGTTGTTACCATCCTATACAGCCCTCCGGCACAGATCCGGACTTGCACTACTAATGCATCCGGCTCCTACATC
>JADGEM010000115.1 GCA_016744375.1 Gammaproteobacteria bacterium
TGCATTGGAGCCCGCATTTTATGCTCAAATGTAATAATAAAATCAGTGGTATTTACATGAAAAATATAGATTTTTCTCTTAAGTACCTACCTATGAATAGCTACTATTTTGGCAAGATGATTTACAATGTCAAAAATCCGGAACAAATAGAGTGGGCAGAATCTGTTAATCTGATCTTTCCAAATCAGAATAATCGTGGCGCACATATGGCGGTGAGTGGGATAGCAATGGCCAGGAATGCACCCAATAAAGAAAATGCACTCATTTTAATGGAATACTTAAGTGGCTCTGCAGCACAGTATAAGTATGCAAGGGAAAATTACGAATTCCCTGTAAAAGAAGGTGTTGAACGTTCACCGTTAGTTGATGAATATATGGGTAACTTCAAGGCAGATAAGGTCAGTATAGAAGAAATTGCTGCTAACCGTGATAAAGCCATGAAGTTGGTTGATAAAGTTGGTTTTGATCAGTATCCATTTTAGGGCTGCCACTCAATACAGTGCATTATCCAGAACATTAAACAAAGAATGTGATCTCAGTATTTTATGGGCACATATTGGCTCATGGGAATCTCTTTGTGAAATTTTTAAACATTATTAGCCCTTCTCATATAAATCGAATCGTTCAATGTTTTCTGTTTGCTCCATTATGAATTACCAATATTTAATACGAAGCATATTATCTTAATGCACACATCTTAATCTAAATGCAAATCGTTTGCGTTTAGATTGAGATGTGTGTATTATTTGTATGGTTATTTAATCACATACAAACATAATAATACTCCAATTTAGTCGCGATTAAGTTGGAGTCAAAATATGAAATTATTTACAAGTATCAAATAAAAGGAAGTCATGTGAATTATACATCTAATAATACCTTGCTGGTACTATCGGTTGCACTTGCAGCATCTTCTGTGGCCAAATATTTACAGACAGAATTTAAAGAACAAAATTGGGGATCTGATATTGGCAAGGCAGCCAGAAAGTTACAGAAGCTACAACAGGTTGCTGGTGGTGAAACTTTACCAGCCTATGAGTTTGGGAGTGGTCGCTTTGGGACTATGGTTAAGGAGGAACTTCAGTTATTTCCCACTGAGCAACAGGTGCAATGGCATCAATTATTCCATCATTTATCAGGGGCTAGCTCTAGTAAGCCAGGAAAAAAATTTATCAAATCTGTGACGTTACTGATTGATGCCATTGGTGCAAGAGACTTCAAAAATCAGGCCAACAAGTGGTTACTGGCAACAGTCAATCTTGATATCAGTAAACAACCCCATACTTATATTCATGATGGGCATACGGATACATTTCATACTATTGAGTATATTGAGTCCAATAGTTTCAATCTTATTAAAGGACTATTGTGGTCAATGAGCCGCTTCCATGATAAACAATCATTACAAATTATCGCTCGGTTGACAGAAAAATGCTTCCAAAAAATTCCTGGTGTTGGTCCTGCTGCTGCCGGAGTTGGTAATGCCGGAATTTATACTTTGGCTCAATCTAAAGGGATGACTGGAATTAGTCATCTATCACGTCTGAAACTCAGAATACGGCAAAATAACACTCAAAAATTGATCCAGAAATTTATTAATGAACAGGCAAAAAAAAAGGGGATTAAGCCAGCACAAATTGAAGAAATTGCTGCTGTAGATTTTGGCCTGTGCAATGGAGAGCTTATTGAAGTCTTTGATGATTACAAGCTACGCTTACGTTTAACCGGGATTGGTAGTCTTGAACAACAATGGTTAAAACCCAATGGTGAACTACAGAAGTCAGTTCCTGTTTTTATTAAAGACAAGATAAAATTAAGCGTTAAATTAAAAAAGATACGTGAATTGGTCAAACAGATTAAACAGGCCTCCACGGCTCAACGTGATCGGATTGATCGCTTATATACTGACAATATGAGTTGGACTCTGATTGATTTTGAAAAATATTATTTGCATCATGGCTTAGTGAGTCACATTGCCAGAAAGCTGATTTGGAATCTGGATCAACAACCAGCCTTATTTTTTGAAGGGCAGTGGCAGAATGAGTTGGGTGAGGAGGTTTCTGTTCGTGAAGCCTGTACTATCAGGCTTTGGCACCCCATGGATTCAGAAATACAGACGGTACTGGCATGGAGGGAGCGACTGGAAATGCTGCATATTAAACAACCATTAAAACAGGCCTATCGGGAAATCTATCTGTTAACAGATGCTGAAATCAAGACCCGAACATATTCAAATCGCATGGCGGCACATATATTAAAACAGCATCAGTTTAATTCACTTGCCGCCTTACGTGGCTGGAAATATTCCCTATTGGGTTCCTATGATGATGGACGTTATGTAGAAATTGCAACCAAAGACTTATCTGAATATGGTGTGACAGCCCAATACTGTATCAATGAAATGAACGACGATTCTGATTTTAATGAGACAGGCATATGGCACTATGTGGCGACGGATCAGGTTCTCTTTATTGACAGGCAGGATCAGCCAGTTCCTTTAGTTGATATACCTCCTTTGATCTTTTCAGAAACGATGCGGGATGTCGATCTATTTGTTGGTGTAGCCAGTGTGGGTAATGATCCGCATTGGCAGGATGGTGGCCTGGATTCTCGACAGAGTTATCGTGACTACTGGAGAAGTTATTCATTTGGTGAGCTGGGTGAGATGGCTAAGACTCGAAAATTAGTCCTTGAGCGCCTGCTTCCCCGATTAAAAATCCGGGATGTTGCTCGCATTGAAGGCCGCTTTTTAATTGTGGATGGAAAAATTCATACTTATAAAATTCATATAGGCAGCAGTAATATTTTAATTGCACCAAATGATCGTTATCTCTGTATTGTACCTGGCCCAAGTAAAGATAAGAATCTTGAGCAGATCTTCCTGCCCTTTGAAGGTGATAATGGTTTATCCATTGTACTATCCAAAGCCTTTATGTTGGTAGACGACGATAAGATAAAGGATAAGACCATTATCAGTCAGTTATAACTAAAATGCTCTAATGAAATTATTGTGTTGTGAAAGAGTGTTATGTACCCAAAATTATTTGATATGAATATTACTTACATGAGCAAAATCAGCAGACTTGGTTTGCTGAGGGGCTTATTAATAAGTTCATACAGAAGTGGACACTTTCCTTTAACTGCCATTTTTCTTTGTAGATAGAGATATTCATGATAGTTCATAGAGAAAATAAAATTAAAAAATCAGACCAGTCACGACCAAGCATGCTTATACGCATCGTTTTACCTCTTGTACTGATATGGATTGGGATTATTGCCTGGTTAGCATTAGATCGTTATGCTACGCTGGCAGGATCAATATTTAGTTCCAATCTTAACCATTTACGTTCAACTGTTATTATACCAGCACGAGTGAAAGGATTGGCGCAACTCTATCGTGATTTAAATCGATATAGACAACATCATGGTACTTCAACAAACCAAGTTGTACATGGTCTGCATATTCCAGATAATGTTGACTCATTGACGCTTTCTACACCCAGTCGACTTTTACCGCTTATTAATACTGATGCCTTTGCGCTTTTGAAATTGGATGCATCTGCTGCTGAGAGGCTAAATGCTTTTGGTTTGCAAAATCAGCGTGTCGTTTCCACTTCTGTAATGTCTGATAAGACCACTTTTTGTTCAGATTTAAATAGTTGGTTTTGGCCATGGTATGAATTTCGTCACAAAGGCCTGTCCTCAAATATTTTTCGAGGAACAGCTGCTGGAGGCTGTGGTCATATTGAGTCTGTTCAAGTTGACAGCGTTGTCACGATCTGGGCAGGTAGTAGTGGTGATATTCTAAATAGGGATGGTATAGGTGATGTGGAAACCCATTACAAAAAAAATACCAATGGAGTTTACGATGCAACAAATCGTTGGATGGATTTGTCCCTCACACCAGATAATACTCCTGTTTTTCTCGCTGTGGGACTAGGATCGGGTTGTACTTTGTTTAATGGCATAACACATAACTTAATCCGGTTTCCTCCTCTAAGCAGTGATGTAAAATCGGCACACTATGCACGTTTTATTGCTTTATATCACTTTGCTAATGTCATCGATGGTTCTTTGAAACTACTGGATTCCCTCAAAATGGTTCGTTTGGTCAACGGCGAGGGACATATAATGCCAGGAGTCAGGATGATGGGAAGGAACACAATATGAAGACAGGTATTCTAGTCTTATTGATACTGTTACTGGCATCAACAGCTCACGGAAAAATAAATTGTTCACAAGTGCCGGCATTATTGCAGGAAAAAACACAAAAACTGAAGCAATTAATGGAAAATTCTCAGTATAATGAACGACGTGGGAAGAGGGTTCACTTTGAGAAATCTACTAAAAAATTTATAACAGCTTATAAACGATTTAACCAATGGCAAGAAGAGACAAGAGCTGTGTGTGATGAAGATGGTTTTGCTAGCTTTGTGCTTGCCTCTGATCATGGTCAACCAGCTTTATATTTGAATCAATCTGATAAACGAACGTTCTCTCACAGAAATAGCAGCAAACGATATTATCCTGCTAAAGGTATGGAAGTTCATGCTATTTCTATTTATGAAAGTCAGTTGCCCAACGGTGTAAAGCGCCGTTTCAGAGAGATACAAGAAGGCTCAGTGCAAGTTGTTATTAGGGAAACACAAAAACCTGTCATGCTTTTACTCTCTGCCTATCAACCCGTACATTGGCAGTTGCAATTGGCAGATGATGCACAATTAAAATATGTATTAGTAATGGGAAGGCATGAGCAACGGGTTACAATTGCTGAAAATGCTGAAGTCACTGTTCATATACTCAAAAAAAATGTTTCTTTTGATGGGCAGTACCGTATTGCTGCTAAAGGCGAAGGTAACAATTTCATCAATACACATAATTTCGTTCAAAAACTGACTGGAGGTATATTACAAACCTTTCAGTATACTTACAAGGCGACACAAGGTTTTTCTATTGATAAAACAACACCACAATTTATTCTTCCCCAAGAGCGTAGTGTTGATGACATTCAGGGTGAGCAAGTGCTATTAGTCTCGGCTCGGGAATATAATACTTTAGTAAAGAAAAATTACTCTTATTTGGAAGCACGCCAAAGACTACCTAGCCTGATACAACCTCAAATTATAGATAACTTTGTATTTGCTAAACGGATTCGTGTAGGAGCACTAACATCCTGGATGGCATCGCATCGATATTCAAAAGGTAAAGTGTATTTAGAGGCTCAATTAAAGCTTACGGACCGGACAGATCTATCCACTCATAGCAATATTGCTATGGTAAATGAAGGGCTTGAATACCCAGGTCAAGCAACAAATATGATTGGGCAAAGCAATAGAAAGAAATTAAAAAATGGTGATTGGATTGGATTGGCCATTGATCTCGATACTGGGCATGTTTATGTACACCTTAATGGTCAATGGACAACAGCTGTGCCAGATAGCAAAAAAACTGACCCCATACTGAAACCTGGTCATGTCTATGCACCAGCCTTTCATGCTTCAGGTGGTGAAAAGCAGGGAAGATCTGAGTGGTTGGTCAATTTTGGTGCAGAACAGTTCAATTATCCAATACCCAAAGGGTATTCTGCCTATGACGGTTCACGCAAATAGGTTTGCTGTTACGGAATTTCTACTTTAATAATAGCCAACTTCCTTTCTAAATCAAACTTATGCGTACCTCTGGAACTAATTCCTTATAATGCATTCTGGATAAATTCAATAACTTTTACCTATAGAGATAAAAGGCTTTATTAACTAGAGCAAAATCCTGTATAATTGATAATGATAATCATTATCGAGTAGGGGTTTATGGCATTAGACAAACAAGAAGTCTTAGCAGAAGAATATCTTATTAAAAATGAGCCTTATTATGAGGCTGTGGATAATGAGATAAGTATTT
>JADGEM010000003.1 GCA_016744375.1 Gammaproteobacteria bacterium
GTCTAATGCCATGCTTGATGAACAACTACGTGATGTCGCAGCTGGCGGTACTGAAAAGCAACTTGTTACTTTGATCAATAAAGGAGCCAATGTTAACGCGCCAGGAAAATATGGAAAACGACCACTGATGTACGCCGCTGAAGCAGGTAATGTTGGCATCGTCATTAGCTTATTGTCCTATGGTGCAGAAGTGAATGCCAAAACAAAAAAAGGTGACACTGCATTGACCCTGGCCACTCAAAATACCCATCCTGCTATTACTGCCCTGTTAATTGAATTTGGTGCTAATGTCCATGACCGAACCAGAGTTGGATTAGATTCACTTATGATTGCTGCAAAGAATGGCAACGCTGATATTGTTAAGCAATTACTACAATTTAATGCAGATGTCCGTTCTTCTGATAGCCTGGGAAACTCTGCCCTGATGTATGCAATTAAGGGTGGCTATCTCAATGTTGTTAATGCTTTATTTAATAACAGCAAACAGATTGCACCCTGTGTACCCAATAATATTGGCATCACACCCTTGATGGCTGCAATCAATAAGAATGATCCAGAAATTATTGAGAAAATTTTACCCAGAATTAAATATGTTGATTTCCAGGATAATTTTGGCTCAGCTGTACTCCACTATGCTGCCGATAAAGGTAATTTGCATGTGGTTCAATATCTGGTTAAATTTGGAGCTGATATTAATATAGAAGATTCTGATAAGGAAACACCTTTGTTCTATGCTGTTAGAGCCGGGTATGCTGATATTGTTAAATATCTGCTAGAGAACAAAGCCGATAAACTTCACAAAAATGCTTCTGGTATCACAGCCTATCAAGTAGCAGTTGAAGAAAAGAAGCAGGATATGATGGACTTATTAAAATAATATCAGCAGAAATAATGTTTTAAGCTGGGTTACTGCAGCAACCCAGCCTGCTTTACCCCCATCTGATTTTTTGTGTCTCTAGATCCCTCTTCTATTTGCATCCTGTATCGATAAAGCCGTATTACCTTCTTGGGTGCACTTAATTTGCCCCCCTCAGTCAAGACAACTTAATCGGCAATGTTCATGGTTCTGCCACCTAAAGCCATTTACCGAGCGGATGAAGCCCAACTACCAGAGAAAACGGCTTTATTTGAGGCCGTTGAAATCAAGATTTGCGGTGGAAAATTACAGATTGAATGGGATCAGGATGCAAGGCTTACTTGATTTATATAAATCACAGCAGAAAGTAGAACGAGGCTTTCATTTTCTCAAAAGTCCTGAGTTTTTAACCTCCTCTTTTTATTTAAAAAAACCTGAAAGGATAGAAGCATTATTAATGGTAATGACCTGTTGTTTGATGGTTTATGCGGGTCTTGAGCATAAAATAAGGACTCAACTTAAAGTTAAGGCGCTTCACTTTCCCAATCAAAAGAAAAAGCCGATTCAAAACCCAACTGCACGCTGGGTATTTTTTAGTTTTATAGGAATTTATTTGTTGAGTATTACTCAAGAGCAACAACTCGTCGTGGTTAATCTTAAAGAAAGGCATGAGGTTATTCTTCAAGCTTTGGTCTCTCCTTATAATTTCTTTTATTCATGAAATTTGATGCGGAATGACGGATATTTTTTTATCTTGCTTAACAAGTAAAGCATTTGCTAAATAATATTTTAAGTGACTATTGTTACCATAACAGCTCATCAATCTCCATTTCTAAATCAAAGAAGGGACATATTTAATACCTTCTCTCTTAATACAGTTGATTATTATCATACTTTGCCTATGCTTAGAGAGTTTACTCATGAATTTAAGGCAGCATATCCTTGGAAAAAAGAACTCATAAACGATCACCTGTCAGACTTGATGCTATTGTACATGACAAAATGTATCGTTCATGGGACTTTGCTATAGAGGACTTTGGCTTTGACGGTTTGCGCCTTCGTTGGCAAAACAAGGAACCAATGCCTGATAGCATTGGCATTGATGACCGGCTCAATATTAAATTTTCTATTGCTGAAAACGGACAAATTGATAAAAATGATAATGTAACTGACTATCATCTTGAAGTTAAAGTTGTTCGTATTCTTGAGCACGGACTCGAAGTTTCTTTATTTAACCCTGCCCTTGATGCTGTTGCCAGCCTGAGTAAAACACAGCTGCAGGAAGGAATGCATAACAATGCCATTTTTTCTCATAGCCTTGACAAAAGATCACATAATATACTTGAAGCTGTGAGACAGAGTTTTATGAAAAATCTGTCTCATACTATGGAAATATTTTTACCAAGCGTTCATGATGCTCTATTTCAACAGGCTGAAAACTCATCTAATAATACGGATCAAGCTCTTTATTTTGATGCCATCAATACACTCAATAAATCAAAACAAAATTTAAAAAATCAGTTTCTTAAATTAACAATGAAACATCTGACTTCATGCTGTCAAATTAATAATAAAGACAAAGAGAGTCAGGTCTTTGATGAACTGGAACTGATTGACCAAAATGAATTTGAAAACTGGTTAACCCTTAACCAGCTTATTGTTCATATTTCCCCTAATTATGAGCAGGAACTGATTGAAATAGAACTGCGTTTATCAAAACTATTTGGCATTGATGTTAAAGATATTCAAAAGAATCCTTTTTCCCCTGAAATTATTTTTAATAGTTTCAGTGAGGCCATTCATCTCTATTTTTTAAATAATGACATTCTCCTAATACTTTATCACCAATTTGAAAAAGTAATCGAAAATCACTTATTTGATGTCTATAAAGAAATTAATCAAATATTCATCAAACAGAATATAGTCCCAATAATTGAAAAGAATAAATTATCAATTGTTAAAGAGTCTTCAACGAGTAATCAGTCTTCAACTGCCAGTGAGCCATCAGCCAATAAAGAGCCTTTAGCTAGTAAGGAGCCTTTAGCTAACATAAATTTATCAGCCAAAAATTCTTCTCAACCTGATATTCCTTCTCAATCACAGCAGCACACATTAGGTCATACAGTTTCATCCAATGCCCACTTGAGTGAAATTAATACGATTCAAAACAATGTCAATCTTGTACCCACTTATCAAACGCTTAAAGAGTTATTATCATTTCAAGATGGACAAGAATTAAAAAAACCTGACAAAGATTTTTTTACATCAGATGAATATAAGCAACAACTTAATGTTTTGATTGATGACTTAACGCAGATGCAATATAAACAAGCTGAAGACGTTAAAAAAAATGGCATTATGCCATTTGATCTAGTATCCCATGTTGAAAGCTACATTAATAAAGATGCTTTTTCAATTGAAATAAAAAATGAATTTGAATATACACTGGATATTATTAATCGCTTATTTTGTTCTATTCAAGATGATACCTGGCTTGGCGAACCCGTTAAAAAACTTTTATCATTATTACAAATTCCACTATTGAAAGTTTCTTTATTACATAAAGATTTTTTCGAGTCATGGTCTAATCCAGCAAGAACATTAATCAATAAATTAGCAATAGTTGACTTTGATGATGAAAAGAATAAATATTATCTCAAAGCCCATACCTTTATCCTTTTTATCTTAAAGAACTACGATACAGACTTAAACGTATTTAAAAAAGTTCAACAATCTTTAACTGAATTATTAGATATTCAATCAAAGCACTATAAGATAAAAGTTAACAAGGTTGTGAATTATTGGGATGCTCATCAGATTGTCACCAATGAACTTGCAACTCGTCTCGCAGATAAATTAACGCCCATAGTAATTGCAGATTTTATAAGTTATCAATGGCTCCCTATACTAGTTAATACTTTGCTGAAACAAGGCAAAAACAGCAATCTGTGGCACCAGTATTTACAAGCAATGGATATGCTGTTCCTTAGTATGGAAGGGGATGTGAGTGAAGAGTTTATTGATAAAGATGCTGTTCTCTTTATTATTAAACAGGGGCTTGAAGAAAATGCTCAATATAACAAAAAAATCATTGATGATATTGAAAGGTTTCTGGCTAAAGGGGAACCGTCACATGGAATCCAGCTAAGTTATGATAGTATTATCAAGCTGCTGATCAATGGTTATGCACTTTCAGATAAACAAGCTATAAGTAAAATTAGTCAAGGGGCAACAGATGCAATGGCCCTTGCTAATAAAGCAATTGCAAAACGCCTAAAGATTAATGACTATCTGCTGTTCAAACGAAAAGTTAAGGCAAATTCAAAAGTTACCAGAAGTACAATACGCTTACAACTCATCTGGAGTAGTGATGCTAAACATGTATTTGTTTTTGTTGGAAGAACAGGTCAGCAAAAGGCTGTTTTTAATCTATCAGAAGTGGTTTCCATGCTGGATAATGGACAATTAATCCAGACAAAGGATTACGATCTGCCTTTATTAGAGAGAAGCTTGTATGCAATCCTTGGAGATGTTCATGATGATATTGCAAAAGTTAATGCCTTAGATAAACTCACAGGGCTTATTAAGCAGAAAGAATTTTGCCGACTCTTTAACAATAAACTCAGTAAAAAACAGGAGAATAAGTTTGATTATACGCTATGTCTTATTGATATTGATCAATTTAGTCTGATTAATGATATCTGTGGTTATGATGCAGGAGATAAATATATTTCAGAAATTGCTCAGGCAATTAATCATAATCTTAAGCCAGAAATAATTTGTGCCCGATACAGTACTGATAGTTTTATTCTATTACTCACTGGATATTCTGAACAAGAAGCTTCTATTTTTTCAGAGTCTCAGCGAAAATTAATAAACAATTATAATTTTAAGTGGGATGATAAAGAATTCAAAATGACGGCCAGTATTGGTCAGATTTCTATCACTGAAAATAATGAGATTGGTGTTTATATCAAGGCTGTTGTTACTGCAACGACTATCGCCAAGGAGACAGGGCGTAATAGAGTACATCTGATTGAATATGATGCACTGGAATTAAACCACCGTCAGGAATTGCAAGTCTGGGCAACAAAAGTTGATCAGATGGTAAAAAATAATAAACTCGATATTCGTTGTCAGCGTATACAGCCAATATCCAGTAAGGTTACTTTACAGCATTATGAAATGTTATTATTGGTTAAAGATGAAAATAATAGTCATATGCCTCCTGCTGAATTTATTGAAGCTGCAGAATTATATAATAAAATGATTGATGTTGATCGCTGGGTGATAAGCTATGTATTTGACTGGTTCAGTAAGCACCTTGAACAACTTGAAACTATGGGTGGTATTGCTATCAATCTATCTGGACAAAGCTTAAATAATGTTGATTTTTACACATTCATTCTTGATGTTTTTGAACAATATCCAACAATACCCCATAATAAGATTTGTTTTGAAATCACAGAAACAATGGCTATTACAAATTTAACTCATGCCAATAATGTTATTCATTCTATCAAAGAATTGGGCTGTGAGTTTTCTTTGGATGATTTTGGAACGGGGCAGTCCTCTTATGCTTATTTAAAAAACCTTCCTGTCGACTATCTCAAAATTGATGGTGTCTTTATTAAGGATATTGTCAGCAATTCTGCAGACAGAGCAATGGTTAAATCCATCAACGAAATCGGACACTTTCTCGGGATGAAAACCATTGCAGAATATGTCGAAAATGATGACATTGTATCCGTTCTCAATGAAATTGGTGTGGATTACGCACAGGGATTTGGTATTGAAAAACCAATTTTGATCACTGAATATATGAATCATATTGAAGACAGGGTGACTGGCTGATATTCAATTACAGCCACTAAAAAATTCTATTATAAACCTGACAATATTTTACTATATTACTCTTTCACTTGTACTGCATTGTATACCACCGAGCGATCAACAGGTTTTTGCCCTAATATAGGATTAGTACTATTATCAACAATATAGGGATCGAATTCATTGGATTCAAACTTAATAGGGCAGTTTTTATCTGAGCTGACAATTTCAATCAATTTCATATCACCTTTAACTTCTGATAAATATCTATTTTCAGGTGTTGTTTGATCCGTATTTATCGCTGGAAGAGAAAGGAGCCCCAGAGAGCTAATCAGAACCATATCATTCGTTCGTTCTCTGTCCACAGACTTTGATAGCTCTGTTCCAAAAACGGCTAAATATCCAGCCTCGACACCTAATTCATAACAGCCAAGGGCATTATATTTTGTGCTGTCTGATATCACTGCCTGAGTATTTCTTGCTGAAGTTGTACATCCAGATACCACAACAACTAAAAAGACAGTGGTTGCTTTTTTAAATATTTCCAAGCTTATCATTATGGTTTCTTGCCTATAAGTTCTATCTGATAATTATCTGGATCAGTCACAAAAGCAATAATGGTCGCACCCGCATTCA
This sequence comes from Gammaproteobacteria bacterium, assembly GCA_016744375.1. GTDB lineage: Bacteria > Pseudomonadota > Gammaproteobacteria > GRL18 > GRL18 > GRL18. The sequence goes on from JADGEM010000003.1 coordinate 6,323, forward strand.
TGGGACCAGCCTCACGAAGTATGTTACCACCATTCTTACGTATTTTTTCTGTGGCTTGATAAACATCATCAACTTCCAATGCAATATGACCATAGCCCGATCCAAGATCATAGGTATCAGTATCCCAGTTGTGAGTCAATTCAATCACTGAATGGTCAGCCTCATCACCATAACCGACAAAAGCCAGGGTGAAGCGGCCATCAGGATAATCCTTTTGGCGTATCAATGTCATACCCAGTATTTGGGTATAAAAATCAATGGAACGCTGTAAATGGCCCACACGGATCATGGTATGAAGTAATCGCATCACAACTCCCTTATTAAGGAAAAATTTTTTCTATTTTTTATTTTAGCACAGTAAATTCACTTTATAGCTTATGCTGACTTAAGGCATGAGCACGATGCCCATACTCTCAGCACCACCTGCAATAAAAATTTAGAATTATAAAAAATATTCAATATGTGATTATGCTTATTGATTGACAATAGACTTAAACCAAGTAACAATTAATCATTGTTGAATTATTAATAGGATAGCGAATGGCACGACGTAGTGATCACACTCGGGAAGAGTTAAAAGAGTTGGCTTTAAAATCTGCTGAGGAGCTGCTCAATGACAAATCCGCCAATGAACTTAGTACCCGTCAGATTGCCACAAAGATGGGTTATACAGTGGGCACGCTTTATCAGATTTTCAAAAATCTGCCGGATCTACTTTTACATGTGAATGCCCGCACCTTAAAAATTCTCTATGATGATTGCCAGGAACTGAGCATCAGCCAAACAGACCACCCGAAGAATATACTGGCCTATGCCAATGTCTATCTTAAATTTGCTCACAGTCATCCCAAACTTTGGGAACTTATTTTTGACAGTAGTATTTTAAATAATGATGACTTACCTGACTGGTATTTAGCCCAGGTCAATGCTTTATTTTCATTAATCGAGATTCAACTTGAAGCCATTCAGCCTGAATTATCTGGGCAAGATATTACTAAAGCCAGTCGGGTTTTATGGAGTAGTGTACATGGTATCTGCACACTTTCCATTAACAATAACTTGTTTGCTGAATCAGCCTGCAGCTCTGAAGAATTAATTCAATCTCTGATCACTCACTTCCTTTCCGGCTGGACAGCTTGAAGCATTGCAAAATGAATGACAATTTTAACCATTGGGGCCAGCATCACTATTTTCCCATCAGTCAGTTTTATAAAAACCGATTTGGCGAAAAAGTGTATAAAGTCTCCGTAAGCGTTGCAGAAACTTGCCCCAACCGACAGCCCAATAGCCGAATGCCGCTATGCATTTTTTGCGATGAATGGGGTTCTGCCGCTTATCACCTTGAACGTGACAAGTCGTTAAGAGAGCAGATTGTTATCAATCGTAACAGGATTTCAAAACGTTACCGTGCACATAAATTTCTTATTTACTTTCAGTCATATACCAACACATTTGATCGTGTTTCCGATCTGGAGCAGCGTTTTAATATTGCTTTATCAGAAGATAACGTCGAAGGTATTGTTTTAGGCACCCGTCCGGATTGTCTGCCCGAAAGGATTTTACCATTACTTAAAAGTACTCATGAAAGTTATTACGTTATGGTAGAACTGGGGCTGCAGAGTTTTTTTGACCACCATCTGAATTTTCTTCAACGTGGTCATGATGTTCAAAGAGGTTATGATGCAATAAACAAATTGCACGAAAAGACGGGTGTGGATATTGGTATTCACCTTATGTTCGGCTTACCCAATGAAACTGATGATGAAATTATTCAGACCGCAAAAATATTAAATAAGCTTCCTATAACTAATGTAAAACTGCATAATCTTCACGTTCTAAGTAATACACCGCTCGCAGAACTGTATCAACAGGGAAAATTTCAACCGGTTGAATTACAGGAATACATTGACAAAGTCATCTTATTTCTACAATACCTGTCACCGGACATTGCGGTCCAGCGTCTTGCTGCCGTTGCCAGTCGATGGGATGAATTAATTGCACCTCAATGGACCCGAGAAAAAATGCGGCCCGCGCAGATGATTGAAGATCAGTTAAAAGAAAGAGGGCTTTTTCAGGGCTGTTTACTTCTAAATAACAGGAATTGAATAGTATCCCCTGGAGTATATGAATAGGTGGTGTATTTTTTCATGATTTGACCCAGTCCTAACAAAATAAGGCTTCACCTGTTCATGTTACAGACTTAATAATTTGGTAACACAATTATTTAGAGCCCTAATTCATCCCACATATCATCGACTTTTTTAACCACATCCTTATCTTTGATAATTGCACGACCCCACTCTCGAACCGTTTCACCCGGCCATTTATTAGTGGCATCCATGCCCATCTTTGAACCCAAACCGGATACCGGTGAGGCAAAATCCAGATAGTCAATGGGGGTGTTCTCAACCAGTAAGGTGTCTCTAGCGGGATCCATACGTGTAGTCATTGCCCAGATAACATCATTCCAGTCTCTGACATTGACATCATCATCACAGATAATGACAAACTTGGTGTACATAAACTGCCGTAGAAATGACCAGACACCAAACATAACTCGTTTGGCATGCCCAGGATATTGTTTTTTTATGCTGACAACAGCCATTCGATATGAGCAGCCTTCCGGTGGCAAATAAAAGTCCACAATTTCAGGGTATTGTTTTTGTAAAATGGGCACAAACACTTCATTCAGAGCCACACCTAAAATGGCAGGCTCATCCGGCGGCCTTCCAGTATAGGTGCTGTGATAAATGGGTTCCTGACGCATGGTAATGCGTTCAATAGTAAACACGGGGAAGCTGTCCACTTCATTATAATAACCCGTATGATCACCAAAGGGGCCTTCAGATGCTTCATCACCCGGCTCAAGATAACCTTCAAGTACAATTTCACTGCTTGCAGGAACATGCAAGTCATTGCCCTTCGATTTAACCAGTTCAGTTTTAGAGCCACGCAATAAACCGGCAAAAGCGTATTCTGATAATGAGTCAGGAACCGGTGTGACAGCCGCTAATATGGTGGCAGGATCGGTGCCCAACGCCACAGAAATCGGAAAACGTTCACCTGGGTGCTGCTCCTGCCAGTCCATATAGTCTAGAGCACCACCTCGATGCGCCAGCCATCGCATAATAACTCGATTTTTAGCAATAACCTGTTGACGATAGATACCCAGATTCTGTCGATCTTTATTGGGCCCCCTGGTGACCACCAGACCCCAGGTGATTAATGGCCCGGCATCTTCCGGCCAGCATGTCTGCACGGGTAGACGACCCAGGTCGACATCATCACCTTCCCAGATAATTTTTTGGCAAGGTGCCCGTTTCAAAATTTTAGGTGCCATATCGAGAACTTTTCGATAAATAGGCAAAGTCTTTAATGCAGCTTTAAACCCCTTTGGAGGCTCTGGTTCTTTTAAAAAAGCCAGCAGTTTACCTATTTCACGCAACTGAGAGACATCTTCTTCTCCCATACCCAGAGCAACCCGCCTGGGTGTGCCAAATAAATTGGCTAAAACCGGTATCGTATGCCCAACTGGATTTTCAAATAACAGCGCAGGACCACCATCCCGCAGGACCCGATCAGCAATTTCTGTCATCTCCAGATTGGGATCGACAGGGTGCTTTATACGCTTAAGTTCACCAATCTCTTCTAGTTTATTAAGAAACTCTCGCAAGTCATTGTATTTCATAAAAACCTTTAAAAATAACTACTTATGCTAATAAAAAAACTCAAAATCATTTTAATTTGATGCTTGCTTTGAACTAATTAACAGCTACACTGTCTATATGAATAAGCAACTTAATGCCTACAGCAGCAGCGAGTTGTTTATAGGAAACCTTGTGGAAGAAAGAGGTTCTCCTAATCATTACATTTCCTTTGATTATTTAATCAGCCAGGGTTCATCCCACCCTGGCACTTTTATTTCCTACTAAGAAATTTAGATCCGATAGCCGCCATGACGCTTGCGGTTAACCAGATCCACAATAAAGATTCCCAGAAAAAAACTTAGGCCTGAGACCATCAGCAATAGTAGATAATTCTCTTTGATTGTAGTAATAATACCCTGCTTCAACTGCCTTTTCAGTTCAGGCAATTCACCTTGTATTTCCAGATTCAGGTCACTGGTATCCACATCCTCACCAATGGCTACGGAAGCTATCATAGCCAGTTTTTCTTTGAGTCTCCGGTTGGCTTGTTCAGCTTGTTCTTTTAATGCCAGTTTATCCTGACGATCCAGTTGTTCCCAAGCATTGAGCTCTTCTTCAAGCTTAGTAATAGTTTCTTCATAGGCTTTTTTTTCATTATCAGTCAGTTGACTATCAGAACCCGTCTCTTCACCTAATTGAGACGGGCTTTTATTCTCTGCTGAATCTTCCTGGAGACGAGCAAGCATTGCTTGTTTGGCTTTTTCTAAAGCAGACTGCATTTTTTCTATCTTGAGTACGGCAGGTTCCTCTGCAGTAATAAATTTGCTTTTTATCCAGCCTTCTGCACCTTCTGAGGTCCTGATCTGACTGTATTCTTTGTCTGTTTTAACAAGCTCAATAGCAGTACCGCTACTAATGAGTTCTTTTATCGGACTTTCCATACTCGCTTTGGTATGCAGACCTAATTGCAGTCTTGGGCTGATGTAGTGCTGCTCGTTATTCTTACTGTCTGTTTCAGAGCCTGTTGACTCAGCCTGAGCCTGTGTAAGAGCCCCACTTAACAAAATAAAGCAGAGTAATAGGGTACTGAGTTTTAATCCTCTGAATCTAATTTCCTTTTTCATTTACAGATACCTTCTAATTATTCTATTTTTATTTATACCCAGGCAACAAAACTAGGCCTCTAAAGCAATACCACTATGCCTCAACAAGGCATCAATTTCTGGTTTACGACCTCGAAAACGAACAAACAGGTCCATGGGCTCTTCAACACCACCCATTTCCAGAATATTGAGTAGGAATTGTTCGCCAGTCTGTTGATCAAAGATACCATTTTCTTCAAACAATGAGAAAGCATCAGCGGATAATACTTCTGCCCATTTATAGCTATAGTACCCCGCAGCATACCCTCCTGCAAAAATATGTGAAAAAGCATGTTGAAAACGGTTGAATTCTGGAGGCATCATAACCGAAACTTGGCGACGTGTTTCATCCAGTATTTGCTGAACCTGCGGTTGGCCATTTCTTAGCACTTTTCGCTGATAGTGAAGATGCAGATTAAAATCAAACAGGGCAAATTCAATTTGTCTGAGCATCTGCAAACCTGACTGAAAGTTTTTAGCCGCATTCATTTTATTAAAAAGTTCATCCGGCAACACTTCTCCTGTCTGATAATGCCGTGCGATTAAGGCCAGTGATTCTTTTTCCCAGCACCAGTTTTCCATAAACTGACTGGGTAATTCAACAGCATCCCAGGGGACACCATTAATACCTGAAACACCGGAATAATCAACCTGGGTTAGCATATGATGCAGGCCATGACCAAACTCATGAAACAGGGTATTCACTTCATCATGGGTAAACAAAGCCTGCTCATCGCCAATAGGTGGTGTTAAGTTGCACGTCAGATAGGCCACTGGAATCTGTACCATGCCCTTGTGGGCATAACGAACGATACACTCATCCATCCAGGCGCCACCTCGTTTATGAGGTCGTGCATACAGATCTAAATAAAACTGACCTCTGAGCGTCCCCTGTCGATCTTTGATTTCATAAAAACGCACATCCGGGTGCCATATTTCAACCCCGGCAATAGCTTCAATTTCAACCTGGTAGAGTCGTTTAACTATCATAAACAATCCTTCAAGTACTTGACTCTCAGGAAAGTAAGGTTTTAGTAATTCCTGTGACAGATTATATCGATACTGTCTCAATTTTTCTGCAGCGTAGTTTAGATCCCATGTTTGCAAATCATCAATATCAAGATGCTCACGGGCAAACTGCCTGAGTTCAGTGATATCTTGTTCAGCAACAGATTTTGATTTTTCACAAAGCTGCTGTAAAAAATCAATAACTTCATCGGTTGAATCAGCCATTTTAGTAGCCAATGAATATTCGGCATAATTATTAAAACCTAAAAGCTGGGCAAGTTCCTGACGTAAATCCAGTATTTGCTCCATGTTATCCGTATTATCCCACTGACCCGCATTGGGCCCCTGGTCCGATGCTCTGGTGCTATAAGCGGTATAAAATTTTTCTCTTAAACCACGCTGATCAGCGTGAGTCATGATGGCAAAGTAACTGGGAAACTGCAGGTTGAATACCCAGCCTTCAATAGATTCCTGTTCTGCAGTTTGCTTTGCCATAGCCCGGGCAGAATCCGGCAAGCCCGCCAGTTGAGGTTCATCGCTGATAGTTTCACTCCAGCCATTGGTCGCATCCAGCACGTTATTTTCATAACTGGATTTTAACTTTGAAAGCTGCTGTTTTATGTCCTTATAACGCCTTTTTTCATCCTCAGGTAAATCAATTCCTGACAGATGGAAATCTCTTAGTTGATTTTGTATTACTTTTTTTTGTGCCGGAGTCAGAAACTCATAGTCATCACTCTCTGCAATGGATTTAATGGCCTCATAAAGTACACTATTTTGACCTAATTCAGTATGATATTCACTCAATAAAGGCAGACAGTGTTCATGCGCTGCACGCAATTCTTCTGAATTTTTTACTGAATTCAGGTGACTCACAGGGGACCAGGCACGGCTCAAACGATCACCCATTTCCTGCATTGGGTGAAGCAGGTTGTCCCAATTATAGACTGTCGCATCCTGAGCCAGTAAATCCATCAGTTTGTTTCGGTTTTCAGCCAACAACTGTTCAATTGCTGGAATAACATGCTCTGCTTCAATCTGCCCAAAACGCGGTAAACCACTAAAGTCCAGGAGAGGATTAGTCATATATTTTCCAATAAAAAGCTTCTATCTGACACCAGATAGGTTAAAGTATAAAAAAGATTAACTATACTGAATCTCTAACGATATATACAGTTTTTTATACGAGGGTTATTGTGCGTTTAATTAACCGTTTGTCACTTTGTCTTCTATTCTTTGCTTCCTTCTTCCTCCCTGTAATAGCAATGGCAATGAGTAAATATGATCAGGGAGCTTATTATTTTGCTCAGGGTGATTATATTTCTGCTCTAAGCCTCTGGACGCCACTGGCTTCCGAAGGCAATGCAGCCGCACAATATTCTATCGGTCTGCTCTATGATCAGGGCAAAGGGGTAAAAAAAGACTCTAAGCGTGCAATTCAATATTTTCAATCTGCCTCCGATCAAAACCTTGCAGTCGCTCAATATTATCTGGGCATGAAATATTTTGCCGGCTTAGGTGTCACAAAAGATACCACTCAAGCACGTCATTTACTCAACAAGGCTGCTAAAAATGACTATATCAAAGCTCAATTCCAGTTAGCCAATATGTACGATCAGGGGAAGGCAAACCAGCAAAATCACATGCTGGCAACTCATTGGTTCACCAAAGCCGCTGAAAATGGCTATGGACCTGCTCAACACAGCCTTGCTACTCGCTTTCTAACAGGCAAGGGGACCACACTCAATTTAAAACAAGGCATTTTCTGGCTAGAAAAAGCAACAGAACAACATGACTCTGATGCCATGCGTGATCTGGGGTTTATGTATTTTAAAGGCATGGGAGTGAAGAAAGATTTTAAGCAGGCTCATGATTTATTAATCCCGCCTGCAGAAGAGGGCAGCGGACTTGCCTTATTCTTGCTGGGTGAAATTTATGCCCAGGGCGGACATGGGGTAAACAAAGATCGGCAACAGGCAAAAAAGTGGTTTCAACTTTCTAATAATGCCGGTTATAAAGCTGCTCAACAAAGGTTATCACAATTAAATAAATACTCAACTCCCTCAACAAATCCAGTGCAGGAAACAAACAAAAAGAAAGTTAGTACTCACTTACACTTGAAGAAGGATGCCTCCCGATTCAAACAACTGGATAATCAACATTATATTTTACAACTATTAATCGCCAGACAGTATGACAGTATTAGTCAGTTAACAGATCATTACACAGATGAAAAAACTTATTTTTTTAAAATAGAAAAAGATAATAATGAATTATATATCCTCATTTACGGCCACTTCAAAAGCTATGATGAGGCCAAAAAAGCCACTTCCCAACTGCCCAAAATATTTCAGTTAAAATCAAAACCCTGGATCCGTCAGGTTAAACATCTCAAAGCAAGTGTTCTTTGAATTTGGGAAATTACCCTGGCAGCTAAAGTGGACGGATTTTTTTAGCAGGATTACCTGCATACAAGCAGTTAGCCTGTACATCTTTATTGACAATACTGCCGGCACCTATGACTGCACCTTCACGGATATTAACCCCGGGTAAAATAATTGTACCTGCACCAATCCAGACGTTATTGCCAATGAAAACATCTTCTGCAAAACTATTTTTACTGATTCGTTCCTGTGGTGACAGGGCATGATTGATTGTCAAAATTTGTACATTAGGCCCAAGCAGACAATCATCACCGATAGTAATCCGTCCGCCATCTAACAGGGTACAGTTCATATTAAGATAGACACGGTTTCCCAGAAAGATTTTGTCACCATAATCACAGTAGAATCCTTGCTCAATAAAAACAGCTTCACCATAACGGCCAAACAATGCCTTTAAACGTAATAGATTACCTTTGGATGGACTGCGACTGAATTGTCGGCACATGTCATGCACCTGGTATCTGCGCTGGATAAGCTCTGGCGTTAAACTATTGAATATCACAGGACTGGTTTCCATTTCTGAACAGTTGCAATATTCCGTTGCTTACGATGCTGATAAATTGCCCGCAGATAAGCCTGTTCATAAAATCCAGGCTGTTTGGCAATCTCAGTACATAGTTTTCTGGTATCAGGACGCTGTCCACCACGTCCTAGATCCAGACGATCAGCATCCCAGCAGGTCCCAATCGTCAAATCAGCTTCAACAAAACCCTTACTATGATCATGGCAGGCCTGCATTAATATTTGTTTGTCTTTATAATCAATTCCCAACAGGTCATCCGGCAAAGTTGCGATAAATCGAGCGGCCCGCTCACCATGGAGGGGATCATTAAAATCAGCCTCTCGCTTAATATCATGCAAAAAAGCAAACAACTCCACCACCCGTTGATTAGCCCCATTTTTTTGCGCCATGAGCAAGCCATTAATGCGAACTCTTGCCCAATGAGAAACCCCATGCACACCTTTCCAATTAAGCTGAAATGTTTCCCGGATAAGTAATATTAATTCTTGACTGATCATAAGCCTTTAGGATTGATATAATTCAAAAAGATCCCCATTATAAAGAGGATATTGATTTTTTTCACAGACTTTTTGGGTAATCTTATGTCAAAACACTATGATCTAATCTCCATCGGCGCAGGCAGCGGCGGTCTTTCAGCCGCGGAAAGGGGTGCTCAATATGGTAAGAAATGTGCCATTATTGAAAGCAAAACAGTCGGTGGGACCTGTGTCAATATTGGTTGTGTCCCTAAAAAAGTCATGTGGAATGCCGCCAATCTCGCTCATGGTCTTGTTGATGCGCGAGATTATGGCTTTGATGTGACGAATAATGGCCTAAATTGGGCAAAGCTTATCGAGCAGAGAGAGGGCTATATTTCAGGGATCACCGGTTGGTATGGTAATTACCTCAATGACTCAAATATTGACTACATCAGCGGCCATGCTCGTTTTGTTGATGCCAACACCCTTGAGGTCAATGGTGAACAGTATACTGCCGATCACATCGTAGTCGCTCCCGGCGGTTATCCACTGGTTCCTGAACTCCCAGGTGCAGAACTTGGGTTAACATCTGATGGCTTCTTTGCACTGAAAGAACAACCTGAACATATTGCAATTGTCGGGTCCGGCTATATTGCTGTTGAGCTGGCAGGTCTTATGAGCAGCCTTGGCAGCCAGGTGACCTTATTAATCCGAAAAGGCCATGTACTGGGAGATTTTGATTGCATACTATCAGACACACTGGCAAAGGTACTTCAGGATGATCCAAACATTGTTTTGCTGAGTACGACTGAAGTTGAGTCCGTAGAAAAAAATGAACAGGATAAGCTGACTCTACACTGTACTAAAAATCAGCAGGTTAATAATGTTGATAAGCTTATCTGGGCCATTGGCCGAGTCCCTAATACTGCCGATCTTAATCTGGAAGCGGCAGGGGTTGAAATGGATGCTCGGGGCTTTATACCCAGTGATGAATTTGAACAGACTAATGTGAAAGGTATTTATTCATTAGGTGATGTCAACGGTAAAGCCGCATTAACACCTGTTGCTATTGCTGCAGCCAGACGCTTGTCTGATCGTTTATTTAATAACATGCCTGACAGAAAACTGGACTATAATCTTATCCCAAGTGTCGTGTTCAGTCATCCACCCATTGCAACTATTGGCCTGACCGAAATTGAAGCCAAAAAAACTCATGGGGAATCCGTTAAAGTTTATAGCACTCGATTTAATCCCATGACCCATGCATTTACGGAGCATACTGCCCCAACAGCAATGAAACTTGTCTGTATCGGTGCCCAGGAAAAAATTATTGGCTGCCATATCATTGGGCCGGGAGTCGATGAAATGATGCAGGGTTTTGCTGTAGCCATAAAAATGGGCGCAACAAAGGCTGACTTTGATAATACTATTGCTATTCATCCCAGCAGTGCAGAAGAACTGGTTACAATGCGATGAGTATTCGAAGCTTTAAAGAATTTACACCCACTATTGCTGATGGTGTTTTTATTGACGAATCAGCTCAGGTCATTGGTCAGGTTGAAATTGGTGCTGATAGTTCTATCTGGCCAAATACCACAATCCGGGGTGATGTTAACTGGATTAAAATTGGCGCGAACACCAGTATCCAGGACGGCAGTACCTTACACGTGACCCATGATCATAGTGACAAACAACCGGGAGGATTCCCTCTGACCATTGGCAGTCAGGTGACCATTGGTCACAATGTGGTATTACATGGCTGCACCATTGATAATAACTGTCTGGTGGGCATGGGGGCTATCATTTTAGATGGCGCACATTTGGAAAAAAATGTCTTTCTTGCTGCAGGCGCTTTAGTCTCTCCCAATAAGCGACTTGAAAGCGGTTATCTTTATGTCGGCAGCCCGGCTAAACGATTACGAGAACTAACAGATGAGGAAATTGAAGGATTGCAATATTCAGCAGATCATTATGTCCAGTTAAAAAATGAATATCTCTAATTGATAAAGTTTATTTAGAAATATCCTGCAAGATCTGACTCATATGAGCAACATTGATGGGCTTTGTTAAAAATTTATCCATGCCAGCGGCATAACATTTATCTTTTTCACCGTCCATAGCATTGGCAGTTAAAGCTATAATTGGAATGTGCTGTTCACGTTCTAATTCACGAATTTTTCTGGTTGACTGATAACCATCCATGACGGGCATCTGACAGTCCATGAAGATGGCATCATAAGTTCCTTTTTGCCAGGCGCTGACAGCCAACTCTCCATTTTCAACCACATCTACGGTACATCCCGCTTTTGTTAACATAGACTTAGCCACCATCTGGTTCACCAGGTTATCTTCCGCCAGCAAGATATGCAACTGCACTGGATTATCCTGAATCATAGTCTTAGCATCCGGTCTGCAACGCCCGATGGTAAATTTGTCTGTCTCTAATACATCAAAGATAAACTGTTTAAACAATCTTGGACTAAAAGGCTTTTTAATATAACCGTTAAGTCCCAGACTTTTATATCTCTGCTCCAGATTTGTTTCACTTTCGTTATTAATAACCATCGCTTTGATTCGATCATGCTGCTGAAAGTCTGAAGAATCTATAATATGTTTTATACCAGTGTCACTGATGTTACCGCAAAAAAGAACAATAATTGGTTGAGATAATAAATTATTACAATCGCTCAGATAGGACTGCAATTGTTTAACCTGTTCAAAATGTACAACTTTAACCTGCCATGTGCTGATTAACTCAGTTAGTATTTTTTGACCAACAGGTAAACCGCCAACAAGCAAAAAAATTAAATTTTCTGGTAATTTATTATTTTTATTTTCAATGTGAAGCTGCTGTTCTCCAATTGGAAAATTAAATCGTGACCAGAAAATAGAACCTTTATCAAGTTCACTTTCCAGACCAATCTGTCCTCCCATAAGTTCAGTCAACTCTTTACTGATTGCTAAACCAAGTCCCGTCCCTCCAAATTTTCGAGTAGTTGAAATATCTGCTTGATTAAACTTACCAAATACATAATCAATTTTGTCACTGCTGATACCAATTCCACAGTCTTCAACTTTCAAACTAAAATCAACTGACTCTGTAGAACGATCATGACAAATGATATCAATTAAAACATAACCTTTAGCCGTAAATTTAACAGCATTGGTAATAAAATTAATTAAAATTTGCCTGATGCGAATTTCATCTGCAACAATATATTCAGGCATTTGAGGATCAAGGCGGTATTCCAGTTCAATCTGTTTTTCTTTTGCTTTAATATCGACGGTATCAATGGCTTCAATAATCAGTTTATGAAGGTTAAACTGTGTTGGATCAATGTCAAGTTTGCCCGATTCAATTTTTGAGATATCTAAAATATCATTGATGATATGTAATAAAGAACTGGCTGATGATTGTATTTTATAAACAAAATCCTCCTGCTCCAAATTTAAGTCAGTATCCAACAATAAAGCGCTCATCCCTATCACGCCACTCATCGGTGTTCTTAGTTCATGGCTCATATTGGCAACAAAGTTACTTTTCTGTTCATTATGAGCTTCAGCAAGCTCCTTAAGCTGTTTAAGGTTTTGTTCATATTTTTTGCGCTCGCTGATATCCAGACCGTAGGCCTGAACCAGTTTGAGACCATGCTGTTCAACAGGATGAAAGTTCCATAAATACCAATTTGTTTCAAACTGGCTTTCAATGCCTTCAATACTTTTATCAGTATTAATGCATTGTTTGATATGTGTTTCGATAGCATCAGGAAAAATGACTGGTCTTCCTGAATCATCAAAACCATACTCTACCATCAGCTCTGTCATTGCAGGGTTGGCATAATGAATCATAGCTGCATCATCTAACTGCAAAATGGGAGCAGGACTTAGTTCCGGGAACAAAGACAAACGTTTAATTTCACCTTCACTGTATCCTGACTCTGAACAGTCACGAAATAAAATAATGGTATTATTCTCCAGATCTTTTCCATCAATTTCCGTAGCATCTGAACCAGGCAGAATTATTTTGGCATCAATCTGAAGATAAGAACCCTCTTTATCAACCCAGACAAACTCAAAAATACTCTCTGCCGACAGTTTCTGATTTTTATTTTGAGTGAGTCGAAGGTTGAAGCAGCAATTATCATAATCATGACGGTAACGTCCTTCAATCGCACAAATAATATCATGAACATTATGCCCAATGATGTCAGTTTGCTTCCATTTTAGTATTTTTTCTGCGGCGGGATTAATTGCAATGATATTATTTTGTGCATTAAGGTGCATAACACCATCTGACAGGTGCTGATAGAGGCTAATGGCAGTAGATATCGAACTATCAGTTATAGACGTATTAATTGTTGTTTTTTGCATAATTATTATTGGCCATGCCTTGTCACATGGTTAAACAGAATCAACACGTAACAATCCTAGCGGGTCATGTTTATCATCAAGAGGATCAATGACTTTAATTACTCTAATATTTTCACCCTCTTCCTGATTGGCCAAATCTCGAAATACCTCTGTCTGGCACGGCTGGCCATCGGCCTCATATATTATTTTTACTCTGGGAAGGAGCGGCATTTTTTTATCAATTTCAACCACTAGTGCTTTCTCACCATTATCCAGTTCAATGGCACTGGTTAACGGAAAAATCCCCATAACATGTATCATTTCACTGACAATGGTTTCACTATACAGGCCACTTCTTGCAGCCTGATAAATCTTCTTTAAGGCATTAGCCGGCAGCATTCCTTGCTGATCAGTAAGGCCATGAATATATTCATCATAGCTATCAGCGACCTGTAATATCTCAACTAATTTATGAATTTTACCTTTTTTCAGCTGTTCAGGAAAACCACTGCCATCATTGAATTCATGATGTTGTTTGATCAGAGTTTTGACTGTCTCTGGAAAATCCTTGCTCTTATTAAGTACACTGACAACGATATTTGGGTGTTGTTTTACGAGCTGTTTTTCAGAGGCAGTGTAGGTTTTTTTCTTACCGAAAAGATTCATGGGCAGCCGTGTCCATCCCATATCATGCAATAGTGCAGCCATACCCAATTCATTGACCTCTTCATCAGTGCATCCAAGTTGCAAAGCCAGAGGCAGAATTACAGCAAAAACACCAAAGCCATGATCGCTTAATTTCAAATCCTGTCGCTGAATATGCAGCAGTGTTAACAAAGCTTGATCGTTTCGGCTGATGCTTTCCAGTGCTTCTTTAATGATTGGGCTGATAGTTTCTGCAGAAATGGGCCGGCTATCTTTAATTAACGAGCCCAGCTGAGAGACCAGCTTACTAATTTTACCCTGTAAAACTTTAGCCACTTTAAGCTCTTTATTCAGCTCTGCCTGTTTCTCAGGTTTTTCATCCAGACGTTTATGTAGTTCAGGGCTATCATCGGGCTCGGGGCTATCAGATTTTTCTTCTTGAGATACGTTGTTTTGTTCATTTTTACCTGTACTGCTCTCAACAGTTTGTTGAACATCATCCCCTCGAGATAAATCAATATGTAATTCTCTTACACCGGCTTTTTTGAGCAGAAGAATATCATTCGTGGTTTTAATTTGACGTCGGTGCCTTAGAAAGGGGCTTTTCATCCATGAAATATCAAGCTCGTGGATAAACATTCCTTGACGCAGCTGGGAAACTAAAATTTTCTTTGTCGACATGCGATTAAGTATAGCTGTATTTTATAAAAAATGTAATGTAGGAAATAACCTATAAGCCCTTGATACTTCGTATAACCGGACTGACTGAAGGTCTAACACCCCGCCAGATGCGAAAAGACTCTGCCGCCTGACCAACCAGCATACCTAAGCCATCACTGAACTGTGTGGCGCCATGTTTTTTAGCCCACAGCATAAAAGCAGTCGGTTCCGCGGCATACATCATGTCATAACAACAGCCTTCTGCTCTCAGTAAGTCATCAGGAAGGGGAGGAACCTCACCTTTCAGGCTTGCCGCAGTAGCGTTAATCACTAAATCAAATTGCTGTCCAGCCAGAGTCTCATAACCGCCGCCTTTAATTGATCCTATGTCTTTAACATCACGGAATAACTCAGCCAGTTCAACTGCTTTTGAGGCCGTGCGATTTGCAATATAGAGTGCCCTGGGCTTTTTATCTAAAATGGGTCCAATGACACCTCTTGAAGCCCCTCCAGCACCCAGGATCAGGATTTTCTTCTGTGCGATTGTCCAGCCCAGGTGATCAACAATATCATTTACCAGTCCAATACCATCTGTGTTATCACCAGTTATTTCACCTTCGTCACCAAGGATCAATGTGTTCACTGCTCCCGCTCTTTTAGCCCGGTCAGTCAGCGAGTCTGCCAACTTCCAGGCATCCAGTTTGAAGGGCACCGTGACGTTAAGACCTTTGCCGCCATGTGCCTGGAAATGACTGACAGCCTGAGCAAAACCACCCACATCCACGTGAATGGCTGTATATTCAATTTTCTGATCTGTTTCCAGGGCGAAAGCAGTGTGTATTTGAGGTGATTTGCTGTGATTAATCGGATTACCCATCACGGCATAACGTTCCGGTTTGTCAAAATTAAAAATATCACTCATTTATATGTCCTATTCAATTAAATTTCTGAATTTATGACTCAGCCTTTTCTGTCTCAGCATCTAGTTGCAGTTTACGGTTATGCTTTATTATTTTTTTATTATGCCGCCTCAGAATGACAACAAGCAGCCAGAGCAAGCTCAACACCGCAATGGCTTTGATCAGGTTCGCTTCAAGATCACCCGGCTCAACCATTAAATAAAATGTTCCTGCTACACCTGAGACACCACCCAGAAACATCGCAACAAAGGCCAATACAATAAAGAAAAGAAAATAAACGAGATTAAATAGGATCCGCACAATAATTTACTCTGTATTAATAGTTGTTGTAGCCAGATTACTCATTCAACCACTGAGCTACTTGCTTACCAAAATAGGTTAAAATGCCATCGGCTCCGGCACGCTTAAAGCACAGCAGAGATTCCAAAATGACCTTGCGTTCATCCAGCCAGCCATTTTGAATAGCCGCCATCAACATGGCATATTCACCGCTGACCTGGTATGCATAGGTTGGTACGCCAAACTCCTGTTTGACACGACGCACAATATCCAGATATGGCATACCAGGTTTCACCATGACCATATCAGCACCTTCTTCTAAATCCATTGCAACCTCAAGAAGTGCTTCATCCGTGTTAGCCGGATCCATCTGATAGGTACTTTTGTCTGCCTTGCCTAAATTGGCAGCGGACCCCACAGCATCTCTGAACGGACCATAAAAACTAGAGGCATACTTCGCTGAATAGGCCAGTATTTTTGTATAAATATAGTTACTTTCTTCCAAAGCATCACGAATTTCACCAATTCGACCATCCATCATATCAGAAGGGGCCACAACATCAGCACCAGCCTCTGCATGTGACAAGGCCTGCTGAATTAAGACATCCACCGTTTCATCATTGAGCACATAACCTGACTCATCAATCAATCCATCCTGGCCGTGAGAGGTAAAAGGATCCAGAGCGACATCTGTAATCACACCTAAATCAGGGTAGGCATTTTTTAAGGCTTTCACTGCTCTTTGAGCCAGACCATCGGGGTTATAGGCTTCTTTAGCATCATCTGATTTGGCACTCTGAGGTGTTACAGGAAATAATGCAACTGCCGGAACTCCTAAAGCAACCAGCTCTTTTGCTTCTTTTAACAGTAGGTCAATACTGACTCGCTCAACCCCAGGCATAGAAACAACTGCTTCACGTTGATCCTTTCCTTCAAGGACAAACATAGGATAAATCAGATCATCCACACTTAAATGAGATTCACGCATCAAACGTCGAGAGAAGTCATCACGGCGCATACGACGTTTACGGGTAAAAGGGTAGACGGTTGAGGTATTCAAAATTCTCTCCTGATCACAGATTTTATCACTCTATTTATAGTAAGCTGACGGGTTAAAAATTTCTCGCAATGAGACTAAAATTACCGGCCCTGCAGGGTAATGGTATTGTCACGATATGACCACTGCCAGGCGCAACATCCATCATCTCACCTTTTTTGCTGGTAATAGAATCAAGTGTAAAGGGCTTGTTACCCTCCGGCAAAATTAACTCCAGAGTATCACCCACTGAAAAACGGTTTTTGACATCAACAAGTGCAGTTTGATCCGCTTCATTGTATTCCAGAATTTCACCGACAAATTGCTGGCTTTTGCTGGTCGAATGATTATCCATATAATTCTGATACTCATGGGTATGATGACGCTGGTAAAAACCATCCGTATAGCCACGATTTGCCAAACTATTCAAATCAGCATAAAGTTCCATATCAAAGGCTTCACCCCTGGCAAGCGAATCAATAGCCTGTCGGTAGACCTGAGCCGTACGTGCTGCATAGTAATGAGATTTAGTCCGACCTTCAATCTTAAGTGAGTCGACACCAATTTGCATCAGTCGCTCCACGTGCTCCAGCGCACGCAGATCTTTAGAATTCATAATATAGGTGCCGTTCTCATCCTCAATAATAGGCATGTATTCACCAGGGCGCTCACTTTCTTCAATAAGATAGACTTTATCAGCATCCGGATGGCGTTTCATTTTACTGTCATCAGGAAAAGCTTCAGGAGAATTCATCGCGGCAAAGGGATCAAAATCAATTTTTTTGGCAGCAGCAATACTAACATCACCGGTTATATCTTCCTGAGCATCATGTACTTTGTATTCCCATCGACAGGCATTGGTGCAGGTACCCTGATTCGGATCCCGATGATTAAAGTAACCTGACAACAGACAACGCCCGGAATAAGCAATGCACAACGCCCCATGCACAAAAACTTCCAGTTCCATTTCAGGACACTGCTGACGAATTTCTTCAATTTCATCAAGTCCAAGCTCACGTGACAAAATCACCCGCTCCACACCAACAGAGCGCCAGAATTTTACCGCAGCATAATTAACTGTATTTGCCTGAACTGAAAGGTGCACAGTCATGTCAGGCCAACGCTCTCTCACCATCATAATGAGACCGGGATCAGCCATAATCAGTGCATCGGGCTTCAGTGCTATAATGGGTGCAATATCATCCATATAGGTTTTGATCTTTGAATTATGGGGGATCACATTGGATGCCAGAAAAAACTTCCTGCCATTTTCATGGGCTTCGTTGATACCCGTCTTAATATTTTCATAGGTAAAATCATTGTTTCTTGCCCGCAGGCTATAGCGGGGCTGACCAGCATAAACAGCATCTGCGCCGTAGGCATAAGCATAACGCATATTTTTTAAGGTGCCCGCAGGCAATAGTAATTCAGGTTTTTTTATCACGTTCTCAACCAAAAAATAATTTAAAATTTGCCATTAAAACAGTAAGTATAAGCAAAAAAATTTGAAACAACTCACAATTATACTCTTTTTTTCTTGTTTATGTGCTTCCTTTATTAGAAAATATGATGTTGGAATAATTGGGTTCATTTTCGGTTCATCAGAACTCAGTTAATGTAAATGGAAATTACTTTCAGGTTTTTGAATTAATACACAACCCTTAAATCTGAATAATAACGCGGTCAATCCGGGAGAGCACATGTTTAACTTTTATAATCGTACCAGGCTGGTGATCATGCACTCAATTTTGCTTGCCGTCACACTACTGTCAAACACTTATGCTGATTCAGCTCCCGAGCCTCAACAGTTAATGGAAGAGACTTCCAGGCAGATGATCCGCGCATTTAAAGAAAGCACTGAGGCCATTCGTTCAGATCCTCAGGTCGCGTATACTCTAGTCAGTGATAATCTGGTACCCAAAATTAATTTTCCGCTCATGTCTCGCTGGGTGCTGGGAAAAAATTGGAAAAAAGCAACTTCAAAACAACAACAGACATTTATCGCTGAATTCCGGAACCTGGTTGTTAAATTTTACTCCAAAGCCCTGATAGATTATTTACTAAAGAATGACTTAAGCGATGATATCATCTCATTCAAGCCGTTTCGAGGCAAAATCAAGGGTAAATATGCCACAGTCCGATCACAGATTAATCCTCCCAGCGGCAGTGAACCGATCAAAGTCAATTATGATTTATACCATAGTAAAAAAACGGGACAGTGGCAGGTTTATGATGTTTCAGTCGAGGGCATCAGTCTGGTTACAACTTATCGCTCCAGTTTTAAGCAAATTATTTCAAAAAAGGGGATGGATGGCCTGTTGACAGAATTACAGGATAAAAATTCTATTCTCAATAAAGATGCTGATAGCAGCAAGTCAAAATCCTTAGCCATCAATAAGAAAAACAGCTAATTGTAAACTGCCGGGAAGATGGTCATCCCAGCCATTGTCTTTGAATAATTTACGCGGGCAAGGTATCCATACTCCTTGCAGTGCCGTTTACTCAATCCCTAGTTCTTTTATCTTTCGAGTCAGGGTATTTCTTCCCCAGCCTAATAAGCGAGCAGCATCTTGCTTCCGACCGCCCGTATGTTTCAGTGCAACATCAATCATAATGCGTTCCATATTGGGCATGAGTGTATCCAGCACATTTTCAGCACCCGATGACAGTTGTGAGTTCAACCAAAGCTTCAGAGCATCTTCCCAGTTACTATTAACCGCATCAGCCTCAACACCATTGTGCAATTCTGGCGGCATGTCTTCAATGTGGACTATCTGAGCAGGGGACATAACGGTTAACCAGCGACACACATTTTCCAGTTGTCGGACATTACCCGGCCATGGCTGTTTACTTAAAAAGGCTTCACTCTCTGCATCCAGAGTTTTCTTTTCAACATTCAGTTCCATTGCCGCTCGTTTCAGAAAATAGCTGGCAAGCAAAGCAATATCTTCTTGCCTCTCATTTAAGGTCGGCATATGAATACGGATCACATTAAGGCGGTGGAACAAATCTTCTCGAAATAAACCTTCCTGTACCCTTTTTTCCAGATCCTGATGGGTTGCAGCAATGATTCGAACATCAACATTTATCGGTAAGCGACCTCCCACACGATAAAATTCACCATCTGAAAGCACTCGGAGCAAGCGAGTTTGCAATTCTGCCGGCATGTCCCCGATTTCATCAAGAAAAAGAGTCCCGCCATCAGCCTGTTCAAAGCGCCCAACACGTTGTGCCTGCGCACCAGTAAAAGAACCGCGCTCATGGCCAAATAATTCTGACTCCAATAAATCTTTAGGAATTGCCGCTGTATTTAAAGCAATAAAAGGTTTTTCTGAGCGAGGGCTGTGGCGATGAAGTGCCTGAGCAACCAGCTCTTTACCCGTACCAGAAGCACCATTGATCATGACGGTAATATTAGATCGGGACAAACGTCCAATGGCACGAAAAACTTCCTGCATAGAAGCAGCTTCACCAATAATCTCTTGGGTCGAATTGATTGTTTCACCATCAATATGCCTCGCTTTTTCTGATTTTCGTAAGCTCAGCGCCCGCTGTACCAGTTCCACTGCTTCATCAACATCAAATGGTTTGGGCAGATATTCAAAAGCCCCTCCTTCATAAGCCGATACTGCACTATCCAGATCGGAATGAGCTGTCATAATAATCACTGGAATTTCTTTATAGTTATGCTGTAATTTTTCAAGCAAATCAAAGCCATCCATTCCCGGCATACGAATATCAGTGACAATTGTGTCAGGCTGCACCTTTTTCAAAGCACTTAAAACACTTTCAGCATTATCAAAGCTTTCGACCTGAAGATCAGCCTGTTTAAATGCTTTTTCTAAAACCCATCGAATGGAACGGTCATCATCGATAACCCAAACAATATTTTGCGTGCTCAAATTGCACTCCGAAATTATTTATAGTGAGGTGTCTGCAAAATTCATGCGCTCTTTGCAAAGACCTGAGTTAATAAAAATTTATGAATCAGTGATTGGTAACAAAAGGCTAAAAACCGTTTCCCCTGGTTTACTATGGCATTCAATCAAACCGCCATTCTGGCTGATCAGTGATTGTGCAATCGATAAGCCCAGCCCGGTACCTTCAGCTCGCCCAGTTATCAGGGGCATAAAAATTCTTTCCTGCATTTCTTCTGATATGCCGGGACCATTATCAACAATATCCATCTTGGCCACGAGTTTGTAGCGCTTATGTCCGATATTAAAATGCCTCATGATTCGTGTTTTGATAGTGATTATCTTATCTTTTTCCTCATCAGTATTTGTATCATACTCCTGTTCTGACAGTGCCTGAGCAGCATTGCGAACAATATTTAATACCGCCTGTATCAAGTGCTCAGGATCGAAGGTCACATCAGGGATACTGGGATCGTAATCAAAAAATATTTTTACATCTCTGTTTTTATCTGCCTTCAATAAGCTGCGAACACGTTCTGAGACTGAATGTATATTCACTTGAATTTTATTAGGGCGTGAATTGGGGCCAAGCATTCGGTTGACCAGTTTTTTAAGTCGATCAACTTCATCAATAATAACTTGTGTATACTCAGTTAAGTCAGGATTGCTTAGCTCCCGTTCCAATAGCTGTGCCGCACCACGTATTCCACCCAGAGGGTTTTTTACTTCATGCGCCATACTGCGCAACAACGCCCGAATGGTTTCATGTTGAGCCAGAAGGTTTTCTTCTCTGGAAATCCTCAAATGCCGGTCCAGTGGGCTAAATTCAATTAGCAAGCGTGCATTATTTTTTTCTGATGGATTTTTTGATGAAGTAGAGGATGGAATCGGTTGAACACTAATATCAACGGTCACTTTACTTTCCATTAACTGGACAACTCTTTCTCTTTGCATAAAAGGATGATTACTTTTTAATGTCTCATCAATCGCATCAATCAGTTCATCATCAATTAACAATTGAGCAATGGCTTTTGAAGTAATTTTATTGGAACTTACTCCCAGAAGCATTTCTGCTGCGGGATTGATACACAGAACTCTTAAGTCATCATCCAGTAAAACAACGGCGGTATTTAAATTATCCAGCACATTTTCAGCTATTTCACATTGTGATTTATTTTGAATATTCATTGTTAATCCATCCATTATTCATAATTAGCAATATTCAAACCAGATAACACTAACATAATAATATTTATGATAATTTATAGATTCGACTGGATTTAGAGCTATAGTTGTGCACTTTTTTTGTGCAAAAAAATGCCTTATTTTGAATGGTGGTATTAAATCAAAAGAGGGGGCATTCGGACAAAATACTGAGTCTGCCGACTGCACCCGAGACTGGTTGAACTAACTGAGGACGCTGCGAGCTCCACCCATGGGGTGCTTGTTGGCCATAGCATCCTCAATTCTAGCAGCTATAATACATATCAAATTCAACAGGGTGCGTAGTCATTCTTAAACGCGTCACTTCTTCCATTTTAAGATGAATAAAAGCCTGAATCATATCTTCAGGAAAAACACCGCCAGCCATCAAAAAATCCATATCATTTTCCAATGCTTCTAAAGCCTGATCCAGTGAACTGGCCACAGTGGGTATCTCAGATGCTTCTTCAGGGGGCAAATCATATAAATCTTTATCCATCGGATCGCCCGGATGAATTTTATTCTGGATACCATCAATACCTGCTAGTAACATCGCAGAAAAGGCCAGATATGGATTAGCGGTCGGATCTGGGAAACGGATCTCAACTCGACGTCCCTTAGGATTTGATTCATAAGGAATACGAATCGATGCTGAGCGGTTACGGGCAGAATAAGCCAGCATCACAGGCGCTTCGAATCCTGGAACCAGTCGCTTATAACTATTAGTCGAAGCATTTGTAAAAGCATTCAATGCCCGTGCATGCTTAATAATGCCGCCAATGTAGTACAAAGCGGTTTCGGACAAACCCGCATAACCATCCCCGGAAAACAGATTTTCACCATCTTTAAAAATAGATTGGTGCACATGCATACCCGAGCCATTATCTCCCACAATGGGTTTAGGCATAAACGTCGCTGTTTTTCCATAGGCATGTGAGACATTATGGATCACATACTTTAATTGCTGAACTTCATCTGCCTTACGGATGAGGGTGTTAAATTTCACACCAATTTCACATTGGCCTGCTGTCGCTACCTCATGGTGATGAACCTCAACTTCCTGACCCATTTCTTCCAGTGTCAGACACATTTGAGCACGAATATCATGCAGTGAATCCACTGGAGGTACCGGGAAATAACCGCCTTTTACCCCGGGACGGTGCCCCATATTACCATCATGATATACTTTTTCAGAGTTCCACTCAGATTCTTCAGAATCTACTTTAACGAAAGTGCCACTCATATCAGAGCCCCAGCGAACATCATCCAGTATAAAAAACTCCGGTTCAGGACCAAAAAAAGCCTCATCACCAATACCTGTTGACTTTAAATAGTCTATGGCACGTTTAGCCACCGAACGCGGATCACGCTCATAACCCTGCATGGTTAATGGTTCTACAATATCACAGGTAATGATAATGGTGGGTTCATCAGTAAATGGATCCATTACAGCTGTATCTGCATCAGGCATCAAAATCATATCCGAATCATTGATTCCTTTCCAACCTGAAATTGAAGAGCCATCAAACATTTTGCCATCTTCAAACGTGCTGGAATCGACTGTTTTAGCAGGAACACTCACATGCTGCTCTTTACCGTGCGTATCAGTGAAGCGAAAATCAACAAACTTCACACCGTTTTCTTCGATCATTTTTAAAACATCAGACATTCTTTATCTCCAATTTTGTCAGGCTAATAAAAAAATATAATTTCAATTCTTTAGATTAACTGAAGGTTTTAGATTTATCAAATAATCATTAGAGAAGTCGTCACTTACTGTGATGCACCAAATTAGCGCATAAAATATGCATAACGCACCATATTGATGCTTAGCAGTTTTTATCGGTATAAAATTTCAACACTGATGATATATTTTAAATTTTTCACAACGGCGTTAAATGCTCCAGCCAGCTCATCCGGACTATCAATATTTGATAAAGCAGATAATGGTAGAATCACCTGCACACTGACTTTGCCACTAAGATAGTGCAAAACAACCTCTTCAAGTAGTTTAGCTTGCTCAATATGCCGCCAATGGTGTTCTAGATCTTCTAAAATTTCTTTCCTCAGTGGTAAATGAGAGCACGTGGAATCTTCTTCATCATCTTCAGGATCAATATGGACCAGGACCTGAGCAATATCTGGAAACTCTCTGGTTATACCCTTACTCACTTCATCACTGATGCGATGTCCTTCTGACACACTTAACTGCGGTGCCACTTCAATATGCACATCCAGTAATGCTTCCGCTCCCATTTGTCGAGTCCGCAGCATGTGCATATGGTTCACACCGGGGATCTCAGTGATATGAGAACTAATGAATTGAACCTTTTTTGGATCAAGCCCTTTATCAACAAGTTGCTCAATACTTTCTTTTGCAATTTCCCAGCCTATCTTTGCAATCATCATAGAAACAATTACTGCCGCCGCCGCATCCAGATAAGGTATACCCGACATACTGCCTACAATACCAACCAGCACCACAATGGACGAAATGGCATCACTGCGATGATGCCATGCATTGGCTTTGAGTATGGGTGAATTCAAGCGATTAGCATAGATAAGGGTATAACGATAAAGCGCTTCTTTTGATAAAACAGACAATAATGCCACCCAGACCGTCATGCTTTCAGGCGTCACAATATCTCCGGATGTCAATCGCTCCAGGGCATCAATAACAATTCCAATACCAACCGCTATCAGGATACCACCTAATACAGCAGCAAAGGCAGTTTCTATACGGGCATGACCATAGGGATGATCATCATCGGGCGATTGGTTGCCTTTTTTAGCGGCAAAAACAACCAGGCCATCACTGAGCAAATCGGAGAATGAGTGAATACCGTCTACAATCAGGGCATGTGAGTGACCAATGCTACCAATAATAATCTTAAATATTGCCAGAATAAAATTAACCACAGCACCGATAATAGTGACTCGTGTGGTGATCTGATAGCGTTCATTTGAAGATTCATTTTTATTCGGCATAAGCTACAATTCCAATAGAAATTTATTTATAGAATCATACGTGTTACAAAAAAAAAAGCCACTATAAATAGTGGCTTTTTTATTGCTGGGAGCAGGAAGTGTTATTTAATAAAGAGCATTTCCTGATACTTAGGCAGAGGCCAGAGTTCATCAGCAACAACAGTCTCAAGTGTATCAGCATGAGCACGAACTTTATCCATCAGACCACGGATTTCAGTCGCAAAATATTGTGTATGATCATCTGTTGATGCAAAGTCTTCATTCGTCAGAGCTTCGCTGAGGCTTCTTACTGCTGCCATCATTGAGTTTGCTTCTGTTGCGACAGTCTGTGCCACTGAGTTATCCATTTCAATGCCCATTTCACCCAAACCTGAAGCGGTCATTGTCAATTCTGACAAGTAACGGGTAGCAACCGGATAGATTAAAGTTGTGGCCATATCTACAACCAGCTTTGCTTCCACTTCAATAGACAGGATGTATTGCTCAGTATAGACTTCATAACGACTGGCCAGCTCAACCGGAGTAAGCACACCGGTACTTTCAAAAAGCTTTTTAACCGCATCATCTTCAAATGCCGGCAGGGCATCAGCCGTGGTTGGAATATTTTTAAGACCTCGTTCTTTAACAGCAGCTTCATGCCAGTCACTAGAGTAACCGTCACCACCAAAGACCGCATTACCATTATCTTTAATCAGCTCCTGAAGTACATTAATTACTGCTGCAGTTTTATCGCTACCAGATTTTAACTCTGCATCCAGTTTATCAGCAATCCAATTCAGAGAGTCAGCAAGCATGGTATTCATCACAATCAATGGACCTGAAACAGATTGTGCAGAGCCCACAGCACGGAACTCAAAACGATTACCAGTAAATGCGAATGGTGAAGTACGGTTACGATCACCCGGATCACGCTCAAAATTCAGAATCTGAGAAAGACCCAAATCCATTTCACCACCACCGTCTACTTTTATCAGTTTACCGTCTTTAATGTCTTCGTACACTTTCTCAAGTTGTGAGCCAAGATAGACTGATAAAATAGCAGGAGGTGCTTCATTAGCACCCAGACGATGGTCATTTCCTGCAGAAGCAATAACTGCTCGCAGTAATGGCCCAAATTGATGGACACCACGAATCACCGCACCACAGAACAATAAGAAATTCAGGTTGTCATGAGGGGTACGGCCCGGATCCAGCAGATTACCCTGTGTGGCATTACCCACAGACCAGTTAACGTGCTTACCTGAACCATTGATTCCGGCAAATGGCTTTTCATGTAATAAACAAATGAAACCGTGTTTCTTTGCAGTGACTTTTAAAATAGTCATCAACATTTGCTGATGATCAGCGGCGACATTAGCGGCTTCAAAATAAGGAGCAATTTCAAACTGACCGGGAGCTACTTCATTGTGGTGAGTTTTAGCAGGGATACCCAAACGATAGAGCTGATCTTCAACATCTTGCATATAAACCTGAACACGAGCTGGAATCGCACCAAAATAATGGTCATCAAATTCCTGGCCTTTTGCTGATGGCGCACCAAATAATGTACGACCTGCTAATAATAAATCAGGACGGCTGTTGGCAAAGTTTAAATCTACCAGGAAGTATTCCTGTTCTGCACCACAACTGGAATTCAGAGGAGCAATTTCTTCTTCACCCATCAATGAAAGCACTCGGTTACCCGCTTTGTTCATGGCATCATTTGAACGCAATAAAGGTATTTTCTTATCCAGGGCTTCACCAGTCCATGACATAAAGACACATGGAATCATCAGTGTTGCGCCATTATCAGTATGCTGAACATAAACCGGGCTGGTGGGATCCCATGCAGTATAACCACGAGCCGCATTGGTCATACGGATACTACCATTAGGGAATGAAGAACCGTCCGGTTCGCCTTTGATCAGCAGACTGCCAGTAAATTCTGTAATCGCGCGGCCATCAGAGTTCGTGATAACAAAACCATCATGCTTTTCAGCAGTCGCATGAGTCAATGGGTAGAAGATATGAGAGTAAAATTTAACACCTTTAGAAACAGCCCATTCTTTCATCGCTGCAGCGACAATATCTGCATTGGCTGAATCAAGAGGTTCACCAGTTTGTACAGTTTTCTTAATTGCTTTAAATGCATTTTTTGACAGTGCATCTTCCATTGTTGCAAGATTAAAAACATCGCATCCCCAGATCTCATTCAGAGGCTCAGTTTTGTCTAAATCTAAAGTTTCACGGTTTGTGATTTGGTAAATTGCTTGAAGGCGTGACTCATTTCCACTCATTCTGTGTTCCTCTGCTTTAAATGACTAAATATTGTTTGCAATGCTGAGGAATCATTCCTCAGCATTGCAAGGATGCGTATTTTGGGAGCAATTATTGTACCACCATTTATCAGGAGTAGTAATGGCAAGGTTTAAGGCTGGACGTATTCGATATAAAGTTAAAAAACTCCTATTTGTCCCTGAAAAAAGAGTTCTTACGCCCAAAAACAGTGCATAGGATACTCTAATTTATTATCAATTGGCAAAAAAAAGCCCGTTTCACTGTCATTTAGCAATAAAATGAGTGAAACGGGCTTTTTTCAGAACTTTTAATAACTCAACTATCTGCGCCTGAGCAAAGTCAGTCAAGATAATTGAGTGAATGGCAAATTTACTTAGCCGCTGGTTTTGCTGCAGGAGCAGGTGCTGCAGCAACTGGAGCCTGAGCTGGACGTGGGTAGTAACCACGAGCATTACCATCAGTGTTCTGGTAGTTATTGTCGCCATTAAAACGGCTGTTCATGTTATTATAACCATTGTAATTACTGTTACCGTTTCCATAAGCTGAACCACGAGTGTTTCCTTTACCACGACCACGGCCACGAGCTTTAATAGTAATTTCAATGTCACCGTCCATGTCGCTGTCCATGCTGCCATCACCCCAACCATTACCATAACCATTACCATAGGCATTGTTGTTCATGTTGTTAAAACCATTATTATTCCAGTTGGTATTAGAATTGCTATTATCACCCCAAAAGGCATTAGCTGACATAGAAACAACAGAAGTGATGATTGCAGATGCAATAATTAATTTTTTCATTTTATACTCTCCAGTATTTATTTTTTGTGTGTTTTATAAACTTTTTATATTCGTTGATTAATTTTTGTATTGTGTTTCAACGTAGGATAAGTATATTAGGTTTTATTAATATAAGCAAGATTTAATATTGGTTTTTTTATTCTTCTTCCAGCATAATCCGGATAGTAATAATAATTTCATGATCCTGTTCTACAATTTCTACAACTTCATGACCATTAATTCGACACCAGCTGGGGATATCCATTTTGGCCCCCGGATCGGTACTGGTGACCGTTAACAGCTCTCCCGCTTGCAGTTTAGCAATTGCATCCTGAGTACGAATCACTGGCAAAGGACACAACAGACGACGTGCATCCAGCTGATGGCTGTTTTCTGGTCCTGGCTGATGGCTCTTATCTATCGGACTCATACAATCCACTCACTTTTAATATCAGCAGCAGCCATTGGTGTGATACTGTACTCTTGCTCTGTGCCGTCCATCTGGCGAACATTCAGCGTCACTTCTGGTGCATTTTTCCCCTGGCTATAGCGAGCCACGAGTGCTAACGCCTGCTGCAATTCAGCATCAGACTTAAATTCACCATCAACCAGACACAAAGCACCGGGGTGACTGGTGGGGAAAATTGAGACAAACAGGCGTTTATAGCCCTGCATAAAGTTATTTTCACCTTCTTCACGACCGATAATAAGTTTTAAATGGGGTGCCAGACGAAAGTGTCGTCCCATCTTCAGCATAATAATATCATCCAGTTCATATTCACGGCTTGGACGATTGTCCCACATATCTCTTAATTTAACGGCATAGTTCTCATCAGTCAGCATACAACAGCCACCCGCAGGCTGAGCGTAATCATCAAAGCCATATTGTTCAGCCAAAGCCATCTGCGGCTTTCGAGTACGGCCGCTAAAGTCATACATTTTGTTTCGATCCAGCCAGCCCTCACGTTCCGGTAGAGTTGCAGGTAACTGTTGGGCGCAGAGCGGTCTGACCAGTAAATCATCACTGCCAGAATCTTTGGCCACAATCGGCATGGTTTCTTTTCGCTGAGACATGGGCCTTTGACCAACCACTTCACCAGTAATAATGAAATCAAAATTATTCTCTTTGATCCATTCTACCGCTTTTTTGACCATAAACGTTTTACAGTCCAGGCAGGGATTAATATTTTTGCCATAACCATGCACGGGATTTAACAAGATATCTTTATATTCTTCCACCACATCAATGATGTGCAGTTTAATGCCCAATTGCTCTGCAACCCAGAGTGCATTATTACGTTTTTGCTTATCTTTATGCTTTTTTCGAACAGCATGAGTGTGGCCTTCAACACAAAAGCCGGTAAAAAAATTAATGCCCTCAACGTGAATGCCCTGCTCCTGAATGACTTTGACGGCCAACATGGAATCCAGTCCACCAGAAATTAAAGCAACTGCCTTACGTTGTTTTTCCACTGCTTGCGGTTTCATTACCTAACTGCTCTCATCGTATAAAAAATAAAGAGGTGATTATAGCAAAAAGTGAACAAAAAGTGGCAGTCAGGGATAAAGATGTGCAGAGGCTATTTAAACATGCTCCTGTTTAATACGACTGATGACAGGGGTGAAGTATCACGATGAATACGGCTGTTATTATGAAAGTTCAAAATTTCATCTTTTGTCAGATACATTTCATAGGCCAATTGGCGATGCTCAATACACAGGCCAGCTTTACGAATGGCAATGGTAATCTGAGTGGGTGTATATTGTTTGCACTCACCATAGAGTGCATGTAACTGGTAAGGCAACTTGCTTTGGTATGCACGACGTGCAAAATATTTCTTCGTATTGCTAATCAACTTAAGCATGAGAAGTCCCCCTCCTGAAAAGAACGGGCTTTTCTATGCTTCATGATCGCATTATATTCCCTGGATAATTTTCTATCCCAGAGCCAAAATGAAATTTGACGAATGATAGTACTTTTTATGCTTTGCGCTTCAAGCTGTGTTTGAGAGGCTGATAAGTAATGTTCCATATACATAACAATTCCTTTTTATGTCAACGTATGTTTCGCTGATGGCTCTAGTATTGCTGATGGGCTCTATTCAAAAGTTTTTAGTCTATAACAATCCTTTAGCTAAAATAAAATAGAAAACTCAGTTTAGTTGAGCTTTCTTTTTCTGATGATTGGGGATTACCCCTCGACACCCAATATTGTGATGAAGTTCACAGCCCCTTATAAGCTCATAAAGGGCTGTGCGTATTACAACTTTTACTTATTTTGCTTTAGTTGCATAGTTAGAAAATTTATTTAATGCACCGGTCATTTTTTTGATAACAGCCTGTTTATCACTAATACCATGACGACTGGCAATATAATCTGGTGCATTATAAGCCAGCCAGACTTTGCCTTCTTTATCTTTCCAGACAATGGCTTTGAGTGGTAAATCAATTGCTGCAGTGCGCTGACTCAGCATCAGTGGTGAGCCCAGTTTAGGATTACCAAAAATAATAACTTCAGTAGGCATCATATCCAGATCAACTTTTTTTGCGCCTTCTGCATGATTGATGCGTGCAAACACAGTAATGCCTTTCTTTTTTATTATCGTTTCAAAACGATCCAGTGTCTCAGCCACACTATATGCAGAAGGTTTTACTATCAATCCATCCACAGCAAATGCAACTGTATTTAACATCAATAAAAATAATACTAATCCGATTTTTATAAGTTTCAATGTTCTATTCCTTTTTTTGATAGATGTATAAAAAAGTTCTAACCGATAAATAACAGACCTGACGATAACCTATAACCTTTCAAAGAAACAGCATAAAAAAAGAGTATTTATGCATCAAGATTGAATTTTTTTACAATAATGGACTAATTCTGCACGTCATTGCTGGATTTAAGGTATAATTGTAAGCTTTTTATACAGTCAACCACTTAATAAACTCAACAGAAATCAGATAAAGAACATGTCTATTACAGCACCAGACAAAACCACACCTAACCCATTAGATGTTTCTACTTTTCAGGGACTCATCCTGTCACTGCAATCTTATTGGGCCGAAAAGGGCTGTGTTTTGCAGCAACCCTACGATATGGAAATGGGAGCAGGCACCTTTCATCCTGCAACCTTTCTGCGTGCCATTGGCCCCGAGCCCTGGAGCGCCGCCTATGTGCAACCCTGCAGACGTCCGACTGACGGGCGTTATGGTGAAAATCCAAATCGCCTCCAGCATTATTATCAGTTTCAGGTGGTTATTAAACCCTCACCTCTAGAAATCCAGGAACTCTACCTGGGCTCTTTAAAGATGCTGGGGCTTGATCCTCTGGTACACGATATTCGTTTTGTTGAAGATAACTGGGAATCACCTACCCTGGGTGCGTGGGGTTTAGGCTGGGAAGTCTGGCTTAATGGCATGGAAGTCACTCAATTCACCTATTTTCAGCAGGTCGGTGGTATTGAGTGCAAACCGGTCACAGGCGAAATCACCTATGGCCTGGAGCGTATCGCCATGTATTTACAGGGTGTTGAAAGTATCTATGATCTGGTCTGGACCGATGGCCCTTTAGGGAAAGTTACCTATGGCGATGTCTTTCATCAAAATGAAGTGGAAATGTCTGCCTATAACTTTGAGCAGGCACCGGTTGATGCTCTATTTACACAATTTGATCACCTTGAATCAGAAAGTAAGCGTCTGATTGAAGAGAGTCTACCGCTGCCTGCTTATGAAATGATGGTTAAAGCTTCCCATGTCTTTAACTTGCTGGATGCCCGCCACGCCATTTCTGTTACCGAAAGAGCCCGATTTATTGGTCGTGTTCGAGCTTTATCCAGAGCCATTGCTCAAGCCTATTACGATCGAAGGGAGGCACTTGGCTTTCCTATGGTTAAAAGTAATAGTTAAAAGTAAGGCATAAAATAACTTAACAAAGTTAATGCCTAGAGAGTAAGTAAATACTTACCAATAAAATAGAATTTAAGAAGAGTTGAAACCGTGTCAGATAAAAAAGATTTATTAATAGAGCTGGGAACTGAAGAGTTGCCACCTACCGCCTTAAAAGGCTTACTTCAGGCTTTTAAAAATGGTATCACAAAGGGACTGAATGATGCAGGCTTAAGTTATGATGCAATCAAATCTTATGCAACACCACGTCGACTTGCTCTGGTAATCAGTCAATTAAGCACCACATCACCAGACAAATCCGTTGAACGACGAGGCCCGGCTTTACAGGCCGCCTTTGACGAAGAAGGCTGTCCCACCAAAGCAGCCCATGGTTTTGCAAAATCATGCAATGTTGAAGTTGAACAATTGAGTAAACTGGAAACCGACAAAGGTGCATGGCTGGCTTATACAGTTAAAGAAAAAGGCAAACAGGCTAATACTCTTATCCCGGCAATTTTTCAAACTGCTCTGGATAAACTGCCAATACCGAAACGGATGCATTGGGGTGATCTGGATGCCATGTTTGTCAGACCAGTCCACTGGGCTGTTCTCTTATTTGGTGATGAAGTGATTGAGACAAACATCCTCAGTGTCTCTACAACCAATAAAACACGTGGTCACCGTTTTCATAGACCACAGCAACTGACAATATCTGCACCTTCTGAATATGAAGCCTTATTAGAAGAGCAGGGCATGGTTATCGCAGATTTTGAAAAACGTCAGAGTCTGATTCGCCAACAGATTAACGAAGCTGCAGTCAAAACAGGTGGTCAGGCAGTCATCGACCCTGATTTGCTTGATGAAGTCACCAGTATGATTGAATGGCCAAAAGCCATTATCGGCGAATTTGAAAAACACTTTCTTGAAGTCCCCTCTGAAGCATTAATTTCGGCAATGAAAAAGCACCAGAAATATTTTCATATTGTGGATAAGAATGATCAGTTAATGCCCTATTTTATTACTATCAGCAATATTGACAGCACTGACCCGGAACAAATTAAAAAAGGCAATGAAAGAGTCATTCGCCCTCGTTTATCCGATGCTAGTTTTTTCTGGTCTCAGGATAAAAAAACACCACTTGAGAATAAACTCGAACGTCTTAAGAGTGTTATTTTTCAAAACAAGCTAGGGACAGTTTATGATAAAACTCAGCGCGTCACAGAGTTAGCCGCCATTATAGCGGATGAAATGAATGAAGACAGCACGCTTGCAAAACGTACTGCACAATTAGCCAAGTGTGATCTCATGACTGAGATGGTTAATGAGTTCCCAGATCTACAGGGTATTATGGGCCGCTATTATGCATACAATGATGGCGAAGATGATGCCGTTGCTGTGGCACTTGATGAGCAATATATGCCGCGTTTTTCCGGCGATCAAACCGCTTCGTCAGCGACAGGGCAGATTGTTTCTATTGCAGAGCGCATTGACACACTCATGGGTATTTTTGCTTTAGGACAAATTCCCAGCGGCGATAAAGACCCCTTTGCTTTAAGACGTGCAGCACTTGGGCTATTACGTACCATTATCGAAAACAAACTAGTTCTGAATATCCCACAACTGCTGCAAAAATCAGCCGCATTATTTGCTGCAGAAATTGAAGCAGAAAAAGCCTGTCAGCCTGTCTATAAATTTATGCTGGATCGTTTAAAAGGTTATTTTTCTGAGCAGGGCATCACAACTGATGTCTTTGATTCTGTCATTGCCTTAACACCACCTCAGCCTTATGATCTTGCCTGTCGAATTGCAGCAGTAAACCAGTTTAAACAACTGGAAGCCGCAGAATCACTGGCAGCAGCCAATAAGCGTATTGCCAATATACTCAAGAAATTAAAAGCTGATAGACCGACTGAAGTTGACAGTGGTTTATTTGTTGAAACAGCTGAAAAAAATCTTGCCGAACAACTCGATACTATCACCCAGCAGGTTAAACCTTTATTAGCGCAATCTCTTTATACCCAGGCACTGACTGAACTGTCTGAATTAAGAGAGGTGGTCGATACTTTTTTTGATGATGTCATGGTCATGGCCGATGACGAAGCCTTAAAAAATAATCGCATCGCATTGCTTGGTCAATTACAGGGACAGTTTATTCAGGTTGCAGATCTATCTTTACTGGAAAAAAAATAGAACATAGGTTTACAAATGTCACACCTCATTATTCTTGATCGGGATGGAGTGATCAATCAGGACTCTGATCACTTTATTAAAACGACTGATGAGTTTATTCCACTCCCGGGAAGCCTTGAAGCTATCGCTCAACTCTGTCAGGCAGGTTATTCTGTCATAGTTGCAACCAATCAGTCTGGGATTGCCCGGAAGTTATTCAGCATTGAAACCCTGGAAGCAATGCATAACAAATTACAATTACTGCTGTCTCCTCTGGGTGGCAAAATTGAGCAATTTTATTATTGTCCCCATGGCCCGGATGATCAATGCACCTGTCGCAAGCCAAAGCCCGGTATGATTCTTCAGATAGCTGAAGATTATATTAAAGTTAAAGACTTTCCTATAGTCGAAGATTTTCCTAGAGTTGAAGACTCTCTTAAAAATGTTTTTGTTGTCGGAGATTCTCTACGAGATCTGGAGGCAGGCATGGCAGCAGGGGCAAAAGTTGCTTTAGTTAAAACCGGGAAGGGTTTACGCAGTCTCAATAAAATATCTCAGGATAATTTAACAGAGTATGCACAACTCCCTGTTTTTAATGACCTGGCTGACTTTACACAACAACTATTAACAACTCACTAGAGATTTTAATATGGCTCATATTCGTTCAACATTATATCTGGCATTTATGTGGCTCACCGTTCCCATTGCCACATCAATTTTTTTAATTGCCTATCCAGTTCCTTATAAGTATCGCTCAAAATTAATTTCAAGCTGGTCAAGAATCACACTCCATGTGCTGAGTTTTATATGCGGTTTAAAATTTGAAATCAGTGGTATGGAAAATATTCCAGAAAAACCTTGCATAATTTTTTGCAAACATCAGTCAACCTGGGAAACCATGGCACTGCAATTACTCTTCACGCCACAAGTCTGGATATTAAAACGCGAGTTATTATGGGTTCCTTTTTTTGGCTGGACTCTTGCTTCAATGAAGTCCATCGCCATTGATCGCAGCAGTGGAAAAAAAGCCTTGAATCAAATTATTGAAAAAGGCACTCAACGTCTGGAAGAAGGGAATTGGGTAGTTATTTTTCCAGAAGGCACACGAAAAAGACCTGGTGATGAGCCTGATTACAAAATTGGCGGCGCCATGCTGGCCAGTAAATCAAAATTTGATGTTTTACCCATTGCACATAATGCTGGAGAATTTTGGCCAAAGGGGCAGTATGTCAAAAAAGCAGGCACGATAAAAATGGTTATTGGTCCGATTATTAAAAGTAATGAGCTCTCGACTAAGCAAATAAAGCAGGTTTCTGAACAATGGATTGAATCAACACTTAAAACAATCTATGAAAAAGATTATTCCTAATAATTAGCTTTTTTATTCAAGGAATTCAAATATGGGTGAGACAATAAAGGGACTTGATGGCCAATTACGCTGTAAATGGTGCGCTACAATACCAGAATTCCTCAATTATCATGATACCGAGTGGGGCTTCCCCGTCAGTGATGATCTTCATTTATTTGAGAAATTATGTCTGGAGGGTTTTCAATCCGGGCTGAGTTGGCGTACCATTCTTAACAAGCGTGAAAATTTTCGCTCCGCCTTCCATAATTTTGATTACGATGTCATTGCTAATTTTACTCAGAGCGATGTTAATCGCCTTCTTAAGAACAAGGGCATTGTTCGTCATCGCGGTAAGATTGAAGCGGTCATCAATAACGCAAAGCGAGCCCAAGAACTCATAAAACAGGAAGGCTCACTGGCCGCTTTTTTCTGGCGTTATGAACCCGATTCGAAACACACTGCAATACCACAAATTGTCTCAACATCACCAGAATCGATTGCATTATCTAAAGATTTAAAAAAAATGGGTTGGAAATTTATTGGCCCCACTACAGCCTATGCTTTTCTACAATCCATGGGCTTAATCAATGATCATGCTGAAGACTGCATAATCAGAAGCAAAGTAAAACAGGCACGTAAAAATTTCAAGCACCCCTGATTAAGTATAGTATTTTTATTGCCCTATCCCCATATCAATAGAATCACATGAATTAATGAAGGATATAACGCAATATGAACCAGACACTATTCAAACAGGTATGCACACTCATTGATGATGCCAATAGCAAGGATCCTAATCAGGAAAGTGATGGCAATAAAGACTGGCCAAAGGAGTTACTGTATTCACACCGGATGGCAGACATGTTAGAACGATTTGATCCAGATTCTGATGATGTTATAGAATTAGCCATTCGAGCACAACATATTGAACGCTGGAAATCACCAAGAAGTGACTTCCCAATGAATAAAAAAGGGTATTATCAGTGGCGCACACAACTGTATCAGTTTCATGCGGATACCCTGGGCAAACTAATGCTCGAAGCAGGCTATGACACATCAGACATTGAACGGGCTAAACTCGCAGTAGGAAAGAAAAATCTAAAAAATAATCTAGATACCCAGCTACTTGAAAATATTAGTGCCATGGTTTTTATTGAGCATTATATGCTGGAATTTGTTGAAAACCATCCTGAATATGATGAAGATAAATGGATTACAATCATTCTCAGAACCTGGAATAAGATGTCAGAAAAGGGACAGGAATTTGCTTTATCCGGCGCACTTAAACTACCTGAATCCCTGATCCCTCTTATAAAAAAATCGATAAGTTAACAGGTTAACGTAACGATAGTACCAAGATTCTAAAAAGAGTAATAAGCATGTTTGATATTCCACAACACTCATTCAACTTTATGCTGTTTGTCTTTGGCTTATTACTTATTGGTTCTCTCAGCCGAATCATCATCAGTCAAAAGAACCCAGATAAGGACTATACCGAACTGCACCAGCGTATTCAGTCATGGTGGTGGATGATAGCCATATTATTTATCTGTTTAAGTCTTGGGACGACTTATGCCATATTATTATTTGCTTTAATCAGTTTTTTAGCGCTCAAAGAATTTTTATCCATTGTTCCCGGTCGCCAGTCTGATAGAAGAGTTATTTTCTGGGCCTATATAGCCATTCCTGTGCAATATTATCTGGTCAGCATTCAGTGGTATGGACTCTTTATTATTTTCATACCAATTTATATCTTTCTTTTTCTGCCCATGAGAATGGTATTAATTGGTGAAACAAAGGGTTTCATCAAGGCTGCTGGTGTAATGCATTGGGCGGTAATGTTAACCGTATTTTGTTTAAGCCACATTGCCTATTTACTGGTTTTACCAGAAAAAAATGCAGCAGCAGGTAATATTGGTCTGGTGATATTTTTACTCTTTATGACTCAGTTTAATGATGTCAGTCAATATGTCTGGGGTAAAGCTCTGGGTAAGCACCCGATCATTCCCAGAGTCAGTCCTAATAAAACCTGGGAAGGTTTCCTGGGAGGAATGGCCACAATCACGCTCACCTCAGCATTTATCGGTCCTTATTTAACGCCTTTATCTTTGGAGTTAAGTCTGCTGGCCGGCTTAGTGATTAATGTTTTCGGATTTATTGGGGACGTTGTTATTTCATCCGTCAAACGTGATCTGCAAATTAAAGATAGCGGGGCACTCATTCCAGGTCATGGCGGTATTTTAGACCGTTTTGACAGTTTGATCTTTACCTCACCACTTTTTTTCCATTATTTATATTATGTGGCTTATTAATATGAAATGGCTCAATAAAAATAGGGTATTAAAAGTCATTTTTTTTGCTTTAGTCGTTAAGCCTTTAGTTTTTATTATTTTAGGTCTCAATGTCCGGGGAAAAAATAACCTGCCGACAAAAGGCCCTGCAATAATTGCTGCCAATCATAATAGTCATCTTGATACTCTGGTTTTAATGAGCTTATACCCTTTAAGTCTATTGTATAAAATAAGACCTGTAGCTGCCGCAGACTATTTTCTCAGCAATAAATACAGAGCCTGGTTTGCTTTGAACATTATTGGCATTATCCCAATTGAACGTCAACGTCGCGTTAGAAAGACTGAGTTATTTTCAGGCTGTCATACAGCACTGGATAATGATGAAATTTTAATAATTTTTCCAGAGGGTAGTCGTGGCCAACCTGAACAAATCAGTCGTATAAAAAAAGGGCTCTATCATATTGTCCATGATAGAAAAAAAACAGCAATAATACCGGTGCTAATGCACGGTTTGGGCAAGGCTTTACCAAAAGGAGAAGCCCTATTGGTTCCTTTTAATTGTGATGTCGTTATTGCCCCAGAAATGGCAGAGTTTCAAACCGCAGATGACTTTGTGAAACAACTTGAAAGTTGTTACCAGGAACTTAAAACCTATTGCATTACCACCACCGAACAACACAATTAAAATGCAATCCTGCTACTTGTGGTAAAGTAACCGCCTATTAAGTACATGCATCAGAAATCATAAGCTGTTAATATATTAATAATACATAAAATGGATCCAAGCCTTAAATATGAAACTGCTAATACGAAACCTCGACCGTGATACAACAGAAGCCGATCTTCAGGACTTGTTTGAAGGCTATGGCAGGGTACAATCCTGCAACCTGGTTCTGGATCAGGCTACAGGAAAATCCAAAGGCTTTGCTTTTGTTGAAATGCCAAAACAGGGTGAAGCTAAAGCTGCAATGAAGAATCTCAATGGCAGTAATCTTGATGGTGCTATTATTCGAGTCAAAAAATCCGAACAAAAAGAATAAATTTTGTTTTTTCCATAAATAACGACAATGAACAAATTCTTCAGTAAAAAAGTATTAAAATTTCTAATACTGACCTTGTTCACCAGTTGTTTATCCTTACCCCAATCAGCCCAGGCAGCTGATCTATTTTCATCATACTATGATCTCAAACAACGAGCCATCTCCTATCAGAATGAGGTGAAACCAATATTGGACACACGCTGTGTTGTTTGCCATGCCTGTTATGATTCACCATGTCAATTAAAACTCGGTTCAATTCAAGGCATAGATAGAGGGGCTACCAAACAAGTTGTCTATGATGGCGGCAGACTAAGCCCAGTATCACCCACTCGTCTGTTTATTGATGCTGACAGCACAGAAGGGTGGCGACAAAAGCAATTTTATCCTGTTATAAATAATACCACTCGCACAAGTCAGCTCAATCTAACACACTCTTTGATGGCACAATTCATCAAGTTGAAACATAAGCACCCACTTTCTAATACGGGAAAATTATCCAATAGCTTTGATTTCGATCTAAACCGAAAATTAGAATGTCCTGATCAGTCTGAATTTAATCAATTCCAAAAAAAACATCCTAACTGGGGAATGCCTTATGCAATGCCTGGTCTGACATCTGAAGAAGAAATTATCATTTTATCCTGGCTGCAGCAGGGAGCTAAGTTTGAGAGATTACCTCCTTTATCACACACAATTAAAGAAACTATTACACAGTGGGAAAATTATTTTAATCGCACATCTTTAAAGCAGAAGCTGGTC
Source organism: Gammaproteobacteria bacterium (assembly GCA_016744375.1). Lineage (GTDB taxonomy): Bacteria > Pseudomonadota > Gammaproteobacteria > GRL18 > GRL18 > GRL18. Next base: position 46,092 of record JADGEM010000003.1, read on the forward strand.
TCTCGTTATATCTATGAACATCTGTTTATCGGACACCTCCATTTTAAAGATCATTCTGATAATGAATTTTTTCGCATGGTGCGTTCGACAACACCAAGTGGACAACCTATACAAGAAATTGCAACATTGCTTCCTTACAACGAACCTGGTGTTGATCGATTTTATTATCGACTGCGCCGTATTGAAGAAACCATCGTTGAAAAGACTCACTTCATTTATGAACTCAGTCAGAAAAAAATGCAGCGTTTCAATGAGCTTTTTTTTAAACCAGCATACAATGTCACTTACCTGCCTTCCTACAAACCTGAAATCTCAAGTAATCCATTTTTAGCATTTGATCAAATACCCTATAATTTGCGATATAAATTTCTCCTCGATAATGCCCAGTATTTTGTGTCCGGATTTATTAAAGGGCCTATTTGCAGAGGTCAAATTGCATTGGGTGTTATTCGTGACAGATTTTGGATTGCTTTTTTCAAACCCGTAGAAAAGACTGATGAGCCAGATAAGGCTCAGTTATTGACTGATTTTCTGGCCACTCAAACCATGACACCAAGACTTCCAGGAACAGCAGGTGATAAGCTGGGTTTATTGGGCTTTAAAAAATATGATGCACTTGCTAAGCAATATCTTGAAAATAAAGAAACTTTTGCCAATCAGTTTATTAGTCAATTTGGTGGTTTAACAATGGCTCATCTTTGGGATGGAGATGGAACCAATAAAAATGCTTTATTAACCATTTTTCGTCACTTTGATAGTGCAACAGTTGTTAAAGGTCTGGTAGGAGAAACACCACTGACAGCCCTGGTTCTAGATTATCCACTTTTTGAAAGAATACACTATTCACTTGTGGCAGGTTTTGATGTTTATAGCTCAGTTGAACATCAGCTTGCCTCACGTAAGTATATGGATTTTTTACGCATGGATGGAGAAAATAATTTTCTTCGCTTTATACCAAAAGCCCATCGAAAAAAAATGCATAAGAGCTGGTATAAGGGTTTAAGTGGAAAACTGGCTAATTATCTTTCTACACCCTATTATAGTGCTGACTATGAAACGGGAGTAACTTATAAAACTCAGTACTACAAAAAAGAATTCTTTAAACAACTCAAAGAAAAACTAGGCAAGGCTGCTATTAATAAACAATCAATATCAGTCGAAAATGCAAGACCCCATATTACTGAAACAATAAAAAAACTATCTGCGCTTAAGGGAGAAAAACTGGATGTATTTCCTGAAATGTCTTTAATCAGAATACGTACTAGCCAGAAAGATAATGATCGGGTCTATACTATATTATTAAATAAAGCACTAAAAAATGTCGCCTTTATGGTTGGAGAGAATCTTCGCAGGGAACGAAAGCATGATACACTCACCATTGTTCCCGGATTTCTGGGTAGCTACCCCAATTTTTTCTTTAATGTACCAGAAGAGCAACTGTCTGATTTTATTAGCAGCATTGAAAACATTAAAAATAAAAAAGATAAAGATGACTTTTATATAAAATTTGGTATACGACGTACAAACCCTGATATCTGGCAGTATGTTGACTGGTTTAATTCACAGCATAAAAAATATCGAGGAGTACGCGCTGGTTTGTTCGATTTAAATCGCTATCACAATCTTTGAGCACTGACCAAAATTTTGTAGTAATTAACTTAACGACCATAATATGCAATCAATGAAGCTTTAGCCAGTTGCTTACTATTCAGATAAAAACCAACCATTGCTGGTGTAGCATTTGAGTCCAGCCCTAGTTTCTCCACTTTTAATGCAAAAACAGTAAATATATATTGATGCGGTGCATCTCCTACAGGAGGACAGGCTCCACCAAAGCCTGTTGGACCAAAACTGGTATTACTCTGGATACTGCCTTCAGGCGCAATTGAACTTTTAACCTGGCCAGCATTACTCTCTAGAGTATGGATATCCTTTGAAATATCAAAAATTACCCAATGCCACCAGCCACTCCCAGTAGGTGCATCCGGATCATAGACAGTAACGGCAAAACTTTTTGTTCCCTGAGGGGCATTACTCCAATCAAGTTTTGGTGAAATATTATTTCCATCACAGCCAAAGCTATTAAAAACCTGACTCTTAGACAATTGACCATTAATATCCGGGCTGGACAAAGTAAATCCATCTGCATATATTGAACTTGATATCAATTGGGTTAATAAAAATAGTATTGCTATGATTAATTTATTCATACTGTTTCCTCTATTTTCTATTTCTTACGGTATTTTAACTGCATGCCATTTAGGAAATTGCGTAAAATTTGATCTTTGCATTCTCGATAATGCTTATGACTAGGTTTTCGAAAAAAAGCACTGAGCTCATGGTTACTCATCTGAAAACCAGCCATGCTCAATAGATTTAAAACATCTTCTGCCTGTAGATTTAGGGCAATTTTTAATTTCATAAAAATAATATTATTGGTCAATTTTTTTTCAGCTTCATGCTGGGGGCCATCTCTTTTACCACGCTTATCATTTATTAAACCATTGAGAAAAATAGCCAGTTGGACATCTGCCAACTTTTGGTAGGCTTCATCTTCTTCTTTTTTTAACCAACTGCTAACTTGTTCTCTTGTGACCTTATGTTCAGCAAGACCAAAAAGAGCAATCATTTTTGAGTCATTAAAATTAAAGGTATAGCGAATTCGACGCAAAATATCATTATTGGTCATAGCTTAATCCTGATTCAGTGAAAATTTAATTTATATTATATTATGATTTTTTAACAAATTTAGTCAGTATAACAATTTGTTGATCATTTACTCTTCCTTCTATATGTTCAGGATTATCCAGCACCAGAGAAATATTTCGCACCGAAGTACCACGTTTAGCTGTGAAGCTGGTACCTTTGACATTTAAATCCTTTATTATGACAACAGTGTCACCAGTCTTTAGTGTTACACCATTACTATCTTTATGAACAATAATATCTTCATCTGATTGATCTTCAGCCGTTGCTTTGGCCCACTGAAGAATCTCTTCATCCAGATAGAGCATATCCAACAAGTCCTGAGGCCAGCCTTCACTTCGAAGGCGAGTCAACATTCTCCAGGCCATAACCTGTACAACCGGAATTTGACTCCACATACTATCATTTAGACAGCGCCAGTGATTAGTATCCATTTTATCTGGATTATTAATTTGTTCCTGACAAATCTGACAGACTAAAATCATTTCTTCCGCAGTGCTTTGATCGACAGAAGGAGCAGGAACTTCATAACAGTGTAAATTTTCCGTTGCTCCACAAAGCTCACATTTTGATTCACTTCGTTCATTCAATATTTTTTCTATCATCATTCTTTATGCTCTGTTTCTAATACTTTGCTTTTCTAATACTTTGGCTTGCAAAAATCAATTATAAAATAAAGTGAAAAATAGCTTGTGTAAAAATTTTTCTTTGAACATTTAAAATTTCTGAGTATTATTGCGGGTTTAATTGGGCTAACTCTTCCAATAGACTTTCAACCAGTTTAATGCCTTTTTCATCCATTTTCCTAGTGAGTATTTTCAGATCACGCTCACCATTCACCATGGCTTGAATTATGCCGCCCAGTTGGCGCATGTCTCCCGTCGCTGATACCATTTGTTCAGCCATATCAGCAAGCGTAGAAAGTGCTTTGACATCACCTTTTTCAGCCGCATCAATCATCTTTGCAAGCCCGGGAGCAGCAAACTTTGAATCAGCAGGTTCATCCATTGTTGGTAATTGTGTGGAGTCCTGTAAACCTACTAAAATTGAAAGAACAATACCAGCGTCTTCATCATCAAGACCCACTAACAACTTACTATTACGTGAACCTGCTAATATTTTACGAATCCGGCTAATTAGAGCTACCCAGCCATTTTCTTCAGATGACTTTAATACAGGCTCTAGTTGAGGCAGGATTGCTTTATTATGACAAGCCATAACAACACTATTAATTAATTGTGCATGCACTTTGGCAATTTGTTTGGTTTTTTCTGGTAGTTTAGCCATTTATATCAACTATTACTCAGGGTTATTTTAGTGACAGATAGAATTAATTAAAATGCTTGCTTTCAGACCACAGAATTGAACCACTTCGATTGTTTTTAAGCTGTAATGAAAACACACCATAAGTTTGATCACATGAATTTAATTGCAGTCTCACTTCTTTAAATCCACCGCTCAAATGAAAATCACTAGCATCGACATCACTCACAATGATAAATAAGCCAGAACGTAACATTCTGTTTTTAATGGCAGCATTCAGTGTATTCATATCAATATCGCTGCGATCATAAGTAATAGGAGACAATGATATTCTCATTCTATTGTTGATTGTTTCTTGCTTGACATTATTGCTCTGCACCATCGAGTCCACCATTTTATTGGCATAGAGCAGATAATCGATATCCGCCAATTCTATTGAATCAAGATTTTCCGGGCATGTCTTCTCCAGTTCGTCAATATTACCTGTAATCGGAAAATGAGTCTGGCATGCGGTTAAAAACAACAGGATCAGTATAGAAAAAATAAAATATTTCAAATTTTATACCTCAGATCAATAAAATCTTCTTATCCTTATTTTAAACCATTAAAGGCCAAGTAGCGACCACATGGAAATTATGATATCTATTTTAGGCGTGTTAGACCGACAAAACTGCCATTGTTTTCTTCAGTTATTTTTCTCATTAATGCCGAAAAGCGCGCAATATTACTTTCTGTCCCGGGATGATTGAATAATACCGGGAAACCAACTGCATTAATTCGGACACGTTTCTTACCTGAGTGGCCGTTTTTATTTAATCGATTGACTGTATTGAGTAATGACTGGATTGAACCTCTGGAAAAATCATCACCAAATATATATAAGGATATCTGTTTGTCACTGGCATAAAATCGGCGAATTGCCTTAGTAATACCTTCTTCAGGAGAGGAATTAGAAAAAGGTTCCCAGTATGATAATTGTTTTAAAATCGATCGCCTTCTGGCTGGTGTATCTGGAATCCATTTTCCTGCATATTGGCTGAACATATAATCACCCATATCATTCATAACCTGAATGCCTTTGACATTGGGATGTATCTGTAAAATTTCTTTCATTTTTTTACGAACCATAGACCAGGCAAAATTTTTCATTGAGCCGGATGTATCAATGATAAAAATAACATATTCACTACTGACACTGATTCCACCAATGGTATTTTCTTTATTGGTCACTGGAGTATTCTTTTGCAAACGACGCATTTCTTCCGTTAGACTTTGACGAGCCTGGCTTAATTTTTTTTGAATAATTATTTTTGCTTGAAGTTGATTGTTTGAATCTTCAAAGTCATCTTGAATTTGAGTTAAATTTGATTCGTTACTGCTTAATTGATTATTGGTAGTACTTATTTGTTGTTTTGACTGTTTTATTTCATTATTTATGTCGATTATATCAGCCTGAATCAAGGCCAGTTGTTGTTTAGACTCTTGTATGTTTTTTTTCAAATCTGCTGTAGTTTCTTCAATTATGATTGGCTGAGATATTTTACTGATCACCAATAATAAAATAATAGCTCCAAATCCACAGGACACGACATCTAAAAAGGACAGATTGAACACTTCAATACTTTGTCGTTTACTACGTTTTTTCATGGCCAGTCCCGACTCGGTGTAATAAACGAGCCTTTAGTATCAATGGCCAACTTCCAGAAAAGTGCTGCAGCCATCGGATCCCCTTCCATAGGCAGTAATATTGTATTCACCGGGATTCTTTTTGGTAAGATTGTAATCGCCTGTGTCAGTAACTTAACTCGTTCGTCTGCTGTGACTTTTGTTTTATTTGTTTTTTTGTTTCCCAGTGTTGGTAATCCATCTGTAATAAGAATAATATTATCTGGTTTTTGAGTCATTGATTGAACAGTATCAAATGCTTTTATCAGGCTGGTCCCATTTTCTGGTATCAACTTATTCAGTTGACGAAATATGTAATTTATCTTTGATGATTCATGACTCTTTATCCAATTGTAAGATTGATCACGACTTAAAGAATTCACCTTTTTATTAAAGTTCAGTAATAAAAATTGACTGTCAGACGGCAAATTTGCAACCATCCATTGAACACTCCTAATGGTCTGTTGCCATTTTCTTGTATTTCTTTTTACATTATCAGGGAGGTTTCTCTTCACAATTATATTAACAATTGTCTCATCCAACATGGAAGCTGAACTATCAATTAAAAAAAGAACCCGCTTACCACCTAATTTCAGGCCCGTTAGATATTGACGATGACCATCACCCTCATAGGGACGAATCTTATCTCCACTAATTTTGATAGCCGTCTCTATTTTATTATTATTTTGGCTATTATTACTATCAATTTTTTTAATCTCATTTTTCAGGGAACTAATAGTTTTTTCCAGATCCAATGATTTTTTCTGTTTATCATTTTTATCTTTCTTTATCGTAGTGATTTTATTCTCAACTATAGAAAGTGTCTGCTTAATTTTTAAGAATTTATCCTGACTTTCCTGTAAACTTTTTTTTAATTTATAGTGGTATTTTTTAGAAGTTTTTGATTCTTTTTTAATCTCTTTTAATTCTTCAGACAGTATTTTATTTTTTATTTTGTTGTCACTGACAATTTGTGAATTAATAATTAATACTAATAAAACAACAGCACCAAAACCACAGAACATGATATCTAGAAAAGCCAGATTAAAAGATGATATATTTGTTTTTTTATTTTTCATACATTTTAAACATTGCTATTACTACTTTAGTCCTGCAGCACTTCTTAATCGAGCGACCAAATTTATATCACAATAGCTTTCAGTGTCCAGTACCAGACGTTCCTGTAATAATTGTAATTGGTGAATAAAAAACATCAGAAGAATAGAAATAACCAGAGCAATAAATGTTGAATTAAAAGCCACGCCTAGAGATTCTGTTACTCCAGTAATATCACCTTCCATCGCTCTATTGGCCTGTGATAGGGCGTCACCAATACCCCGAACAGTGCCAATAAAACCAACTGAAGGTATGGCCCAGGCAATATATCTAATAATCGACAATTCCGTATCCAGTCTTTGTGATTCTGATTCACACACATCTCTCATTGCAGTAGCAGCATCATGTACATTGCGAGTTGCAGAGAAACGCTGAATGGTCATAGTCAATGCTCTGGGTAATAAATATTTATGCAGTGTCTCTGGCAAATCTTTCAGACGCTCCAATAGCAAGCGAGTATCCTCAGGACCCACAGGGAAGTCGATCGGTAACTTTAATAAATCCATATCAAGCAACTGACTCTGCCTCCAGGATAAATAACCTTTAAGCCCTAAAATTGAAAATGCCCAGAACATTAGAATAAAGCAGGCTTCCTGTTCATAATCTCTTACCACTACATAAAAATTCCTTTTTTGCACATACGTTTTATCAACCAGCATTTGTTGATGTTCCTGCTCAATAAAATGATCGGCTTGAGGGCGTATCACAGAAATATAAACTGTATGGACAATAATGAAAGCAATCAGTAGTGAGAAAATCTGATAAATTAATTCCATTGGAATATCTTTTCTACTATTCATTTTATTTAATATTTCCTTGAAATTTATATATCAACTGGAAAAGAAACCGCGCTGTCTGCATTTATTTTTTCACTTGGGATAAAGGTAGCAGGCTGATTCCGATGGTTCGTTTTTTTTCTGGATTTAGATATTTTATTTTTTGAATCGGCAGTTTGATCAGTCTTTAAATTTTTTTTGCTTTCTTCTGTATGAACTATTCCACTATAAACGATAGCAATGAGAAAACATGCTAATATTCTATACTCAAAAAATAGGGTGTTTAATAATTTCATAATGCATACCGTGCAAGTCTGAAACCAATATCGTTAGCTTTCTTTTTACTATAGCTTCTATAACTTAATCTCAGCTCAGTTATTGAAGCATCTCGCCAACTTGAATCCTTAACAACTTTATGACTTCCTTTGATAGGACCTGTCGGATTAATAATTATCTTTTTTATGTAAGAACGTGCTGGATTTGGAGAATAATAATCCTGACACCATTCAGACACATTACCACCCATATCATAAAACCCGGAGGAATTCTTTTTATAACTGCCAATCGGTGCAGAAACACCCTGTTGATCATTGTAGCCCTGTATCACATTAGCAACATAAGGTTTTGCCATTTCATCTGCAAAATTCCCTCTCACTTTTATTGGTGGAAAATTATCAGCCCATGGGTACTTTTTCTGCTTGATGCCTCTTGAGGCTAAAACCCACTCAGCCTCAAAAGGAAGTCGATAACCACTTATTTTTTTTGATATATCAACAGGCTCCATTTTACCGGATGCTTCTTTATAATAGGGGGTCAAGCCTTCTTTTCTACTTAACCAGTTGGCAAATTTTGCTGCATCATTCCAGGTAACATTAACAACCGGTTGCTTTTCACCGGATAGTGAAGCACTGGAAATGACACCCGATTTATGTCCTGACATAAAAGTTTTAAATTGTTGATTACTTACCTCTTTATCAGAGAGATAGAAATCATAATCCAGCTCAACTTTATATTGTCTTTCATTAGAACCACGACCCGATTCATTTTTTTTTGAACCCACTATAAAATTTGAAGCTTTCATTAGGAGCATGTTTTGTTTTATTGTATTGGTATAATTATTTTTAGTTTTTCCAGATTTAGAATCATTCTTTGATTTATTATAGAGTGATTTAGACTGACTTATTTTTTTTAAATTAAAACTGATATTTTTGCTGTAGTTGCCTGCTGTCAGATTTTTAGACTGAGTAAGATAACCCGTTTGTTGAGCAATAATTCTATGTTTTTTCCCTTTTAAATGAAATCTTCCGGAAGATTCTTTTTGCTGTATTCCATCAATGATCAGTTTTGCACTGCTGGGAATCACTGAAATAAATACGCTCCCATCAATCATTTTAAGATCAATGATCTGTTCAGATTTTTCACCTGGCTCAAAAATCATTTTTTGTCTATTTTTTTTATAACCAGATAAACTCAATTCTACTTCATGCTGAACATTAGGGATTAAGTTAATTTTTTTAGGGGTTTTTCCATTATATTTACCATCAACCCGGATAATACTACCTGATGGTTTTGTATTGATGTAGACACTAGCATCTTCTGGTGCAAGAGTTTCAATATTAACCTTTTTGTATTCATTTGCTTCTACTTTAAAATTTATTTTGAATTCTTTAAATTTTTCTTTATTTATTGTTGCTATATACTGTCCGGCTATCAATTCAATCTCAACTTCATGAGTCAATTTACCTTCATAGAATTTTTCTAAATAATCATTATTATCTTTCTCAGTTAAATAAATTTCTAGTAAGGTATTATCTGTCATTGAAGTAAATTCTACATTTCCCCAATTTGCAATGAGTTTGAATTCAAATATTTGCTTTGTATTTTTTCCTTCTACATTAATTATCTGTTCATAATATTGATAACGTGGATTTTTGATAACAATATTATGCTCTCCACTCATCAATTCATATTGTTTTTTTTCATTCTTTTCTAGAAGATTACTACCTTCATAAATTTTATTATTTGTTTCTGGATTAATTTTAAGTGTAATTTTCCCAGACATTTCATCCATTATAAATTGATAATCTTTATTAACTGCATCAATATTTATTGACTGTTTTAAAGGAAAATAACCTTTTTTAAACGCGCTTAAATTATACTGCCCCTTTAAAAGCATATAACGATTGTTTATTTTTATAGGAGGTATGACACCTGACAGTGTTATCTTATCTGCCTGGGGTTTAATATCTATTGTGACTGTTTCTGCAAATAATATAAATATAGAAGCTAATAATAATAAAATAGAGACAATTGTAATAATCACTTTCTTTAGTGATAATTTTTTTTCTCCTTTATCAACAACTTTTTTGAATTGCCTTGTATTAGCCATGTCTGATTGTTGAGAGGAGGGGGGTGGAGGAATTAATTCTGGTGAAGTATTAAATGTTTTTTTATTATGATTTTTTTCTGAGATATTTAGTTGAATAATATCACCAGAAACATTATAAGAAATAACTTTACTCCCTATAAGTAGAACATCTCCAGATTTCATCCAGACTGATTTCTCAATTTTTACATCATTATGAAAAATATTAATGTCATTTATTACCGATACAGGCTGGAAAAAAATATGGCCCTCAGATTCGGCAATATGAGCACAAACTTGTACATCATTTTTTTTATCTAAATTTATCTTTGAGATGTTCAAATGAGTAGAGTCCTCATTTTTTTTCTCAAGACTGAATTCAAATGGTAATTCACTACTATTCAGTTGTCTTAACTTATTTTGTTCATCTGTAATTTCAATGTATCGATTCATATTTTTTCTTTACACTGGACATTAATTATTACTGATTGATCATTAGCAGTTATTTCTATTGTCTTCCTAAAATCTCTATAACCTATTCTTGTTCCAACAATGGTGTATTTTCCTGGCCTGAGCTTAATTTGTTTGTTCGTTAATTTCCCAATCTTTGACACTCTATAGATCGTTATATCAGTCCTATTATCAGAGTGTATTGTGACATTAATTTGTTTACTGGCATTATTAATCGCTTCTTTTGCTGATGCTATTTTTTGCATTAATAATGGCGTTTTCATTATTGTGTAATAGGAGTTACTATTCTGATTCAATTCGTTTCTGACATATTTTAGAGCTCTTTTAGATTTTTCAAAAATCTTATCATTTTGTAAACGTTCAGTCTGATTTACAATATTATCAATTAACTGGTTTAATTGAATATAAGCATTAACTCTTTCCTGTTTCACAATAATCTGCCCAATATCAGGGGAAATCTTTAATATATTATTATAGATTATTTTGGCCTCCTGCCACTGCTCTTTCTTTTCTTCTTTTTTTGCACTGCTTATCATATGATTAATTTTTCTACTGATAATACCTTCACTAATTCTTTGCTCTATATCCTGAATAATAGGATCATCCGAACTCAGTGAGTGTGCTTTTTTTATTTCATTTCTAGCAATCGTATAATTTTTTTTATCTAACGCAGAAAGTGCCTGACCAATTGCTTTATCAAAGGAAATTGATTTTTCTTTTAACAACAATTGCTGTAGCTTTTTTTCTATCTTTGTATATTCGGGCTCAATAACTAACGCATTTTCAAGCATTTTAATTGCATTATTTGTATCTGATTTTTTTTCATAGTTTTTTGATTTTTGATAAAGTTCTAATACCTTGGGACGATTTGAAATTCTTGCCAGACTCCTGTTTATTATTAGAACTTTATTATCAATAGCAGAAGCTTTAATAAACTCTTTTTTTGACTGTGTTAAATTTTCTTCTTCAAGATACTCTAATCCTTTTTTTATTGATTGCTGTAAAATATTTTCTTTTTGTTCTAATATAGATTCAACTTTTTTAATTGCCTGCTTAAATTTTTCTTCTGATTTAACATATTCTTTATTAGCTTTATATTCTTCAGCCTGTGCTTCTATTTCCATTGTCTTTTGGTACTGTTCTTTAGCCCATATGGGCATTTTATTCATTTCTGCCTCTGATTTTTTTATCATCCAGTCAATTTCAATATTCTCATTCTGCTTTTCATTAACAGGAGTAATAATGTGTCTATCTTTTATTTTATTTATTAATGGTTTATTTTTTTCTTGTAATGATTCAACTGGATGACTAGATGATGGCTCTATCAAGAGTGAAAAGATTATAAACAAAAGAACTACAATGAAAGCCAGTAAGACATATATAAGTAAAGACGAATGTCTATTGCCATTATCATTTTTTATCGCATGATTGGATTGTGATGGGGCTGTTAATTTAGGTACTTGCAACGATATGACACCTAAGTTCTTTAAACATTTTTAAAACCCTGTTTCTTTATGATAGATTTCTTTTAATAGTGATTTCCATTTCATATACTGTTGGTCAGCCGAACCCGTTAGTTCCAATGTCTTTCCATCAACATCAATCAGTATAGGTTCAACCTCAGTAGTAAATGACTCTCCCAGCTCTTCGATTGCTTCTTTATTGATTTCACTTTCTTTACTGGTTTTAAACCCTTCATAGAGTGCATAAGTTCCACCAGCGACCATCACTGTTCTTAATACACCGATTCTATCAACAACATCAGACTTACTGGAGGCTCCCAGAGCTATAGCACCTATAATGGCTGCAACTCCTAATACTTTTTGTGTCATTGCCTTATTCTCAATTTCACGAATTGTTTCTAATTCTTCACTCCTGAATTTTCTCCAATTATCATAATTATCCCACATTTCAGAATAATAAATATCATAGTAGTTATTTATGCTATCAATTAGCATTTCATCTCGTGCTTTGATATTTCGAATTCTTTGCATCATAGGATCATCAGTAGATGGTAATCGTGCTAATTGATATTGACCTTCTTTGTTATTTACTAAGTAATTCTCATAAACACTTGGTGCCATGTTTTGAGAAAATCTCAATTCAGCTATTTGCTTGATTTTATTAATTTCACTTAGCGTCAACTTTTGTCTATATTCAATAATGTCATTTGAAATTTTATTATAGAGATCCTGAAAAACATCCTCACGTTCAATCTCTGTTTCTTTTCTGTTTTCAAATTGAACCGTTTTTTCATATTCTTTTTCAAACCATTTTTTATTGCTTGCATCTAAAACTCTAATATTTAATACCAGGCTTTCTCCATCTGATTTTATTATTTTACCTTTTACAAGAACTTCATTACCTTCACTTTCAGCAGGGATCACTCGAACACTTCCCCAATAACCCGTACGCTGCATCGCATATTTCAGGTGGATTGGCATAAAACGGGCTTCTGCATTTCTGATTTTTTCTGACAATCCTCTTCTATCTTCTTTATCATCAGGCAGGCTTCCAGCTTCAAACACTTTTATTGAAACATCTAATAGTTCTTCATTACTCATTTCTTTTTGTGCCATTATAGGCTTCGTATCTTCTACTTCTTCTCCAAACTGATTAGGTATGGAACTACAAGCACTGAGCACAAGTACTGAAAGTATAGTAACTAGCTTGTTAAAATATTTTTTATATTGCTTATCTATCATTTTATCAAATCATTGTTTGTTTATATTTATAATATTCTTGCCAAAGCTTTTCCTTTAATACAGGATCTTTTTCTTTTTCAGCTGCTTCTTTTAACTGTCTTGCAACAATATCATCATTGATTTTATCAAGTTTTTTTCTATTATATTTTTTTGTTTGTGTATTTTTAACTTTAGTCGATTTACTTTCATATTGAACTGAACCTTTTGACTTATCAGTATTTTGTGTATCATCTTCACTACGATTATTACTACGTTTTTTTATTAACTCATTTTCAGATTGTAATCCTTCTCCAGCCACTGAATTTTTTCTACTGGTTTGGGTTATTTTTTTATCTTCACTAAGCAGCATTTCATCAAACTCTCCCAATGATGCCATTAATTCATCATCCAAAGATTGAGTTTTTTCCTCTTCAGTTTCATATTGGGTCTTATCAAGTTGCCTTTTGCTACTTTGAGATTGATAGCAAGGGAGTTCTGCCAGAGCACTCACCCCATAATATTCCTCTATTTTTAAGCAATTTTCTTTGATTCGAAAGCTTAAAAACTGTATAAAAACTGAATACTCATTAGAGAGAGACTTATTCATTTCATTATTTAAAGCAGATAATTTTTTTTGTGATTTACTTTTTGTAATATCAAGAGCCAGGATGGTCTCTTTAAGACTTTGATAACTTTGCCTTGAATGGCTTAAAGAAAAAACATTATTAGTAAGTAAAATTAATAATAATAATATACAACAAGTGATTCGCTTCTTATCCATATTCTACACATCATTTATATAAGATTTATAAAGTAAAGTAGGCTGATTAAAATAATTATATCTAAATAATACTTAATGAATAATGAATAACAAACAAACTTTCATTTTTTATAAAAAGCTTATAAGTTCAGCTCTCTACTAACCCTCCCTACTAAAATGAAACTGTCCTAAGTATTGCTGAACTAAATCAATCATCAGGGAAGGAAGGGGGTAATAATGAAATTAAATATCTATGTTACTGACTGACAGGGCATTTTTTTCAATAAAGTCTCTACGAGGCTCAACATGATCACCCATTAGTGTTGTAAATATTTCATCTGCCGCTACAGCATCTTCAATACGAACCTGGAGTAAACGTCTTACATTTGCATCAAGTGTTGTTTCCCATAACTGTTCTGGATTCATTTCACCTAAGCCTTTGTAGCGTTGGATATGCTGACCACGTTTTGACTCATTAAATAACCAGGCATGTGCTTGTTCAAAGTTGTCAATTTTAATTTGTTTTTCACCACGCTGCACATACGCTTCTCCTTCAGTCAATAATCCAGCTAACTGATCAGCAAAGTCCATCATGGTTTTATATTCACCAGATTTGAAAAAATCTTGTGGAACCACATAATTATGCATCACACCATGTAGAAACTCATGAACATGAATATCAAATTTGTTCTCTTCTTTCTCTTTAAGAACAACTTCAAAGTGCAATGAAACACTTTTCTCTTTATTCATATGAACATTAAGCTTATCAATCCAGCGATTAATAATGGAATAATCCTGTGTATCTTCATTAGAAATTCTATCCATTGCTTGCAGTGCATTTAGAAAGGATAGATTATAGCGACTGGATAGACGCTCTTTGATTGCATTGACTGCAAGATAATTTTTACTTAACTCCTCAAGTGCTGTGCCACTAATAGGTGGAACATCTTCGGCAGGGTAGAGTGCTGCTTTATGTAAAGCCACTTGAAGCAAATAATCATTTAACTCTGCATCATCCTTGACGTATTTTTCCTGTTTTCCTTTTTTTATTTTATATAATGGAGGTTGGGCAATATAAATATAGCCATTTTCTACCAATTCAGGCATTTGCCTGTAGAAAAAAGTAAGAAGTAATGTTCGGATATGTGATCCATCAACATCCGCATCAGTCATAATAATAATTCGATGATAGCGAAGCTTTTCTACATCAAATTCATCCTTTCCTATGCCAGTACCCATAGCTGTGATCAAGGTACCTACTTCAGCAGAAGAGAGCATTTTATCAAAGCGTGCTTTTTCAACATTAAGAATTTTACCTTTCAATGGTAAAATTGCCTGAGTTCTTCTATCACGACCCTGCTTGGCGGAACCGCCAGCAGAGTCCCCTTCCACTAAAAAAAGTTCAGATAGGGCAGGGTCTTTTTCCTGACAATCAGCAAGTTTTCCTGGTAATCCTGCAATATCCAATGCGCCTTTACGGCGAGTCATCTCTCTCGCTTTTCTGGCTGCATTCCTTGCCCTTGCTGCATCAACAATTTTTCCAGCAATTGATTTTGCTTCGCTTGGGTTTTCAGCCAAAAAATCTTGAAGCTTATCACTCATTACTGATTCAACTGCGCTTTTTACTTCAGAGGAAACCAGTTTATCTTTTGTTTGAGAAGAAAATTTTGGATCAGGAACCTTAACAGATAAAACAGCAGTTAAGCCTTCTCTTGAATCATCACCAGTGGTTGAAATTTTAGCTTTTTTTGCAATACCAGATTGCTCAATATATTGATTTAATGTTCGTGTAAGAGCTGTTCTAAATCCGGCTAAGTGAGTTCCACCATCACGTTGAGGAATATTATTTGTGTAGCAGGTAATATTTTCCTGATAAGTATCATTCCACTGAAGTGCGACCTCAACAGAAATATCATCTTTTACATTTTCAAAATAAATTATATTATTGTGCAAGGTTGTTTTGTTTTTATTGAGATGCTCAACAAAAGCCTTTATACCACCAATGTATTCATAGGTATCATGCTTGCCATCTTCCCTTTCATCTTTAAGATTAATGCAGACACCTGAATTAAGAAAAGAAAGCTCTCTTAGTCGTTTAGACAACTTATCATAATGGTATTCAACATCAGTAAATATCTCTCTACTCGGCAAGAAATAAATTTCAGTCCCAGTCTTATCTGTTTCTCCAACTACTTTTAAATCACTAACTGGATCACCTAATTCATAAAACTGTTCATGAATTTTTCCATGTCTGTAGATGGTGAGTTTTAATTTTTCTGATAAAGCATTTACAACTGAAACACCCACACCATGTAAACCACCAGAAACTTTATATGAATTATCATCAAATTTACCACCGGCATGTAATACAGTTAAAATCACCTCTGCAGCTGAGCGACCTTCTTCATGCATATCCACTGGAATACCACGTCCATCATCATAGACTGTAATACCACCATCAACATGAATAGTCACATCCACATTTTTACAATGACCCGCAAGTGCTTCATCTATGGAATTATCGACAACCTCAAAGACCATATGATGCAAGCCCGTTCCATCATCTGTATCGCCAATATACATTCCTGGTCTTTTTCTAACTGCATCCAGACCTTTCAGTACTTTAATATTCGAAGAATCGTAAGAATTACCTTCGCTCATATAATCTTGAACTCCATTTAGGATAGGGGATTTATTGTATTATTTTTAATATTATACTCTATCTCCATTCGATCTTCTTGCATTTACAACACATTATACTTCTTTCATGAATATAATTTTCAACAGCTTATAAACAACTTATCCACAGTTTTCTAATTATTTCTATATGAGTGTTTCACGTGAAACATTAGTTATAATTAAATTTAGTGCACTAAAACCATGGCATAAAGACACTTTCTAGGATATCAATAACAGTTACCCCAGAAAGGGTTTGTGGAAATTATTTAAATTTGCACAATTCACTGAGTAGAAAATTTAGAAGAGAATGAAGTAATTATTCAATATGAAACATTAAATGTAATTCTTCATCTAAGAATTCATATTTAGAACTATTAGTAGTAGTGACAAGTATCTGGGCTTTAAATGTTTTAAGAATATCAAAAAAGATTCTAAGATTATTAGAATCTAGTTCACTATCAATATCATCAAGTAACAATAAATTATGTTCTCTACTTTCATCCAAATCTATCAAAAATCTAAACTGAGCCAGAATCAGACAAATAATAACAATTTTTTTTTGTCCTCTTGATAAAATATCACGTGCTAGATTTTTTTTATATTGAATCCTTAACTCACTACGATGAGTACCATATCGTGTGAAACCGGATAATAAATCCTCTTTTAATTTTGCGATTAAAAATTCTTCATAAGATAAATCTTTATTCCAGCCCTGATAATATGTCAAAATAATATCATCTGATAAGCCCTCTGAAAATTTATTTAAATATTCATAAAAAAAGGGCTTTATTAGATCAATTTGTTTTCTTCTATAATCATTTAATTTGTTATTTAGAATAACTAATTGAGGTACCCAACAATCAAGATTGTTAGTTTGTTCCTTAGTAATTTTATTCAAATTTCTATAGCTTTTTGAATATTTCGACAGTAAAGAATTACGACTGGAAAGAATTTTTTTATAGGAACGCCAGTCAGATAGGAATTTAGGTTCCACGTGAAACACTCCCCAATCAATAAATTTTCTCCTTACAGCAGGGCCAGCATCAAGTAAGTTAAAACTTTCCGGTGTAATTAAACCAAGAACGACAAGATGAGTAATGGTAGAAAGGGAATTTATTTTTTTTGAATTTAGATGTAATATGGGCTGAGCAAAATCTTTTGAACGTTTAATTCCAAGGCTGAATGACCCAAAAGAATTACTAACATTATTGCTAGAAAAACGTGCAAAGACAGTACATGAATTTTCATCTTGATTAATAAAATTTTTATATTTAGAACTTCGAAAAGTTCTGGAGCGCAGCAATAAATAGACAGATTCTAAAATGGTGGTCTTCCCAACACCATTATCCCCATAAATAATATTTAATGATGGGTGAGGGTTTAATGTATATTCTTTTAAGTTACGGCCATTAAGGATTTTTAATATTTCCAAAGGCATAATTGTCAGCCAATCAATTTAAAGTCAAAGGCGCATAGGCATAACAACATAGCGGACTACATCATTATTAAGTCCTGAAATAAGACAACTGCTATTAGCATCAGTTAGACTCAGTGTAACTTGATCCTCTACGACCGCATTCAATGCATCAACGAGATATCCTACATTAAATCCAATTGAAAATTCTTCCCCCGTATATTCTATATTCAAATGTTCTTCAGCTTCTTCTTGCTCCGGATTATGAACAATTGCAATAAGATTATTTTTTTTAAATTCTAAACGAGCTGCTTTATATTTTTCTGTAGAAAGAACAGCAATTCTTGATAAGGACTGTTTTAATGTTTGTCTATCGGCAATAATGACTTTTGTGCAAAGTTCTGTAGCAGGAATAACTCGCTGATAATCAGGAAAGCGTCCATCAATTAATTTAGTCGTAAAACTTAAATGATCAAAAATAATTTTCATATGACTCGCAGAAACAGAGATATTCAAAAGTGTTTCAGAGTCAGATAACAAACGATTTAATTCGGTAATGGCTTTTCTTGGTATAATTAATTGTTGTGTACTATCTTTAGAAATGTTAATTGGATTTGAAAGTGAATCCAGGCATGCATAAGCAAGACGGTGACCATCAGTCGCAACTGTTCTTAACTCTTCATTATAAATTTCAAATAATAAGCCATTTAAATAATAACGAACATCCTGATTAGCCATAGAAAACTGTGTCGAATCAATAAGAAATTTTAAATCACGCTGAGAGATACTGAACTCAGAAGAGGAAGACATTGGATCAAGATTAGGAAAATTATCAGCAGCGAGGGTTATTAAACTAAAACGACTCTTTTTTGAACGAAGTATAAGTTTGTTATCAACCAATTCAAAATTTAAAATTAGCCCGGAATCTAAATTTTTACAAATATCAAATATTTTTTTGGCAGGTACTGTAAAATCAAAGCAAAGTGATTTATCTTCAACATCTATAACCGTTGAAATTTCTACTTCCAGATCAGTGCCGGTAATTTTTAAATTTCCATCACTGACATTCACAAGGATGTTTGACAGTATAGGTAAAGTCTGACGTTTTTCAACGACCCCAATAACAGACTGTATGGCAGGTAATAAATCATCAATAGCAATTGAAAATTTCATTTACAAATAATCCTCAGATAAAATAATAACTCAAAACAAAAAAATAGAATAAAAATTTAAGATGTTAATTGTCTGTGTAGATTGGTAAAATCTTCCTCAACAATTATTTCTTCACTTCTCAACTCATCAATTTTACGGCAGGCATATAACACTGTGGTATGATCACGACCACCAAATGCATCACCTATTTCTGGTAAACTATGATTTGTTAATAGCTTTGCCAAAGCCATCGCAACCTGGCGTGGACGTGCTACTGAGCGAGTCCTTCTCTTAGAATGTAAATCAGCTACCCTGATTTTATAATATTCAGCAACAATCTTCTGGATATTTTCAATTGAAACCTGTTTATCCTGCAAAGCAATTAAATCATGTAAAGCAAGTTTAGCAAATTCAACAGAAATTTTTTGCCCCTGGAATCGTGCTGTTGCAATAACCCTGCGTAAAGCACCTTCTAGTTCTCGAATATTTGATCGTATTCGCTGTGCAATAAAGAAGGCAACATCCTGAGGCAAATCAATGTTTGCCTGCGCAGCTTTTGATAATAAAATTGCCACACGAGTTTCAGTATCTGGTAAATCAATAGCAACTGTCAGTCCCCAACCAAATCGTGATTTAAGTCGGTCTTCTAATCCTGAAACTTCTTTTGGAAATGTATCACAGGTCATTATAATTTGCTTCTGACCTTCAAGTAAGGCATTAAACGTATGAAAGAATTCTTCCTGTGTTCTCTCCTTGCCTGCAAAAAATTGGATATCATCAATAAGCAAAACATCGACAGAGCGATAGAAATTTTTAAACTGGTCCATTGTTTTATTTTGCAGTGCTGTGATCATTTCTTGAACAAATCGTTCAGAATGCAGATAAATAACTTTTGACTCTGGGTTATCCGACATAATAATATTCCCAAGAGCATGAATCAAATGTGTTTTTCCAAGACCGACACCACCGTAAATTAAAAACGGATTGTAGTTATTATTACTACCGCCTTCACTAATAGTTTCAACTATTTGTAAAGATGCTGCCCTGGCAAGCATATTACATTTACCTTCAACAAAATTGTCAAAAAGCATTTCTTTATTTAAAGCAGATTGATATTTCTTGAAACGATTTTCTTTTTTTATATCTGAAGAATTATTCTTATTCTGGGTAAAAGCACTAGAAGAAATTTGTTCAGAAGGATGTTTGAATGATCCCAGTTGAGTACCTTGAGAACTTTTATTTATAGATGTGTCAATCGAGTTAATTGTTTGATTTGTTGACACTTGTTTTTTTTCATTATCTGAAATTGTCTTCTTTTTTACACTCCCTACCTGTAATTCAACTGAAATCAGATTATTAGATAATTTAGAAATAATGTTTGAAATATTAGATAAAAAACGCTTTTTTACAAAATCAATAACAAATTTGTTAGGTGCAAATAAAACGAGTTTAACATCAGAAACCATTTTTGCCTGTAGCGGTAACACCCAAATTTTATATTCACGAGCTGGGATTTCTTTTTCTAAGGTTTGAAGGCATTTTTCCCAAATATCAAATTTCATAAATCAACCAAAATTAGAGTAAAAAAACGTTAAATAATTTTGCTTTTTCTGTGAAAAAAAACAAAAAAAAGAATAAAAAAAACATTCAGGCTGTGGATAAGTCTGTTAATAAGTTATCAGGAACTTGAAGACAGAATGTTGATAACAAAGCATATTGTATAACATTAGAAATTGATTCACAATTTATCCACATGCAGATCACAAAATATTAATAGGTTTAAATGTAAATTAAGTTTTTGATTATAAAAGATATTATAGACTAATTAACAGAAAACATGTGCACTAACAATAAAAACAAATAAATATAGATCATTTATATTATTAAAACTTTAAATTTAAAAAATTTAGACTTTATGAAAAAAGAGATTGTTAAGAACATTTTAGACAATAGGAAAAAAGATAGAAATTGAGAAAAGAATTTATTGAATTATTTAAGAAAAAAAAGATTTAATGATTGACTAATATACAAATAGAAATGTATAATTGCCTGCTCTAAAAAGAGCCTTTACATAAATCAGCAGTTATATTTTATAAATCGAAATGAGATAATAATCGACTGTTGGTTTGAATATATTTTAAAAGTAATACCCTGGGTAATATGCAATGAAAAGAACATTCCAACCAAGCAATCTAAAACGTAAACGCACTCATGGTTTTCGTGCACGTATGGCTACCAAAGCTGGTCGAAAAATTTTAAATGCGCGTCGTGCAAAAGGTCGTCACCAACTTGCTGTTTAGTAAATACAGTGATTAAAAATAAATTATAAGTCAAAATTTCGCATGATATCTCAAACTCTAATTAAGTTTAAGATATCATCGTTTTTTGTTTTATATTTTTTTAATTACCAAATATTTTAAATCTGCTGATATCAGATATTATCACTTAAAGCACTGATAACAGATGATTATAGACTGGATATTAAAATTTCGGTATTGAATTAAAATAGACTAAAGTATGTATTACTTAAGGCTGCAAACATTTTAGCCATCCAGACTAAGAAAATCTTTTTTTACTGATAACAGCTTTATAATTCATGTCTGATAATAGAAAAAATCTCGAACAATCATTAACTCAAAAGCTTTTTACTAGAGAACAACGACTACTCCTTCCTTCAGATTATAAATTCGTTTTTAATCAACCAACACGTTCTTCAGATAAAATATTGACGGTTTTAGCTAAAAAGAATGAGTCTAATGATCAAGCTCGTTTAGGTTTAGCTGTCGCAAAAAAAGCAGTTAAAACAGCTGTTCATCGTAATCGAATCAAACGATTGGCCAGAGAATTTTTTCGATTAAACCAACATAAACTGGCCTGCGCAGATTATGTGATTTTGGTTCGAAATGGCATTGATAAAATGGAAAACAAAGTGATTACACAATCACTGGCCAAGCAATTTAATTATTTAAGAAAAAAATTGAATTGAAATACTGATTTAAAAGTCAGGTAGTTTCTCAGGCAAAAGCTCCCTCCCAGCTTAGTACAATGACAAAACAGATAATTATTCACAACAAACAAGCCTTATGAATACTTATCTGGTAAAATCCTTGTCTGATAAAAGAAGTGCATGGTCGCAATTGCAGGTATGGCAGATGAAATTAAACGTTTTTCAAAAAATAACGTTGGGTTTCCTTAAAGGATACCAGTATCTTATCAGTCCGTTTTTAGGGAACAACTGTCGTTATATACCCAGCTGCTCTTGTTATACTCATACAGCGATTGAACGCTTTGGTGTGTTACGAGGTGGCTGGATGGGTATAAAACGGATTTTACGGTGTCACCCCTTTCATCCTGGAGGGATTGATCCGGTACCCGAGATAGAAGAAAAGAAAAATACCGATAATAAATAATCCTAAACCCATTTTACTTAAAATAATATAGACAAATACAAACTATGGATACACAACGTTTAATTTTATTTGCAGCATTTATGCTGGTATCAATGTCACTTTGGCAAACCTGGCAAATTCAGACTAATCCACCACCAGCTCGTTCGATAAGCGATGCTTCTGGAACAAACAACAAGCCTGCAGTACCTGCAACTGATGATCTGCCGTCAGTTCCTGTTTCTAATAATACTGCTGCTGAGCAATCAGTAAGCACACCATCTGTGGCTCAAAAAGTTGAAAGTGGTCAGCGTGTTTCTGTAAAAACGGATGTATTTGATATTGAAATTGATACCGTGGGTGGTGATATCAGACGGGTTGCTTTATTAGATTATCCGGTTGATGTGAATCACGATCCCAGTCCTGTCGTTTTAATGAATGATAAAACCGGCGTATTTTTTATCAGTCAGACCGGTTTATTATCTGCCTCAAAAGAGAGTGCTTACGCACCTGATCACAATGTTACCTATAAGAGTGACACTCTAAATTATGAATTGGGAAAACAGTCTGAATTAAACGTACCATTAACCTGGACCTCAGAAGATGGCCTGTTTACTTTGACTAAAATTTATACTTTTTATCCAGGAAAATATGAAATTGGCGTTGAACATAAAATTACCAATAATTCTACAATAGCCTGGCAAGGTCATCTGTATCGCCAATTGCAAAGAACGAATATTGAGCAAGCCAGTATGTTTTTACAAACTTATACCGGCGGTATGATCTCAAACGATGGAGATGGCTTTGAGAAAATTGATTTTCCGGAAATGTTGGAATCAAATTTAAGTCGTGCAAATACAGGTGGTTGGATTTCAATGATTCAGCATTATTTTATGGGTGCCTGGATACCTCCTGCCAATAGTCATGAAAATTACTATACTCGGGTTACAGAAAAGAATTCAACTGATCCTCATTATATTATCGGATCTATTTCTGCTACACAAATTGTCAATCCAGATTCAACAACCGAGTTAAAAGATAGGTTGTTTATAGGACCAAAGCTGCAATTAGAAATTAAAGATTTAGCAACTGGTCTTGACAGTACTGTAGATTATGGTTTTTTATCAGTGATTGCTCACCCGATTTACTGGCTGTTAGATAAGATTCAATCTGTTGTAAACAACTGGGGCTGGTCAATTATATTTCTCACTATAATCATTAAGGCACTATTTTATAAACTATCTGCAACTTCTTATAAATCGATGGCTCATATGCGTAAAGTAACGCCTCGTTTAAAAGCTATCCAGGAACAGTTTAAAGATAATTCCGCTGAAAAAAATAAGGCAATGATGGAATTATATAAGAAGGAAAAGATCAATCCTCTTGGTGGTTGCTTACCCATAGTGGTTCAAA
The DNA here is from genome assembly GCA_016744375.1 of Gammaproteobacteria bacterium. GTDB lineage: Bacteria > Pseudomonadota > Gammaproteobacteria > GRL18 > GRL18 > GRL18. Next base: position 69,942 of record JADGEM010000003.1, read on the forward strand.
TACCTGTCTTTATTTCTCTTTATTGGGTTCTATTAGAAAGTGTTGAAATGCGTCAGGCTGATTTTATGTTTTGGCTGAATAATTTATCGGCACCTGATCCTTATTATGTACTACCCTTGATTATGGGTATTTCAATGTTTATTCAGCAAAAACTGAATCCGGCACCAATGGACCCTGTTCAGGCTAAAGTAATGATGATGCTGCCTATTATTTTTACTGTCTTTTTTGCATTCTTCCCGTCAGGACTGGTTTTATACTGGGTTGTTAATAACCTGCTGTCAATAACACAGCAATGGTATATTACTCGATCAATCGAGAATGCCTGATACAATTCACTCATCAATAAGCACTATTGCTGCTTTAGCCACTGCCCCCGGTCGTGGGGGCGTTGGTATCATACGTTTATCCGGCCCACAGTCATTATCGATTGTGGAAGCAATCATTCATCAAACACCTAAACCTCGATATGCTCACTACCTTCCTTTTTATTCAGGGAACCAGATTGATAAACATAACCAGTTAATAGATGCTGGCATTGTTTTATACTTCCCCGGTCCTAATTCTTTTACCGGTGAAGATGTTGTTGAATTGCAGGGGCATGGCGGTCCTGTTGTGATGGATATGCTGTTGCAGCGTGTATTTGCATTGGGTGCAGAACCTGCTAAGCCTGGAGAATTCAGTGAAAGAGCATTTTTAAATGATAAGTTGGATTTAGCTCAGGCAGAAGCAATTGCTGATTTAATTGATGCCAGTAATGAACAAGCAGCACGTTCAGCCTTACGCTCACTTCAAGGTGAATTTTCAAAACTGATTCATGCTCAGGTTGAAGCTTTAATCCGGCTGAGAATCTATGTTGAAGCAGCCATAGATTTCCCTGAAGAAGAAATTGATTTTTTAGCTGATGGTAAAATAGAAGCTGATACTCTTACAATATTGGCTGATATAAAAAATATTTTGTATAAAGCTGAACAAGGCTGTTTAATGCGTGAAGGCATGAATGTCGCTATTGCTGGTCAGCCTAATGCAGGTAAGTCCAGTCTGTTGAATGCCTTATCAGGTAAAGACTCTGCAATTGTGACTGACATAGCCGGAACCACCCGTGATGTTTTAAAAGAAGAAATCAATATTGATGGCATGCCCGTGCATATTATTGATACGGCAGGTTTGCGAGACAGTGATTGTGAAGTTGAAAAAATCGGTATTGAGAGAGCCTGGAATGTTATTGAAAATGCTGATCAAATATTATTAGTTGTGGATGAAAATAAAATTAATGATGCATCCAGTATTGAAATAAACCAACAACTATTAAAACAATTTCCTGATTCAATTGATATTACACTGATACATAATAAAATTGATTTATCTGATAGAACACCTGAAATTATTAATGATGAACATAAAACTCAAATATATTTATCTGCCAAAGAAAATCAGGGTATTGAATTACTCAAGAGTCACCTGAAACAATGTATGGGTTTTCAAAGTGCAGGTGAAGGCAGCTTTATGGCACGTCGTCGCCACCTTGAAGCGATAAATCAAGCCGTACAATCAGTTGAAAATGGCTTGTCTCAATTACAGGAATTTTCAGCGGGTGAGCTCCTGGCAGAAGAATTACGTCAAGCTCAAAATGCCTTATCGGAAATAACCGGTGAATTCACTTCAGATGATCTCCTTGGTCGTATATTTACCAGTTTCTGTATTGGTAAGTAAAATCACGTTTCACGCTGTTTCTATCTGTTTCAAAATTATATTAGGTGAATATCCTTATTATTCATTTAAATTAGGCTTTTTGTTCTAGCTCTTGAGTTCTTTTTCTCCACATATTCAATAAAGTGGAGCAGAGCATGAAAAATCAAAATAATAATATTATTGAACAAGTCTTACAGGTTTTAGAAAAGCGAATGAAATACAGCGATAGCGATATTCAGGTAAGTTCACCAGATGACTCAAAGAAATATGCTCGTTTAGCTCTTACAGAGCATTTGCAAGAAGTCTTTGCTGTCATGTTTTTGGATAACAGACATTGCTTGATCAGCTTCTGTTTTTCCACGTGAAATTGTACGTAAAGCTTTAGAACATAATGCAGCCGCAATTATCCTGATGCATAATCATCCTTCAGGAGATTGTACTCCATCAGATGCAGATATCAGCATTACTCAAAAAATTTAGCAAGCCAGTAACTTATTTGATATTCGAGTGCTTGATCACCTGATTGTTGGTCGTGATGTCTATAGCATGGCAGAGACTGGCAGGAACTAAATTATTCAAAATAATGGCTTCAGCTCAAAATTGAGTTGAAGCTAATTTTATTAATCTTATTAAGAAAACGGATAAAAAATTTGATTTACGGATAAATTCGGATAGAATTGGATAAAATATTATCTAATCTAATCATTTATCCAATATGAATTTAACAACATTAATAATAACCCAAGAACTTCTAAAAATAATAGCTGAACTTGATAAGTTTAATGCTACCTGGGAAGTAAAAAATAGCCATAACCCTGAATATTTAACCCATCTACGTCATGTTGCAACAATTGAAAGCATTGGTTCCAGCACCCGTATTGAAGGAGTCAAGCTTACTGATCGTGAGATTGAATCTTTACTGGGTAAAGTAGGAAAACAATCTTTTTCCAGTAGAGATGAACAAGAAGTAGTTGGCTATGCTGAAGTCATGGAAACTGTTTTTACAAATTTTCAAGATATTCAAATTTCTGAAAATTATATTAAACAGTTGCACCGTGATTTATTAAGATTATCAGAAAAAGATCAGCGGCATATGGGGGAGTATAAAAAACACTCTAACAGTGTTGAAGCTTTTGATAATACAGGAAAGAGTTTAGGTGTTGTATTTGAAACAGCATCGGCTTTTGATACGCCTGAACAAATGCGAGATCTGGTGTATTGGACAAAAGAAGCTTTAGAAGATAACAGCTATCATCCTTTAATTGTAACTGCTGTATTTAATGTGGTTTTTTTGGCTATCCACCCCTTTCAAGATGGAAATGGTAGGCTTTCAAGAATATTAGTCACTTTATTAATGCTCAAAGCAGAATATAGTTATATTCCCTATAGCTCATTTGAAAGCATTATCGAAAAAAATAAAGATTCGTATTACCTGGCCTTACAAAGAACACAGAAAACGCTCAAAGATAAAACAGATTGGGAGCCTTGGCTAAATTTCTTTTTTCGGTCACTCAAAAGACAAAAAGATCATTTAGAAGTAAAAACGAATGCTATCGAAAAATACTCAAACCTTTCAGAGGAATGTGCTTTGATAATGCAATATATTGAAGATAATGGAAGGATAAATTTATCTAAAGCCTGTGAACTACTACCGAATGTAAAAAAGCCAACTATAAAAAATAGAATAAAAAAATTAGTTGATACAGGATTAATTGTTCGTCATGGTGTAGGTAAAGCTACATGGTATAGTAAAAACATTCCTTAATCTGTACTGATTGCATATTCTGGACGATCGTGAACGCTGATTCTGATTCATCGTGAACACCTATTCTGACCCATCATGAACACAGGGGGGGTTCGATAATTTTGAATCAATGGATCCTGTGTATTGCATTCTTGAACACATATTGCAGATGGCAAGAGACCATATTGATGAAATGACAGGTTATGATTTTCTCAACGACTTTTCAAGATCTTGAACAGAAATCTACACTCATGGTAATTATATGTGCAGTGTTTACGACTATTCAGAAGAAGCAATTGATGAACTGAAAGATAAAATTTCAACTTGTCTTGATGACTTGATGTAGAATAAGTGGTGTAGCTATTTTCTAACTGAAATCGGTATTGGGGCAAATTAGCCCCTTTTTTTGTTGAATTTTTGAACTAATCTAGAAATAAAAATTTAATTTTTATTTCTTAAAATAAACAACTCCAGGTAAATTAAGAAAATGATCGTCAGAAGTGATAAGTTCAACTTGTTCATTTTGGGCTGTTGCATAAATAATAGCATCAGCAAAAGACAGTTTATATTCCTGAGCTAAATCACCAGACAAGAGTGAAAGTGAAGTAGTTAAAGGAATGACCTTTCCTTGTTCGGTTAAAGCGATAACTTTTAAGGCTTCCTGTTTGTTTTTAACTCTACTTGCCCATTTATATAATTCAAATTGTACTGAAGTTGGGACAATAATAGATTCAACATCTTGCATAAAAGGTTTGTACTTATTTGCAAGAATACCATCGGTTAACCACTCAATCCATCCACAAGTATCAACCAGGATCATAGGTTTCTATCCTGCCTGTCACGATATTGGTCTGATTTGACTGTTTGTGTTGTTTTAAATTCAGAAAAAGAGCCTCTGGCTTTATCAATTGATTGCATAGGTATCATTTCAATAATTGATCCTCTGGTAATTAAAGTAAATTGTTGCCCGGATTTGATATCCATACTTTCTCTAATGGCTTTTGGAATTGCTATTTGATATTTACTGGATAGTTTTGCTAAAATCATAATTTTACCTTTTTGTTATCGATAGATATAATGTAAAATAACATTTATGATAGGTAAGTGTCAATTGACATTGATACAAAACTATTCTAATTCATTACTTATTAAGGGTAAGTTTTTAAAATGTGTACTTATTTGTGTCTTTTTGTTGCTGGCTTGAAGTGAAAATTAAGGATAATCAATCAATTAAGAACGATTAATAGTTTTTATATTGGAAAATAGCTCTAATAAATAGAGCACTAATAAAACCAGAACCTACTTTTTATGTGGAAAGCCACCGAAGCTCCCATAATGTTACCGATGATACAGCCAGAACAGACTTAGTAAAGTTGGTTGATATGGGATTGCTAGAGCATTTATTTTCAATGCTATAAAAATCTTAATCAAAAGGAAGCGAATTTTCATATCGGAAATAAGAATCCATTCAGTCTTCCATATCTCTATTTTTTCTTAAATTGTATTATTTTTATTTTGTCCTACACTTTTTAATAGTTATTTTAATTTATCAATGGTTTGCTGTTAATTAAAATTCAAGCCCTAAAGGTTTTATCAGTACTGCCGAAATAAAAGAAAAGGAAAGAAAAATGAAAAAAATACTTAATGTATGTTTAATTGCTATAGTTTGTACTTTGTTTAGTGTACAAATAGCTTTTGCTGGCGATAAGATATCACCCATGACTGTGGATGGTGCTAAAACAGTGACTACAGAAGAAGCTAAGAAATTATTTGATGATGGTGTATTGTTTATTGATGTACGTAAAGACAAAGACTGGAACGCTGGGCGTGTTGCAGATGCAATTCAGCTAAATATTAAAACAACTTTATCAGAAGAAACAATGTCTGCTGAAATGAAAAAAGGGGATCCTGCCGTTATTTACTGTAATGGTGAACGCTGCATGAGAAGTTCAAATGCAGCTAAAAAAGCAGTTTCCTGGGGGTTTACAAATATCTATTACTATAGAGATGGTTTTCCAGCCTGGAAAAGTGCAGGCTATCCAGCTGAGTAATAGAAAATTCAACATTACTTCCTCCTTAGCTATAATTTAATCATTAAACTGATAGCTAAGGAAGTTTGAGTGATCAAAATGGTCAAGTTTGATATGAAATTAAAAAATAGAATTGTTGTGACTGTCATTTGCATGGTTATTATTATTGCAACGGCCAGTTTTATTTCCAGCTATCTGAAAATGGCTGAATCAGAAAGTCGATATGATGAATTAGCCATTACCGGCAACCAACAATTATGGGATCTTATTGCTCTCAATCAATATACAGAAATGGTGCCTAATATAAAGCTTATTACTCGTGATCGTAAACTAAAACAAGCAGTTGCTAAAAAAGATCTTAAGTTTTTAAATGAAAATGCCATTACAACTTTCAACTCTCTTCTTGGCCAGGAAGTTATCTCTAATATGCAATTAATAGATGGCGAAGGAAAAATAATTTTTAATGCCATTGATGTTAATTCGATAGGCTCAATCAATTTATTATCTCTTAAAGTAATCCACAATAAAAAGAATCAAACATCGATTACTCTCAATTCAAAAAAAGAGCTGCAGGCAGAACTGGGCTTTCCGATAACAAAAAGAGGCAAAATAATTGGTGCAGGATCGTTTTCCATAAAACTAGATAAAGGGATATCTGTACTAAAAAGAGGTCAGGATTCAGAAGTATACATAAGTCAACAATCAGGTGAATTAATATCCTATTCAAAGATTGATCTGAATACTGAGTTGAGCCAATATTCATTGCCTTTAAAACAGGCTGAACATATTATTATAAAAAAATCAGGGAAAGCCTACTCAACCTCTATCCTGCCGATTTTAGGTCTGGAAAATCAATTGCTGGGTAATTTTATAACTATAAATGATAATACCAGGAGCTATACTTCACAGAAAACAATTAATCAAACGGCTATTTTTCTTTTAATAATAATAAGTCTCTCAGCAGTAATATTTATTTACTGGTATTTAGGGCGTGCTTTAAAACCATTAAGCAGCATATCCAAGTCTTTAACTGCAGTGAGTGAAGGTGATTTAACGGTCGATATTGAACAAAGTGGTGGTAATGATGAGATTGCTGAAATTCAAAAAGCAATTGCCAATACGATAGTTAATCTGCATGAATTAGTTTCACAAATTACGCCACTAGTCTTTGAGATTAATGATTCATCTGAACAATTATCCGGCGCTATGCAAACAAATCAAAATAATATTCGCCAACAAGAGGAAAATATAAGTCAGGTTAGTGATGCGGCTATAGGTGTTGAATCAGCGGTGTCAAAAATATCTCTAAATAGTGATCAAATGTTGCATCATTCTAAGGAAACTAATACTGAGTTAGGAAAAGGTGGACAAATAATTAATAAAACAATAAGTTCCATCAAAAAGATTGCATCACAGGTACAAAGTTCAGAAAAAGTAATTAATACGCTATCAAGTGAAACAGAATCAATTGGCAGTATATTAAGTGTTATCAAAGGCATTGCTGAGCAAACAAATTTACTGGCACTTAATGCAGCAATTGAGGCAGCCAGAGCTGGTGAACAAGGCCGAGGTTTTGCTGTGGTTGCTGATGAAGTTCGTTCACTAGCAGGTAAAACACAAGAATCTACACAGGAAATTGAACAAATGATCGAGCAAATTCGTTCTGGTGTCAGTTCTGCTGTGGATGAAATGAAAAATAGCAGTGCTGAAGTTCAAAATTGTGTTGATTTGGCAAACCAAACTGAAATCTCACTTGGGGTTATTACTCCGAAAGTGGCTGAAATAGAAACCAGTAATAGAGAAGTCAATCATTCAATTTTAGAACAAAAAAAGACAATAGAAGGGATTAATAAAAATATATTAACTATCAGTCAACTATCAGAAAATAATGTTCAGGGAAATTCAGAAGCTGTAAAAATCAGTAATGCTTTAAAAGAATTATCAGATAAACTGGATTCAATGATTGTTCAGTTTAAACTATAAATAATGATCAATTTCAGTTTTTTGTTAAAAGTGATATGAATTACCTGTTTCACTCAAAATAACAATTAAAATTTAACTGCTTATATACGATTCAACATCTGATTGGAACATAATTTCCATTCCTTTCTTCTAATAGTATAAGGTTGTTGGAAATAAATAATATGACTCCAATTAAATGTTTCCTGATGATTATTGCTTTAAATTTTTTTATAGCAAGTCATACTTCCGCGCAACACCTTGAGTTAAATGAAGAAGAACAATTATGGTTAAAAAACCATCCTGTCATTAATATTGCATTCGATAAAAACTTCCCCCCCTATGAATGGAAAAATACAGAAGGTATTAACCAGGGAATATCAGTTGATTATATTCAGCTAATAGAAGAACAGCTAAAAATAAAATTTAAAAAAATTGAGAAAAAAAATTGGTCGGAAGTATTAAAAGCATTTAAATATGGGGATATTGATATACTTCCAGCGATAGCTAAAAATGATAAACGTCAGAAATACATGTTATTTACAGAACCTTATATGAAAATACAGGGTGTTATTGTTTCCTCTAAAGAATATAACAGCCTTAAAGAACTGACTGGTGAGAAAGTAGGGGTTGTTAATGATAATTACTGGGATGATCTGGTAAGCCACTATGACGAGGATATTAGAATTATTCGAGTTGATGATGCGAAATCAGGTATTGAACTAGTATCAATTGGTGCCATTGATGCAATGGTGACTGATTTGGGTTCTGTTACTTACCACATACATGCAAACAGCATTACAAATTTAAAATTTGTACCGGTGCCATTATTTCAAAATCAAAAATTAGAGCTGTCTATTGGTATTCGAAAAGAATGGCCTATATTGCAGGAAATTCTACAAAAAGTGATTAATAACATCGATAAAGCAGAAAAAGAAAAGATTAATAATCGATGGCTTAAAGTGCAGGAGATTTCATTTTGGCAAGACAGTGGTTTTCAAAAGAAAGTCATTGTTCTTGCTCTAATAATGATCACTACTTTTGTATTAATAATTTTCTGGAATCGAGCTCTAAAATTACAGGTTAAACGACGTTCAAATGAACTGGAAAAAGCTCATACACAACTTATTCATGCTGAAAAAATGGAATCAATTGGTCGATTATCAGCAGGGGTGGCTCATGAAGTAAAAAACCCACTGGCTATATTACAGATGAGTGTTGATTACCTAAAAGGGGAAGATAATGATGAAACTATTGTGACTATTCTGGATGATATGGAGGATGCAATTGCCAGAGCAGATAAAGTCATAAAAGGATTATTAGATTTTTCCAGAGAAAAAGAACTACAGGTATCGCAGGGTAATATTAACCAAGTGATTATAAAATCACTCAGATTGATAGATCATGAACTAAAACAGCACAATGTTACGATTAAATCTCGATTGGCTGATAATCTACCTGATTTGGATATGGATTTTAATCGCCTGCAGCAGGTATTTATTAATTTATTCATGAATTCTGTACAAGCTATGCAGGAAAATAAAATGACTAATCATGAGTCTGAGATAGAAGTCAGTTCCTGTTTAAGAAATATCAACCACGAAGAGCTGGATGGAATGAGTCTTCAGCCAAATAAGAAAAAAAGTCAGTTTACTCTACAACAGCCAGTGATTATCATTAAGATAAGAGATACAGGTCATGGTCTTGATGCCAACAGTGAAAAAAATATTTTTGAACCGTTCTATACAACTAAACCGGTAGGTGAAGGTACAGGTTTGGGCTTATCAGTTTCAAAAACTATCATCAGCCTTCATCATGGTATAATCACAATGCATAATCGAAATGATCAAGCTGGTGCTGAAGTGACCTTATATTTTGCACTCAAAGAGGAACAAGAAAAATGACAAAAAAAATTCTGGTTGTTGATGATGAGGCGATACTGACCAAGATGGTTAAAATGAATCTGGAGCGAACAGGGAATTACCAGGTTCGAACAGAGAATGAGGGTAGTAAAGCACTTCAGGCAGCACGTGAGTTTAAGCCGGATCTGATCTTTATGGATGTAATGATGCCGGATATGAGTGGTGATGAAGCCATTGCAGAAATTCGTGATGACCCTAATTTATCATCCACTCCTTATGTTTTTATGACGGCCATTGTGAGTAAATCTGAAACAGAAGAAATGGGTAGTAGCATTGGTGGTAATGAATTTCTAGCAAAGCCGGTAAAAACAGAAGAATTAATTAGTACAATTGAGCGTATTCTTGGCTAAGCAGGTCGCTAAAAGCAATTGGCTGGTCTATATGATTTTATGCAGTGATGATTCAATTTATACGGGGATTACGACTGATGTAAATAAACGGTTTTCTCAGCATAAAAATAAAAAAGGGGCAAAATATTTTTATGCGCGTCGTCCTGAAAAAATTGTCTTCATTGAAGAAGGGCATAATCGCAGCACCGCCAGTCAGCGTGAATATGAACTTAAGCAATTTAGTCGCACTAAAAAACTGTCCTTATGCGGCTTGCAAACAGAGCAGTCTGCTCAAGAATGATTAAATCTAAATAATCAGTCATTTCAGTTTAAAGTGTTTTATCTGAGTAATAAAACTTAAAATCAAATCCTTATCCCCCTGTTCGGCATAGCGTATTTTCAGGTAATCATTAATAATATTCTGGATGATTATCTGATGCTCTGGAAATTTTTGTATTACCCGATGTTTAATTGCTTCAGGCCCTTCACATGGCTTAATGCCCAGGCCGGATTGGTTAAGTTTATCAATAAATTTTAAATAGCTTTTTAAGACCTGATCTGTTTTCTTATATTTCTTATAGTGATCATTTATTTGAAATACAATAAGCAGAGTTATCAGGCATCCCAGCATTAAGAAAATCAAAGTTTGTCCATTAGCACTCAAACCCATTAGTGTGAGCAGTAAACTTTGTTTGCTTTGATCATAACCCAGTATCCAATTGTTCCAGGTGTGTTTTATCGCATCAATTGCCTGCCTAAGCTGATTATAGGCATTATAGAGAAGGTTTTTTTGCTGTTCTGATAATTCGGGTAATTCAGGAATATTCAGAGTAGAAAAGTTCAGACGACCCAGATAGGTTTGAAAAATATCAGCCTCAATGCGCTCTGGTGGAATCATGGCTGTGGGATCAACTCGTACCCACCCTGTTTTCCCTGAGCTGTTTTCGTCCAACCAGACCTCAGCCCAAGCATGAGCATTGGATTGGCGGACAATATAATAGTCACCTACATCATTTCTTTCTATGCCCTGATAACCTGTAACAACACGGGCAGGAACACCTGCTGAACGCATCAGCAGTACAAAACTGCTGGCATAATGCTCACAAAAACCTCTTTTTTTATCAAATAAAAATTCATCACTGGGATTCACTACCATAGCATCAGGTTGCTTGGTGTAATAGAAGGGGTTATCTTTAAAATAGTTAAGTCCAGCAGTAACAATCTGCTGTTTGTCAGATAAAGAATTCTGCCAGGATTTGCCTAATTGATAAGTTTTAGGGTTACTTATTTTTGGAAATTTGAGTGCTTCCTGAAGTTCATTGTCAAAAACAGTATTAAACTTAAAATGAGTACTGGAGGTTACTTGATACTGGGTCAGTTGATAAAGTGAGTTTTTTGTTTGTACCTGTAGATCAGTATTTAAATAAGCACCTTGAATGGTGTCACCTTTGAACTGAATCGGCATTTCTAGTGTGAAAAGGAATTTTTTCTGATGGGCTTCCAGTGTGACCGTGTAATGGACAAGACCACTTGTTTCAGAAACTATGCTGGAAAATGGTTTTTTTAAAGCTTGCTGTTTCTTTTGAGACCATAGAAAGCCATCTGTTTTTGTGAGTACGGGGCCACGCCAATACAGATTATTTGCCGTGGGAGGTGATTCCTGAAAGGAAACACGAAAAGCAATTTCATCGGAGTTGACTAAACTGGTAATGCTTCCAGGGTACATTTTATCAGATAAGCCAGTTGTACCTGACTGTCCAAATTCAGGTAAAGTCCATAAAGGACCAGGTATACGGGGAAAGAAAAGAAAAAGAATAATAGCAATGGGGAGAGCTTTAGTGAATAAACGGCTGATTATAGATGCATTCTTTATCAGTGACAGTGATGATTGCGGCAAACGGTTAAAAGAGCTGAGTACTAAAGTCAGTATAAATAGATTAAATAGTATAAAAGCACCCAGAAAGATGTCCTGAGAATGTAAAAAATAACTGATAAGAATAAAGTAGGCTACAAATATAACTAGAAAAATATTCCGTCTGTCCTGTTCATTGTCAATTTCAAATAACTTTAGACACATCATTAGGGATAAAAGGCTTAATGAAGCGGTTTGAGTAAAAACAAAGCCATAACTGATCACTAAAATCATCAGGGCCATCAGGAGCAGAAGAAAACGAACCCATCGAGCTGGCCTGGGAATAATACCCAGAGTATGTAATAGAAACCAGATCAAAACTAGAACAATATAAAAAATAAAAAACACGGGGGTTGAGCTTAAGTGAGGCAGCAAAATAATAAAAAGAAAAACAGGGAGCAGGGTATGAGGACTTATTAAAAGCAGGGAAAAGTTTTTTAATAGCCAATTTAATGCTGGTTTATACATAATTTGTCTCATAGAGTGCCAGAGATTTGAGACATTGATGTTGGTGTTGCTGGCCCTGGCCTATATTGATTGTCATACTTGGTAATATTAAGCCATATCGATCGCCCTGTGATTCAGCTTCAATAATTAATCGGCATAGTCTACTGAGACGGGTCTCTGTGTCGTTGTCTAAGTCACTCCAATCGAGCCAGTATTCATGATTGTTTCCACCGGTGAATACTTTTGTTAAAAGTCCCTGCTCACGTGCATAAGCTTTCCAATGAATACGACTTAGTGATTCACCTGTTTGATAGGTTTTAAAACCATTGAAATCATCAAAGCCACGGCCTGTTACTCCCTGTTCATTACTACTGGAACCATTTTGAGGTTTGTGAGTGAATTTATTCGCAGGTTTTGGATAAATGACAGCATCATTTTTTAATTGAATATTTGTCCAGGCACGGAAAAGTCCCAGAGGATAACGTGTGGATATGGTTAAAGGCGGTAGATCAAATGTGCCTCGTTTTGTTCCGCTTATTGATAATTGTAATTGAGTAGTTTCATTGGCTACTAGATCAAAAAATTGTGCGTACTTTTCCTCCTGGAGATGGGCAAATTGTATTGCAATTGAATATTTAGTGGTTTGCCTGTCGGTTAAATTTTTTATTGAATGACCGATCACAATAGGAAAAGATAAATTTTGAAAACAAAATACTGGCTTGACATGGCCAATAGAAAATTTTAGATCTAATAAATTCTGCTGTGTCATATGCATTGAAATAAGGCCAATGCCCACCATCAGGAAGGTTGAGAAAAAAACCAGAGAATTATTAAAATTAATGGCGGCGGCTAAAAGTATAAAAACAAAAATCGCAAATAGAATACCTTCTTTAGTGGGTAAAATATAAATACTACGGGAGGTGAGTACGGCAGAATCTTTTTGAGAAACTCGTTTTAGAAGCCAGCGTTGAAGGGAGTGTATTGCATTCATATAATAAATAATAGAATGAATATGAATTTAAGGGAAGAAATAATTCCGACATAAAAAAAGGAGTCAAAAGACTCCTTTTTTATACTGCTTAGCTTTTGTATTATGTAAAGCTTATTTCTTACTCAGTTGATCTTTTAACAGATCACCTAGAGAAGTTGTTGCAGATCCGGTATCAGTGTATCCAGACATAACTTCAGCTTCTTCAGCAGCATCTTTTGCCTTGATGGACAGGTTGATAACACGACTCTTACGATCGACGCCGATAAACTTGGCTTCAATTTCATCACCTACTTTCAGAATGCTTGATGCATCTTCAATTCTTTCCTGAGAAATTTCAGAAACACGTATGTTTGCAAGAACATTTTCAGCCAGTTCAATCACAGCACCACGAGAATCAACTTCTTTAATGGTACCTGTAACAATAGAACCCTTAGGGTTTGCTGCAACATAAGATGAGAATGGGTCTTGATCAAGCTGCTTAATACCAAGAGAGATACGACCGCGCTCAGAATCAATTTCAAGAACCACTGCTTCGAGTTCATCACCCTTGTTAAAGCTGGTAATTTCTTCTTCACCAGAAGCATTCCAGGCCAGGTCAGATAAGTGAATCAAACCATCAATGCCGCCTTCCAGTCCAATGAACAAACCGAAATCTGTAATTGACTTGATCTTACCAGTGACTTTATCGCCCTTCGTGTGAGTTGCTGAGAAAACTTCCCATGGGCTTTGAGAGCATTGCTTCATACTCAGAGAAATGCGACGACGTTCTGGGTCGATGTCCTGAACCATAACTTCAACTTCATCACCAACATTACAAACTTTTGAAGGGTGGATGTTTTTGTTAGTCCAATCCATTTCAGAGACGTGAACCAGACCTTCAATACCTTCTTCGATTTCAACGAAACAACCATAGTCAGCCAGGTTAGTAACCTTACCATTAAGGCGAGTGCCTTCAGCATAGCGCTCTTTGATCTTCGACCATGGATCTTCGCCAGTTTGCTTAAGACCAAGAGAAACACGAGTGCGCTCACGATCATATTTAAGAACTTTAACGTCAATCTCATCACCAACAGAAATAATTTCGCTAGGATGCTTAACACGCTTCCAGGACATATCAGTAATGTGCAACAGACCGTCAACACCGCCCAAATCAATGAAAGCACCATAATCAGTCAGGTTCTTAACGATACCCTTAACGGTTTGACCTTCTTCCAGGTTCTCAAGTAATTTTTCACGTTCAGCAGAGTTAGCAATTTCAAGCACTGCGCGACGGGAAACAACAATGTTATTACGTTTCTGATCCAGTTTAATGACTTTAAACTCAAGCTCTTTGCCTTCAAGATAAGAAGCATCGCGTATTGGGCGAACATCGACCAGTGAACCCGGTAAGAAGGCACTGATTTCACCAAGCTGTACAGTGAAACCACCTTTGTTTTTATCAATGATAGTACCGGTGACTGTCTCATCTGCATCAAATGCCTTATCAAGACGAATCCAGGCTGCAGCACGTTTCGCTTTTTCACGAGATAGACGTGTTTCACCATAGCCATCTTCAATTGTGTCCAGGGAAACTTCGACTTCATCACCAACGTTGATTTCACCATCATTGGCAAACTGGTGAAGAGGTATAATTCCCTCAGATTTCAGGCCTGCGTTAACAACAACAAAATCGTTGTCAATGCTAACAATAACGCCTGTTAGTAGGGCACCTGGTTTCATTTCTGTCTTTTTTAGACTGTCTTCAAATAATTCAGCAAAGCTCTCGCTCATTAGGGTATATCCTTGACCAAAAATTCTGATCACTGTTGAGGTAAAAACTGATGTTTTTACAGTTAATAAAATTTGTATCCTGATTCGGCTTGAATGTCTTCAAAACTGAAGTGCAGTAATCAGGGGCGATAATGATAGTGACTCTATTATGATAAAAAATGAAATAATAAATAAAATCAGATGATTACAATCAATCTGATTGATTTGTCATAATAAAAAGAACTAAAAATTATACTTTCTAATGCAATAACCTTGATTAGAAGGCCAGATATTATAACAGCTAATCATTTTATATCAAAAGCTTATCATAAAATATTTGGATTTTTATAAAGAAAAGTGATTATGAAGCTTAGATTAGGGAATAGCCAGGTCATTAAATAAATTCATCACCTGCTGATCTGTATGATTTTGATCATCCTTCACAATGAGACGATGTAAAATAATTGAGGGCAAAATGGCTTTTATGTCATCCGGGATCACCATTTCACGATTATGAATAAAAGCCCAGGCCTGGGCCGCTCGTAATAATGCCAGGCCTGCACGTGGGGACAGGCCAGTAAGAAAGTACTGGCTATGTCGTGAAAATTCTAGAATATCCTGAACATAATCCAGCAGGGCAGATGAAATATGAATTTCTCTGGTTTGTTTCTGCATCTTTAATAATTGTTCGGTGCTGAATACTGCAGAGATATCCTGTAACAATTCACGTCGATCAGCCCCACTTAAAATGCCTCGTTCAGTCTGGCGATTGGGATAACCCAGGACAATTCGCATTAAAAAACGGTCTAATTGTGATTCAGGTAAAGGAAATGTACCCGTCTGAGTTTGTGGATTTTGAGTTGCAATGACAAAGAAAGGCTTCTCCAGCTGCCAGGTTTTTCCATCCATGGTGATTTGTTGCTCTTCCATCGCTTCAAGTAAGGCACTTTGGGTTTTTGCTGTGGCTCGGTTAATTTCATCTGCTAAAACCAGCTGGCTGAAAACTGGACCGGGGTGAAAGCGAAATTCTGTGGTGTTTTTATCGAAAATAGAAACACCAATTATGTCAGCAGGCAGCATGTCACTGGTAAACTGAATCCGTGAATAGTCCAGATCAAATAGCTTGGCCAACAGGTGAGCCAGCGTGGTTTTGCCCATTCCCGGAAGATCTTCTATCAGTAAATGACCTTTAGCGAGTAAACAGGCAATGGCTAACTTAAGTTGTTCTTCCTTACCGGAAATAATGGTGTTGGCAGTTTGTAATAACGGGGTGAACACTTAGGGTTTATCTCCATTTTCAGGTAATGCATCAGGCTTATTCTGACTGAATTCTTCATTACTTAATAGTATAGAGATCCATCGGGTGTCATTATTGCTGTCCATGACAATTTTAAATGCCATGGTAAGAGGGACTGATAGAAACATACCTACAGGTCCGAGTAACCATCCCCAGAAAACCAGAGAAAGGAAAACAACCAGTGTTGAGAGTCCAAGGCTGTGTCCCATGAGTTTAGGTTCGATGAAATTACCAATGAGATTATTCATCATCAAATAAAGCAGAGCAACTTCACCCGCTGCAAGAAACCCAAGCTGAACCAGTGCCAGAAGAATGACTGGTACAGCTGCAATAATAGAGCCGATATTTGGGACAAAGTTAAGTAAAAAAGCCACAATGCCCCACATGATAGGGAAATCAATGCCTATGATACTCAGAACAACAATAATAGGTAATGCTGTTAACAAACTTGTCATGGTCTTAATTTTAAAATACTGACTGATAGTCTGTGAAACATTGCCCAGGCGAGCCATTGTCTGAGCTGGATTGAGAGAAATAAAACTGAGTTTGGAACGAAAACAGGTGAGTTCTAACAGTAAAAAAATAACCATCATTAATATTAAAAACAGATTAGTCAGTGCACCCAGCACCTGATGAAAGGTAGACCCTACCAGTCCCATGACTTTGCCCAGGTTAAATATTTTGCCTAATTCAGTCATGCTGAGATGAATTCCAAATTGATCCAGAAATCCAGCTGAAGTGGAAGTAATTTCAAGTAAGCGTGTCTGATACTCTGGAATATTTTCAGAAAAACTATTAAATGAGCTGCTGAGTACTGAGCTGATAAAAATGAAGAAAATTGAAATAGATAAAATGATCAGGCTTACTGCTAGTCCAGAGGGCACTTTTTTATTGAGTAACCAAAACATAGCAGGGCCGCTGATGGCGGTAATAAAAAGGGCAATGAGCAAGGGAGAGATTATGGATTCAGCATATTTTACTCCGGCAAGAATAATAACAATTGCAGCCAGAGAGACAATAAGCTTATTTGATTGCTTATTTGGTTGATTGTTGGATGGTTTATATAAGGGCATTTTATTCACAGACTTTATCAATCATTATAGCCATGAATGATCAGAAATAAAGGGACCCAGGAATTAATTATTAAATATTGATAATTTAGCTCAGTTGTTCAGCTTGTTTAAATATACGAATAATAAAAATTGATGCTACACTGGAGCTATGAAGGTCTATCGTATGATATGCCTGCTGTTTGTTTGTCTGACTTATTTATTCCCTGCTGGTTTATTATGGGCAAGAGAACCCATTGAACCTCTGCCTGTGCAGCCAGAATATGATCAGCAAAAAGCAGCGATAGGTAAAGTTCTTTTTTCTGATCCGATTCTGTCACAGGATAGAAGTATTTCCTGTGCAAGTTGCCATAATATTTTTTCAAGTGGTGCTGACAGCAGGTCGGTGTCGTTAGGTGTTGGTGGTGTGGCGGGAGATGTTCAATCACCCACAGTGTTTAACTCCAGATACAATTTTAAACAATTCTGGAATGGCCGTGTTGATTCCCTGAAGGAGCAGGCGGGTGAACCAGTACATAATCCTGCTGAAATGGCTATGGATAAAGAAAAGGTTGAACAAAGAATCAATGCCAGTAAAAAGTATCAGGTTCTTTTTTCTAACAAAGAATGTTATCAATTTAGCGATTCAATCACTTATGATATGGTCATTGAGGCCATTGCAGAATTCGAAAAAGCACTAGTGACACCCAATAGTAAATTTGATCGATATTTGCGCGGTGAAGAGCAATTAAGTCAGCTTGAAGCTTCTGGATACCAATTATTTAAAAACCTTGGCTGTGTGACTTGTCATAATGGAGTGAATATTGGTGGTAATTCATTCCAGAAAATGGGTACTATCATTCCCTATGCCTATAAAGAAGTCTACCCTGATCGCTATTCGGTCACTCAAAAAGAGTACCATAAAAATGTATTTAAAGTGCCAACATTAAGAAATATTGCATTATCTGCCCCATATTTCCATGATGCTTCGGCCAAAACTCTTGATGATGCGATTAAAGCAATGAGTCATCATAATCTGGGATACCCAATTTCAGATCAGCAGGTGAAAAAAATTATTATCTTTTTAAATACATTGACAGGTGATAAACCTGCTATTCTGGAACAATAATGGGGTCCAGGTATTCAACATTTATTGCCTTTTTTTTTGGTCTTATTGCTTTATCTCTACTGGCCTATTACTACCATATTGAAAATGATTTTCGAACCAATTACAAAACTATCAGTGCACAATTTAATATTTTGCAAAAAGATCAGGAACGAGTCAGTTATGGTCTCTTGCAAAGTGCCTTATTTGCTTATTACAATCAGGATGTTATTGCTAAAGATCGGAAAAACCTGAAAGTTGTCATTAAAAAAATATCTCAGCATCCTCTCATTCAGAACGATAAGCATTATCGACCACTTAAAAAAAATATTGCTGAGTTGCAGGTTGAAATTTCAAACTATATTGAATTAATTGAACGTTACTTAATGATCAATGCTGGCATTAAAAATTCAATGGTGTTTTTATCAACTCATGAAGTTAATGCTCGTGGGTTATTTGACATTGGTTCAGACACTCTTAATTATATTCATAGTATTATTGATAGTGTTGTGCAGGCAAAGAGATTGCTGGACAATAGTTATCTGACACAACTGCCGGAATATAATAAGAAACTGCTGAACCTCTCTTACACAGAAGAACAGGATTTTTATATCAAGTTAATCCTGACTCATACAAATTACCTTGAAAAAAACTATCCCTTATATATTGAAATCTTTTCTCAACTGATGAATTCTCCCTTGCGTGTTAAATTAGAGACAGCACAGCAACAATTTGAAGATCTGGCACAAGAAGATGTGGCCTTCTTGAATATCCTGGCCATATCGCTATTTGCTCTTATTTTTATTGCAACTGTGATTATTATCTTCCTTCTTCACCGTTCACAAAAGGAGAATAAAAAACTACTCATGCTGCATAAGCACCTGGAGTTTACTTTGAAGCATGATGGTTTGACTGGTCTGCTCAACCGCCATAGTTATGATCAATCCTTGAGTGAGGTTTCTAATCCGGCAATTTTACTCATCAATATTAATCGTTTTAAAATGTTTAATGAGTTTTATGGTTCAGAACATGCCGATCAATTACTGGTTGAAGTGTCGAGTTTATTAAAACAAAAATTTGCCCCTGAACAGGAGGGGACCTGCTATCGAATTGGCGGGGATGAATTTGTCATTGTTTTTGAAAAACAAAATAGTCAATACATTGAAAAAATTGCTGGTGAAATTAATGATTTGTTAACTAATAGAGATTATCTTTTTTCAGATATCAGATACACTGCCCGTATCAATATGGCTATTAGCCAGGTCAAACCATTGCTTGAAACAGCTGATATGGCCTTGAAAAAACTAAAAGACAGGCCTGTTGGGAATATAATTCATTACACCAGTAAACTTGATATCAGAGATCAAATTCGTTCAAACATTGAAATTACTCAAATTCTCTATGATGCTTTGAATGAAAATAGAATCATTCCGTATTATCAGCCTATTATTAACCTGAAAACACGCGAAATTGTTAAGTATGAAGCCCTGGTACGCCTTAAAATGCCTGACAGAAAAATTTTATCGCCCATACAATTTTTGCCTGTGGCCCAACAAACACCACTGTATCATGAGATTACCCGGGTGATGATTGCAAAAACAATTGAGTATTTTTCTGATAAACCCTATCGTTTCTCAATTAACTTCAGTATGTCTGATCTGGAAGATGATGACATAATTAATATCTTGATTGCCCAGTTTGCCGCACACCCTGATGTTGCTACTCGAATGGATATTGAATTATTGGAGAGTGAGATGCTGACTGATATGGCAAAAGTAAAAAACTTTATCAGTGAATTGAAAAAATTAGGGTGTGGTATATCCATTGATGATTTTGGCAGTGGTTATTCTAATTTTTCTAATTTAACAGAGCTTGAACTGGATGTGATAAAAATTGATGGCTCATTAATTAAAGAAATCAACCATTCATCACAACATTATAAAACGGTTAAGGCAATTATGGGACTGGTTACAGAAATGGGTACTGAAAGTATTGCTGAGTTTGTCCAGGATGAAGCCAGTGCTCAATTGTTAAGTGACCTGGGTGTGACTTATGCTCAGGGCTATTATTTTGGTAAGCCTGATGAATTTATTGTCGACATTGAGTGAGTTAAAAGCTTTTCTATGTTTTTGTCTTTTGTAGTAAACCACCTGTAGCATACGATACTATAAAGATTCCTATTTTACAGCAACTCAGTATCGCCCTTCTTTTTTAGCTTGATATCATGCCTGGTGGGTTTATAGTCCTGTGAAAAATTTTTACTACAAACAAAGTGAATGATTTATAATGTGTCATTAATTTTTTAGTTTGGAGTCGCACGGTGTTTTATACGGATCAGTTTGATGTCATAGTTATTGGTGGCGGTCATGCAGGTACAGAGGCTGCTATGGCTGCCAGCCGTATGGGGTCCAGTACCTTACTGATCTCACATAATATTGAAACTCTGGGGCAAATGTCCTGTAATCCTGCAATTGGCGGCATTGGTAAAGGGCATCTGGTCAAAGAAATTGATGCACTGGGCGGGCTTATGGCGCAGGCAACTGATTTGGGGGGGATTCAATTTCGCCGCCTTAATGCATCCAAAGGACCAGCGGTAAGAGCCACACGTGCCCAGGCCGATCGCGTCTTATATAAAGCTGCTGTTCGTTATGCACTGGAAAACCAGGAAAATCTGCAGCTTTTTCAGCAAGCAGTGACGGACCTGATCGTTGAAAATGAACAGGTTGTTGGTGTTGAAACTGAAATGGGACTTAAGTTTAGAGCCAAAACAGTAGTTTTAACCACAGGTACCTTTCTTGGAGGTATCATACACATTGGTCTGGAAAACTATCAGGGTGGACGGGCAGGTGATCCCCCAGCAAATAAATTATCGCGGCGTCTGCGTGAATTACCCTTTAATGTGGATCGTCTGAAAACCGGTACACCCCCCAGACTGGACGGGCGAACCATTGATTTTTCTGTGCTGCAGGAACAACCGGGTGATACACCGATCCCGACCTTTTCTTTTTTGGGTAAAGCCGGTGATCACCCACAGCAGGTCAGTTGTTATATTACCCATACTAATGAACAAACACATAATATTATCCGTTCAGGATTTGAGCGTTCACCAATGTTTACTGGGGTTATTGAAGGTGTCGGTCCCAGATACTGCCCTTCTATTGAAGATAAAGTTAATCGTTTTGCAGATAAAGACTCGCATCAGATTTTTGTTGAGCCAGAAGGTTTACGAACACATGAAGTGTATCCAAATGGTATTTCAACCAGCTTGCCCTTTGATGTCCAAATGGCCTTTATTCGTTCGATGAAAGGATTTGAAAATGCCAACATTGTTCGTCCGGGGTATGCCATAGAGTATGATTTTTTTGATCCTCGAGATTTAAAAGCATCTCTGGAAACCCGATTCATAAAAGGCTTATTTTTTGCCGGACAAATTAATGGTACGACGGGTTATGAGGAGGCGGCGGCACAAGGTTTGATTGCCGGGGCTAATGCCTCTTTGCAGGTACAGGAAAAACCAGCCTGGTCCCCAGGACGTGATGAAGCCTATATAGGTGTTATGATTGATGATCTGATTACCCGAGGCACATCAGAGCCTTATCGAATGTTTACCTCCCGGGCAGAATATCGTCTCATTTTAAGAGAAGATAATGCCGATATGCGCCTCACAGAAAAAGGACGTGAACTCGGCCTGGTGAATGATGAACGCTGGCAGATATTTAATGTAAAAAGAGACCAGGTTGAGGCAGAAATCAAACGCCTTAAAAGCACCCGGATTGGCCCTCAGGCATTGACCGAAGAAGAAGCTTTGCGTGTGCTTAAAGCCCCCCTGAATAAAGACACCAGCCTGTATGATATGCTCAGAAGACCTGAAGTTACCTATGAATCATTAATGAGTCTGGATATTGCTGGAGATAAAATAGCTCATCCAGTTGCTGCTGAACAGGTGGAAATTGAGACCAAGTATTCAGGTTATATTAAACGGCAGCTGGAAGAAATTGAAAAACATAAACGCTATGAAAATAAAGCCATTCCGGCTGATTTTGACTACTTAAAGATGAACTCATTGTCCTCAGAAGTTCGGGAAAAATTACAAAAAGCGCAACCGGAAACCATTGGTCAGGCCAGCCGTATTCCTGGCGTAACACCTGCAGCAATTTCATTATTACTGGTTTTTATTAAAAAGGCAGTAAATTAGTGTCAGGGCTTGGATTATTATTAACAGATGGTTTGAAACAACAGAACCAGAATGTTGCTCATGCTGATCAGGAAAAGCTGGTACATTTTGTCGAGTTGTTGAATAAATGGAATAAAGTCTATAATTTAACTTCAATTCGCAACCCTGAAGAAATAATAAGACTGCATTTATTGGACTCTCTGATCATGCTGCCTTATTTTCAGTCAGGAATAAAGCGGGTGCTGGATGTTGGTACAGGAGGAGGGATCCCTGGTATCCCATTGGCTATTTGTCTACCTGATATACAATTTGTACTTCTGGATGCCAGAGGGAAAAAAATCCGTTTTATTCAAACTGTTATTGCGCAATTAGGTTTGAAAAATGTCACTGCAGTCCATTCCAGGGTTGAAGAGTTTCAAGTTGGGCCAGAAGAAAGGTTTGATCGAATCATTTCCAGAGCTTTTGCTTCTTTGAATGATATGTTGATGTTTTGCCAGCATCTTTGCAATAAGAACGGGGGTAAATTTCTGGCAATGAAGGGGCAAATACCCGAAGAAGAGATTGCACAACTGCCAGAAGGCTTTAGAATAGAAGAAATAAATGAACTCAAAGTATCAGGATTAAATGCTCAGCGCCATTTAATACAGATTACTTTTTCTTAAACACGCATCAAGGTCGCATAAATCAGGCAAATATATCATGGCAAAAATCATCGCCATATCGAATCAAAAGGGTGGGGTAGGCAAAACAACTACCAGTATTAACCTGGCCGCATCGTTGGCTGCAACGCATCGTAAAGTTCTACTTGTGGATATGGATCCGCAGGGCAATGCTACCACGGGCAGTGGTGTTGACAAAAATGATGTTGAATTCAGTGGTTATGATTTACTGATTTCAAGAAGCTCGGTTAAAGATGTGAGCCTTTCTGTTGGAGAAGCAGCTTATGACCTGATTCCGGGAAATGGGGATTTAACGGCGGCAGAAGTTGAGTTAATGACTAAGTTTGATCGTGAGCGGCAATTAAGCTATCGATTTAAAGAAGTTGCGGAAGATTATGACTATATCTTGATTGACTGCCCGCCATCACTGAATATGCTGACAGTGAATGCCATGGTGGCAGCCAATAGTATTATTATCCCCATGCAGTGTGAATACTATGCGCTCGAAGGTCTAACTGCATTGAGTGACACAATTAATAGTATTAAAGAGTCACTAAACCCCCAACTTGAGATTGAGGGCATTTTAAGAACCATGTTTGATCCGCGCAACCGTCTGGCTATTGAAGTGTCACGACAGCTATTGGCGCATTTTGGTGACAAAGTCTATCGCACGATTATTCCCAGGAATGTTCGTCTTGCAGAAGCGCCCAGTCATGGAATGCCGGTTATTAGTTATGATCGTTCATCAAAAGGGGCTCGGGCTTATTTAGCATTAGCGGGTGAAATGCTGCGTCGGGATGAAGCTGAGGAGAGCCAGGTTGAAACGGCTTAGGCCAAACTAAAATGAAAGCGCCTGATATCCTATGAGAAGAATAGAGTCAGACGCTGTATGAGAGGGCAGATTTAAGACTTCTTATTGCGTTTTCTAAATCCAGTTACTCCCAGTCCAATTAAACCAAGCCCAAGCAGTGATACAGCGGCAGGTTCAGGAACTGATACCGGTGGATCACCTTCAATAACATCATTACCACAGGTCATGCCCCAGTGAAGCCCGAAGGCACCTTCATGAAAAGGCTTAAGAGAATCAATATCCATTAAGAAATTAATGACACCATCAGTATCACTTCCCCAGGAGCCTGTACCTACGGCCTTTAAGCCTGATTCGATACTTCTGTCAACGGCGATCAGCTGGCCATTTCGGAAGGTACCACGTGATAAAAAAGCATCACTGGTCAAGTAAGCACTATTATCAAGAATTTCATAGAGTATTGCATCACCCGAATTATCCCAACGATTATCACCTAGTGAGAGTACATAATTCCAGGTTGTTCCAGTGTTCGATAAATTATCACTATTATAATGATCTTCAGCTATACCAGTAGGATTCCACCCTGTTGTAGTGAAAAATAAATCACCTAAACCGATGCCTTCTCCATTACTGGTTAAATGGGTGTAACTGCCGATACCACCATTTGAAATAAAACCGCTATGTATATCAACAGTGAGTTGATTATCAATATGGTTGATGACTGCTTTTTGAATATCAAATTGAGCGGCTGAACCAATAACATCTTCGTAGCGATGTGAGTCGCCGCCCCAATAACTGTATTGGTTCTCAGTGCCTGTTGGGTGGTTGTCACTGTCATTGATATTATCCCAAATGGTATAATTAGTGACATGAGTGGCATAAGCTGTTGATGCAAAGGAAAGTGCCAGGCAGGCTGCAGTTGTTATTTTAAAAAGAAATGAATGATCCATTTGTTTACCTCTATGGAGTTTATTAGTTATGCCTAATGTTAAGCAAATTATGATCCATATGGATTATTTTATATTAATATCAGCTTGTTATGTTTGAATGGCTTGTCTCTTACGTTAGATTAAAACAATAAGTGTAAAAATAATTGACAGTTTAAGGAATGTAAGTTGCTTATGTTCATTACCTACGTAAAAGTATAGCTTTACAAGGGTAAACACTTAATTTTGTGTATAAAATATGGAATGTTGATCTGGTTTTCATTGAACTGTCAGATTTTTTTACACCTTGTAATAAAATGGCTGCTTTATTATTTTCTTTGTGCCAGACTGCTAAGTTACCTATAATAAAAGACTTATCAGCAATTAATCATAATTAAGGGATTGTGCAAGTGGCAGTTAAAAAACGTGGATTAGGGCGTGGATTGGATGCATTATTGGGCAATAGTGCAAAAAAAATTAAAGCTAATTCAGTATCAGAGATAGACACACCAGAAGTTCGGGAAAGAAAAAGGCTCGATGGTGAACTGCACAATGTGCCTGTTGAATTTATCCAGCCTGGAGTTTATCAGCCGCGGATCGACATGCATCCTGAAGCACTGGAAGAGCTGTCTGATTCCATCAAGGCACAGGGGGTTGTCCAGCCTATTGTTATTCGCCCTATAGAAGAATCCACTGCCAGCGGTGATCAAAAATATGAAATTATTGCCGGTGAGCGTCGCTGGCGAGCCAGCCAGATGGCAGGCATGGCTGAGATCCCGGCTGTAATACGCGATGTTTCTGATCAAGCAGCCATTGCCATGGCGTTGATAGAAAATATTCAGCGTGAAGAACTGAATCCCATAGAAGAAGCGGGTGCCCTCCGACGTCTGATTGATGAGTTTAATATGACGCATCAGCAGGCAGCTGATGCAGTGGGTCGTTCCCGTGCGGCAGTGTCAAATTTACTGCGTCTTCTGGAGCTGGAACCCGCCAGTCGACGTTTGCTGGAAAATGGTGATTTAGAAATGGGTCATGCCCGTGCTTTGCTCGCTCTGAAAGGTGAAGAGCAGAGCTATACCGCCCGCCACGTTGTCAGCAAAGGTATGTCAGTTCGTGAAACTGAGCGTCTGATCAAAAAAATATTGAGCCCCAAAGAAAAAGTTGAAAAGAAGAATGATCCAAATATTCTCAATTTACAAAAGAGTCTGACGGACAAACTCGGCGCCAAAGTTCTTTTTCAACATGGTAACAAAGGAAAGGGTAAAATGGTCATTCACTATAATACTGTGGATGAGCTTGAAGGCATACTTGCCCATATCAAGTAAAAAGATGACAAATAAAACTCATCAGCTATACTGTCCTAATGTGATATTAGCGTAGTATATAATACTTACATTAAGAGCAGGGCATTTAAGATCTTGCATACCTATTATTGGATAAATATTAGAATATCGTTATTTTCATTGATCTAAAGCAAGTTTATTATTATAATTTGCATCGAATTAGTAAGTGCGCTTTTATTCGCAAATTTTTATAGACTTTCCTGTCGGTTTTCATTTAATAGAAAATGGGAAAAATAGAGGAAACAGGGGAAATAGGAAAGCTGAATGAGTTTTGCAGTCGTTGTCATGCGCAGAGTTGTGTATCGACTTTTTATTGTACAGATCATTCTGACTTTTATCGTCGCTCTTGGTTATCTTGCATTTCAAGATTTAAATGGATTTTTAGCCGCCCTTTATGGTGGAAGTATTACTTTGTCAGGTACATTACTTATGGCCTGGCGAATCAGTCGTGCCAGTGAGACTGCTGGGGATAAGCAGCAGGGATATATCGAAATTTATATCGGTGCGATTCAGAAATTTTTTTTGACATTGATTTTAATGGCATTCGGGATGGGGTATTTAAATCTGGACCCCCTGGCTGTTCTTGTTGGATTTGCTATAAGCCAGTTCAGTTTTATTGCCAATAAAGTGGATACCAGTCCTGATATTAAATAAAAACAGCACATGAACCATTATGAGTGATAATGGTAAAAAAGAATTTTTAAAAATCTTGGAGATGTAAAGTGAGTAGCTCAACTGCTAATGAAGCAAACGGACTAACATCCGTTGAGTATATTCAGCATCATTTGCACAATAACAGTATTGGTGAAGGTGGCTTCTGGGTTCTAAACCTGGACACGCTCATTTACAGCTGGTTATTAGCAGGCGTGCTGATGTATATTGCCTACACAATGGGTAAAAAAATGACTCCTGACACCCCATCAGGTGGCCAAAATGTATTAGAAGCGATTGTTGAGTTTGTTCAGCAACAAATCAGAGATATCTTTCCTGGAAGTAATCCACTTATCGGACCTCTTGCTCTGACTATATTCATGTGGGTTTTCCTGATGAATGCCATGGATTTGATACCGGTTGATCTGCTGCCTGAGTTGGGTCAGTTAGTTGGTATACATTACATGAAAGTGGTTCCAACTACCGACCTGAGTACCACATTTGCTCTGGCACTTTCTGTCTTTGCTCTTATTATATACTACAACATCAAAATTAAAGGCCCTATCGGCTATATTAAGATGTTCCTGTTTCACCCCTTTGGTAAATATTTAATACCCGTTAATATTTTGATGACGGCTATTGAAGAAATTGCCAAACCAGTCAGCCTGGGCTTGCGTTTATTCGGTAATATGTTTGCCGGTGAATTAATCTTTATGCTGATTGCACTTTTGGGTGCTACCTCTCTGTTAGGACTTGGTCCACAGATTGCACTGGGTACTGTCTGGGCCATTTTCCATATTCTGGTTATTTCCCTGCAGGCATTTATTTTTATGCTATTAACCATCGTATACCTGGGTATGGCACATCAGGAAATCGACGAACATTAATTGTTGCAGACAGCAGCAATTTTGAAATATTTTTTTAACTTTTAAATTTATAGTAATTATTAGGAGAAACTAATGGAAGCAGCAATGGCTACAGTTTATGGTTCAACTGCAATAGCTGTCGGTATTATTCTGGCGGCAGCAGGTCTGGGTTCGGCTTTAGGATGGGGGCTGATTTGCTCTAAATTCCTTGAAGGGATTGCCCGTCAACCTGAAATGCGTCCACAATTAATGGGTCAGATGTTATTTACTGGTGGTTTAATGGAAGCTTTCCCAATGATTGTTTTAGGTATGGCTATGTGGTTTGTATTTGCGAATCCGTTCGCTGCTGCAGTTCAAGCTTCGGTCGGTGGTTAATCAATCTTTAACAAAGTTGAACATAGGAAATAGGCAATGAGCATTACCGCAACTCTTATTGGCCAGATGATAACGTTCGCGATATTAGTCTGGTTCATAGGCAAATATCTCTGGGGTCCAATGACCCAGATGATGGATGATCGTAAAAAGCGTATTGCCGATGGTCTTGCAGCTGCTGAGCGTGGGGTACACGAGCAGGAGCTGGCGGAGCAAAAAGCAGCTCAACATATTAAAGAAGCCAAAGAGCAAGCGGCTGAAATCCTTGCTCAAGCGCAGAAGCGCGGCGTGGAAATTGTTGAAGATGCTAAAGATGACGCAAAGGCCGAAGGTGAACGTTTAATTACAGCAGCAAATGCTGAGATTGAGCAAGAAGTCAATCGTGCAAAAGAAACACTGCGAGCACAGGTGGTTGATATCACTATTGCAGCAGCCAGCAAAATCGTCAAGAAAGAGATTGATGCTAAAGCACATGGCGAATTGCTGAAAGATGTCGTAGGTCAGATATGAGCCCAACAAAAAGCTCAAATATGATCGACATAATGAGGACAAATTAATGGCGGAAATAAGCACATTAGCAAGACCTTATGCGCAGGCAATCTTCAATCTGGCAGATGCCAGCAACACCCTTAAAACATGGTCAGAAACACTTACTCTTCTTTCAGGAGTAGTAACGGATAAAGCCATGGCCGAAATTATTAATAATCCTGATGTCACCAGTGAACAAACGGTTTCATTGATTATTGATATTTGTAAGGACAACCTGGATGAGCAGGGCATTAACTTTATAAAACTGGCGGCTGAAAATGATCGTCTGGAGTTAATACCCCATATCGCAGAAAGCTTTGAAGCCATGTGTGCCGAAGTTGGAGGCAGTATTCAGGCTCAGGTTATTTCAGCTTATGCTGTTAATGCAACACAAAAGAAAAGCATTGCAGCAGCTCTGAAAAAGAAACTCGGTCGTGAAGTGATAATTACCACTAAAACAGATAAGTCACTGTTAGGTGGTGTCATTATTCGTGCAGGTGATATGGTAATTGATGGTTCTGTCAAAACAGAACTGGAAAAAATAAGCCACGCTCTGCTTAGCTAGCGATAAGAAAGAAGTCTAAGTGATTCAGATCACAGAGGATTAAAAAATGCAGTTAAATCCATCAGAAATCAGCGACTTAATAAAGAGTCGAATTGAAAGTTTTGATGCTAAAACCGAAGCAACTACCGAAGGGACTGTGGTCAGTCTGAGAGACGGTATTGCATTGATTCACGGTTTAAGTGATGTTATGTCCGGGGAAATGATTGAATTTCCAGGAAATACTTTTGGTATGGCGCTCAATCTGGAGCGTGATTCAGTCGGCGCCGTGGTGCTGGGTGATTACAAACACATTACCGAAGGCGACAAAGTTAAGTGTACTGGACGAATTTTAGAAGTTCCAGTCGGTGATGCCTTATTAGGACGTGTGGTTGATTCTTTAGGTAATCCAATTGATGGCAAAGGTCCGATTGAGACTACAGAAACATCGCCTATTGAAAAGATTGCACCGGGTGTTATTGCCCGTCAATCAGTAGATCAGCCGGTACAGACAGGTCTGAAATCAGTGGATGCCATGGTACCAGTTGGCCGAGGTCAGCGTGAGTTAATTATTGGTGATCGTCAAACTGGTAAAACAGCAGTGGCTATTGATGCCATTATTAATCAGAAAGATTCTGGTATTAAGTGTATCTATGTTGCTGTTGGGCAGAAAGCGTCCAGTATTGCAGCCGTAGTGCGTAAGCTGGAAGAATTTGGTGCCATGGAAAATACCATTGTTGTAGCTGCCACAGCTTCTGATGCAGCGGCCATGCAATATATCGCACCATACTCTGGCTGCGCCATGGGTGAAGTCTTTCGTGACCGTGGTGAAGATGCACTAATTGTATATGATGATTTAACAAAACAGGCATGGGCCTATCGCCAGGTTTCTTTGCTGTTACGCCGTCCACCAGGTCGTGAAGCCTATCCAGGTGATGTGTTTTATTTACACTCACGTTTACTTGAACGCTCTTCTCGTGTCAATGCTGACTTTGTTGAAAAAGCAACCGGCGGAAAAGTAACAGGTAAAACAGGCTCATTAACTGCTTTACCTATTATTGAGACACAAGCAGGTGACGTATCAGCTTTCGTACCAACCAATGTTATCTCAATTACAGATGGTCAGATCTTCCTTGAAACAGACTTATTTAACTCAGGTATCCGTCCAGCAATTAATGCTGGTCTGTCGGTATCACGAGTCGGTGGTGCAGCACAGACCAAAATCATCAAAAAGTTAGGTGGTGGTATTCGTCTGGATTTAGCTCAATATCGTGAATTAGCTGCATTTGCTCAGTTTGCATCTGATTTGGATGAGACTACACGTAACCAGATTGAACGTGGTCAGCGTGTGACTGAATTAATGAAGCAGACACAATATTCACCTTATAGCGTTGCTCAAATGGCTATTTCTCTGTTTGCGGCAAACAAAGGTTATCTGGATGATATCAATGTATCTAAAGTTGTTGATTTTGAAAATGCCTTGCAGGATTACATGAAATCTAACGAAGCTGAATTTATGCAGCAGGTTAATGAGACTGGTGACTACAATGATGACATCGGTAATAAAATGCATGAAGCAATCAAAAACTTCAAGTCAAATAGTAGCTGGTAACAGGAGGCTCTGAGTATGGCAAGCGGAAAAGAGATTCGCAGTCAGATCAGCAGTATTAAAAATACGCAGAAAATCACCAGTGCAATGGAGATGGTTGCTGCAAGTAAAATGCGTAAAGCACAGGATCGTATGACAGCATCCCGCCCTTATGCTGAAAAGATGATTGATGTTGTTCGTCATCTTGCTCATGCGCATACTGAATATAAGCATCCCTATCTGATTGATCGTGAAGCAAAGCGTGTTGGTTATATTGTTATATCTTCTGATCGTGGCTTATGTGGTGGTCTAAACACCAATTTGTTTAAAGAAACAGTGTCCAGCATGAAAGCCTGGCATGAGCAGGATGTTGAAATCGATGTTTGTGTTATTGGTTCAAAAGCCGGCGCATTTTTTAAACGTGTTGGCGGTAATGTGGTTTCACACATCGAGCAGTTAGGCGATGAACCCACCATGGAAAACCTTATCGGTACGGTTAAAGTGATGCTGGATGCATTTAATGAAGGTAAAATTGATCGGCTGTTTGTGATATTTAATAAATTTGTCAATACCATGACGCAACAGCCGATCGTTGCACAAATGCTGCCTATTGGTGCGAGTCAGGCAGAAGCCAATTCCAAGAGTAAGGCTCGATACCATGAAAATTCAGAAGATGATGCTTCAAAGATGACTCATCACTGGGATTATCTTTATGAGCCTGATGCTGAAGTAGTGATTGATGCTTTGTTAATGCGTTATATCGAATCACTCGTTTATCAGGGAGTGGTCGAGAATATGGCCTGTGAAATGGCAGCGAGAATGATTGCAATGAAGAGCGCAACCGATAACGCGGGTGACATGATTGATGACCTGCAGCTGGTGTATAACAAAGCCAGACAAGCAGCTATTACCCAAGAGCTTTCGGAGATTGTTGCAGGGGCCGCAGCGGTATAAACTAAATATGATTTATAAAGCATTCCCGGTAAGCAGGTGTGCTTATAGTTTCAAAATAAGGAACCAAAAATGAGTTCAGGAAAAATAGTCCAGATCATTGGTGCAGTTGTTGACGTAGAGTTTACACGTGAATCGTTACCAAAGGTTTATGATGCATTAACAGTGGCTGACGCAGATTTAACTCTGGAAGTTCAGCAACAGATGGGTGACGGCATTGTTCGCTGTATTGCCATGGGAAGTACCGATGGAGTAAAGCGCGGACTGATTGTTGAAACAACGGGTGCACCAATTTCAGTACCCGTTGGCACCGAAACTCTGGGTCGTATTATGGATGTACTGGGTAATCCAATTGACGAAAAAGGCCCTGTTGGAGAACAAAAGCGCGCCTCTATTCACCGCTCAGCACCTAGATATGAAGACTTGGCTGCTGCGGCAGAATTATTAGAAACCGGAATTAAAGTCATTGACTTAGTTTGCCCCTTTGCAAAAGGTGGTAAAGTTGGTCTGTTCGGTGGAGCGGGTGTTGGTAAGACCGTTAATATGATGGAACTTATTCGAAATATTGCTGCGGAGCACAGTGGTTATTCAGTCTTTGCTGGAGTGGGTGAACGAACTCGTGAGGGTAATGACTTTTACCATGAAATGACAGACTCTAATGTACTGGATAAAGTGGCTTTGGTTTATGGCCAGATGAATGAGCCTCCGGGAAACAGACTGCGTGTTGCTTTAACCGGTTTAACTATTGCGGAGGGTTTCCGCGATGAAGGTAATGATGTTCTTCTGTTTATTGATAACATTTACCGCTACACTCTTGCAGGAACAGAGGTATCAGCCTTGTTAGGACGTATGCCGTCTGCGGTTGGTTATCAGCCAACATTGGCAGAAGAAATGGGTGCTCTGCAAGAACGTATTACTTCAACTAAAGTAGGTTCAATTACATCAATCCAGGCTGTATACGTACCTGCGGATGACTTGACCGACCCATCACCAGCAACGACCTTTGCTCACTTGGATGCAACCGTTGTGCTGTCACGTCAAATTGCTGAACTGGGCATTTACCCTGCGGTTGACCCGCTTGATTCAACTTCTCGCCAGCTTGATCCTCAAATTGTTGGTTCTGAGCATTATGAAGTGGCTCGTGGAGTACAAACAACATTACAGCGTTACAAAGAGTTGAAAGATATTATTGCAATTTTGGGTATGGATGAACTGTCTGAAGAAGACAAACAGACAGTAAACAGGGCACGTAAAATTCAACGCTTCCTGTCTCAGCCATTCTTTGTTGCAGAAGTCTTTACCGGGACAGCGGGTAAGTATGTTTCTCTGAAAGACACTATTCGGGGCTTTAAAGAAATTGTTGAAGGCGTACATGATGCAATACCTGAACAAGCATTTTATATGGTTGGTGGTATTGAAGAAGTACTTGAGAAATCAAGCGCTGTCTAAGCTTTCTAAAACAGGAGATCAATCATGGCAATGACCATGAAGCTAAATATCGTCAGCGCTGAAAAAGAGATTTTCTCTAATTTGGCCGAGATGGTGATTTGCCCGGGAGAGATGGGTGATTTGGGTATTTTGCCACAACACTCTCAATTACTTTCAACACTGAAAGCAGGTGAAGTCATTATTACAGAGCAAGGTGGTAAGCAGGAATCCATCTATATTTCTGGCGGTTTGCTTGAAGTTCAACCTCATGTTGTCACCATTCTTTCAGACACGGCTTTAAGAGCAAGTGATCTGGATGAATATGCTGCTCAGGCGGCGAAACAACGTGCAGAAGAAGCACTGCAAGATCAGGAATCTGAGATTAATTTTGCTAAAGCTGAAGCCCAGTTGGCAGAAGCGATAGCTCAGTTAAAACTGATTGAAAAAATACGCAAGAAGAAGACTGGTCACTGAGAAGGGCACTAGAATTCAAACGCAGCTAGCAATAAAAAAGGTCGTATATATACGACCTTTTTTATTGGCTGAAATTTTTATTGATATCAGTCTTTACTTACTTAAGAATTCAGAATAGTAATTAGTTAATGAATTTTGATTGATTATTTGCTCTGACTCAGAGTCACAATTACATTTCTCATCGGCAGCATAAGGCTTTGTGAACTCATTATAGTAATCGTTCAATAATGTTGATGATGATCGTTGCTGGTTAACCTGAATCTCTTCTGAACTCAGGGGACTGACTGAACCCAAATTGATCATCAGTGATGAAACAAGAAATAT
Source organism: Gammaproteobacteria bacterium (assembly GCA_016744375.1). Classification (GTDB taxonomy): domain Bacteria; phylum Pseudomonadota; class Gammaproteobacteria; order GRL18; family GRL18; genus GRL18. The sequence continues at coordinate 103,798 of JADGEM010000003.1, forward strand.
ACTTTTAATATACATAATACTTTTTAAATTTTATGCAAATCTACTCTAATTAATTATATTATAACTTAATAATATGGATATTTTTCTAAAAAATCAAGGGGAAATATCCTACAAGTAAGGGTTTTCCCTAAACTGTGAACTGAAACAATAAAAGTAAGAAAATGCTGCTATTAAAAATAAATAAAAAATAGAATAATAGAGCGTTATGCTATTTTGATAGAATTATCAAAAACATATGGTTTTTATACAAAATTATCGATCTATATAGATTAATGGAAAAATAATGTCTGAAACACAGCTTCAAGTGATCATATTAGCCGCAGGAAAAGGGACGAGGATGTATTCCAGTAAACCCAAAGTATTGCACGAATTAGCAGGTAAGCCATTAGTGCAGCATGTTGTGGACTGTGCAAGGGCACTGAATGCTGAATCTATTTCACTCGTCTATGGGCATGGTGGTGAAGAAGTTAAAAAGACACTCAGTGATGAAACGCTCATCTGGTGTGAACAAAAAGAACAATTAGGCACAGGCCATGCAGTACAACAGGCAATGGATTCCATAAGTGATTCAGCTAATGTACTTATTTTATACGGTGATGTTCCCTTACTGAGCAAAGATACCTTGGAACAGTTACTTCAGGCTAAAGGTGAACAAAGCATTGCATTATTAACTGCCAATCTGGAAAATCCGGTGGGTTATGGCCGTATTGTTAGAAATTCTGAAAATAATGAGACTGCTGAATCTCAACTGGATTGGCCGATTGAACGCATTGTCGAAGAAAAAGATGCCAGTGGTTTAATAAAACAGATAAAAGAGATTAATAGCGGTGTTATGGTTGTAAATGGAGACAAACTAAAACAGTGGCTAGCAAAAATTGATAACAATAATGCACAGGGTGAATATTATTTAACTGATCTCATTGAACTAGCTGTTAAAGAAGGTGAAAGAGTCAATAGTTATATTGTTTTTGATAATAAAGAAATAGAAGGTATTAATAATAAGATTCAGTTGGCAGATCTTGAGCGAGAATATCAAAAACGTCAGGCAATACAATTAATGACTCAGGGAGTGACATTGAAGGATCCACAAAGATTTGATTTGCGTGGTGAACTGGAAGTAGGCCAGGATGTCATTATTGATATTAACGTGATAATAGAAGGGCAGTGTAAAATAGGAAATAATACACAAATAGGTGCAAATACGATCCTAAAAAATGTCATTATCGGTGATAATGTTGAGATATTAGAAAATTGCATCTTAGAGAAATCACAGGTGGGAAATAAGTGTTGTATCGGACCTTTTGCCCGCTTAAGACCTGAAACTCAGTTGGAAGAAAAAGTTAAAGTTGGTAATTTTGTTGAGATTAAGAAATCTCATATCGAAAAAGCTTCCAAGGTCAATCATCTGAGTTATATCGGCGACACGGAAATGGGTGAAAATGTTAATATTGGTGCCGGCACAATAACATGTAATTATGATGGTGCCTATAAACATGTCACTAAAATTGGTGATAATGCCTTCATTGGTTCTAATACGGCATTAGTAGCTCCAATAGAAATTGGACATGGTGCTACAATTGGCGCTGGCTCAACGCTCAATAAAAATGCTAAAGAAGAAAAACTGACTTTCAGCAGAGCACCTCAAAAAATGATTAACGGCTGGAAACGCCCAACAAAAAATAAGACATAAAGGATAAACTATGTGTGGCATTGTAGGGGCTGTTGCAGAGCGTAATGTTGAAGCCATTTTGATAGAAGGTTTAAGACGTCTGGAATATCGTGGTTATGATTCTGCAGGATTAGCCATTCAAGATGATGATAAAAAAATTAATCGCCAGCGCTCAATGGGAAAGGTGACAGAACTTGCCAATGAATTAGAAAAAATCCCATTAAAGGGCGGTATTGGTGTTGCTCATACACGCTGGGCCACGCATGGTGAACCTGCAGAGCATAATGCTCACCCGCATATGTGTGAAGGCAGTGTTGCGCTGGTTCATAATGGTATTATTGAAAACTATGAAACAATTAAATCAGAGCTGGAAGAAGAAGGCGTAAAGTTCTGTTCGCAAACCGATAGCGAAAGTATTGTGCATCTTATTGGAAAATATAAAAAACAGGGTAAAGACTTACTTCATGCTGTTCTGGAAGCTATAAAAATTCTTGAGGGTGCCTTTGCTCTGGGTGTCATTGATAATGAAGAAGAACGCTTAATTGCAGCCAGAAGCGGCAGCCCTCTGGTTATTGGCCTGGGTATTGGTGAAAACTTTATCGCTTCTGATGTTTCTGCACTGCTGCCGGTGACACAACAGTTTATCTTTCTAGAAGAAGGTGATGTGGCTGATATCACCCGTGATTCGGTTGTTATTTATGACCTGAACGGTGAAGAAGTTGAACGGCCAATGCGTAAAAGTGAGATCAGTGCTGATGCTGTGGAACGCGGTGAATACCGTCACTATATGCTCAAAGAGATTTATGAACAGCCTAAAGCCGTTTCTGATACATTGGAAGGGCGCATCGATAATGAACGGGTTTATACCAACTCTTTCGGCTTTGAAGCAGAAGCGATCTTCAAGGAAATTGATGCTATTTATGTTATTGCCTGTGGTACGAGTTTTCATGCAGGGCTGGTAGCAAAATACTGGTTTGAGGGGATTGTTAAAATTCCCTGCATGATTGAAGTAGCCAGTGAATTCAGATATAGAAAGGCTGTTTATAGTGACAAAACCCTCATTGTAACCATTTCTCAATCCGGAGAAACTGCAGATACACTGGCTGCTCTGCGAGAAGCAAAAAAACAGGGTGCAAAACACTCTCTGGTGATTTGTAATGTTCCGGAAAGTTCTTTAGTAAGAGAGTCAAGCCTTTCGTTTATGACTCATGCCGGCCCGGAAATTGGTGTGGCCTCAACAAAAGCTTTTACGACACAACTCACCGCATTATTAATGCTTGTAGTGTGTATTGCCAAAGAAAAAGGCAATACCAAACTGGAAAAAGAAGCCGTTGTGGCACTAAGAAAATTACCTGGGAAAATTGAAAGTGCACTTAAACTGGATGCAGATATTGAAGAGCTGGCCAAGGATTTTTCAGATAAGCATCATACATTATTTCTGGGCAGAGCGACTCAATATCCCATTGCAATGGAAGGTGCATTAAAATTAAAAGAGATTTCTTATATTCATGCAGAAGCCTATCCTGCCGGTGAATTAAAGCATGGCCCCCTTGCACTGGTTGATGCTGATATGCCCGTAGTCGCTGTGGCACCAAATAATGATTTAATAGGCAAACTCAAATCAAATTTACAGGAAGTCAAAACCCGGGGTGGAAAACTCTATGTCTTTGCCGACACCCATGCTGATCTTGAAGAAGAAGAGTCAATCAAAGTGATCAAAGTTGGTGAAATAGACTCACTTATAGCACCAATGGTTTTTACCATACCGCTCCAGTTACTTTCCTATCATGTTGCCATAATAAAGGGAACAGATGTTGACCAACCACGTAATCTGGCGAAGTCTGTGACAGTGGAATAATTTTACTATTTTGCGTTACACAGAGTATCGTTCTAATTTTATTCTTGTGCAGTCACACTACTCTCAACGCTGTGAATAAACACATCCCACTTTCTCAAAGAAAAGTATGATCAGTTTTGACCTAAAATTCTATAGGAACAGTGCAAGGATTTTAGGATTCTCATATGTCTAAGGCCTATACGTTAAAATAAATAGCGTCTCTAATTGACTCATGTTGATGAAAGCAGATCTATATATTATAGTTAAAAAAAGCGATGAATCCTTTTACTGCAGCTTTTTACTACAATAATATGAGAACACTAAATTACATGAAAACTTTTGATTGCATGAGAGAGATAAATGAGTGATTGGAATGATGCCGTTCTAAGTGATACTCGTTATGACCCACTACTGGATGCTTTGGTGTTAATCACCCGACTGTATGAAAAGCCTTATAGCAGAGATGCACTGATTGCAGGCTTGCCCGTTGAAGAGGGTAAACTGGATACCCAACAATTTATTGTGGCAGCAGAAAGAGCGGGCTTAAGTGCTCGTTTATTAAAACGCAGTCTAGAAAAAGTGTCTCAACTGACATTACCTGCACTATTACTGCTTAAAGGTCGTCAAACTGCTATTTTACTCAAACTGGATCACGAGCAACGCATGGCTACCATTATGCGTCCTGAATGTGGCAATGCGGAAGAAACAATTGCTTTTGATGATTTAAACGAGGAGTTCAGTGGCTATCTTTTCCTCATTAAACAAAAACACAATTTTGAGGGGCGCAAAGAACAACCTCATGCTTATCTCAGATATATTTTGACAGAGTTGCCGAAGTTGGGGCGGCATGCTGAACTTGAAGAAATTGCTCAACTTTTACCATGGAATTGCTCTGAAAAAATTCACTATTTACAGTAGGTGGGTTAACAGGTCAATGTGGGATTAATTGGCGGTTACATTATTAGTGATTAGAATTTGGTAAAAAATATTAGGGATTTTGTTAACATACCTTATTAAACCAAACTGAAATTAGGCTTGAACGCATTTTGTTATTCACTATCTCAATTTACGTGAAGAGTAAATAGACAATAATTGACTCTTAATAATTGTTTTTGGTTTCTATTAGATTTGACGCATGGGCTAGTTCATGAGTTAGATTGGTGATATAGTGACTTTGTAATCTTCCCATGTCCTTTTCAAAGTTCTTTTTAAATTTCTTTCCATCATCATGTTTAATTAATCCTTTCAACATACTGATCTGGATAACGTCGCCAAGATTATGGATGCTTTGAGTACCATTTGGCTTGAAACGACTGCCTTCTCCGCGTAATGCTCTTGTAATTAAAAGGATGCGCCTACCCTTAAATTTACCACTTTCCACTTCTCCAGAATCATTAATAAAAATAAAATTTGATGACTTTTTTTGGATCCTATCAAGGTGATGACTCGAAATATATTTACAATTAATATCCTCCGCCATATTCATAAATGATTTAGATTTCTTGAGTAGTCTCATTGCATTACTTAACTCATCGGTATGTTCTTCAAGTTGAGTATTATCGGTATTTTGTACATGATGTAATCGATAGTGTTCTAGAGACTTACCGATTGCTCTAAACATTTTGCATTTTTCAAGATTTTTACCTATTTTACGTTTACGCATAATTTAATCCTTTTTAAAAAACCGAACGTCTAGCATCTAGCTACAGTCCTTTTCTCTGAAAAATAATAAATTTGATAAAACACATTGGTAGCCGGATTAGTTTGATCAACATTAGGATTGGTGGCATTCAATTTCTTCTTTTACATCGACTCATTTATAATCATTTTCATTTATTAATATCGCAACAAATTTATCAGGTAATTTAGTAAACAAACGTAGCTATTTACATGATAGAAAGATACCATTATTTTTAAATGTGTTTTTACAAACGAAACTTATATAATTTAAATTAGTGTTGCTAGAGGTAAATCAGAAATGGAAGTCATCCCGACAGGGAAGTATTATTCTTAGGAGGATACAAAATTCCAGTTATAGAAATTCCATAAAGCTTCTTGTCTAGTTATTTCAATACTAGATAAAAAAAAGTGAGAGTCAACACTGGATTAAAGTTTTACCTGTTTATAATTACTGATTTGTAAGCAGTATCTTACAATATTCGTATCATCTATTATTATAGTAATTTGGATTTCACTTTTTTCTAAAGCCAAGCCCTCAATAATCAATGGATTAAAAATCACTATTGACATTCTCTCATGTTTTGGTGACATCCAATCCTTAAAATATAAATTGTGTTCGATCTTCATAGAATTTTCCCAGTAAAACAATTTTCTCACTTACGGGAAATGTTCAGAAACGTAGAATGTTTAACCACCAAGAGTTAAATGAAATAAATTTTTATTTAAATATGTCTTTAAGATGAAAGCCTAAAAATAGATCCATGCCAAGTTCAGTTTTGGTTAAATAAAGTATGATAAAGGCAAGTGATAGAAAGGGAATAACAATAAAGATTGTAAATAAGATACTTGCTAGAATATCACTTTCAGTTCTTCTGTTAAGTTCAGTTTTCTTTGTTTTTGTTCGTTTATCGCGACCCATTAATAAGACAAAATAAAACCGTGAAAAAAACAAGGGGATAACACCGCGAATATCAAGCAAATGTTTTTTTAATGGGGTTCCTGCAGCAATAGCACTTTTAATTTCATCAAGCTGTTCTTTGGTCAGTGAACGTTTGATTTGTGGATCAATTTTATTGATCACAAAGTGTGTAAATATTTCACTTGAATCATTAAATTTCATGACATTATTGCCCGACCTTATTTCTTAAATATTCTTGTACAGCAGGAAATAAGTCCCTTTTTAGTGCTTCCTCGGGCTCTTCAAAATTTGCCCAGATGACTTCACGATTATCAACTTGAAATTCTGGAACTTCAGAAAGATTGATTTCATAAAGAGTAATATGGTCATTCATATTTTCAACTAAACTTAAGAGTGAAGCGACAAAAACCAGATCATCTTTTGAGACTTTAATATTAACCTCTTCAAATAGTTCTCTTATAGCACCTTGTTTATTTGTTTCGTGTTTATATAACCCACCACATGGAATAGTGTAGTAAGATTTATAAGAATTCTTTATAAGCAATATTCTGCCATTAACCCATACTGCAATATAAACCCCATAAGTATCAGGAAAAATAAAAAAGTTGTAAAGCAGCTTTAGCCGATAAGCTAGCCAATACAGTTTCTGAAAGAAAATATCATTTATCATAATTTTATATCCAGGTTATTTGTCTTCAGAAATAGATTTAACCGCTTCAAGGTGATTACTTGTGCGCCCATAAATATCATCAAAGCGGACAATATCATCTTCACCCAGATAGCTTCCTGATTGGACTTCAATCATTTCCAGGGGAATTTGACCGGGATTTTCCAGACGATGATTTTCACCGACAGGAATATAAGTTGATTGATTTTCGGTCAGTAAATAAACTTTGCTGCCACAGGTTACTTTGGCAGTGCCCTTAACGACAATCCAGTGTTCAGCACGATGATGATGCATTTGTAATGACAATTGTTCCCCCTGATTCACAGTAATTCTTTTTACCTGATATCGATCATCATGATCAATGCATTGATAGTTACCCCAGGGACGGATAATTTTTTGACTACTAAAATTCAGATTTTCTTTTTCTGCATTTGAATTTTTCATTTTTATTTACCTTTTGTTTTCCTTTGTTAAGTTTAGACAGCAAGAGCAATGCCAAAAATTTGTTTTTGTTGTTGTATTATCTGCGAAAAGGATTGGTTTATTCACAAAAGATAGAAAAAATGCATATTGCAAAGAACTAATTTGCAATATGCGAAATAATAATGATTTTCTGGAGTATTTTTTTACATAAATATAAAAATTAATGCCTAAAAAAATATTTTCTTGTAATTTCAATGTATTACAGGATTGGCGCAATATGTGCAAACTAATGATTATTAAAGTCATTATGAAGAGAGACCGGTTATGAAAAACAGAATATTGAGTTTAACTGATCAATTGAATCACACATTTGTTACCTCAGTTTGTCATTCATTGGAAAAATATATTATCTTATTTTCACCATTACCAATTTGGATGCTTGTTTTGGGTACAAGACAGCTTATTGAAAACACTCCCCCTGAATCTTTGGTGAGTATCAGATATGGAATCAGTTATAATTTTAATTATTTAGAGCAGTATTCTTTAATTTTAACCGGAGCCTTTGGCCTCACGCTGATTTTTTGGATTTATACCAGAAAAATATGGAGTTTTCAGGATTGATGATTAAAAAATACTAATAGGGTGTCTGGGTATTGTTTTCTGGAAAAATCATAAAAATTAATTACATAGATTTTGATAAATATATAGATTTATACTTTATTTTTACATATCTTATTTAAAATAAAGTTATTTTGTTAATGCTCTAAGTCATGCAGCTATAAATTAAGTCCAGGCATGGATAACAAATAATTTGATGGGGATAACACATGAAAAAAATATTAATAATCTTTTTTCTTTTGTTAATGGCAAATTTTTCTTTTGCTGAAAATACAAAATCAGCTCAGAGTGAAATTTTAACATTTGCAGTGGTACCACAACAATCAGCTAGTAAATTAGCTCGATTATGGACGCCAATATTACAAAACATCAGTGAACAAGTGGGTATAACGATTAAATTTCGGACCGCACCAAATATTCCAATTTTTGAAAAAAGAGTGGTTGCAGGGGAATATGATATGGCCTATATGAACCCTTATCACTATACAGTCTATAGTAAAAATCCAGGTTATATTGCCTTTGCAAAGGCTTTAGATAAAAAAATCAAAGGTATTATAGTGATCAAAAAAGACAGCAGTATAACAGAAATGCAACAACTTTCTGGTAATACTCTTGCTTTTCCTGCACCAGCGGCATTTGCCGCTACCGTGTTACCCAGAGCTTATTTTTCCAAAGAAAATATTACCATCAGTGAAAAATATGTCTCATCTCATGACTCAGTTTATCGGGCAGTCGCCAAAGGATTATATCCGGCAGGAGGTGGCGTAATTCGTACCTTTAAAAATATGCAGCCAGAAATCAGTAGCCAGTTAAAAATCTTATGGACCAGTAAAGGTTATACACCACATGCTTTTGCTGCTCATCCCAAGATGGATAGTCATCTTATTGAAAAAATTCAGGCAGCATTTATCAATTTGAATGATACAAAACAAGGTAAAATCTTATTGAAATCTATAAAACTTAAGGGGATCACGAAAGCGAATGATAAAGACTGGGATGATGTTCGAGGTTTAAAAATAGATTTGCTTAACACGAACTAATTCAGGAAATAATATTATGAGTTTTCGTTTTAAAACCATCATTGGTATTGCCCTGATAGAATCAATTTTACTATTGACCTTAATTATGAGTGTCTTGGGTTTTCTGCATACTTCTCATGAAAAAGAAATTAACCAAAGGGCATTATCCACGGCCAAGCTCTTTGCCACCATGAGTAAAGATGCGGTGCTGGCTTCTGATTTAGCCTCCCTGGAGAGTTTTGTCAAAGATCTGCTGACCAATGAGGATATAGTCTATGCACGTATTTATGGTGATGGCATAGTCTTAGCTCAGGGTGGTAAAAAGGAGCATCTTCAGCGAGCTTATAAGAATGATGCCTCGCTTGACCAAGTTAGTGATGGAGTATTTGATGTCTCTGCCAATATTGTGGAGTCCGATTATATTTATGGGCGTGTGGAAATAGGTCTTTCAATCGCGAGGATCAGTGAGGTGCTGGATCAGGCCAGTCACTGGAGTATTGTGATTGCTTCTATTGAAGTGACTTTGGTGGCGATATTTTCATTTATTTTAGGTACCTGGCTGACACGACAATTATCTCAGTTAAAAAAAGCATCAGAAATAATTACTGAGCATGGTCCTGGCCATCAGGTGGCGGTTAAAGGGCGTGATGAGGTGGCTCAGGTAGCTGAATCCTTTAATCAGATGTCGGTCAGTTTATCTGATTCTTATAAAGATTTAAAAAATATCAACATTGCTAATAAAAAAATTGCTGAACTGGCCAGTGAAAGTGAAGCCTTTGTAAAAGCTGTATTGTCCTCATCCCTTGATGCAATTGTCAGCATAGACACTCAAGGGCTTATTGTTGAATACAATCATGTCGCTGAGCAAATATTTGGCTATAGCAGGAAAGAGGCTATTAATTCATCGATGGCGGAATTAATTATGCCCGAAGAATATAGAGCCATGCATGAGCATGGCTTTAAAAATTATCTTAAAACAGGTGAGAGTAAAATCTTTAATCAACGGCTCAGATTTAAAGCCATTAATAAACAGGGAAATATTTTTCCAATTGAATTAACCATATCACCTATAGAAAGCGGAAAAACTGAAAGTGGAAAAACACTCTATTTCACAGCATTTATTCGTGATATTACAGAGCAGGAAAATGCAAAAAATGAGCTATTGCTTTCTGCTCGTGCCTTTGAAGCACATGAAGCTATTTTTATTAGTGATAGTAATACTAAAATTCTTCGAGTCAATAAAGCCTTTTGTAAGATCACCGGATATTCAGCAGATGAAGTGATTGGGCAAACACCAAAAATATTATCCTCTGGCCGCCAGGATAATGCTTTTTATAAAGCAATGTGGAAGAGTATTAAAGAAACAGGATACTGGGAAGGAGAAATATATAATAAAAGAAATAATGGTGAAATTTATCCGGAATGGCTGAGCATTAGTTCTGTGCAGGATATACATGGTAATGAAATGTACTATGTGGCACATTTTGTTGATATTACACAACGAAAACTGGCGGAAGAAAAACTGACTATCGCTCGAAAACAGGCAGAGCTGGCGAATGAAGCAAAAAGTGATTTTCTAGCAACGATGAGTCATGAAATCAGAACACCGATGAATGCTATTTTAGGGTCTTTGGGCTTATTAAAAGAGACAGTAATTGATCAAGAGCAGCAAAAATATATTGATACGGCTGATCAGTCTGCGTTGTCCTTATTACACATAATCAATGAAATTCTTGATTTTTCAAAAATTGAAGCAAATAAATTAGAAATAGAAAAAAGTACTTTTTCAATAGAAGATTTACTCTCAGAGTGTCATAAAATGTTTTCAGAAAAGGCCGCTTCTCAGAAAAATAAATTGAGCTATCATCTTGATACTGATATACCGCGTTACTTAATTTCAGACAAGTTAAGAATTAAACAAATCCTCATTAATCTGGTTAATAATGCTTTAAAGTTTACTGAAGAAGGTGAAGTCAGTTGTTTGATAAAAAAAATAAAACAAGTTGGGCAAAAAATTCAATTAAAATTTGAAATTATTGATAGTGGAATAGGTATCAGCAAAGAACAACAAAAGAAATTATTTCAAGTTTTTTCTCAAGTTGAGCAAAAACATAATCGTCGTTTTGAAGGAACGGGACTGGGGCTGGCAATTTGTAAAAAAATAGTAAACTTGCTTGGTGGTGAAATTGGCGTGGAAAGTGAAACAGGTGCAGGTAGTCAGTTTTGGTTTACGCTAACACTGACTATCGATCAGCAGCAATATCCTGAAGAGGGAGCAGTTAAAGTTGAGCAGCAAACCACTTCTTTTAAACCCTTGAATATCTTACTGGCAGAAGATAGCCCGGCAAATATTATTGTCGCACAAGCGGTATTAACTAAAGCAGGGCATACACTTGAAATTGTTAAAAATGGTCATCAGGCTATAGAGGCAGTTAATCGGTCAGTAGAAAATAATCGTCTTTTTGATCTGATTTTAATGGACTTAATGATGCCCGTAATGGATGGCATAGAGGCAACTAAAATCATACGAAAAATGCCGGGAAACATCTCACAAATAGCAATTATTGCTATGACTGCAAATGCTGTAAAAGGGGATAGAGAATACTGTTTGCAGGCGGGCATGAGTGATTATATTTCCAAACCATTTGTTGCTGCTGAACTCTTACAGAAAATTGAGAATGTTTCAAATTTAAAACCAGCCCATCATCTAACCGCAAAAGCAACTATCGATGAGGTAATGGCTATACCTGAGAACAATGGGCTTGCACGACAGCTAAATGAGTTACCTTATATGGATGATAAGATTTTGAAGCAATTGGCAGAAGATACTTCTGCGGAGCTGGTTCCTGAAATGATTGCTGTTTTTCTCAAAGAACTAAAAAAGCGTCTGGTAAAAATTGAGCAGGCCTATGATCAAAAAAATGTTGAAAAGATTGCTTCTGAAGTACATGCATTAAAAAGTAGTAGTGGTACCTATGGTGCTCTGAAGTTAGAGTCAATTGCAAAAATGGCAGATACTGCCTGTAAAAAAGACGATCAACCGCAGGTTTTTTTATTATCAGACTATTTATTGAAACTTATACCTGAAACAATAGCTGTTTTTTTAAAAAAATTCCCTTCTTAAATTCTGCTCAAACAGATTGTAAAAATAATTTGCAATCTGCAAATTCATATTAATTTCCCTAATTATAACCAATAAAAAATAAGTATTATTTATTTTAAGTATTTGTTTTTAAATAAGATAATTCGTACTGGCACTCTCTTTGCTCTAATACCATTACATAATCAATAAATGAGTGGTGAAAATATGTATAGCTTGACTGAGCAATTGCCTGAAGTAATGATTCTTGGTGTCCCTGTTGATAATCTTTCACTTGATTCAACGGTTCACCGTATCCTTTCTATGATAAAAGGCTATCAACTGGACTGGCGGCCAAGACAAGTAGTGACAGTCAATGTTGATTTTTTAATGAATTCATTAAGTTGGCTTCCGTTTGGTCCAGCCAGACATCCTGAATTATTAGAAATCTTAAGAAATGCAGATTTGGTCACAGCAGATGGAATGCCCATTGTCTGGTTGTCTCGTTTATTGAATGCGCCATTACAAGCACGTGTAACCGGGGCAGACTTAGTATCCTCGTTAGCAAAAAAAGTTGCTCAAACGGGACATTCAGTCTATTTTCTGGGCGGAAAAGGCAGTATCGGTCAGCAGGCAGCTGATAAATTGATAAAGGAATACCCTGGACTGAATGTTGTTGGTGTTGATTCACCCTTTGTTTATACCGAGGGTGAAGAAATGCTGGAAGCAGATGAACAGGATAAAGCAATTCTGGAAAAAATAAACAAAGTAAAACCCGATGTTTTATTGGTTGGCTTTGGCAATCCAAAACAAGAGCTGTGGTTCAATCGTAATAGCCATAAATTAAAGGCGGCTGTCACAATTGGAATTGGTGGAACCTATGAATTTATTGTGGGCAATGTCAGCAGAGCACCAGTCTGGGTGCAAAATAGTGGTTTTGAATGGTTCTATCGAATATTACAGGACCCTAAAAGATTGTGGAAACGCTATGCCATTGCTATCCCCAAGTTATGTGTCATAACGATCCCGTTATTGCTTTCTAACTTATTACAAAGAGAGAAAAAACGAGAATTAATTCATGACAAAAAAAATTATCTAAGTGATATTGTCCAAGGTTTGAATTCATATGAAGTGAAGATTAAGTTATCAAAGCGATTGGATAGTAACAGCATGCAGATTATTATCGATAATTGGGAGAACTATTTGTTGGGACGTAAAAATCTGTTATTTGATTTTATTGACGTTGAAATGATTGATTCAAATGCATTAGGCATGCTGGTCAGATTGTATAAACGAGCACAAAGAAATCAGGTGAGTGTTTCATCTATTGGTCTGATTAATGATGATGTTATACGTTTGTTGAAATTGACTCATGTTTGGGATCTATTCAATGAATCTGAAACCAGAGAAGAACCACCTCTCTTTTTTCCTGAAAAAAATAAAAATGCCAATAATAATAAAAACATTATTATCAGTGAACAAAATGAAAAATTGACAATTGCCAATCTGGTGGGACGATTAGATGCCAGTGCTATCGCTTTAATGGATTTTGATGAATCAATCAAGTTATTGGGTGCTGGTGATTGTATTCTTGATTTATCCAGCCTTTCTTTTTTAGACAGTACAGGTTTACGATTTTTTTTCCATCTGGAGCGTGATCTAAAAAGGCGCAATAAAAAAATGGTTCTAATCAATCCCACTGAGATGATTACTCAGTTGTTGGAAATAACTAATTTGCATCATTTTTTTAATATCAGTGACAGCAGAGAAGATGCAAAACTGACATTAAATCAATAGTATTTGAAGCATTAACCGGATATAAAAAATATGAAAATTCTAATTGCTGATGATGATAAGTCTGTTTGTTTGTACCTGAAAATTGTACTGGAAAAATGGGGGTATCAAACTGTCATTTGTTTTGATGGTGAAGCAGCCTGGCAGGTGTTACAGACAGAAAACATTCATTTATTGATTACTGACTGGATGATGCCAAAACTATCAGGTGTTGAGCTGTGTCAGCGTGTGAGGAGTGATTTAGAAAGTGCTCAGTATGTGTATGCTATTTTACTTACAGCAAAAGATTCAAATGATGATTTGGTAACTGGTTTTGAATCAGGGGCTGATGATTATATTTCAAAACCTGTTTCTTCTAAAGAATTAAAGGTTCGTCTTAAGGCGGGTCAAAGAGTGCTGAAACTGGAACGAGAACTGTTAGAAAAAAATAATCAGCTTAAATCAGCTCATAATAAAATAAAACAAAACTATCAACGAATAAAAAATGATATTAATGCCGCAGTCAAAATACAGCAGGCATTGCTGCCTAAATCAACCAATATAGAA
>JADGEM010000053.1 GCA_016744375.1 Gammaproteobacteria bacterium
TGACCCGTTTGTAAGCGACTCTCACTTACGAACAAACTAACACAACTTAAACTGAGATAAAGAAAAGGGTGGGGTTTAATAACTCCACCCTTTTTTTGTTTTTGCCTTAAATGTTAAAGTTTTATATGTGATATTTATTGCATATAAAAAAAGTTTTTTTTTGTACAATAACAACAGTTTAGTCGATTGAAAAAAGGTTATTATTATGTCTGAAGTTCTGACTCCAGCTGTGCTTGAAAAAGAACCATTGCCCGGAGATCTGGCAATCTGGTTTTTTATTATGGCGGAATTACTTGTATTTGGTGTCTTTTTTATCGTTTATGTTTTTGTGAGAAGTAATAACATAGAATTGTTTAACACATACCAACTTGAACTGCATCGAATTGCAGGTGTGATTAATACTATTGCATTAATTACCAGCAGTTATTTTGTAGCATTAGGTGTTCATGCGATTAAAAAGGGTAATACAAAGTTAACAGGCAGGATGTTGTTACTTGCTTTGGCAATGGGGGCTGTTTTTGTTGTTGTAAAAATATGGGAGTACTCACATGTTTTTGGTGCTGGAATTCATTTAAGTACCAACACCTTTTATACTTTTTATATTTCCCTGACTTTTTTTCATTTTATGCATGTCATGATGGGGATGGTTATTCTTGGTGCGCTCTACTGGTTTGTCAGACAGGGCAAATATTCCGCTGAAGATCATATCGGAATGGAGACCGGTGCATCATACTGGCATATGGTGGATTTGGTATGGATTGTACTTTTTCCACTGGTTTATGTCATAAGGTAAGGTTTGGAGTTAAATATGTCTCATTCTAGATTTACATCAAGTACAAAACTAACGATTATATGGATAATTCTCATACTTCTGACGTTAAGTACAGCACTTGTTGGTTATTTTGAACTATCAGGTTTTTATATCGTTGGTTTTGTTGTACTGACCATAACCATGAAAGGACAATTAATTATTGATCATTTCATGGGGCTACGGCATGTCAGAGGGCTTTGGCGTCTTGCAATGTTGGGCTTTGTTTTCGTTATTCCCGGTATAATTTTTACCGGCTATTATTTATCCTATGGCTGACATTCATGTATACTTCACACTTAGCCTCAACGACAGGCTTTTGCCCCATCTGGACTATGAAAAAATGAGATTTAAATAATAATGAGTACTGATACACAAACGATTGAAATGCCTTTTTATTCTCCTCAGGGAAATGAAGAATCACTTTTTGAACATGCTTATACAAATCAACTGCCGGTTTTGCTTAAGGGCCCCACAGGAAGCGGTAAAACACGTTTTATTTCTCATATGGCAGCAAAATTAAATGTGCCGCTTCATACGGTTTCCTGTCATGATGATCTCACTGCATCCGATCTGGTTGGACGTTACTTAATTGGCGATGGACAAACAGTCTGGAACGATGGGCCTTTAACTTGTGCAGTACGTGATGGTGGTATTTGCTACCTGGATGAGGTGGTTGAGGCTCGTAAAGATACCACTGTGGTCATTCACCCTTTGACCGATGACCGTCGTATTTTACCCATTGATCGTACCGGGGAAACACTTCATGCGCCTGATAATTTTATGCTGGTTGTTTCATACAATCCAGGTTATCAAAGTATGATGAAGGGCTTAAAACCCAGTACCCGCCAGCGGTTTATTTCAATGAGTTTTAATTACCTTAAGCCGTCACAGGAGCAGGAGGTTATTGAGCAGGAAACGGGTATTGATGCCCATATGGCAAAAAAATTAGTGGCAATGGCAAATGCACTGAGACAGTTAAAAGACCATGATTTAGAAGAGGGCGCTAGTACACGTTTATTAGTTTATACTGCACGTCTTATTAATTCGGGGTTTGATCCTGTAGAAGCCTGCCTTGCCGGTCTTATTGAGCCCCTCAGTGATGAAGAAGATGTGGTCAGCGCTCTCATGGAAGTTGTTTACGCTTCCTTTGGCAAATAAATAGATATGGAAGAACATGTAGGTCAAGTCTGGGATAAACTGGTCACCCGATTATCCGATAAAAGTTTTAAAGATTCAGTGGTAACCTTAGCTCAGATCAGTAAGCCACTAGGCATATTTTTTCGGGCTCTTGGTGGTGATAATGCCCTACGGATTGTGGAATCAACGGCAACTCAACATTTTGCTAAACGTAATTGGAAACATCGTGTTGCTGGTACTGGAAAATACGTTGAATTAAGCTGGCAGGATGAAGATACACTGCATTTGCCCAAACAAATTAATGTTTTTCCTGATACTGCTTTAAATAAAGACCTTTATTATTGGTTAGCAGCCATCAATGCTCATACTTTAGAGAATCCTTCAGCTAAAGCGAGAGGTTTGCAGGGCTGGTTTGTCTACAGTCAGAAAATAACCGTGGAAGTTCTGGAGCGATTTCCAGGTTTGCAGTCACGCTATGAGCGTCTGGTGAAAGCCTATTTGCAGTTACGTAATATCGATGAGCATTTTAATGAGCAGGAACAGTCTCAGGAAGATGCAATTGCTGAGGCCCTGACTAAGCCTGGTTGTATCGAACAACTTCCCACCAGTCAATATGCACCTAAGCCTGTATTACTCTGGCCTCATCCAAATCCGCCGGAAGTGATTGATCTCAGCAGTCGATCCAAACAGCCTGATAGCGATGCAGAAGGTGAATCTGAACCATCCAAACCTGAACAAAATAAAAAAGAAAATAAACGTCGTAATGCTGAACGGGTTGATATGCCCGATGGTAAAGATGGTTTAATCCTGCACCGTTTTGAAAGTATTTTTGGTTTCAGTGAATTTCTTAACATTAATCGCAGTACTGAAGATGATGATGAGGCTGATCAGGATAAAGCCGATCAAAATGCCGATGATATGGATTTTCTTTCCGTAGCCCGTGACAATAAAACCAAGGGTGGCAAGGTTAAGTTTGATTTAGATCTGCCTGCTGAATCAATTGATGAAGTGGTTCTGGAAAGTGATGTTCTTTTGCCTGAATGGGATTATAAAAAACAGATTATGCAAAAAGATTTTTGTTCTGTTATAAATTATGTTCATAATACCGGTGAGGAAGGAAAATTACCGGAAAATTTACGTCGAACAGCAAAAAGATTACGTCATCAATTAGAATCTTTGACCACAAAACGCATTTGGCATCGGCATCAGAGTGAAGGCAGTGAGCTGGATCTGGATGCTTATATTAACTATATGGGTGAACGTTTTAGCGGCCATAAAGTAGAGCAGCCTGATCTGTACCAGCAGTTACGCTCAACGGAGCGAGATTTATCTTGTCTACTCCTGGCCGATTTCTCATTATCAACGGATACCTGGCTTTCCAATGAAGCCCGTATTATTGATGTGATTCGTGATTCATTATTTTTGTTTAGTGAAAGTCTTCAAAATACGGGTGATCAGTTTTCAATCTATGGCTTCTCATCTCGAAACAGAGGGCATATTCGTTTTAACACACTGAAAACATTTGAAGAAAAATACAATGGTATTGTACGTTCCCGAATACAGGCCATAAAACCAGGCTTCTATACCCGCATGGGGGCAGCAATTCGTTATGCAGCCCAGAAACTTGAAGCACAGGATACCCAACAGAGGTTATTGTTAATACTAACCGATGGTAAACCCAACGATCTGGACCGTTATGAAGGGCGTTATGGTGTTGAAGATACCCGAAGGGCAATTCATGAAGCAAAATCCAAAGGACTACAGACATTCTGTATTACCATTGATGATCAGGGCGGAGAATACCTACCCCATATTTTTGGAACCAATGGTTTTACGATTATTAGAAAACCCGAACACCTACCGCAAAAATTACCTATCTTATATGCAAATCTGACCACTAATCCATCGTAATTAAATATTTCATTTTGAAAGTGTGTGCTATTTAAAATGGATAGTGGCTTTACGACCTGAGCGGTATTTTTAAAATCAAGAGAAAAAGAAGGGGGGCGTTCGGACGAAATGCTGAGCCTGTCGATTGCACTCGAGACTGGTTCGTCTAATTGGGGACGCTTCAGGTACGTCCATGTAACGTTTGCTGTCGCCGTCCATGGCTCCAAACACCCCAGTTAGACGAACCAGTCTCGCGTACACTCTTCTACCTCAGCTGTCCTCACTGGTGCTGTCCAAAAGCAAAGAAAAAGCAAGAGCAAATGTGCTCAAGTAATAAAGTGTCACACTAAGTATCGAAAAAAGATAATCTAAAATTACGGCTTTCTTATGAGCCAGCTCTCCCTTTCCCTTTATACTAATTCAGGTATGCTAATTCAATACTTGACTCTTTACTTCCACATAGGAATATTATTACTTGCTGCCCCCGAATCATTGCTTTCAGCAATACGCTCTGAATATGCATTGGCACCACGTGGTGTTGCATTTTCATCTAGTGCGCCTATCAAATGAAAAACAGAGCCAAAAACAGCCAAATTAAGTGTATGCCCTGCTTCATGCTCTTTGTGCCAACCACTCGATTTATAATCAACAAACGAAAAATTACCCATATTAAATGCAGTATCGATCGGATTGAGGTTACTGATTAAACCGCCTTTAATAAAAAAGGTACCAGTTTTCCAGTCCGCAGCCAGGCCCTGAATCTTAAGATAGTTAACCTTTCCTATAGTAACAGCGTGCAGCAAGAAAGAGATAAAATAAAAAACAAACCCTAACCCCACAATCAACCAGCTCATTGGTAAAAACCAATTTAAATATCCCAGAAAACCTTGATAAACTTCATTCTGTGAAATTGGCTTTACAATTGAAAGAAAGGTAAAAAGCCCCAGTACTACACCAACTATAGCCGCCACCGCAACAGGTGCAAACAAGCCTATTAGCGCCAAAAGAAGAAAGCCGTTTGCTGTGGAATTCCAACCAATTAACAAGCCACGTATAAATTCACTAAAACCTTCAGCCGATGTAAATGACGCCCCAATGGCTGCAAGAATGTATCCAACGATAACGGTTGATAGAATGATAATGAGGGTTACCCAATGTATACCCAGGGTAAAATACATCACGGTAACGACAGCCACCGCAATTAAAGCTCCAATTAATGCTAATACAGATTTAAGTTGCATGATTTTCTCCTTTTATTTCCATATATTAAAAGATATCAACACTATACATCTGATAACTTAGTGCTTATTACAAAATTTAGTATAGATAAGTAGTTATTATTGTGCAAACACTTAAAAGAAATATAAGTTTCAATGATTAGAAATCACCACTACTTATGATATTTTGTAGGAATAATGGAAGTTATGATAAGAATACCTTCCATTACTAATGGACCAGCCAGAAGATGATATTGATAACAGAGCAATTGAAGACATTATTAATAATATATGGGGTGCAAAGAAAAACAGGCAATTAATATTTACCAGTCACAATACCAACTTAATCGTAAATGGTGATGCAGAGCTTGTCGCTTGTTGTGATTATAGAGATGCTGGGAAGCAAACGCGTGGCTCAATTGTAAATGAAGGCTCAATAGGTTCACCGGAAGTGAAAAATCAAATTACTTCAGTAATGGAAGGTGGTGAAAAAGCGTTTAGGCTTAGAAAAGAAAAAAATGGATTTTAGCCATAAAGTTAAGCACATAATAATTAGCTCCAGCTGACAATTCAAAGCGTCACTTGTTTTGCTTTCGCAAAAGCGTGTCACTTTGAATTGCTGCTGAGCAAGGTGTTCATAAAAAAGAATCCTAGAGACTATGGGCTCTTAGTTTATTTCCGTTAGGTCTACTAGATTCCCAGTTTCCTTCTCCTGCTATAACCAATTCCGGCTAGGCCGAGGCTGATTAATACAATGGTGGCGGGTTCAGGCACGTTATGTTTTTGCTCCCACTCCCAAGCAAGGCCACCCACACTCCAGCCGGTAGCGATGTTGATATCTGAGTACTCACCAGACTGATTGAAATTGATCAGATCTTCGTAAGTATCGAAGGTGCTGATCCAGATTTCATTGCCACCCACCTCATCAATGTCGCTCTCGAGCAAGAGCCGGTACAGCCCGTCATAGGAGAGGCCACCCACACTCCAGCCGGTAGCGATGTTGATATCGGAGTACTCACCAGACTGATTGAAGTTGATCAGATCCTCGTAAGTATCGAAGGTGCTGATCCAGGTTTCATTGCCACCCGTCTCATCAACGTCACTCTCAAGTATGAGCCGATACAGCCCGTCATAGGAGAGGCCACCCACACTCCAGCCAGTAGCGATGTTGATATCTGAGTACTCACCAGACTGATTGAAGTTGATCAGATCCTCGTAAGTATCGAAGGTGCTGATCCAGGTTTCATTGCCACCCGTCTCATCAACGTCACTCTCAAGTATGAGCCGGTACGACCCGTCGTAGGAAAGGCCACCCACACTCCAGCCGGTAGCGATGTTGATATCGGAGTACTCACCAGATTGATTGAAGTTGATCAGATCCTCGTAAGTATTGAAGGTGCTATTCCAGATTTCATTGCCACCCACCTCATCAACGTCGCTCTCGAGCAAGAGCCGAAAGGGACCTGCATGAACAAGGTTAACGGTCACTAGCAACATCATAGAGACCGTTATAATTAACTTTATCATTTTTTTCTCCATTATTCTTTTAGTGATACACGAATAAGGCAAACACTAGTTTAAGAAGTATTTACATAATAATTCATACATATATTATGCCATCAAAGAAAAGCTTATTTAATCAATGACATACAACTGAGGCACTGGTAAAGCGTAAAGAATTTTGACATTTATAAGGTTGTTTTTTGTAAAATTGCTGTAATAATTGTCTTAAATGTCTATATTGTTATTAATATCAACAGTTTAATGGTTTTTTTCGTAAAACTAAAGTGTAAGGTTTTTTGACAGTTAAGCTGAATAATGAGGATGAGCTATCCAAATAATTGGTTTTAAACCACCGCTATGGTTGAAAAATTCAAAATAATCAATACAACTATCTCTTTGATTTTTTGGATAGAATAATAATTTACCAGCCAACGGATACCTCAACCTTGGCTTCCACTTGTCCAGAAGTTTTTAATTAGCTCTTCCTTGTTTAGCTTTTTGAGTAAAAGGAGGAAATTTCATCCATTAAACAAAATCTGTATTACAACCTAATAATCCTAAAAATTGATTGCTTCCACCTCTGGAAAAATTTACCATTTTCTTTAATAAAGAGCCATATCTAAAGATTTTCAATTGATCCAGGTATTCTGGATAATTATATTTTATTTAATAACTCATCCATTAATTTCTGAACAGCTATTTAGAGTTGTCCCATAAATATCCTTGTGTTTTATAATGAATTAGAGTATAAAATTTACTGAGACAGGTTAACTGCTTGTATGATGAACCACTATCGCGAATACCAGCATGATGGCAATTTAGTGCCTTTTTTCTTAAGTGCATACCATTTGCCCATATAAATCTATGCATTGCTGGAGATATACCATGAATAAATTGATAATTTTTTTCATACAATTAATATTATTTGGAATATACACACCTACGGTGTCAGCCACAACAATAACTTCAACACAAGATGTATCATTGCTCAAAGATGCTTTATTCGGCAACAGCCTATCAGGTATTGATTACGACTCAATAAATATTTCACTAAGCGGCCACAGCTGTAGCGACTGTGGATTTCTCTTCGATTCTTCTGCTCGGAGTCCATCCACATCTACAGGTACTTTTAGTGACGACAACGAGTACGGAATTAATTCGGGACTGATTATTAGTACTGGCGGGGTATCTGAATCAGTGATAGAAGCTGACTACCCTTCCTCCTATGGATTAACTGGCGATGGAATTCCTGCAACTTTGCAGCAAAATGAGCTTTTGGAGCCAATAAGCGGAGCTAAAACTCATTTTGACGTGACACAAATCACTATTAACTTTGACATGCTTCTGGGTTTTGACAGCCTCGCATTCGATGTTGTTTTCGCATCAGATGAAGAGCCTACAACTTCACCTGATTTGCCCCCTTTTTTCACCGATGGATTTGGGTTATTTATTAATGATATTAATATCGCCTTTGTGGACGGTCAGCCCATTTTTGCTGATCACGAAAACATGGAAACAACAAGTGGAACCCGGTATGAATCAGTGCTCGGTGGAGGCGTTGGTTTGCTTAATTCTATACACTCTTTTAGTGCACCAGTTAATGCAACCGATAATAAACTTATATTAATTTTAGGAGATGCACTTGACGGAGAAGTACAGTCAGCTGTATTCATATCTGCATCCTCAGGAAGAAGACGAGTCGTATCAGAACCTTCTGTATTCTTGCTGTTTGGAACAGGCTTGCTCGGAGTATTCCTATTAGCAAGGCATAAAAAAAATATGGTAATTCAATCGTAATCTCAAGTAAGTGTGGTTCATACTGTTTGCTGAGTATCTGGAAAAACATCCTCAACACCACAAGCAATCCCTGGCGCTGCATTTTTAACAACAATCTCTGAATCCAGTCCTGTTCATTGGGCTCGATTTAATACCCGTCTCCCAATCTTCTGTTGAGCGACTGTTCCATAATTCAAGTAAAGGTAAGTAACCACTGTCTAAATCAACACCTGCTAAGATAGAATGTCAGCCTGATCTCAAGCACCAGATTTGACTATAACTCACAAATAGATTAGCTGTAGTATAAATCTGATACAAATATCTTTCCTGGTTTGCTATAGTTGATAACGGGAAAAGAATCGTAAATTATTAAACAATAACAATCACTTAGTGAGTCACATAGAAAAATATTAATATATCTATACGGAAATAAATTTTTCTGTATAGTAACTGTTAGCCAAGAAGTCATGAAAACCATACACTCAAGTAACTTTAAATGTGAATTAGGGGTCATTAGTTCTTCTTTAGAGAGTGATAATTTCATTCATCCCAATATTTCTAAATCTGGCAACACCACAACTATTAAACAAAGGCACATATCGTTGAACTGATTGAATTAAAACTAAAAAACAATTGGATACCTGATGGTATGAGCTTTGAAAATTCATAATGATTTGATATGGAAAATAAAAAAACAACAAAAATATTGAGGAGGCAATTTCTATAAGTTGCAACCTTATTGACCCTACTGATAACTTAACTGCAGGTTGTGATACAGGTGAATACCTTGTTGCCATAAATACAATAAAACCATCTGCAGAATACCCAGATGTTTCTACTTGGTTTGCTATTGATCAATCAAAAGAGTTTTTAGATAAAGAACTCAGCAATATTAAAAAACAGGGCTAACACAAAAATTTGTAATGGATCACATGACTCAGTGATTGTCAAAAACCGAGAGTGTGGGATGTGAGTTCGTTTCTATCAGAGTCTTTCCTTTCCCTGTACCCAAAGAAACAGACGCTATGGTTAACAAAGAAAATTTAAAACACATAAGGTATTATTTGATTACTTCATGGATTCTATTATTTATAGGATTAATGTTGGCATCACTATCAGATGACAACTGGTCAATAATTATAATTGGAATTTTTGGCAGTGTTGCTGTCTTCTATAGGTCGTTAGTCCCGATACCTAACAAAACTCAGTTGGGTGAGTATCTAAATGAGAACCCAATAATAAAATGGTTCACAGTTATGTATTCTCTAGTAATGGCTGGCAGTGCTCTTGTGTTTATGGAGAGCTTTTCTGGGTTACTAGAAAATACCAATATAGGGTTTTTAATGTTGATATTGTTTCTCCCATTTTTTGTTATTTGGGTAAAACAGGAATATCATTTATATCTAAATGGTGAATATAAAGCATAATTTAATTATTCAGTTGTCATGTAAACACTTAATAAGGCATTTTTACTTGGAAATTTTGCGCCGATGCGCTCTTAAAAATCCTGGTGAAATGCGATGATATAATTAAAAGGGAATGTAATATTGTGGAACCCATTTAGAAAAAGGTCATTGTTAAGTGAAGAAAATGAACTTTTTCAAATAGAAACTTATCGGTGGTTACTAACACACTTTGGTGGAGATGATTTTTATAATGAAACAAATTTAATTCTTCCATCAGAAGAATTTTTTCCATTGAAATTTGCAACACCAGAAGAAGTAACACGGTATACATTTGAGCAAGTAAAAAAATATTCAGGTTTGGAAAAATGGACTTGCAAACTAGAAATACAAGAAGAAGATCCTGATTTGCAAGTTGGTGAATTTCTCATAGTTCAAGATGTTGAACATAACCCACATGGAACATTTACAATAAATGAAGAAAATGAAGCGGTAATTACATATAATCCAAAATTGATTTCAGATCCCACACAAATGGTTGCTACATTTTCTCATGAACTGGCTCATTATTTGACAAGTACTGCATCTGAACCACCCCCAGGAGGTTGGGAGAACTGGGAATTCGCTACAGATATTACAGCAACTTTTCTAGGATTCGGAGTTTTTCAAGCTAATTCAGTATTTAATTTTCAGCAGTATCAAGGTGTAGGCTCCCATGGATGGAGGACAACAGGTGGTGGTTACTTAAGTGAAGCTGAGCAAAGTTATTCACTTGCGATTTTTTTAAGATTAAAAGAAATTTCACCTGAAATTGCTTACCCACACTGTGATGGCAATATTAGAGCAATACTAAAAAATGCATTAAAAGAAATAGATAGTAAAGATTTTATTAATGACTTAAGAAAAGTAAAATACATTGAACAAAACTCATAAGCAACCGCCCCGGAAACGAAAAGCTACACTTCGTTTCACTTTTTGATTCCGGTGAGTTGAACTGTACCACTACAAACATTAAGCTTAGAAAATGAAATATTCAGTGTTTTAATAACAGCCATTAGACTTAAAAAAATTCAAGTGCTTACTTATGAAGATCCACATTACAGATATGATTTTTCTTAAGTGGTTCTGAAATATTCATTGAAGGTTTATAGTCTTTATGTGTGGTGGTGGTGTAAACTTTTTCGTCAATAAAGACTTTAACGAGTTCACTGTCTAATAAGCCATGAGTGGTTTCTGTCTGAATAATATCCAGAGCTTTCTCAATATTAAGAGCTCTTTTATAAGGCCGGTCAGTGGCAACCAGTGCGTCAAAAATATCACATATTGCCATCATTCGTGACGGCATGGAAATATCTTCCGCGGTTAAACCATAGGGATAGCCTTTGCCATTCAGTTTTTCATGATGAGCTGAAGCAATGCCGGGAATGTTGCTGAGATCGGCTGTCCAGGGAATTTGCCTGAGAAATTTTAATGTATGCAGGACATGTGACTGAATCTCTTCGCGTTCAACATCAGTTAGGGTTCCTTTTTTGACTGAAAGTGCGAGAAAATCACTTTCTGAAATAATATAGCCAGACTCGCCGCCCAACTCCCTATAGGGAAATTCTTTAAGTGTCATAAGATGGTTGAAATTTCCATCGGGTAAAATAGTGGGTTCGTTGGCTTCCAATATGGCCTGAAAGTGCTGATCCAGTTCATCGATCTGTTGTTTCAGTTGTTTGTGAACAGATTGAATTTGCTCGATGGGAGAATGGGAATGATGCAGATGCAGTTCCTCTTCCAGGGCTTTGCGTTTGAGCCTTTCTTTTTCCAGTTCAAAACGATATTGTAATAGCTCCAGTCGATTTTCAGGAAGTTTCTTTTCTTTAACAAGGACATTTTCCCGAACGCCAACTTTTCCAAAATCATGTAACAGGGAAGCGTAACGGATTTCTCTTAGTTCAGCTCCAGAGTAGCTAATTTGTCGGTACTCATGATGTTCAGAAGCATTCATTCGAACAGCCAATGTTGTGGTTAGATCAGCAACCCGGAATGAGTGTCCGCTGGTGGTTGGATCTCTTTGTTCAATTGCAGTAACAGAAGCCTTAACGAAACCCTCAAATAGATTGTTAATATTTTCCAGTAGAATGGCATTTTCTATGGATATGGCTGCCTGACTTGCCAGAGCACAGAGCAAATGGCAAATTCCTGAATCGAATGGTATGACATGTTTAACTGTAATTTCAGGTGTTGTTAGCTTAATATCACGCTGATTCTTCCTATTTATAAACTGCAGTACGCCAATGACCTGGTTTTCATGATTGGTAATTGGTACGGCCAGGATTGAAATGGTCCGATAATTCAGTTCTATATCAAGAGAAGAATCAAATTGAAAGGGTTTACTGGCAAGGATATGGTAAGCATCATCAATAATGACTTCCTGATTATTTAATGCGGCATAGCCTGCAATGGAATTATTATCTAATGGAATTTGAAATTCATCCATTTTAAAACTCAAGGTATCATTAAAGGACAATTTGAAAATCAATTTAGGTTGTTCTTCATCCTGCTTATCAACTAGATATAAAGAGACTGCATCACAATCTGAGAGGTTTTGAGATTCATGCAAAATCTTTTTGAGTAGAACTCCCAGGTTTTTTTCTTTTGAAAGTGCGATGCCAATTTCATTTAATTGAGTAATGCGTTTGTGCTCAAAGCTTAATAAATTGTTGGTGACACTGTATTGTTGTTTAAGGTGTAATTGTTGATAGGCAAATCCAAGAAGTTTAATTGTTTCATGCTTTGGAAACCCAGTAGGTAAGAGTAAATCAGTGTTTATTTCAAGGTGTTCTTCTGAAATTGTGACACTATTCCACAGATATTTGTTCCAGTCTTTCCATGAGGCTGTTTCTAATAGTTGGGCATCAAAAATAAAGAGGCAGGATGGGTAATTGCTTAATTCTTCTGGTGAAGTAATACAAATCAGATGTATTTGTGAATCATCAAAATCATTACGACTAAATTTTTTGTCAAATTTCTCTCCATGAATGATAAAAATAGGTTCATCCAAAATGGGTTTTTTCATAACAATACAAACTCATGTTCCAGGGGGTTATTTAATCCTAAGTATAGACCAAAAACAGTGCTTTAATAAGCGGATTAATTCAGATAGAATCGTTGACTGAATTAGTATGAAATAATCCGCAAAGGGAATAATATGTCAGATTCACCCAGCTATAATCTTAATTGTCAAAAATGCCAGGTAGCCTATAAACTGGATGATGTTGCTTTTGATCAATCCTGTCAGAATAAACATACCTTTTTATTCATATGTCCAGAATGTGGTGATTATAAAGCAACTGCAATGGGCAACGTGCCTCAGGAACAATGGAAAGAGTTTGTACCTGCAGATGAATTGGCTGATTTAATACAGAAACATGCAGAAGCCATGAAAAGTCATTAACAGAATGTCTGCGGCCTGTTGACTACAGACATTCTTCACCTGGCTCTGTATAAAGGGAGTAACAGGGCTAGGGGGATAGAATTTTGTTCAATTGATAAGGGTTATGAGCTTTATCGCCTAATGATTCATCCAGCTTGTCGGCTATATTAATGAATGCCTTTATCGTTTAAGACTTTGCCATATTCTTTGTCAGTACCATTAATATGCTTTATCAACCAGTCTTTAAGAAATTCCAGAGTATCGTTGATGGTGAGTTCAGAGTCTTGTTTGTATTGTTCAAGAAACTGATTTACTTTATCGATAAATTGCTTATGGAGTAATTTATGGGCATCTAGATCAGCATAGCCGTTATCTTCCAGGAGTTTTTCTTCTTTATTAAAATGAGTTTTTGTGTAATCAACCAGCTCTTCTAGTGCCTTTTCTTCAAATTCTCTGCCTGTGTAATAATGTACTGCAGTTTGTAATTGATTGATCAAATTAAGCAGCTTTTTATGATCATTATCCATTTCTTCAATGCCAACGCTGTATTCATCTTTCCAGACCAGATAACGATTTGCAGCCATTTTGTTATGAACAAAAGGTATGGCAACGACAACAATCAGCATTATCCATGGCAATGGGTGATCAGGTCCCATTAAGAAACCCAGACCCACCATGACAACGGCGGCGACTGTTAGTAGAACCACACCTAAAGTACCTAATGCTTTGAACATTATTATCTCCTCATATAATCGTTGTTTTTATAACTATTTGTTTTAATGACTGGTGCCTTCTTCCAGGTGTGTTTTATTATAGACATTATATTTACCTGAAGGCTTTTTCATGGGCAAACGTGTGACTTCTTTAAGCGTCAAGGCATCATAAACAATTACCGCTCCGTCATCTTCCCAAATACTTAGCAGAGCATAGCGCCCATCTTTTGTAAATTCAACATGTGCTGCAGTTTTGCCAGGCACAGGTTGCAGGGTTTTAACAATTTCCAGGGTTTGTTTATCAATAATATGAACTAAATCCTTATGAGGTCCAAAAAAAACATCGACCCATGCGTAAGGACTTTTTTCATGACTACGCATAAAAAAACCAGGCCCTTTGGTTTTTATCTTTTTTATTGTTTTCCAATCTTTGGTATCAATAATGGAGACAATACCTTTCTTAATATTAGGCGTCGCAATAATGCGAGTGTCTTTATATTTCCAGCTAATGCCGGAACTTAAGTGAGGCATACCGGGTAAGTCAATATTACTGACTTTGCGGCCAGAGCTTATTTTTATTACCTGTCCTCCTTGCGGAAAACGCTCTCCTTCCGGTCGAGCTGCCCCTATAATATGAGTATAGTCCTGATTAAAGAAAAAATCGTCTAAATAGTTGCTGAGTTTAATTCGGCGAATGCTGAATGGTTTCCCTGTATATTCTGGCATTTCATATCGATAGTCGTGGACAAATATTTCTTTTTCAACATAAGGAATTTCCCAGACTTCAGGGAAATCTTTTAAAGCCAGGATAAAGCTTTGTCGAGGAGCTGCTGTGTAAACAGCACTTACCCGGGAACTTTCACCGGCTTCATTCACTACAGGAATGAGTTTTATTGGTGATAAGTCATGCGCACTGAGTATGACTGCGGTATGGGGCAGGGTATTACCTGCGATAATAAACTTGCCATCATCTGACACCGCTAAATTTCTGGTATTAATACCAACTCGAATATCAGCGATGACTTTGAGATTATAAATATCAAATTTAGTTATCCAGCCATCTCGGGAAGCAAAAAAGACATATCGACCGTCCTTTGAATACTTGGGGCCTCCGTGCAGAGCATTATGAGTTTTTAAACGGTAAATTGGTTCAAAGCTATCACCATTGAGTAATGTGACATGATGATCACCAATTTCAACCACTAAAAAAAGATTTTGCATATCGGCTTTGAAAACTGGTGTATTACCTAATGATTCTGGTGCATGAGATATTTTATGGCTTTGCTTAATGGCATTCATGTCCCATTCTGGTGAATGAGTTGGTTTGGTATAGATATAGTCCACCAAATCACTAATTTGCATATCTGATAAAGTTTTGCCAAAAGCTGGCATTTGGGTGGCAACACGACCATTTTTAATAACCAGTGTTGCTGCTTTGGCTTTCAGGCGTTTGAAACTTTGGGGAATAAGCGGTGGGCCGACAATACCGAGTCTGTCTTCGCCATGGCAAGAGGCACAATGTTTTTTAAAATTTTTCTTGGTTAAATCAGTTGTTGCTGATTCAGTATTAGCGACAGCTGCAACAGCAGTCATTGTTAACAATAGTGTTATAAGAAGAATTGAAACAAATTTCATAGAGTGATTCTTTTTTATAAGACGGTTTATCTGGACAGCTGTTTAAAATAATCTTTGTAAGCCTGTCTGGAATTATAGCCTCTAAGCTTAATAAGAGCCATTGATGCTTATCAAGGAAGTAATGGTGTTTCAGCTTATACCAATTTCTTTATCAGTAAGATAACAGGCTGGGTCTTCAGCCCAGAAATTATCAGTGGTCTGCCAGGCTCTGACTCGCGTATTGCCATTACAGATTTTAAGATACTGACATTTAGCACAGCGGCCTTCAACTGGACGAGGGTTCTGTTTAAGACCAGCCATTAGAGGATCGGATGTATCCTGCCAGATTTCTGAAAAAGGGCGGTCTTTAACATTGCCTAGTGAATAGTTCCACCACATGGTATCAGGGTGGACCTTTCCGAGATTATCAATATTAGAAATATTTACACCGGATGAATTTCCACCCCATTGATCCAGTCTTGCTTTAATGAGTTCTGCCTGCTCAGGATAATGCTCTTTAACCCAATGATAAAGATAGAGGCCGTCAGCATCATTATTACCGGTGACATATTCACGTTGAATGCCTTGATTTATTTCATTGATGCAATGCTCAAATAAAAAGTCCAGAGATTTTCGTGTTGCGATATGATAAACATCATCCTTTCGGTTTTTATTACCCCGCCCAGCGTAGTTAAGATGGGAAAGATAAAATTTGTCAACGCCTTCATCATCCATAAGCTGTAGTAGAGCTGGGAGTTCATCGGCATTGTCTTGAGTCAGAGTGAAACGCAGACCTACTTTAATATCATGCTGCTTACACAGGCGTATACCTTTGATTGATTCTTTGTAGGCACCTTCTTTGCGGCGAAAAACATCATGTGTTGCTTCAATACCGTCAATACTGATACCGACATAGTTGTAATTAACATCTGCAATCTGTTTAATATTTTCTTCGGTAATTAATGTACCGTTTGTTGAAAGCCCCACATAAAAGCCCATATCTTTAGCATGGTGAGAGATTTCAAAAATATCATCCCGAAGCAGGGGTTCACCGCCGGATAAAATTAATACGGGCACTTTAAAGGCTTTTAAATCATCCATTACTGTAAAGACTTCATCGGTCGATAATTCACCTTTAAACTGTGTATCGGCAGAAATTGAATAACAATGTTTGCAAGTCAGATTGCAACGTCTGATTAAGTTCCAGATAACAACGGGTCCTGGAGGATTTCGCTTATCACCCAGGGGTGTTGGATTGATGACTTCGTTTAGGTACTGAGAAATTCTGAACATATTTGATTACTTATTTGGTTACTTAGGAGAGGGTTCTTTCAGGCGGAGACCTGTTTTCTTTAATATTTGTTTGCTATAAAGCAGCTCGTATCCAGCGCAGTGTTCACCCAATAAGGTGACAACTTCCTGAACCTTTTCTGCTACTTCATCTTTACTTTTACCGTGTAACATGGCAAAGAGGTTGTAGGGCCACTCAGGTAAAAAGCGTGGTCGCTCATAGCAATGGCTGACAAAAGATAGTGCCCCCAACTGTTGACCTAATTCATAAATCTTGTCATCAGGAACATTCCAGACGGACATCGCATTGGCTGTATAACCAAGTTTGTAATGATTTGGAACCGCACCGATACGACGAATTTGTCCAGTTTTTAACATGGCTCGCATATGTTGCATTAATAATTCAGGTTCAATATTAAGTTGTTGGGCAATTGCCTGATAAGGTTCTTTAACAAGCGGTAAACCAGATTGAGTTGCTGCGATTATTTTTCTATCCAGATCATCCATATTTTTCTTTTTATCAAGCGTCATTAATGGTTATAACTAAAACGGAATTATATAGGATTCTCGGATGCTTTCTCAGGCCTGAAAATGCAGACCGACGAAGAATTCCTGTATTTTGGGCATATTATAAACTTTGAGACCTGTCTTGTCTTCTATGGACTGGTTGGTTATATCAATCTGAGCTAACGATTCAGTTGCCAGAACATACCACATATTGAAGTCATGGTCACGCTCATAATTGTGGGCAACTTCAGGAAAGGAATTTATAATTTGAGTGACTTCTTCAAAGCGATTGGCTGGAACCCGGATTGCACACAGGCTAAAACTCCCCCCGAGCTTCTGGATATCATACATTGGACCAAAGCGAGTGAGGGTTCGATTCTCTAATAAATGATCTAGTCGCTTAAGCAGCTCATCTTCGCTTATATCAAGTTTCTGGGCAATGATCTGATAGGGACTATTATCTATAGGAAAATCACCTTGCAGATAATTAATAATTCTACGATCCAGCTCATCCATATTTGTTAGCCTCTCGGTTTAACCAAAGGCACGATTGGAGACTAAAGGAAATGAAAAATCATCTTCAATATTAACTGAGGTGATTGATAAAGAGGCCTTTTTCCTGGTGCTAATCTCTGGTGTTTTCAATGGTGAAATTGAGCGCCTAATGATTTTATCAGGATTAACATAGCGAGCGCCACGTTGTTTAAAACATCGGGTACTGAACAGAGGTTTGTGTTTAATGTCCTGCAGTTCTAATATTTCGATAAGATCATTCAGGCGCTCTAAAACAGAGACTCTGTCTTTACCATGGATCATAGAAAAAAGATTGTATGACCATTCAGGCATTCTGCGAGGGCGCTGATAGCATAAGGTGACACACTCAAATGAAGCAATGCGTTGTGCGACATCAGTGACATGCTCATCTGGAATATCCCAAACGACCATAGCATTGGCCTTAAAGCCTAATTTACGGTGGCTTACTACAACACCTAAGCGTTTGATTGTGCCACTCTCATTTAATTGTTGAAGACGATTTAGAACTTTTTGTTCAGAAATCCCAAGTTGGGATGCAATGCGGGCAAAAGGACGATGGGTAAATTCTAAACCATCCTGTATTGCTGCAATAAGATGCTGATCTAATATTTCTAATGTCATTTCAAAATACCTGTTTCTTGGTTGTTTAAAACCATAGTTAACACCAAACTAACACCAAAGAGGAAAACCCAGGTTAATGTGGTAATCTTGTTCCATGGGCAGATTCATTACGCTCAAACCTGTCTTTTGTTCAATCGTATGTAAGACCTGTTCTACTTCTATTTGAGTCCCGGCAGTGACAACAAACCAGAGGTTGAATTGATGCTCTCGTTCATAATTATGGTTGACTTGTGTAAAACCACTGACAATATCGGCTACTTCGACTAATCGATTTTCTGGTACAGCAATAGCGGCCAGAGTACTGCTGCCGACAGCTTTAGGCTGAAATACAGGACCCACACGACTGATTAGGCCCCGTTCTTTCAGTGAACTGAGAGTATCAATGATTTCCTGTTCACTGACTGAAAAACCTTTCAGGCTTATTTCTCTGGCTATCTCAGAATATGGCTCTGAGACCAGAGGTATTCCTTGTTGATAGTCATTGAGCAACTGTTTTTCTAAATGTGTAAGCATTTAATGGTTCACCTGTTTATAAATCTGTCTCATTTTACAAGCCTATGCGATGCGCACGGGATGTAAAGAAAATACCGCTGGGTTTTTTAGCAGGTATGTGTTTTACTTCTTCTAATGTCTGTGTGTCGTAGACAATGATTTCATCATTATCCCGGACTGAGACCCAGACGTGTTCACTTCTGGGAGTGAATTCCATATGTAAAATACCTTTTCCAGGCTGAAACTGCTTAATGATTTTAAATGTTTCAGAGTCAATAACCTGCAAGGTGTTATTGTCAGGGAAGGCAAAGTTAACCCAAATCTGGCGATCATCAGGACTTGCCATGGCAAAGACTGGCTGACTATGCACTTTTATACGGCTTACTTCTTTCCAGGTATCAGTATCAACCACCAGCACTTCATGTAAACCAACGGCAGGTAAAAAAGCATGATTTCCCGCAATTGCCCAGCCTTCCAGATGGGGCATTTTATAGACAGGCAGTTTTTTCTGGCCTTTGCCATAATGGCTCAGGATTTTCCGTGTGCCTTTTTCCGTGTGCCATAAATCCAGAAGGCTCAGACCATCTTCTCCAAATAGCCCGGCAATATAATAGCGGCCATTAGCACTGATTAAACCATCGTAGGGTGCCTTGCCGACATTGCGGTATTTTTTTATATCGACAGAAGAAATTGTCGTTTCAGTTTTACCCGTCTTGCGTCCTATTTTGACTTGCCAGATTTCATTGCCGTCATAGAGGCTGTATACAAATTGGTTTCCCGGTGCATCAACCAGCCCAACTGTCTTTGAAGTGAGAGTGGAACTGCCATAAGTCGCCGGAATTTTTGCGACCAGTGAAAGATCGTCAGCAGCGAAGACATTAACGCCTCCGGGTTCATAATTTGAAACAGCAATATACTGGCCATCCTGTGAAATAGCACCGCCAATAGAATTACCTGATTGTAAAATACGCTTACTGATTTTTCCCTTGAGTAAGTCTATTTTTGTCAGACCTCCATCCCGGCCAAAAACAAAGGCATATCGTGCATTTCGAGAGAATACTGCAGACGCATGAGATAGGTCACCCAGGCCTTCAACCCGGCATAAGACTGAAAGCGAACTGTTATTGATAATTAAAACAGAGCCATCCATCCGCTCAATAATAATACCCAGATCACCCGTAGGCAAATCCTTTGGCATATCACAGTCAGAAAAGCTTAGAGAGCTGAACAGCAGAGCATAGACTGCAACCGCACTAAAAATAATCCTCCTGAGAGGATTTTGAATAACAGTACGTTTAATTCTTGGCATCGATCAATCCTGAGTTTTTTTCAGGGGTGTGTTTTGGCTTTTGGCCAAGAGCACCCACTTGTAGTTGCTCCACTATCCATATGATTTCATTCTGTTTCAATAATGGCCCCCAGGGAGGCATTGGTGTACCCTGGCGGCCATGGGTAACAGCATCAATAAGATACTGTTTCGGTAGTACAGAAACCCGCTCAGGTAAAAGGGAAGGTCCCAGACCCCCTTTAAGTGTCATACCATGACAGGAGCCACAATCTTGCTGTACCATATAGATTAGCTCTTTCTGCCGCTCAATGCTGATATTGGCTGTAGAATGAACTATAGAGTCCTGGGCAATCGATAAGACTGGCGAAGCTAAAAAAATCATTGCAGCAGCAGACAGCAGGCTAATGATCTTCAATATGTATTGTCTGTTTAAACCCATCACCAGTCTTTTTGTTCCTGTATCTCTATAGTTTAATCTACATTCGTTTTGCCGAAAGTGTGATCAGCAATTAAATAACCCTTTCTGAGTGTCACAGTATCGAACCTTCAGGTTTACTGCTTTGATTTAGATCAAATAAGAAAAGGCTTTCTTAAGGTGTTTATAATAGTTCAATTATTATTAATCTTTTTTATTGATCTGGATCATAAAAAGCTTTAATTAAAATGCTAATTTACCCAATTAATCAGGGGTTATATAGAGCTAAGTTATTGAAAATGTAAGGTAAGCACTACAAAAGTATTGATTATTGTTGATCTAAATCAAGGTGTAGGGGCTTTTGACAGAGTTATTGTTACACTGTGCTCAAAACTAATCTTTCCTTAAGACGGTGATTCTATTTAGTGAAATAGAGCCCTAGTTCTTAAGGTATTCCACCAGGAGAGACAAAAACAATGAACATTTTTAAACTGGGTAAACTCACTGCAGCCGTTGCTCTAGCAAGTGCTATTACAGTACCTGCCGCTATGGCTGCCGCAGCGAAGCAACCGACATTATCGGAAGCGGATTTTGAGAAAGCCAAAACTTTATACTTTCAACGTTGTGCGGGTTGCCACGGTGTTTTAAGAAAAGGCGCTACAGGTAAAAGCCTGGAACCTAAGGAAACTCTGAAGAAAGGCCAGAAACGTCTTGAAAAGATTCTGACTTATGGTACTGAAGGCGGTATGAACAACTTTAATGACATCTTTTCTAAAGATGAAATTAAGTTAATGGCAACGTACATTCAGATTACACCACCTGTGCCACCTGAAATGCCTCTCTCTTTAATGCAGGAACGTACCAAGGTTTATATTGAGCCTAAAGATTATCCTACTAAGCCGCTACACGGTCTGAACTGGGAAAATTTCTTTGTTGTTATCGAACGTGATGCCGGTAAAATTGCCATTATTGATGGTGACACTAAGAAAATTGTTGCTCATCTTGATGCCGGTTATGCAGTACACGTTATTAAAGGGCAAGAACATCACAATATCGATAAATCTGACGATGTTGATGGTCGTTTCTGGTACACGATTGGTCGTGATGGTAAACTGAATAAATTTGATTTATGGCAGACACCTGACAAGATGTTAGTGGCTGAAACGCAAATTGCTTATGACGCCCGTGACGTCGCAGTTTCCGGTGATGGTAAATACGTCATTGCTGGTGGTTACTGGCCTCCACATTTTGTTATTGTTGATGCAAAAACAATGAAGCCTTTAAAAGTTGTTTCAACTCGTGGTATGAATGTTGATGGTGACTATGTTGAAGAGTCACGTGTTGCTGCAATTTATACTAATCCAAATGAGTCTTCTTTCTTAGTCGCAGCTAAGGAATTAGGTCAAATGTGGCAGGTTAACTATACAGATCTGGATAACCTGGATATCACTCAAATTAACTCAGCGAAATTCCTGCATGATGGTTTCTATGATCCAACGGGTCGTTACTTCCAGATTGCTGCGAATGCATCCAAGAAGATGGTCATTGTTGATACTAAAGATGGCGGTACTTTAGAAGCTATGATTGATGTTGATAAGCTTCCACATCCTGGTCCTGGTGCAAACTGGATTGATCCTAAGTGTGGCCCTGTTGGTGGCACAACTCACCTGGGTGTGGGTAAAGTTTCAGTCTGGGGTAATGATCCTGCCGGTCATAAAGATCATGCATGGAAACTTTGCTATGAAGTTGAAACCGATGGTGCTGGTGCGT
This sequence comes from Gammaproteobacteria bacterium, assembly GCA_016744375.1. Lineage (GTDB taxonomy): Bacteria > Pseudomonadota > Gammaproteobacteria > GRL18 > GRL18 > GRL18. Next base: position 22,403 of record JADGEM010000053.1, read on the forward strand.
TCATTCGTACTCATGAAAAGTCTAAATATGTATGGGCTGATCAGTTGAAACACCCAGAGCCAGAAGTACAGCAATCAGTACAAGTTATCGATAAGAAAACTCGTGAAATTGTTAAAACCATTCGGGTGACTAAAGAGAAAGGTAAAGCTGCTCTGCACATGGAATTTAACAATGCTGGTACTGAAGTCTGGGTTTCAGTCTGGAATCGTTCTGATAACAAGAACCCAACAGGTGAAATCGTGGTTTATGATGCAAATACTCTTAAAGAGATTAAGCGTATCAAAGGTCTGACTACACCAACTGGTAAGTTCAACGTTTATAACCGTGTTCATCACAAAACATAAGTGATACGTTTTGTACGAACAAACGTGTAAAAACGTCTGAAAAAAAGGCGGATATAGATTTCTATATCCGCCTTTTTTTTGCCACGAATGGCCTTATGCTACGAACACGTGAATGTGCATGAGCAGTATTGACCAGTTTTGATTCAAAACAGTATTTTTCTGAATACAAGAACTTTTTGTAAGAAACAAAGACAAGTATTGTTTTAAATCAAGGATATTTTTCTTGTAAAAAGAGAAGCTACTATGACCTTGTGTTTATAGGGTTTCTCAGTTTGAATCGTCAGAATAAAATGGGTAGGGATTATGAATTCACCAAGCTTTTTACGCCGTAAACTCTTTTTGGGAGTTTCTGTTGGTGCGGCGATCTTCTTCATTATTTTAGGTATTATTCTCTGGGGTGGCTTTAATACCGTATTAGAGCTAACAAACACCGAAAAATTCTGTATATCCTGTCATGAAATGAAAGATAATGTCTATCAGGAATATAAAACAACTATCCACTATGCTAACCGTTCTGGTGTAAGAGCTACTTGCCCTGACTGTCATGTGCCCAAGGAATGGGTTTATAAGATGAAGCGTAAGATTCAGGCTTCAAATGAGATCTATCATAAGATACTGGGTACTATTAATACGCGTGAGAAATTCCTCGACGAACGTTTGCACCTGGCGACCAATGAGTGGAAACGCATGAAAGCCAGTGACTCAAGAGAATGTCGCAACTGCCATGACTTTGAATCCATGAGCGTTGCCTATCAAAGACCTCGTGCCAGAAAACAACACCAATTTGCATTAAACAATGGCAATACCTGTATCGATTGTCATAAGGGTATTGCCCATCTCATGCCGGAAGGTATTGATGAAGAATGGTTGGAAGAATTCTCTGCGCCTGTTTCTGAACATGCAAAACCAGATGCGGTTCTGAAACAACCAGTTAATGACAAACAGAAAAAACTTCTTGATTTATCCAATAATCCACCTAAGCCTAAAGTGATCACCAAAACTATCATTAAAAAGGTTCCTGGTGAGTGTAAGGCAAGTGATGCCGCACCTTCAGCTCAAGCCATTCCTGCTAATGCTGGTTTTGGAATTGACTGGGGCGATGTGCCTGACCGTCAGGTAACCATCTTCTATCCTGGCCAGGCTTCAATGGAGTGGATTTTTAAAGGCAGTGAACACGGCGGTAAACGCCCATTTATGTCCGGTGACACCTGCGTCAGTTGTCACGATAAAGAGGCCGCTGATATGGGACAAAAAATCGTCACTGGTGAAAAGCTGGAGCCTACACCAATTCCAGGCAAACGCGGCAGTATTGCTGTTAAAGTTCAGGCTGCGCACGATGATGATTACCTCTATATGCGCTATGAATGGGAAGATACTGAACATGCTCCAGTACCTTTCGTAGATGGCGGAAAAATGGACCCTGATAATCAGGTTAAATTAGCCCTGATGCTCACAACAGATGACACTCTATATGCTGACAGAGCCGGTTGCTGGGGAACCTGTCACCACGATAATCGCAACATGCCTGTAGCGCCAGAGCAGTCTGCCATTGATGCTTATGCGCAAAAAGATCAGATTGATATGACTAAGGGCATCACTAAGTACATCACCGAGAGTCGTACCAAAGTCGAAATCAAAGGCCGTCGTGGAAAAATCCTGGGTGGATGGGACAAGCTTAAAACAGAGGATGAAGTGAAGCTTGAACTGACTGAAGGGCGCTTTATGGACCTCTATCGTTATCAGGCCGGTACCAATAAGTCTGAAAATGGTTCGATTCTGGCTGAACGTACTTTGTCAGAAGGCGGCGTTGAATTCACCTCATCAAAACAGGGCAATACCTGGGTTGTTGAAATGAGACGTAAGCTTAAAACCGATGTTGCAGATGATATCCAGCTGGATCCTTCAAAGTTGTATAATCTTGGTTTTGCCATCCACGATGATTACACCAATGGTCGATTCCATCATGTTTCCCTGGGTTATAAGCTGGGATTTGATAATGCTGATGCTGAAATTAACGCAGTGAAAAAGCAAGCCAGTGCGGTTGCTGCTCCTGCCACAGCTTCTACACCGGCAGCTGCACCATCAGGGGATGCTTCATCAGGTATAGACTGGAGCAAGGCTTCTTCACGGGATATCACCCTGTTTTATCCTGGACAGTCTTCTATGGAGTGGATCTTTAAAGGCAGTGAGCATGGGGGTAAACGCCCGTTTATGGCAGGTGATACCTGTGCCAGTTGCCATGATAAAGAAACTGCTGATATGGGAGAGAAAATTGTCACGGGTGAAAAGCTTGAGCCAACACCGATTCCTGGAAAACGCGGCAGTATTCCTGTCACCGTTCAAACTATGCATGATAATAATAAGTTGTACATGAGATTCCAGTGGCAGGATGCAGAACATACGCCTGTACCTTTCGCAGATGGTGGAAAAATGGACCCTAACAATCAAGTTAAATTAGCGGTTATGTTTGCCACAGATGATGTGCTTTATGCAGACAGAGCAGGGTGCTGGGGAACCTGTCATCATGATAATCGCGGTATGCCTAATGCACCGGAGCAGTCTGTCATTGATGCATATGCACAAAAAGATCAGTTCCTCAGCTCAGATGGTGTTACGAAGTATATTACTGAGAGTCGTACCAAGGTCGAAATCAAGGGGCGTCGCGGTAAGAAGCTGGGTGGATGGGATAAACTGAAAACCTCGGATGAAGTTGCCACTGAAGGTGCTGAAGGACGTTTCATGGATGTTCATCGCTATAAAGCGGGTGAGAAAATCTCTGAAAATGGCGCAATTCTTGTGGATCGCATTATGGATGGAGGTCAGGATATTGAGTTCAATGCGACCTTAGCCGATGGTACCTGGACGGTTGAAATGGTTCGTGATCTGAAGTCAGACAAGGCTACAGACTTGAATCTGGAATTAGACAAGGTTTATAACTTTGATTTTGCGATTCATGATGATTACACCAATGGCCGTTTTCACCATGTTTCACTGGGTTATAAATTAGGTTTTGATAATGGTGAAACTGATCTGAACGCCACTGCGAAATAAGTATTCATCCCTTCTAGTAAAAAATCCAGCCAGCTTGTTTTAAGTGGCTGGATTTTTTTTGCTTTTTTCTCACTTTCAGTGAATAACTACCAGGTGATGAACCCTCCCTCCTACAGCGGGCTCACAAGCTGAATAATTTAACCTGAGATCTGGATAAGAATCCTGATCAATTAAACAATACAAAGAGTTTTCATTTCACTCTTTTTTCAAATTTCTTATCTAGAACTCAGGTTATTTAGGTTAAAGTGAGCAGGAAAAATCAGGCACACAAAGCCAATAGAACCTATCAATTCTAGAGGTACAACCGAAATGTAGAATGGCTCAGAACCTGTGCGATCAGGCAGGAAATTATTCATTTTCCTGCCTGGCACTGATTTGAGCAGATTGACTGCTGAATTGAACCTGAAATGAAATAGGGCGACAGCATACCTGACAATCCTCGATGTACTCCTGAATCTCATCGGAGTAATCAATTAATATGTTAATGGTTTCACCACAATAAGGGCAGGTGATATCATGTTCTTGCTGATAATTCATACAGTTCCTTTTTTATAATATGGCTTTCTATAACTGTTCCAAAGGCGGTTTAAGTAATAGCAGTTTACCAGCCGCCGCCGCCTCCGCCACCACCACCGCCACCGGAAGAACCACCACCACCACTACTACTACCGCTAGAGGAACCCGGGGCAGTTGAAGAGCTTGATACAGCAGAGCTGAGGGTATTGCCCATTGCAGAAGAAAAACCAGCAAGATTATGAGTATCCCAATGCTTTCCTCTATACCAACTAGGGGAGTGTGGATGCCCCTGCTGTTTCAATTGAGAAAAAATACTGTTAAATTTCTGGCTCCATTGCTCTTCAACATCCAGAGCCATTGCATAAGGCAAGTATTTCTCGAACAGTGCTGGCGTTAGTTCAGGCATCTTATCTGGTGAGAGTTTATGCTGCATTTCTTCAGCCTCAGCGACTCTTAAATAATATTTAAAACCATCAACCCTATCCAATAATTCTCTCCCTTTTAAGGTAGGGGCTTTCATCCATTGGTAGAATAGGAGGTTAGTCACAATTGTTAAAATGAATACCAGCAAGACATCAGCGCCCGCATTTTGCCAGAATAAAAACAGGCCGATTGCTTCACCTGCCAAAAAAGGGAGGGCAAATAATGTAGAAAAAAATGCACCGAAGTAAGTCAAAGCATCTTGAGCGCCTTCCCAGGCTTTGAAAGCGGAAATTGATAAAAAAGTGACACCAATAGACCAAATACTTACCCAAATTGAAAAAAAGGCTGCAATGGCTCGGGCATCAACGGACTCAATGGAAAAAATAGTCATCGCTAGAATAATGACACTGCCTAACCAGCCGGGAAATAAAAATCGTTTATTTGTCATGAAGTATTTTTTTTCATAATCCCGCTCCAGTGCTTTTTTATGTGCTGAAATTGCCTTGCTGATGGTACTGTGTTCTTTTTGCTTTAATACAATTTCATTTTTATTCTTAAAAAGAGATCGGGCAATAGCAGATTCTCCCAGTGAAAGTTGAGCAGATTGGGCAATTTTTTCAATGGTAAAATACTTTCTTTTCATGCTAATAGTCAAATAGCCTTTTACTGCCATATTGACCAGTGCGGATGAAAAAGTTTTATTGTCATAGCCCATACGCTGTACAAATCGCATAGAGGCAGGAGAGTGTTTTTTATCAGGTTGATACCGGGGATAAATTACCCCTTGCTCTGGGTCTTTACCCACTTTATACCAGCTTAATAATAAGTAAATCCATAAAATCATCAAGCCCAATGCACCAACTAATCCGGCCTGGTTATCATGAAAAAACCAGAGAATTTTTGTTTTGAGTTCGGGTTCTTTAACAAAGCCTTTGGGCCAGTTTATAACAATTGATATTCCATGGTGGAGTGGTAATTTACTACTTGTTTCAAAAAGGACAGAGACGTCATCCGGAGTTGATACGATATAATTTTTGCCTTTTCCACCCATGGCACCGGTATATGCCTCAGTCTCAATCTGTTGTATATTGACCCCTGGAGGTAATTGAATGGAGGCACTAGCGTATTCTATTGGAAAAGCCCAACCATTGCCGGTAATATTCCAGTACAGTTCATCATAGTTATCAAAGAATCCTAATTGTCTGTTGGTGTAATACTTGAGCGTAAACGTATGTGTACCCTGTTTAATATAATGATCCTTGTTACCTATATAAATCCGGATACCATTATTAATTGATTCTGTATGGTAGCTTTCAGTTTTCCCATCTCGCATAATGGCTAATAGCTCAAATTTTACGTTGTAGTTATTACCATAAATGTCTTTATATTTTGTTGGAAAATCACGATAAATGCCTCGTTTAATTTCCTTGCCTTCTGCGATAACTGTTATTTTTTCTGTGACTACCAGGCTGCCGTCAGCTTCAATAACGATATGGCTCTGATAGCTTTTTATTACTTCCTGGGCATAGACTGGATTGCCTGAAATAAGAAACAATATAAATGAAGCCAGATGGATATAATAAAATGATATATGCATGCTATTCATATGTTATATCCATTTGAAAATATTGACGATATTTAAGGTTAAATAAGCTGGCTACAGTCAGATCCGGAAAAGTATCAATACGAGTATTTAACAGCCGGACTGTGCCATTATAAAAACGTCGGGCATATTGCAACGTTTCTTCAATCATTGAAAGTTCCTTTTGTAATTCAATAAAATGACGACTGGCTTTCAGATCAGGGTAGCTTTCGGCAAGAATTTTAATCTGTCCTAATTGTTCACTCAAACTCTTCTCAAGCTGTCCGGCTTCGTCCAGATCTATCTTTTTAAGTGATTCCATTCTCTGACCTTCTGTTCTCAATGTCGTGACCCGGCTTAGGACAGCTTGTTCATAACGGGCATATTGTCTGACAACATCAACCAGTTTTGGAATTAAATCATGCCTGCGCTTAAGCTGCACACTGATATCACTCCAGGCCGCATCTACTTGATTCTTTAAAGAGATAAAGCGGTTATAGATGATAATAAGCCAGATAATAAGACTGAAAATTAAAATAAGTGCTAATAGTGTATACATAGGGTAAATTGAATTTTTTTGATTTTTTCTTTAGTTTAAAGTCTGGCACAAAAACATATATTTTGTGCTAGGCTTAAAATACTCTCTTATATTGTAGGACATTTTTATTGTGAATTATATTTTATCGCTTCCCGATGAACAGGAAAAACGTGTTTGCCAGCGACTTGACCTGAATCGTCAGGTGCAAATAAAGCTGGCAAATGGCCAGGTGGTTAAAGGATTAACAGAAGATATCAGTCTGGGAGGTTTAAGAGTTGCTGTTGATGAAAATGCTTTAAATATGAGTGTTAATATTGCAGATTCTCCGGCTCTATTGCAGATTTCATTTATAGATGGTCAGTTGTCACCTGAATTCTCATGCACCATAGTACGTTGTGATTTAAGCTCTATTTGTTTAAAACTGGATAAGAATAAAGCGGCTTCATTTGGGATGATGTTAACCCGTGGTGCCCTGAAAAAAAAATAATTGGAAACAAATTACCTACCTTGAGAAGCCTATGTGTATAAAAGCTGGTGTGAATGAACTTGATTCAGTTAAGGCATTAATGACCATGAGTCTCAATGCGCTTATTGCAGAAGTCTTTGATAAAGATCTTGATGAGCTTGAGTTGGGTTTGTCATTGACTCAGGATCTGGGAATGGATTCTGAAAAGCAACAGGAGCTAACGGCCTTAATTGATGAGTACTTTGATGGACTCGTTGTTGATTTCTCACAAAATGATAGTCTTGAGTCCTTATTTCAAACCGTTGTTACTTCAGAATTTGAGATGGTTTCCCGCTAATTTTTCTGCTCTAGATGTACTTGCACCATAATACCCTTCTTGACTCCCCCCTAAATAACTCTTAAGCACCACAATGGTGCGTCTTTTTGGTGCATCTGCTTCAAGCTAAATCCATACTCTTTTAGTTGGCATTTAAGATGTTGAATAATAAGAGAAAATAAAAAAATTAAAATGTGGCACGATTGGTGCTATCTATAGAGTCATATTAGAGATAAGCCTTAGAGAATACATTCAGAAATTTGAGTATCCTCAAACAGAAATATTGGAGCATGAAATGAAAGAAAAACTGGTGATGATCGGAAATGGTATGGCCGGTATGCGCACTATTGAAGAGCTGCTGAAAGTAGCACCGGATATGTATGATATTACCGTTTTTGGTGATGAACCTTATGGTAACTATAACCGGATCTTGCTTTCACCTGTTCTGGCAGGGGATAAAACAATTGATGATATTATGCTCAATACTCTGACCTGGTATGAGGAAAATAACATTAAACTTCATACAGGTGCAGGTAAACGAATTAATGAGATTAATCGTATAGCCCGTAACGTTACCTCAGAGGATGGTACAGTTGAAGAATATGATCGTCTATTAGTGGCCACAGGCTCAACCCCTTTTATCATTCCAGTCCCTGGACATGACAAGGAAGGTGTGATTGCTTTTCGTGACATTAAAGATGTAGACACCATGCTGGATGCCACAAAAAATTATAAACATGCAACCATTATTGGTGGTGGTCTGCTGGGTCTTGAAGCCGCTAACGGCATGATGCAGCATGGTATGAAAGTAACGATTGTACATCTGGTTGATACTTTGATGGAACGCCAGATGGATTCTGTTTCTGGAAAAATGCTTAAAAAAGCACTTGAAGATAAAGGCATGGACTTTCGTATGGAAGCCCAGACCGCAGAAATTACTGGTAATGGCCGTGTAGATGGA
>JADGEM010000054.1 GCA_016744375.1 Gammaproteobacteria bacterium
GTCAGGTCTTGCATTTTATTCAGCCGTTTATTTCAGTTTTTCTTCCTGTTTTTTTAATAGTATCAATCACTTGGAATAAACGGATGGACACTAATTAGAAAGAAATAAATAAACATAATTTTTGTATCGTTTCTGGAGAAATTAAAATCGAAAGTGATATTTAAGCAAGTTTTTTAATTACTCTATTGAAAGAAATTGCAGCTATTGATTAGCATAAGAATGAATCACTTTTGTTTTGAATAACTGTTCAGTATCTTTTTAAGGTTAACGCTTCAAAGAAAAATTTTGTCTGGAAAAACGTCTAACTTTATTAGCCAGGCACACCAGTATTTTGAGACTGTGATTTGTTACTTTTGAGTAACCATGCAGTCATGAGGTTAAAAGTAATGAGGAAAATATCGTGTCAAACAACTTTGCTTTATTTATCAACTTAGCTTACGCGCATAAGCCACAAAAAAAGTGCTCTCTGATTTGGGATAAAATGCTAGAAAGTATTTTTTTATTTGAAAACGAGTATTTATCATATTTACAGAAAAATGTCGTGATGATATATCGATCCTGAGTATGGTTTACAGAAGGCATGATTTCTTTTTTTGCTGAACCATAGCTTTTGAGTTTATCTGTGATGAGTTCAAAAGGAACCTCCTCTTGAGTCTTCAATAACTTCTTGAAAAACCTGAGTGCAACTTTCTTATGTTTGCGTTTTTGTAGCAATATATCAATGACTTCACCATCCTAGTCAACAGCACGCAAAATATTGTACTGTTGACCATTAATCATCAAAAAGACTTCATCAAGAAACCAGCGGTCACTTATCTTGTCGTACTTTTTATGTGATTTTTCGAGGTAAGTTTTCCAAATTTATTACACTATTGACGAATAGATTCATAACTGACTTCAATACAACGATAAGCCTTAATATCTTCAATATCTCTAAAACTAAGGGTGAAACGGAAATATAGCCATTCAACATGATTGATTATGTCTTTGGGATATTGATACCCTTAAGAGGTGTTTTTGCTTTTCATGGAAAAATTATGACATTATGACTCGAACAAAGCGAATAACTTGACACCCATTAGAACTCACCTGTCAAGAAAATAAAAACCTCTATCCACCTGAACTTTCAGGTGGTATTAATAATAGAACCAACATTTACTGATTGATGAATACACACCTGAATTCTCAATAGTTTTGTGTCAGATCTTTGGCATCATTTTCATACCGATCCGCACCAGTCACCCATCAGGATCAAGACAAATCAGTTCAAATTACCTGTTTGCCCCTGGCTCTCGCCCCAGAAAATAATCAGTACCAAACTGCATCCAAATAAAATAGAACAGTATCCGTGGTTCAACAATAATTATTGCGACCAGTCCCATGGTGGCTTACAGTTTAGGCGTCTCAGCATACCTTAAAACGTAAATTCTATGTGTTATCGAACTAACCGGCTTCCAATCAGTACCCTGGTTTTTCCACTCAAGTTACGGGTTCACCGGTTAGTGCGAATGCTATCCTGAAAATAATCGCTGGTTATCAAAATCCTCATTATTTTTAACCACGTAGTAGCAAGCTCTTGCCAGTTTATGTGAGAGCGCTTTTAGTGCGACAATACGTTTAGTTTTAGCCATTTTTCTTTGGTAAAACTGTTTTGCTTTTTCATTAAATCGGATCGAAAAAATCGCTGCTTCCATATAAGCCCAAGCCAGGTATTTATTGCCACTTTTTCGATTTCCTTGCCCTTTTTGTTTACCATTGCTAAAGTGCTTACTATTCACGCATCGGCAATAGGACGTATAGTTACCCACCTTTTCAAAACGATTAATATCACCCGTTTCGAGCATAATGGTCATGGCCAGTATAACTCCAATACCGGGTATTTTCTGCAACTTTATAAACTCAGGTTTTAACTTTATTTGTTTTAATACCAATTGTTCTAACGATTTTATTTTGGATGCCAATACATTCAGAACACAGAGATTACTTAAAATGGCTTCTTGAATATTAGGCTCCCTTATACTACGCCTAATGGCAAATGAAGTGAGTTTTTTTACTTCATTGGCTTTAAATTGGTGACCAGTATTACGAGTGAGCTGATTCTGTATACTGAGTATCTGGGCTGTTTGTTGCTGAACTAACTGCGCTCTTTTTCTCAGTAAGTCACGAACAGCCCGATCATCTTTGGGATAAATATAACCCGTGGGTAAAATACCCAGTCGCAAAAGGTGAGCCAGGTGAAAAGCATCATGCTTATCATCACTGTATTTCAGGCCATCATATTGTTTTACAGCTATTGTATTAACCAAATGAAGCGTATAACCCGCTTCTTGAAGACCATCAACTAACCAATACCAATTGTAGGTTGATTCTACTGCTATACCGCTAATTGGTTTCCGTATTACGCTCAAAGCATCCAGAACAACTCCCAGATTATTGGATAGTTTTCTTTCCAAAAGAATAGTATCAGTTTCATCGATAATGACTATTACATTGTTATTGGAATGTAAATCAATTCCACAATAAGTTTTCATGATAATCACCTCACTATATTAGATTTTTTGCAACTCTTACTTTAATATTAGTATGGTATTTATTAGTTGAGAGGAATCTGCGGCCCTCTAGATGATTATCAGTGTTCTCAATCATTCCATTTCTCACTGCAGCCATACAGGTTCGTTATATACAATTAAAGATTAAACCGCTTGAATTTCTTATTCTCTATGTACCCAGTCTGCCCCAAGCGTTCCTTTGAGTCTTTCAACATAACTGTCACTGCTCACCACACCTATCATTCGTTCAGCTTCTTTTAAGCGTGCTTCAAGATTATTTTTTCTATCGCTTTCATATTCCAATGTTTGACTTAACTGTTCAATAACATAAGCGTGGTTCATGTTCCAGAGATCCAAATCTCGTGTTTGCTTGTTTATAAGTCGTTCAAGGTACCAATCGCTGTGTAGTAAATAATCCCTGGTGAATAAGTAACGGATTTTGGGATCATCAATTGTTTTACCATCATAACTGCCATTGGCCATAATATGTAATAGAGCGTGTAATGGTGGACAGGCATCCTGGATGCTGCCATCTTTAATATAATTGCTGGCAACGCGCTGCTGTGCTTCGACTATATTGTTGATTCCGTCAACATAGGCATCCATGTCCTGAAGTTCAGGACGCAGCATAGTGTCGTCAAAAACAATCATAGGTCGGTCAAAAATCTTACCAAGATAAGCATGGACAAATTGTTCAGTCATACGATACCCCAAACGGCTGGCGAACACTTTTTTGCCATTGTGTGAAAAATCATTCAATTTTTCGAAATAGCCCTTATGAATTAAATGCTCAGGAGCCCGCTCTTTAACGGGCAGGCGGCACCAGATTTCAGGAACTAGCATACTGATATCATGATCAATTCGATGTTGTTGACCAATGAAACCAGCAGCACTGGAGAATCCATCATGACCACATAAAATAAACGTGACTAATGCAGTATTAAGATCAGCGGTAGTAGAAAGTGCATTAAATGGACCTTTAGTCATAGCACCTTCTGAACCTGCTCCAGTTGTTGAGGGTGATTTACCTGTAAGACTGCAAATCAAATCCATAAACAGTTCGGGTAATTCCTGATAATGAATGGGGTTGTAAACAGCTAACGAGCGAACTTTCGCTTTTAAATCCTGTGGATTGTTGCGCCGTCCCTGTAATACTGCATCGACTGGAAAATAGACTGGTTCATCTGTGTCAAGGCCTCGTGCCAGTCGGGTACCAGTCACCGCCAGATAATAAGATTTCGGGTCAACCAGATCTGGACGTAATTGTAAGTAGCGAACATTGGGACTGGGTTTTCCATTGACTAGACGAGGTTGTGCCGAAGAGACAAAATAACTTCCAGGTTCAGCTTTGGCCGCTTTTTGGATTAACTGACGCAGGGGACTGGTAAATTTTTCAAAATGAACCACGTCATTGGCCATGTTAATGGCATCTTGTGGCTGGAGAGGTTCAAAATTGGAAATAAAATTATCATTAGTCGAAAAATCAGCCTCTGTCTGCTTGTCCATGCCAGGATTAATGGCATCGTCGGGACGTTGAAATAGGCGAGATTCACAATTGTGTACCAATTTTATACACCGTGCACTATAGTCTGGATTAAGCCCTTTAACATAATCCACAGGCACAACAGTGGATACTGTAATATCATCCTCCATCTGAACTTTACCCGCGGCTACGAAATCCTGACGCAGTTTGAATAGTCTCCAGGTGCCATCACTGCGGGTGCCAATACGTAAATAGCTGGCCTCTAATCTGCGGCCTTCATATTTTAATTCATGACCTAGTTCACCATTAACCTCATCGACTGAAAAAAGGTTGCGCCAGTTTTCACCCCATTTGGTTTTGTAAAAACGTTTCAGCATGTAAACCAGTGCCAGAATATTGGGAGGAATACTTTCCAGCCATTGGTTATACTCATCATTGTACCGTGTGGGTGATGGTGTCAGCAGTTTGATGACCGAACCCAAGGTTCGCTGATTACTGAGCAGGCTGCGACTGCGATAATTACTCTGTTTACCATCCCGAAAACGCTTTGAATAGTCGTAGTTAAAGATCTGTTCGACTTGATTAAGATCCTGTTCAAGGTTACTGACAAACACTGGGCCAGAAATCATTAGATCCTGAATCGATTTGGAAATTTCAGATTTGCCACCGCCAGAGACGGTACTGGGCTTATGGCATAGAGTGCCTTCACCCAGAGTGCCAATGAGTCTCCAACTGGGGGCATGCGGATGTTTTTTCATTATGACTCTGAAACCACTGGGATAGACATAGGTTCTATCTGGTAGTAATGGTATTTCTTGTGCTGCATCAGGTGTTTCTTTTTTCTGCCAGCTCACACGCATGAGCTGCATGTCAATTTTGGTATCTTCTGGGACATAGACAATATCTGCAAAGCGATTGTCTATCGCATAACCTTCAGGTTTTAATTCAATGCTTTTTTTAAGTTGTTGGCATAAATTTTCAAAGGTATGGCTATCGGTCATATCGGAGTCCTGGGGCAGGTAGATTTCACCCAGGTTAAAACGTGGAAATGCCAGGGCACCGCCTGCATGTTCTTCTTCACAGCCACCAAACAGGTTTGCTGAGTAGCTTATCTGAGATTTAATTTCCTTTTTACTATAACCAAAATAATTGTCTGCAATCAGGGTAACAATGACACCTTTTATGTTGCGGCAGACAACTTTAAAGGCCTTGCCATCGTTATAAAGTTCATCTTCCGTGGTCCAGCACATACGATCTTGACGCTGTCGCTCACTGGCATCATCATAATGCGGCAGACCCAGCTCTTTTTTGCTCAGTTTCGTTAGATGAGGGGCCAGGATAATACAACCACTATGACCCGTCCAGTGTTGAATATCCAGTGCGGCATCATTTTCGGGTAAAAAAGCATCGCCAGCATTGCCAAATATCGATTCGACAAAATCTAGATTGGCCACCAGGCCTCCAGGCGCAAAAAAACGGATTTCAAGTGATTTTTCTGGCAGTACTCCCGTAACTTCAGGGCGCACAACAGGTCTAAGCATTAGTGATACCCACATATTGACCTTGGTATCAAGGTCACTGGTAATTGGTAATTGCATTAGGTCAGAGGGTGGTTTCAGTGCAGCCTGTAGCAACTTCGCATAGACTTTGACTGGCACTGCGCGCTTGTCTACGGGAATAGGTAGTCCGCCTTCGACGATATGAAAGATCCCCTGAGTGGTTCGACGATCACTGGCAGGGTTATGTAATACGCCTTGCATAACTCGATAGGATTCTATTAATGGCGATTTATAATTGTTTTGGGAAAAAGGTAAAGAGATTTCTCTGGCCAGGCCTGTCTGATTCAGATTAAAGGTTTCTCCAGGCAGGTTAATTTCTGTGTCAACATCATTATCCCGAAAATAGTTATTGAGAAAATTTTGAATACGCTGATCCGCTGGACAACGATAATCAACCAGCAGACGTCTGTGCTGGTTGTAGTTTCTTAATAAGCTGTCAGATACCGACAGATTACTGCGGTCGGTGCCCAGATGACAATCATGACCTAAAGCGGCCAATTGCAAACATATATGCTGCAATTTTAGATGACGTTTATCGGTGCCACGTCTATCGGGTTGAGCGTAAAGTCTTGTGTTTTCTTGTGTGTTTATCAAAATATTGACCTCTAATTTGTTATTCAAAGTACCAGGCGATCGCTATTAAAAGTTATGCTTCCTGTTCCATGAGAGCTGGGAAATATGTTTTTGCAATCGTACTATGAAGTTCTCCTAGACAAATCTGTAACTGATCGACGAAGCCATGCAAAATTTCATTATCCATTTCACTGATGGATGCTTCCTTAACCATCTTTTCAAAATGTTGAAGAATCTTAACTGCTTCGTTATTATTTGGGAGACAGGATAAGTTGTAAGTAATATTTTCACTGCAGTAAGTCAGAGAGCGAGGAAACTCTTTCCAACGAAATAAAAACGTGAGCACACCAATTCGATTAATTCGTGTTTGCATACTTTGACGGTACATCTGATAAGCCCCTAAGCTTTCCAACATACTCACCCAAAGCATATCCTGGAAGAGTTGAAGTTCTGTCTCCTGATCTAAAATTGGATTTTCAACTTTCATATTAACAATGCGAGTGGTCATTTCTGCTCGTTCGAGTTTTCTGCCCAGATTGATAAAATTATAGGCGGTATTATGGTTCATTGTCCCTGCCATCAGGCCAATATGACGTTGAAGACCCGCAATAATTTTTAACAGATAATCGTGACGACCATCCCGAGAATAACTCTCCTGTTTGGTATCACATGCATGATGGTAAAAGGCATTTAATTCTTCCCATGCCTCACGGGGTAAAATTTCCCGTATGGTGCGAGCATTTTCCCTGGCATAACCCAGTGTTGATAATATTGAACCTGGATTTTTCTCGTCAGAGATGAGAAAGTTAACGACTCGTCGTTCGGTTACTTCATCATGACATTCCGCATAGTTACTCTTATAGCCAAGCATATGGATTAAAGGCTCCCATCCCAAAGCGGCCCCTTTTGGCAAATCGAGCATGAGATTAGTATTAACATTAATCAAACGCGCCGTATTTTCTGCACGCTCAAGATAACGTCCAATCCAGTAGATTGTTTCTGCTACCCGTGAAAGCATTATTCTCTCTCCTGTTAATTTTCGATAGATTTATTTCTGATTGATACCAATCATCTACCTTGTAAATTCCTCAAACATCAACAATCCAGGTGTCTTTACTGCCCCCACCCTGGGAAGAGTTAACAATTAGCGAACCTTTTTTCATGGCCACGCGAGTCAATCCACCCATCGTGACTTTAGTCGATTCTCCACTCAATACAAAAGGTCGAAGATCCACGTGACGTGGTTCTAACTGTCCCCGAATCAGTGTGGGTACTGTTGAGATTCCAAGAGTCGGCTGAGCAATGTAATTGCGCGGATCCGCCTGTATTAGTTTTGAAAATTCATCACGCTCAGCACGCGTTGAGGCTGGTCCTACTAACATGCCATATCCCCCAGATTCATTGGCAGGCTTCACTACTAATTCATGCAAATGTTCCAGAACATATTTCAGTGAGTCAGGATCCATACAACGCCAAGTTTCCACATTGGGTACTAGAGGCTCCTGATCCAGATAGTATCGAATAATATCGGGCACATAGGAATAGACCACCTTGTCATCTGCGACACCCGCACCTGGAGCATTCGCCAATGCAACATTACCTGCCTTCCAGGCACGCAGCAAACCACGAACACCGAGCACTGAATCAGAATTAAAAGCCTCTGGATCCATGAATAGGTCGTCAATTCTTCGATAGATCACATCCACCCGTGACAGTCCTTCTACATTGAGCATATAGACACAATCATCATCGCCGACGATCAAATCTCTTCCTTCTACGAGTTCACATCCCATTTGCTGAGCAAGATAGGCGTGTTCAAAGTAGGCTGAGTTATAAATACCTGGAGTCAACACCACAATTTCTGGTTCATCGCCTGGACGGGGTGAAAGGGAAGCCAGATTATCAAACAAATCACTGGTATAGCTGTTCACGGGTAACGGACTATAAGTATCAAATAATTCTGGAAAAACTCGCTTAACGACCTGTCGGTTTTCCAACATATAGGAGACCCCAGAAGGCACTCTTAGATTATCTTCCAATACATAGATTTTACCATCAGAGTGACGTACTAGATCCGAACCACAGATATGAGCCCAGATCCCTTTTGCTGGATTGATGCCAATACATTGTTCTCGAAAGTTGACTGATTTTGCCAGCACCTCTTCAGGAAAAACCTTGTCTTTAAGAATTTTTTGATCATGATAGAGATCATCAATAAAAAGATTTATCGCCTTAACTCGTTGCTTCAGCCCGATTTCAATTTTATCCCATTCTTTTTTTTGTATCATACGAGGGATGATATCGAACGGCCAGGCTCGATCGATGGAACCTTCTTCCTCCGTGTAAACACGGAAGGTAATCCCCATTTGCTTGATAGCCAGGTCGGCCGCTTCCTGACGTTTCTCAAGTTCAACTTTATCAAGTTTATCGATATCACTAAGAAGCTTTCGCGCATAAGAACGAGCATTTCCTTTGGGTGTAATCAGTTCGTCATAAAACGGATTGTCTGAAAATTTCTCCCAATTGTTATTCATGGCTCTACCCTTTTATTAACTGTTGCTGACTGTGCGAAGATCGAGTGTTAATGGAAAATCACGATTCAATGGTTCCTCTGGTGCAATCACTGTCCCCCCTGTATGACCATGCTTGACAAAACGTGCCAAACGTCGGGATTCTGCCCCATAAGCATTGATTGGAAAAGATTCTGAATTTCGACCGCCTGGATGAGCAACATGGTAGGTACAACCTCCCAGTGAACGTTCATTCCAGGTATCAATTATGTCAAATACCAGTGGTGCATGACTGGGTATACTCGGATGTAACCCAGAAGGTGGCTGCCAGGCCTTATAGCGAACTCCAGCTACAAATTCGCCTTTAGTACCAGTATTACGTAATGGCAAACGACGACCGTTACAGGTGATAGCGTAGCGGTCTGAATTCAGACCGCTCACTTTAACCTGAAGCCGTTCTACCGAGGAATCGACGTAACGAGCAGTACCCTGTGCAGTGACTTCTTCACCTAGTACATTCCAGGGTTCGATAGCAAAGCGCAATTCCATTTCGATATCATCAACATTGAGTGTTCCATAGCGAGGAAAACGGAACTCGGTAAAAGGATTGAACCAACTCTGTTTGAAGTGATATCCAGCCTGGTTCAGATCATGAACGACATCGGAGATATCTCTCTGAATAAAATGAGGCAGCATAAAACGATCGTGCAGGTCAGTACCCCAACGTATTGGTTTCTGTTCATAGGGATGGTCCCAAAATCGAGCAATCAGAGCCCGCAGCAAGAGCATTTGTAAACTGCTCATTTGGGGATGAGGCGGCATTTCAAAGCCACGAAATTCTACTAGTCCCATTCGGCCATTAGAGCCATCAGGAGAGTAAAGTTTATCAATACAAAATTCCGCACGATGAGTGTTGCCAGTCAGATCCACAAGTAAATGGCGTAACACACGATCCACCAACCAGGGGGAGGGGGTTTCGTTAGGTGGCAATTCCTTAAAAGCAATTTCCAACTCATACAGAGTGTCATCTCTTGCCTCATCAACCCTGGGAGCCTGAGAGGTAGGGCCAATGAATAATCCTGAAAAAAGATAGGAAAGAGCTGGATGATTTTGCCAATAGGTCAATAAACTGCGCAGCAAATGAGGTCGACGCAGGATCGGACTGTCCACAGGAGTCGCTGCACCAATGGTAACATGGTTACCACCCCCAGTACCTGAATGACGTCCGTCTAACATGAATTTCTCGGTTGCCAATCGCGACTGCCGGGCATCTTCATAAAGGATATTGTTGTTTTGAATTAATTCCTGCCAACTATTAGCAGGGTGTATATTCACTTCGATAACACCAGGATCAGGCGTCACCATAAAGCGCTGCAAACGAGGGTCTTGTGGTGGTGCATAACCCTCCATGATAATTGGCAGTTTTGTTTCTACTGCTGCCGCCTCAATGGCATTGACCAAATCCAGATAATGTTCCAGTTCAGTTAAGGGCGGTAAAAAAACATACAGGTGTCCCTTACGTTGTTCAACACAAAGAGTCGTACGAATAAAAGTTTTATCTGTTTTGCCTTTTTTATTCTTAACACTATCAGGCTTAAGCTCATCTGCCGCAGCCAGTTTCTCAGAAAGTGGGGCTGTCTCACCCTGTTGCACCATTCGTAAGCGATCGCGAATTTCTGGCACCAGTTTACGTTCGTCAAATGGATCCTGAGGCATCACGTTTTGGCGCTCTCGTTTGGGTTCCCATAATAACGAATCCAATGGTAAGCGATATCCCATGGGTGAATCTCCAGGTATCAGAAACATAGTATCACGGCGAAATGACCATTTTCTGGAGATCCAGTTTTTGCTTTTATAATCCCAGGCAATAGGTAGAGCATAGCCCGCAACACGATCAAGTCCCTTTTCAAAAATTCGCCTCACCCGTATGCGTTCAATCGGATCGCTGAGTTTGTTATCAGTGACATCGACGTTCGTCGGCAAGGTACCTTCCTTCCACAGATAATATGCACCGTCTTCAAATCCTGGCCTGATGTATTTTTTCTTCAGACCCAGGTGGGCAACGATGTGTTTCATCAGTTTTTTGGCCTTTTTATCCGTCAGATTGTTTGTCGAATCTGGCTCATCAAGTAATTTGGGATGACTCCAAACTGCCTGGCCATCCTTGCGCCATGCACAGGTCATCGCCCATCGCGGTAACTGCTCACCTGGATACCATTTTCCCTGGCCATAATGGAGTAAAGCATCTTTACCAAAAGAATTTTTCAGACGACGCATTAGTACATTGGCTCGTTCAAACTTATGATCTCCCAACGCGGCAGTATTCCATTGTGGACTATCCATATCGTCGATCGAAACAAAGGTAGGTTCCCCTCCCATGGTGAGGCGTACATCACCTTCTAACAGGGTTTTATCCACTTCATTACCGAGATTTTGAATATCCTCCCATTCTGCTTTAGTATAAGGTTTGGTCACACGAGGATCTTCATGGATGCGGGTAACACTGTTTTCAAATTTGAATGTCACTTCACATTTGTCTGAGGCGCCGACTATGGGTGAAGCACTGCTGGGATCAGGAGTACAAGCCAAAGGAATGTGTCCTTCACCAGCAAACAGTCCAGAGGTGGGATCCAGACCAACCCAGCCCGCACCAGGGATGAAGACCTCTGCCCACGCATGCAGATCGGTAAAGTCTGCTTCGGGTCCAGAAGGCCCGTCTAGTGATTTTTGATCCGAAGTAAGTTGAACTAGATAACCCGAGACAAAACGAGCTGCCAGTCCCAAGTGCCTTAATATCTGCACAAGAAGCCAGCCAGTGTCTCGACAGGAACCAGTATTTTTATCCAGGGTCTTTTCACAGCTTTGTATGCCAGGCTCCATACGAATAGTGTAACCGATTAATTGCTCTAACTTCTGATTCAACTCAACCAGAAAGTGAACAATATGCGCACCATCTTCGCCTTTCTTTTTCTCTTCTTTATTTTTTTTTGCTTTAGATTTTTCCAGTCCAGCATCTAAACGAGTCATGGTCATACCCAGTTCTGATTTTTTTAATTTATTCAGAAGTTTATTGAGTAGGGGACCTGATTCCTTAATCTCAAAATAGGGCGCAAGTTCCTTCTCCAATTGAGCTTCATACTTAAACGGATAATATTCAGCAGATTGCTCTACAAAAAAATCAAAGGGGTCAATTGTTATCATATCAGCGACTAAGTTGACATCAACGATGAGTTTTTTGGTCTTTTCTGGAAATGTATAACGCCCGATGAAATTGCCAAATGGATCCTGTTGCCAATTTAGGTAGTGATCTTCAGGTTCCACTTTCAAAGAAAAATGATGGATCGGTGTGCGGGTATGTGGTGCTGGTCGTAAGCGAATCGTATGTGGTGAAAGACTTACCAGACGGCCGTAGTGATATTCGGTGCGATGATGTATTGCAATTCGAATTGACATGGTGCGTAAGATCCCTAATTTGGTGCAATATATTGCATTTGCTGGTTAAATTTTCTAATAACTTATAGTTAAGCGATTTTTATGCCAATTAGATAAAATTAAAATGTTTAGTTTTGTTATTACGTCCTGGTATTTAATCTGGAATCAAATCAACATGATTTTAGTTTTTAAAATATTTCTATACTTACGCAGAATAGTTTATGATAGACATTTTATACAAAAACATATTTAAAGAGGGTAATAAAAGATGACTTATTGTGTTGGTATGTATCTCAAAGATGGCCTTTTATTTGCTTCGGACTCGAGAACTAATGCCGGCGTTGACTATATTACCAGTTACTCAAAAATGTATGTTTTTACCCCAGCACCCGATCGAATGTTTGTTATACTCTCGGCAGGTAATCTTGCAATCACGCAGGAAATTATTCACCGCATTCAGCGGGACCTGGACTATCCAGGCGATGGGGAAAATTTTTTGTCAGCTCGATACCTGTTTGAAGCAACCGATTACGTTTCACGGATTAGTCTGGAAGTCCAGAACAAACACTATACGACTCTACAGCAGGCAGGCGTTAGTGGTGAAGTGACCCTGATACTGGGTGGTCAGATCGAGGGTCAACCCCATGGCCTGATGATGATCTATCCTCAGGGTAATTATATTGAGGCATCAGATAAAACCCCCTATCTTCAGATTGGTGAAACCAAATATGGTAAGCCAGTATTGGATCGTCTCGTACACTATGAGCTGTCCTTGAATGATGCTGCTCGCCTGGCATTGGTTTCCCTGACCTCCACTGCCAATTCGAATATTACCGTCGGCCCGCCGTTTGAACTATCGACCTATCAAGCGGATCAATATCAGTTATCGGGTCGCTGTACTTTTAATTATAACGGAAATTTTCTCGATCAACTCGAGGAATCCTGGAAACTGGGATTACAACAAGCCTTTGAAAATCTACCCAGTTTTGAATGGGAGCTAACGCCGCAAAGCGACCAGCAGATGAGTTTCAATGAATGCGAATTCTATCAGGGACAAAAGTCATACCAAAAATAAAATGGCTAAATATTTCTATTATTTGTTGTCTTACTTCTATTCTCACTGGTATAGAATTAAAGGCAGCAATGTCCTCGGCTGCCTATGACTAAGTTTCCATTGCCTTAGTCTGCATCTGCATTAACTCGCTTTCAACGCCTGCAGCATGCGTCAGTTGTGCCACATTTTTCTTGGTAAAAAAGCCTTCAAAATCACCAAAACGTTGTACGTATTCAATAATGAGAGAAGAATGTTCTGAAGCGCTGGAAAATATCTGCTTGATACCTTCCTCTCGAGAGCCAATTACATCCAATAAAAACTTTTTGCCCTGACTGGCAATGACATCCACTACATAATCGATGTTTTCTACACCATTGTATTCACCATCGATAACCCCAATTGCCAGATGGTGCAGACGTGGACCATAGTTGCGCACAAATGTCTCCGTTGGCGAAGGAAGTTGCTCCAAATGATTAACGAAATAGGGTGTATTATTAGCGGTGAATACTTTGGCTGGACTATAGATTTCATCGGGAAAATGAACACTTTTTGTCACATTGGTTGATGAATTTTGATCTTTAATGTTGTAGGAACCCCAGTAGTAGTAACTTGTAAGAGACAGCCATTCCAGAATGGCTGTTTCCCTGTTTTGGCTGTAAACACGAGTTGCGAGATGATCGATAGGCGTTAACAAACCTTCTATATTAAATTGTTCCTGTAATTCCTTTGCGGACAAATAAGCTTCCTGCACATCGTTGCGAATACTGGATATGCCCAGTGAATAGACCCGGCTATGACCTTCTGGACGCTCCATATAGGCAACAATGTTGTGAGTGTAAGGCGAAGGTTTACTGACCGCCAGATTACCAGGCAGTTCCAGATGATGCAGATCTTCCTGGGAAAAGAAACGGAATTCCCGTTCCTGTTGTAGACGGGTTACCTCACTCATATTTTCAACCCGAATGATTTCACCCATGTAACGACTATTGGGTTTGTTAGCACCAATGGGATAGATCTCATTGAGACTACGAAAAATACCTGGGGTATCCGAATTTTTCACTTCCCTGATCAGTAGATCGGGTGAATTCATATTGATACGCAAAACATGGGTCCAGTGTGATTCACTTTCCAGTGTGACGAGATAGTGATAAGGCGTCATGAAACAGAGTTCGCCGATATAATGGATCGCCTGACCAGGGTCAACGGTGATCATCAGAGCTTCAATTTGCCCAATCATATCGGTCAAGCCAACTCTATCTCGTTCTATTAGTAGAGCTTGTAGGTACTCTTCGAAAAAATCAGAGTTTTGTTTATCTCCATGTCGCTTAAAGGAGAGAGAAGTCATAGCGTATTATTCCTGTTGGTTGCAAAAGATAATTAATTATCCTGACTAGTGCCAGGATACAAACAAGAGAGTCATCTCTCTTGATATTGTTGTTGGATTAAATAAAGCAATTAATTGACCAAAAATAAATTTACTTTAAATTTCAATATCTTATAAGTCTATATTAATTATAAAAAATATTTAATTGCACCAAGTTAGATCACTTATGAACGATAGACAGGCAGAATACCTGTTTTAGTACCCTTCATGCAAAAGAATTCAAGGCTTCATTTTCGATTAGTTGATAGGCTTCAGCAAGCCGTAAAGCCCACTCAGAGGCACTAGCTTCTGAGCTGATTTCATCTTGGCGAATTTCAAACATAACGCAGGGCAAACCACGACCCTCTCCATGAAACGGAATTGTGTAGTCGATATTATCGTCAATTTGGTACGGCTCGTTGTCACCGATATTAAAACGACCATTATGGGATAGCGTTCTGATCATCAGGTCTGCCAGACCTCGGTCATGTCCAGAAGAAACGCCAATGTGCCAAGGGCGATGCTGACCATTAAGAACTGGTGTGAAACTATGAATGCTGAGCAGCATGCTCGATTGGTTGATACGGCTATCAAGCAATTGACTAATGGCTTGGTGATAAGGTTGGAAGAGCGCATCGACTCGGAGTTCTTTCTCAATGGGTAAAAGTCCACAATTGCCTGGAACTTGCACTGAAGCACTTTGCTCTGCAATAGAATCTTCACTATACAGCGGCCGATTACAGTCGATCACCAGTCGTGAATACCCGCTCAGTACCAACGGCGCATCAAGATAAACCGACAGGCTTCGTGCAACATTGGCTGCTCCTGGATCCCAGCCAATATGACCCATCAACTGGAATGAGTCAATACCAAGAGTACCCAGTTGTGCAGGGACCCTATTGGAGGCGTGATCACAGACGAGAACAGCGCTGCTGGTCCCGTTAGTATTGACAATTTCTACGGCTGGCGATTCGGTGAACGCCAGTAGAGGAGACTTCACCATGTTGATTTTTGAACCCATAACTGTACGGTTTTCTTGGATAGACATTGAATGCATAGAGGACACATCAGCATTGTACTTTTACTTCATCAGTCCATACTTTGAAACTTTTGAGTATATTTGCTCCAAAGACATTGCTGATTGGGACATCTGCGGCATCTCGGCCCTGGGCAATCAATATTCGTCCGATCCGTGGGGTGTTGTTGCGTGGATCAAAAGAATGCCAGCGACCACCAAGATAGGCTTCAAACCAGGCGGAAAAATCCATCGGTTCTGGTGCAGCTGGAACGCCAATATCACCCAAATAGCCAGTGCAGTAACGTGCTGGAATATTCAAGCAGCGACAAAAAGTAATTGCCAGGTGGGTATAGTCACGGCAGACGCCAGTATGTTCATAGAATGCTTCGTACGCTGTCTTAGTCACCCTGGCATGCTGGTATCCAAACGTAATATGTGAATGCACGAAATCGCAAATCGCCTTGACACGCGGCCAGCCTGAGGGTATATCTCCGAAAAGAGCCCAGGCTGCTTCAGATAGTCGATCGGTTTCACAGTATCGACTTCCTAGCAGAAACACCAGTGTTTCTGCTGGAAGATCTTCTACGGCGTGTTGGACAGCCATAGTATCGACTTCATCAGGTAGTCCTGTGTCGTTAACAATCGCGCTGGTGGAAATTAGTATGTCACCTGGAGGCGCCAGGATACGGCTACACCAGTTTCCAAAACCATCACGGTAGGCTGTAATAGGGACAGGTGGATTAGTGATGATGTGATCGGCAATAACGACGTCAGAGGCTCGAGTAAAATGAAGGTTCAAGGTTAAAATCATGGGCGTCGGCTTTGGACACTGATAGAGTAATTCGTATCCCACATGGATCTGCATTATAAATCTCCTTTGTCATTAGTAACTTGGAAATATGTCAGGCTACTTTTTTGGGACACAATATGACGTAACTTAAAAGCAATTGAATTATGATTACAAAAGCAAGTTAGTTCCGAAGTCCAGTCCTTCTTATGTAAAGTAAAATTCATCACAAAAAAGAACGGAGGGTATCATTATTTGCTATCCTTAACAGATTGACATTCTATAGTTCTGTGACCCAAACACCGACATCGAGGCTTGCACCAGGAGGTCCAATGAAAGAACCGGCTATTGGCGGTACTGACTCAGGTAATCTTGCCACTGCAACAGCAATGTGATTTGTTCCTACCATTTCACCAATGGTGGGATCGAATCCCTTCCAACCAACACCTGGCAGATACACTTCGGCCCAGGCATGAGTCGCACCAAAATCGATTGCTGATGGCGTTGTGTGGAGATAACCGCTGACAAAACGCGAGGCAATGCCCAGGCGGCGTGTTGCTTCCATAAATAGATAAGCAAAATCACGACACGACCCCGATTTGCAAGATAATGTTTTAGCAACAGTTTGCACACCAGGCTCTTCGCGTGATTGATACAATAAAGTTTGATAAATATGAGTCGTCAGGCGCTGCAATAATTCATAGGTCTGAATTCGCTCGTGAGGTTGCCATAACTCAGAAACCCAGTCAGTCAGGACGTCTTTCCCTGTTTGTGAGGTAAAATTCATATAGGCAAACAACACAACACTGTCTTCGGTTTTATAGACAAAGGGATAGTTAATTGCGTAATCAGCCACAATAAAATCAAGAGGGGTTTGATTAAATTGTTGAATAATTAATTCGCTTTCAATCAAAAGTTGCTGGGTAGGCGAATCAAAAGTTGCTGTCGCAACAGAATTATCTTCAATATCACGGCTCCAATGCAAAGTGGCCGATGGTGATATATTGAGAGTTGATGATTCAATTCTCAAATCATGACCCTCTCTAGGATGTAAGCGCATCTCATGTGGTTCTAGCTGGACATCAGTAGAGAAATTATAGTAGGTTCGGTGAAGGATTTTGTAGCGCTGCATAATTCATATTACTCAGTAATTACATCAGAAGGCCTCTTGACGGCGAAATTGATATCAGTTTAATCGATCATTCATAAGCGACTTAGAAGCTCTGCTTTTTTAGTCTGAAATTCATCATCGCTTAAAATACCCTGTTCCTTTAAATTGGCCAGTTTTTCAATTTTAGTAAAAATATCAGTTGATTGGAAAGTCGATTGATCGATTGTCTCATCAGATGATAAAAAATTAGTGGCAGGCGCCATTTCTGGTTCGGGATGAACGGGTATGCCATCCACTGAAATAATCGGCAAATTACTGACATCCACAAGGCCGTATTGGCTGTTAAAAGAGATAGAGCTACCCGCAGATTGTTGCTGTCCAAAGCCACCGATTTGATGATCCAGGGTATCATAGACGGTCACATGCCCATTGACCTCAATAGCCAGACGGCAAATGTCAGCGAAATAAGCGTAACGCATCTGATTTTGTGCACCAGTACTGTTTGGAAATTGCAGATCCTCAGGCCACCAATTTCCAGAACTCCCTTCAGGAGGTGGTATAAACAGACTTACAGCGCCTAAAGGTCCTGAATCATTCTGTTGTTGGCTTGAATTATTGAAATTAGCTTGTAAAGAATCTCCCTGACTTTGTGACTGAAAACTGCCCGTTTGAAGTAAGTTAGGTTGTTGGCTTACTAAATCAGAAAGTGCGTAGCATAGTCCATCCACGGTGTTTTTTAATCCATTGTTGAACATGTCGCCAAGCATCAACATTCCACCTTGCATCCATTGACCTGATCCGCCCAGCTCGGGGTGATTGAACTGGGCCATAGTACCATTGCCATTGATGACAGACTGTAATAGATGCATAACTGCATCAGTACTGACATTATATTGGAGTGCCAGATTGTTAATGACTTGCTGGCCTTCAGGGCTTAATTTTCTCATCGGTAAGGCTCTCCTAGTATCTTGCAGAGTTCTATTATCGTTTTAATAGATACTTTAACTTAAAAGACATGATGCCAAGGTTTTTATGTGTCGCAATGAAAACTCGAGCATCCCCATCTATTTCCCTTTTATTTTATAAAGAGCATTTCGCGATATTTAGGCAGTGGCCAATATTTATCAGCAATTTCACCTTCCAAATTATCTGCATGCATACGAACTTCCTCCATAAGATCACAAATATCATTAGCAAAAAATTGCATTTGTTCATTGGTTGAATCAAAATCATTTCTAGTAATTTCATGACTCAATGTATTCACTGCTGACATCATAGCACCTGCTTCCTGTGCTATTGTAGAAGAAACAGAGTCATCAAAAGTAATACTCTTTCCTGATAAATTAGAACTGAGCATTGACAATTCTGTTAAATAAGTGACAACTGCTGGGTAAATAATTGTTTTTGCCATCTCAATGACTAACTTTGCTTCCACTTCTAGAGCTAAAATATACTGTTCAGAATAAACTTCATATCGGCTCATTAATTCTACAGAAGAAAGCACTCCAGTACTTTCAAATAGTTTTTTCACCGAAGCTTCCTGTAGTACAGGCAAAGCATCAGCCGTCTTTGGAATATTTTTTAAACCCCGTTCTTCAACAGCCATTGTATGCCATTCACTGGAATAGCCATCACCACCAAATATAACATTACCATGCTTATTCATTAACTCCTGCAACACGCTAATAACAGCAGAACTTTTATCTTCTTCAGTTTCCAGACTGATTTTAAGCGTATCAGCAACCCAATTAAGAGAATCAGCCAAAATGGTATTCATTACAATAAGCGGCCCTGACACTGATTGCTCGGAACCAACAGCACGAAATTCAAAACGGTTTCCTGTGAAAGCAAAGGGAGATGTCCGATTTCTATCACCAGGATCTCTTTCAAAATTCAATATTTGTGAAAGTCCCAAATCCATTTCCCCATTTTCCTTACAGGCAATTAATTTTCCTTCTTTTATATCTTTAAAGACTTTTTCTAACTGCTCTCCTAAATAGACAGATAAAATAGCTGGTGGTGCTTCATTGGCACCTAAACGGTGATCATTACCTGCGGATGCAATCGCAGAACGCAGTAATGGACCAAATTTATGAACGCCACGTATGACTGCGCCACAAAACAATAAAAAATTTAAATTTTCATGAGGGGTCTTACCAGGATCTAATAGGTTACCTTGTGTTGAATTACCGACTGACCAGTTAACATGCTTTCCTGAACCATTAATTCCTGCAAAAGGTTTTTCGTGAAGCAGACAAAGGAATCCATGTTTTTTGGCCGTCATTTTTAAAATTGTCATCAGTAGTTGTTGATGATCTGAAGCCACATTAGCTGCTTCAAAATAAGGTGCAATTTCAAACTGTCCAGGTGCGACTTCATTGTGATGCGTTTTAGCTGGAATGCCCAACCGATAAAGTTGATCTTCGACATCCTGCATGTAAACTTGAACACGCTTTGGAATAGAACCAAAGTAATGATCATCAAATTCCTGACCTTTTTCAGGTGCCTTACCAAATAAAGTACGTCCAGCCAGGAGTAAATCAGGTCGACAATTTGCAAAGTGAGAATCAACCAGAAAATATTCCTGTTC
This sequence comes from Gammaproteobacteria bacterium, assembly GCA_016744375.1. GTDB lineage: Bacteria > Pseudomonadota > Gammaproteobacteria > GRL18 > GRL18 > GRL18. The sequence continues at coordinate 20,030 of JADGEM010000054.1, forward strand.
TGCACCACAACTGGAATCTAAAGGAGCAATGTTCGTTTCACCCATTAACGATAAAACACGCTTTCCTGCTTTATTCATTGCATCATTTGATCGTAACAATGGAATTTTTTTATCAAGAGATTCACCAGTCCATGACATAAAAACACTAGGGATCATTAAAGTTGATCCATTTTCAGTATGCATAATATACACCGGACTACTGGGATCCCACGCAGTATAACCACGTGCAGCATTGGTCATTCTAATGCTGCCGTTTGGAAAGGATGAACCATCTGGTTCACCTTTAATTAACAAACTGCCGGTGAATTCAGTGATCGCATTACCCTCTGAATTAGTAATAATAAAACCATCATGTTTTTCTGCAGTGGCATTGGTCAGTGGGTAAAAAATATGCGAGAAAAATTTTACATTTTTTGCAATAGCCCATTCTTTCATTGCTGCGGCAACCACATCGGCAGTAGCCTTATCAAGTGGCTCGCCAGTTTGAACTGTTTTCTTTATTGCTTTGAAGGCATTTTTTGATAATGACTCCTCCATAGTAGCAAAATTAAACACATCACAAGCCCAAATTGTATTTAATGGCTCTGTTGACGATAAACTCATAGGAGAACGATTGGTAATTGCTCTTATAGATTCTAAACGCGATTCATTTTCACTCATTTTAATTTCCTCTATTATGTATAATTTTTAAGACTTACTTCTCTCCAGGTTAAATCAGTTAATATCCTGAAGTAATTTTAAAAATCATTAACAATGTCCTAGCATAAATTAAGCCAAAATATTTTTTTTGATATGTTTTTATATTAATTGGAGTAAAACTATTATTGAGACTTATGTCTTCATAAAAATGTATGGTTAAGAGTCATAATTTTGTAAAAAAAATGTGCAAAAATGTCTCTCTATAAAAAATTTTGCACAGAATAAGTGCAAATTACTGGAGTTTAAAATGATTAATTGAATAAGCCTGTCGTTTATCTTCTTTATTAAATGAGGATATAGATGGAATATACTGAATAATTCAATGTGTGGCACATTTGTTGAATGCCTTTTATCGAGTGGTGAATTTTCTCTTGACGTATAATTTTTTTCATAATTACAAATTCAAAGTTTTATTAATGAAAGGGCTGGATGATGAACCTAATTCCTGGCGTACCACGCCGACCTGTCGTTTTGGTGATATTAGATGGTTTTGGCTTAAACCCAAGTAAACAAAACAATGCGGTTGCAGAAGCAGGGACGCCTAATCTTGATGATTATTTTAGCCGTTACCCTCACACAACATTAAATGCATCTGGTGATGCAGTTGGCTTACCAGATAGTCAAATGGGTAATTCGGAAGTAGGCCACTTGACCCTGGGTTCTGGAAATATTATTCGACAAGATTTGGTGAGGATAGATGATGCTATATCCAGTGGTGAATTTTATGCTAATACTGCATTTAATAATGCAGTGATTGACGCTGCGGTTAGTGGACGTCCCGTACATTTAATTGGTCTGGTTTCTGATGGTGGTGTACACAGCCATCTGGATCATATTAAAGCCCTGATCCGTATATGTAAAGAACGTCAGGTTCGTCCTCTCTTACATATGATCACTGATGGCCGAGATACACCACCCCGTTCAGCATTACACTATCTTGATGACATCGAAAAAAAATTAATGGATTGTGGTGGGGCGATTGCCAGCATCACTGGCCGTTATTATGCAATGGACAGAGACAAGCGTTGGAATCGAACTGAACGTGCCTGGCGTGCGCTAGTCAATGGAAAAGGGCATCATGCCCAGACCGCTAAGGATGCTATTCTGGAAGCCTATGATAAAGGACAGACAGATGAATTCATCGAACCAATTATATTGCCGGCATTTTCAAAAATTGCTCAAACTGATCAAGTCATATTTTTCAACTTCCGAAAAGATCGGCCTAGACAGATTGTTGCCGCATTAGGCGACCCCAAATTTAATGGTTTTGACCGAGGTGAAGCACCTCTGGGTAAAGTGACCTGTATGATGCCTTATGATCGAAGCTTATCATTGGCTTATGCTTTTGAACCTGAAAAACCACTTGTCACTTTGGGACAAGTGCTCAGTGAGTGGAATTTGGCCCAATTTCATTGTGCTGAAACTGAAAAATATGCGCATGTCACCTATTTTTTTAATGGCGGAAGAACGACACCTTATAGTGGTGAATCTCAGATATTAATACCTTCACCTTCGGTTGCTACCTATGATCAAAAGCCTTCTATGAGTGCCGCTGGTGTGGCTGATGCAGTGGTTGGCGCAATCAACGAAAATAGATATTCCTTCATTGTTGTTAATTTTGCTAATGGAGACATGGTTGGACATACTGCAAAACGCCATGCAGTTATTGAAGCGGTTGAAACGCTTGACCGAGAAGCTGCCAGAGTATTGGATACAGCAGAAAATGCGGGTTATTCCGTACTACTCACGGCTGACCATGGTAATTGTGAAGAACTGGTGGATCCGTTCACCGGTGAACCACATACACAACATACAACCTATCCAGTGCCATGCCTGGTGATGGATGATGAAAACTGGAAACTTTCATCAAGTGGCGGCCTCGCAAATGTTGCGCCAACTATTCTTCAGTTAATGGGGATTACACCACCTGTTGAAATGCAATCACATTCATTATTGATTCGTAAATTGAAAGGTAAACGTCCGAAAGAACGTGAAAAGTTTCAAAAACTGCGTGGCGTGGCCTGAGGAAATTTAGGCTTCGAGAGATATTTATTCACTCATTTCTATCAAACATATGTAGCCGAATAAAGTACCCTATGCGTTCACACTTTTCAGATGATGTGGTGTTTTTGAATATTGGCCACCAAATAGAGGAGTTAAAACTATAAATTTATCAATTAACTTAAAAATCAATGAAATGAATGACTTAAAAAGATTAAAAATTTATTCATTAATTGTGAAATAACTGCAGGAGTTCTTCATATGAAAGAAACTTTAAAGAAATTCTACCTTAAACACAGTTTGATAATTAATATTTTAATACCCATAATTTTGATGATTATTGTTTACTGGCCAGTTTAATTGAGTCATTTAGATAGTACGAATTCTTAATTTATTATTAGTACGCGGTATAATACTAAGCAAAGAATTATGACTATGATAAAGTTGTAAGTACCCCATATGTAATAATAACAGTGTATCCATACAATTAATAATATGCTCCACATTATTAATTGTATGGATACTTAAATCATAAATAGAATCGACGTTCTAAATATCTTTTTTTAACAACTTAAATCTGGAATTAAACATCCTTGTTTCAGCAATTAGCGTGTATTTTTAAGCAGTTTGATTAGAAGCTGATATGTCTCATAAGGGTGAAAAACAGTCAATTTGAAAGACTGCTTTCCTATTAAGGGCGTGAGCTTCAGAAGTCAGTCCGAGGGCTGCTTAGAACCGATAGCAGTTGTAGAAAACGTTCAAAATATATTCATCTAAGTCTGCTTCACACCAAGTGCAGCTGATCTAACCGCTCGGAATAGTGATTGAAATAAACAATTAAAAATAACAATTATGACTATAATTATCCGATAAAACCTGTCTTTTTGAATAGTTTGAGCAACTTACTCAAATGTCCGCAATGGTGAGATGTTTTACCCATGCTGACCAGTCGCCAGGCTCATCCTCCTTTGGTCTATTTCTGGACACTGAGAACAGTTTTATTATAGCTATTTATAAAAAGCAGCCAATTGATATTGAATAAGCGTCTAATTGATATTAGATGAATTTTATTGTTCTGGTGTTTTTCGCAAACCCACTTCTATAATGGAAACCACTTCTTCAAGTACCTGCTGCCTTTTTGCCAAATTTGTAGGATTCTCTTTGGAAAGTTCCGCTTCTAATAAAGTTTTATCTTCTTCAATATTGCTTAATATTACTTTCCCAAGTTCTCCCAGAGTCTTGTGCTCTAAGGCAATGCAATGTCCTCGATGATCATAGCCTCTCTTAGCCACTACACCGTCAGGTAAATCATCAGGCTTTAATTGTTTTAATCCAGGTATTTCACTGGCATACCATGGTAATTTCTCTGATTGTTGTTGCCCTAATGCTTCAAGCCCCTTGTTGGTGACTCCTGTGCGTTGAATTTTACGAATGACTGGCTGAGGACCAGGGTAAGTGCCTTGTTTTATTTCTTTTGACCTTCTGTCCATGACCTCCATAAGCAAATTGGCAATCTGATTCGCATCATTAAATAAATGTTGCTTTTCTCGCTCAACAAAGTGTGTTCCAAGTCCTTTACTGAGCATGACTTCAAAATACCCATCGACCAGTATGTTGCCGTCCATAATGGTCTGACCATGACACAGATGTTTATACCGCAGGAGTGTTTCACTACAGGCATGGACAAGTGGTTCAACTTGCTCTTCAATTTCTGGGTACATATCCTCAGCAATGGATTCATTCAAAACAAAATTAATGCCATTTTTCAGAAGAACGAATCGAAATAAAAAGATTGAAACGTTGTTGCCCGCCAGGTTTTTCATCATATTTACTAAGTTTGACCATTTTTAATGTTATTTTTCTAGCCTCACTATTAAAGGGTTATCAGTTATCCGATATAAAAGTATGAGGTTCATATAGGTGAATTATATTGTACACACATTTCACTCGGTGCAAATGCCACATGTCCAATAAACCTATATTGTTTCTATTGCAATATATTTTCACACGAATAACTGGTGATTAATAGAAATATGGCTTATCTCGGCTAAGCTGAACAGGTAAAAACATTATCAGGCTGAAAATTATGACCCGACTGACCATTTTAACTCCCAAAGAAAAGAAAGATTTTGAAAGGCCACCCAAGTTCAAAAAAGAAGATCGCTCCCGCTATTTTCAATTATCCCCCAAAATCAGACAATTGGCTTTCAACAAACTGCGTAAGCCCGTCAACCAAGTAGGCTTTATTCTGCAACTGGGATATTTCAGGGCAACTGGTAAATTTTTTGTCAGTGAGGATTTTTGGGTAAAAGATATTCAATATGCCTGTCAGTTGCTCAAGATGAACAAAAATGCCGTTACCATGGATAATTACACAGAAACATCCCGCAAAAGCCACAGGGATAAATTATTAAGCTTATCAGGGTGGCACTTAATTAATAACGATGATAATGCACAACTCATTGCCAAAGCCAAGTGGTATATTGAACAACAGATTTCACCACAAAAAGTGTTCAGTGGGCTAGTAGAACATTGTGCTGATAATAAAATCGTCATTCCCAGCTACAGCAAGCTGACCTCCTATATCACCGATTATTATAATTTTTATGAAAAACAACTCATTGATATCTTGGGTAATGCGCTCACTCATGAACAAAAATCACTACTGGATGCATTACTTAAAACAGGATCAACGGATGAATCTTCCAGTCGGGCACCAATAACCCAATTAAAGGCCATCAATCAATCCATCAAACCAGGTGATATTAAAAAAAATGTTGAAGTCTTTGAACTCATCAGTGATCACTATTTAAAACTGAATCCATTAATTGAAGCACTTAATCTGACCGATCAGGCTGTCGAGTATTTTGCAATCTGGGTGAAAAAGGCACAGACATTCCAATTAAATAGCTTTTCCAACCCATTAAAAACCTATCTCTATACCATGTCCTACCTGCAACATCAGGTCTATTTACGGCATGACACACTTATCGATATTTTTCTTACAGCAGTATCATCACATCAATCAAAGATTGTCAGTGAATTGAAAAAATTAGATAAATCAGAACAAATACAAAAAAATCATGCCATTAAGACCATTACTCATTCCAATAAAGAATTAACTCGATTTTCAGAAAATGTGGTTGATATTGTTTCACAAGATCATTTGAGCAATAAGGCTAAGTTAGATGCTTTAGACAACATTGTTGAAAATCATCTAAAATCCTATGATAAAAAGGTTCGGGAACGTAACCGAAAAATGCAAGAGTACCTTGAAATGGTTCAGGGTACTAAACGGTATTTCGAAATAAAAGAATCGTATTCATTAGCTCTTCAGCGCCGAGTTTCTGATATTTTAAAAAAACTGTCGCTATCAGAAAAAAGCACTGACAGCTCAATAATAGAAGCCATTAAACATTTTAAAGTTACGGATGGCAATATTGGAAAGCAACCACCAACAACATTTCTAAATGAAGAGGAATTGCAAGCAGTGAATGCAAATAATGGCTTTAAAGTTTCCTTATACAAAGCCATTCTGTTCCAACATATTGCTGAAGCAATCAAGGCAGGAGCGCTTATTTTCCATCAATCCTATAAACACAAAGGAATTTTTGACTATCTCATTGATGAAACAATTTGGAAGCAGAATCGTGAACAACTACTGGAAACAGCCTGCTTAACAGAATTTGCAGATGTTAATGTCGTGTTAAAACGATTAAAGCAACAACTCAGCCAAAAATATACGGATGTGAATGCTCGATTGCTTTCGGACGAGAATCCATTATTAGCGATTGAAAAAGGTAAACTGAAGCTAAAAACGCCTAAAATAGAAAATGATGACTTTGCCTTTGTCGGTGATACATTAATGCAAAATGGTTTTGTGCCTATTCAGAAGATTTTATCTGATGTTAATGTGGTGTGTCGATTCAGTGATTGTTTTAAACATTTTTCCAATAAAAATTTCAAAATGCGCCCTGGTCAAGAACTGATACTGGCTGGGATAATTGGCAAAGGATGTAATATTGGATTAAAGCGAATGGCCAATATCTCTAATAAGAGTATTACGGATGATATGTTAAGCAATGCCGTTACTTGGTTTTTCGATCTGGATAAAGTTAATGCAGCCAGTAACAAGATTAATGAATATATTGATCGCCTGGCCTTGCCCAATGCCTATAAATACAGCCCCGATGAAACTCATACCAGTAGTGATGGACAAAAATATTATGTTGCCGTGGACTCACTGAATTCAACATATTCCTTTAAATATTTTGGTAAGGATAAGGGATCAACCATTTATACTTTCCTGGATGAAAAACAACGCTTGTTTTATTCTACAGTGATCAGTGCTTCTGAAAGAGAAGCTACTTATGTGATTGATGGGGTGGTCAATAACGATGTTGTTAAGAGTGATATACATAGTACCGATTCTCATGGTTATACGGAATCAATTTTTGGTACTACGTATTTTATGGGGATAGCCTTTGCTCCCAGAATAAAAGGGGTGACTAATCAGAAGATTTATGATTTTGACACGCAAAAAAGTCATCGTGAAAAAGGGCATATCATTCTGCCGAAACGGGCTATTAAAGAAAAATTGATCATAAATCAGTGGGAAGATATTTTGCGTTTTATGGTGACCATAAAACTAAAAAAATCAAACGCATCACAATTATTTTCCAAATTAAATTCATATACCAGAGATATACCGCTGTATAATGGGCTGAAGGAATTTGGTGCTTTAATCAAATCAAATTTTATACTGACTTATTTTGATGATGTTGGTTTAAGACAGCGAGTTGAGAAGCAGCTTAACCGGGTAGAGTTATCAAATAAATTGGCAAAAGCCATATTTTTTGCAAATAATCAGGAACTACAAGAAGGTGAACCTGGTGAGCAACAGCTGACGGCGGCCTGTAAAATGTTAATTCAAAATGCAATTGTGCTATGGAATTATTTATATTTGTCTGAATATCTGGCCAATTTAACGGATAAGCAAGAGAAAGAAAATGCAACTCAGTCTATTCTTAGTGGCTCAGTTCTGACCTGGCGGCATATTAATTTACATGGTGAGTATCATTTTGAAAGAGAGAGCGCGAATGATCCGACTTTTGATGTAAATAAAATATTGTCTTTGACTATTTAAACTGTTGTATTGCTAAATTTACATCAAAAAACGAGGTGCCTTTTCTTTTAAATTCATAGAGATAAGTGCCACGAATGGGCGTTTTTGTCCGCTTTTGTAGTTAGACCCTGCTTAACAGACATCTCAAACTGACAGAAGACAAAGGCATAAAAATAAATTGGTTATCATTAAATGTTTATGAATTGCCATTTACTGATAATGCACATAAAATAATTATTAACTCAAGCGGGGACTTCATTAAATTATTTTTACCAGGCTTAGGCAAAAGTCAGTTACTTTTTAAACAATTAATTCCGTGGCTACAAAGTAACTTTGAAAACAATAGGGATTACAGTATTATAGAAATATATGCCGAACCCTTCTTTTTTTGAGATCTTATAGAGCCTTTATAAAAAATTGATAGCGATAACACGGGTAAAATCTTCATGAATATTAAAAGAAAACCCTCCTATTTTGAATTGATATTAATCCTGCTCCCAACTCTTGCAATCATTTATGCTGGTTTTTGGGGAGCCTATCAATTTGTTTCACCGGCACCACCAAGGAATATAGCTATTTCTTCAGGAAATGCTCATGGAAGTTATTATTCTTTTGCACAAAAATACCAAAAAGAACTCGCCATTCATGATATTCATTTAAAAGTCATAGAATCAAAAGGCTCCAGAGAAAATATACAGCGATTGCTGGACAAAAAAGTAGATATTGCTCTTGTTCAGGGTGGTACAGCCTATGCAGATGAAGATCTGGTTTCTCTTGGCAGTTTGTATTATGAGCCCATTAGTATATTTTATAAGAAGGGTTTAAATTTAACGCGCCTCAATCATTTTTCAGGACTAAAAATCTCAATCAATGTCATTGGAAGTGGCACACATATGCTGGCGAGTCAATTATTCGCAATCAACCATGTTAACAGTCAGAATACACAATTTCGTTATTTGCCTCCAGAAGAAAGCCTGAGATTGTTAAAATCAGGTGAATTAGATGCGGCTTTCTTCGTTTCCTCCGTTTATTCACCCGTCATACAGGAACTATTACAAAATAAATCATTCAAGCTTTTTAATTTTGAAAGGGCTGATGCATATAACCAGGTTTTACCTTTTCTGTCAAAAGTCGTATTACACGAAGGTATTATTGATTTTAAAAACAATATTCCCAAAAAACCAATCACTTTATTGGCACCCACAGCCAATCTGGTTGCTCGTGATGATTTACATAAATCTTTATTAATCCTTTTTTTACAGGCAATGGAAAAGCACCATGGAGAGAATGATCTGTTTTCTAAACCGGGATTTTTTCCGTCTGATAAGTTAACAGCATACCCAATCAGTGATGTTGCAAAACGCTTTATTGAGGTTGGTCCGCCATTTCTTATGAAATATTTACCATTTTGGGTGGCTACTTTTATTGACAGAATGATTGTTTTACTTTTGCCCTTTTTGTTATTACTTTTGCCATTATTTAAAATCCTACCCCCTGTCTATCGTTGGCGTATTCGTTCAAAAGTATACAAATGGTATGAAGAGTTACAATATGTTGATGATCAAGCACAAGTGGATTCAATATCACAAACAGAATATGAGCGTTTAAATAGTGAGCTGGAACGCATCACTTCGGAAGTAAGTAAACTGCATACACCATTATCAAATGCTGATCAATTGTATAACTTGCTGCTGCACATTGATTTAATAAAGAAAATACTCAAATCTAAATTTGATGCAGAATAGCGTTTGTTGGCTTGAAAGCTATAAATCTTAAATAAATTGTTTAATGTAAAAGTTGAGCTTTTTGGATAAATGTGCTTTAAAAATGAGTTCGAAATTATTACCTTCACACCCACGATCTTTGCTTCTAAATAATTTTCCTAGCACATTACTCACCGGGTTTGTGCGTTTTTCATGATGTTCCTTTCGTTTACCTAAGCAGTCACGAAACTGTAGAGCATCATAATATTGTGGATCATGTTCCAAAAGAGTGTTAACCGCAGCAACACTGCGTTGCCGGTTTCCGAGAATAAACTCAGCATAAGCCAGATTTAGATACAATTCAGGATTTGTTGAAAAGCCATGAACGGCATCATAGCAACGATGCAAACCCCCATTTGTTTTATGTAAGAGTACTTCAACCAGTCCTAAAAAAGACAAATATTCATAATAAAAAACGTCTGTTTCTTCAGAATGCTCTAAAGAATTAATTAAATAGTTTTTTGAATCAGTTAATTTATTAACTAAAGTTTAGAGTTCCACATTCCCCAAAAGAGGAAAAATAATTTAAAAATATAACGTAAAACAGTTGACAAAAAAGTTGTGGCATTGCTGCCGCT
>JADGEM010000055.1 GCA_016744375.1 Gammaproteobacteria bacterium
TACTGATAGTGATGATAGCCTTGTTGGTGATGAGGGCAATAATATTATTTATGGTTTGGCAGGCAAGGATAGTATTTCTGGTCGTGATGGTGATGATCACTTATCCGGTGGAGCCGGCAATGACTGGCTGCGAGGCGGTACAGGTGCGGATCAGTTAAATGGTGGTGCAGATAGAGATACTGCCAATTACTCCCAGTCTGATGAAGCCGTGCAAATCAGTCTGGAAGATGGTTTAGGACATGGTGGCACCGCAGAAGGTGATGTCTTAACCAATATCGAAAACCTCAGTGGCTCTGCTTTTGACGATCAATTAACAGGTAACGCTGAAAATAACAGTCTTACAGGACGAGAAGGTGATGATACCTTAATCGGCGGTGCAGGCAATGACTGGCTACGCGGTGGCATGGGTGCCGATCAGCTTGATGGTGGTGCAGATAGAGATACTGCCAATTACTCCCAGTCTGATGAAGCCGTGCAAATCAGTCTGGAAGATGGTCTGGGTCATGGTGGTAGTGCAGAAGGTGATGTCTTAACCAATATTGAAAACCTCAGTGGCTCTGCTTTTGACGATCAATTAACAGGTAACGCTGAAAATAACAGTCTTACAGGACGAGAAGGCGATGATCAATTATCCGGTGGAGCCGGCAATGACTGGCTGCGAGGCGGTACAGGTGCTGATCAGTTAAATGGTGGTGCAGATAGAGATACTGCCAATTACTCCCAGTCTGATGAAGCCGTGCAAATTAGTCTGGAAGATGGTCTGGGTCATGGTGGCACCGCAGAAGGTGATGTCTTAACCAATATTGAAAACCTCAGTGGCTCTGTTTTTGACGATCAATTAACAGGTAACGCTGAAAATAACAGTCTTACAGGACGAGAAGGTGATGATACCTTAATCGGCGGTGCAGGCAATGACTGGTTACGTGGTGGCATGGGTGCCGATCAGCTTGATGGTGGTGCAGATAGAGATACTGCCAATTACTCCCAGTCTGATGAAGCCGTGCAAATTAGTCTGGAAGATGGTCTGGGTCATGGTGGTAGTGCAGAAGGTGATGTCTTAACCAATATTGAAAACCTCAGTGGCTCTGCTTTTGACGATCAGTTAACAGGTAACGCTGAAAATAACAGTCTTACAGGACGAGAAGGCGATGATCAATTATCCGGTGGAGCCGGCAATGACTGGCTGCGAGGCGGTACAGGTGCTGATCAGTTAAATGGTGGTGCAGATAGAGATACTGCCAATTACTCCCAGTCTGATGAAGCCGTGCAAATTAGTCTGGAAGATGGTCTGGGTCATGGTGGCACCGCAGAAGGTGATGTCTTAACCAATATTGAAAACCTCAGTGGCTCTGTTTTTGACGATCAATTAACAGGTAACGCTGAAAATAACAGTCTTACAGGACGAGAAGGTGATGATATCTTAATCGGCGGTGCAGGCAATGATTACCTGAATGGAGGAACGGGTGATGATCGCTATATCATGGGTGCAGGTAATGGTCGGGATACTATTAATAACTTTGATGAGCTGGTGGATAGTTTTGATATTCTGAGCTTTGATGAAGCCTCACTTGAAGATCTCTGGCTGAGCCAGAGTGGTGATAATTTGCGTATCACCGTAGCGGGTACAGATGATCAGGTGATGGTTAAAGACTGGTATATTGATAATGACTACCAGCTGGATCAAATTGAAGTAGGTGGCTCGGTGTTATTGAATAGTCAGGTAGAGCTACTGGTTCAAGCTATGGCAGTTTTTGATGTGCCCAGTGGTGTAGGCACTGTGATCCCTGCTGATGTGCAAGATACCTTAGCCCCTGTACTGGCAGAAACCTGGCAGGCTGTGTGAGCAATAATCATCAGAATGTACCACCATTTGATACAGGACTGCAGGCACTGGTTGCCATTGCCCGCTTTCATCAACTGCCGGCAGAGCCCACTCAGTTAGCTCATGAGTTTGCCTCACCAGGTCAGTGCTTTGCCGAAACGGAGTTATTGCGGGCAGCAAAAGCACTGACACTGAAAGCAAAATTATTAAGACCATCATTATCAAAACTGAATAATGCAATGTTACCGGCCATTGTCAAAGATCGTGATGGTGATTACTTTATTCTGGCACGGCTGGCAACTCAAGAACCATCTGAGAACACTGAAGTGGGAGGAAATAATCAACCAGCGATTACGGTACTTATCCATGATTTAAGAAAAACCGCCCCTCAATCATTAACTCTGGATGAGTTTGACTCGCAATGGTCAGGTGAACTGATTGCACTGACGCGCCGGCATGGTTTCGGTGAACGCTTACAGCAGACGTTTGATATCACCTGGTTTATTCCTTCGTTAGTAAAATACCGCAAACTGTTCAGTGAAGTTCTGATTGTTTCTTTCTTTTTGCAACTCTTTGCACTGGTGACGCCCTTGTTTTTTCAGGTGGTCATGGACAAGGTGTTGGTTCATCGTGGTTTTACCACGCTTGATGTGCTTGCCGTGGGCTTTTTCGTGGTGGTGGTTTTTGAAGCCGTACTGGGTGGTCTGCGTAATTACCTCTTCAGTCATACCACCAATCGAGTGGATGTTGAGCTGGGATCACGTCTGTATCACCATTTAATGGCTTTACCCATGGCTTACTTTGAGTCCCGTCAGGTGGGGCAGAATGTTGCCCGGGTTCGAGAGCTGGACACAATCCGGAATTTTATTACTGGTACGGCATTGACGCTGGTAATTGACTTGCTGTTTGTCTTCGTATTTTTAGCTGTTATGTGGTATTACAGCCCAGCTCTGACAGGCATTGTACTGGCCTCTATACCTTTTTATGTCCTTCTGTCTGTTTTTATTACCCCTATTTTGCGTCACCGGCTGGATGAAAAGTTCAAACATGGGGCGGCTAATACGGCTTTTTTAACTGAATCAATCACCGGTATCGGCACTGTAAAATCCATGGCAGTTGAACCTCAGATGCGGCGCAAGCTTGAAGATCATCTGTCCAGTTATGTACATGCGTCTTTTCGCAGTCAGAATTTAGGTAACGTTGCCAGTCAGATTGCCGGGTTAATTAATAAGCTGGTGACTTTGGGCATTATCTGGTGGGGAGCTCATCTGGTCATTGGTGGTGACATCAGTGTCGGTCAGTTGGTTGCCTTCAATATGCTGGCGGGCCGCGTGAGTGGCCCAGTCTTGAAGCTGGTGCAATTATGGCAGGATTTTCAGCAGGCCGGGATTTCCATTGCCCGTCTGGGTGATATTCTTAATACCCCTTGTGAGCCGGGTTTTAATCCTAACCGCTCTCGTCTACCTTCTCTGAAGGGTTCTGTTGCCCTGGAACAGGTACGTTTTCGTTATCGTCCTGAAGGGGCTGTTATTCTGGATGCGATCAATCTGCATGTTAAAGCCGGTGAAGTGATTGGCATTGTGGGACGTTCCGGCTCTGGAAAAAGCACTATTACCAAGTTAATCCAGCGCCTTTATATTCCTGAATCCGGGCGGGTTTTACTTGATGGTGTGGATTTATCCGTGGTGGATACTGCCTGGCTGCGTAAACAGATTGGTGTGGTTTTGCAGGAAAACTTTCTGTTTAACCGCAGTATCCGGGACAATATTGCTTTGACTGATCCTTCGCTTTCAATGGAGCGGGTGGTGGCGGCAGCTAAATTGTCAGGTGCTCATGAGTTTATAGTACAACTGCCCGAAGGTTATGATCATATGGTCGGTGAGCAGGGCAGCAATTTGTCAGGCGGCCAGCGCCAGCGTCTGGCTATTGCCAGAGCATTGATCAATAATCCTCGCATTCTGATCTTTGATGAAGCCACCAGTGCACTGGATTATGAGTCTGAACGCCTAATTCAGGATAATATGGCCCACATCAGTCAGGGGCGTACAGTGTTTATTATTGCTCATCGTCTGACGACAGTCCGGCAATGCAATCGGATCATTGTGATGGAGAAAGGGCGCATTGTTGAGCAGGGCGATCATGATGCTCTGTTAGATATAAATGGTTATTATGCTCGCCTGTACAGCTATCAGAATCACTCTCCCAATCTTCATAAAGTATCTGATAAAACACAATCGACTACAGGGCAACGTGATATTCAGGATACCTCTGTATGAGCATTTTCTCTGTGATGAGTGATGCCTGGCGACAACGTAAGACACTGGGTGATCAGTCAAAAAATCGTGAACTGACAGCTTTTTTACCCGCCGCATTAGAAATTCAGGAAACTCCGGCACATCCTCTGGCACACGTTGTGGTCTGGACTTTGATCAGTCTCATTATCCTGCTGATTGTCTGGGCCAGTTTCGGTGAGGTGAACATTGTTGCTTCGGCTGAAGGAAAAATCATACCCAGTTCTCGGGTGAAACAAATTCAGCCGCTGGAAAAAGCCTTTGTGAAACGTATTCTGGTGCATGAAGGACAATCGGTCAGCAAAGGGCAGGCACTCATTGAGCTGGATGGCACATTGACTCTGGCTGATGAAAAGCGGCTTAATAATGAACTGCATAGTGCACAACTGATGCTCAGTGTTTATCAAGCCATGCTGAAGCTTCTGGAAAAGCCTTTTGAACAACATAAGGCGATTGAGTTTGCCACGGTGGACCTGATGATGGTTGCTGATGTGACGCCTCAGCAGCAATTATTGCATCAGCGTCTGCTCTGGCAGCAATGGCAACAGTATAAAGCTCAATTAATGACGCTGCGCAGTACGTTGCTTAAAACACAGGCTGAGCAAGAAGTGACTCAAGCAATGATCAGTAAGTTGAAACAAGTCTTACCGCTGGTCAAGCGTCGTACTCAGTCAATGAAAGATTTGCATAGCAAAAAATTCGCTTCAGAAACAGATTATCTGAAACTGGAGCAGGAGCGTATTCAACTGACTCAGGACTACGCAGCCGAGCAATATCGGCTGAAACAATTGCTGGCAGTTGAAATGGAGGTTGAACAACAAGTCAAAGCACTCACGGCACAAACCAAGACAAAGCAATTGATTGAACTGACTGAAACACAGCGTCAGATAGCGACACTTAATGAAGAATTGGCCAAGGCTCATGATCGTCATATAAAGCAAATCTTATATGCACCGGTTTCTGGTGAAGTACAAAATCTGGCGGTTAATACCGTGGGTGGTGTTGTGCTTGAAGCACAACAGTTGATGCTGATTGTTCCGGATGAAGAAGCATTGGAAGTTGAGGTCTTTCTGGAAAACAAGGATATCGGCTTTGTTCATGAAGGCATGCCGGCTGAAATTAAAATTCATACTTTTCCTTTTACCAAATATGGTGTGATTGATGGTGAAGTGATGACTTTATCCGATGATGCTCAGGCAGATGAAAACAGGGGGTTAATTTACGGGATGCATTTATTAATGAAAAAAAGCACTATAAACGTCAATGGTAAAGCGGTGAAATTGATGCCGGGTATGGCGGTCACAGCAGAAGTACAGACAGGTAAACGGCACATTATGGAATTTTTTATGGCGCCGCTATTAAGGTATAAGCAGGAAAGTATTCGAGAGCGTTAAATTGGTCCCGTTTTTGATGAGCCAGTTCAGGGCAACTGTAGCAGCTGAATCATGTGCCAGAGTGTGGCTGGCAGAGTCTTAATATTAAAAATTTCAAAATTCCAATCTTTTGTCGTTTCATAAATTAATGTATACTCTCGATAACAATTATCCTCTATTATCGATAATATTTAATCCCGAGATTTTATGAAATATCAGGTTCTGGCCCGTAAGTATCGTCCAAAAACTTTTATCTCCATGATGGGGCAGGAACATGTCCTTAAAGCGCTGACCAATGCGCTTGAAAGTGAACGTCTTCACCATGCCTACCTATTTACTGGTACCCGAGGTGTTGGCAAAACAACAGTTGCCAGAGTTCTGGCAAAAGCCCTGAATTGTGAACAAGGAATAAGTGCATCACCCTGTGGTGAATGTGCCGCCTGCCAGGAAATTGATCAGGGACGCTTTGTTGATCTGATTGAAGTTGATGCCGCATCTCGAACCAAGGTTGAAGATACTCGTGAACTTTTAGATAATGTTCAATATGCTCCCACTCGCGGCCGCTTTAAAATCTATCTGATTGATGAAGTTCATATGTTGTCAACACATAGTTTTAATGCCTTACTGAAAACACTGGAAGAACCGCCTCCACACGTTAAATTTCTTTTGGCCACAACTGATCCGCAAAAACTGCCTGTGACCATATTATCAAGATGTCTGCAATTTAACCTTAAAAGCCTGACAATAGAGCAAATTGAGCAGCAACTTCAACTGATCCTCAATGCGGAAAAGATTTCTGTTGAAAGTAATGCACTTAAACCCCTGGCGATTGCTGCTGACGGTTCCATGCGTGATGCCTTGAGCTTGCTGGACCAATCCATTGCCTATAGTGATGGTCAGCCGAATTTGGCTGATATTGAGGCGATGTTAGGCAGTGTACAGAAGAGCCGTATCTATGAACTGTTGACAGCACTTGCTCATGAAGAAGGAAGTTCACTTATTGAGCAAAGCCGCATGCTCACCTCACAGGGTGTTGATGTGAATACCATTCTTTCTGAAATGATCAATATGATGCAGAGAGTGGCTCTGTGCCAGCTGGTACCTGATGCACTTGATGATAGTCAGGGAGATAAGCAGGCTGTAGAACAGATTGCAGAGCTTATTGCCCCTGAAGATATTCAATTGTATTATCAAATTGCTTTGAACGGTCGTAAAGACTTACCTTATTCACCCCAGCCTCAGGGCGGATTTGAAATGATTTTATTGCGCATGCTGGCATTTAAGCCTGAGCATCAAATGCCTTCTCCGAATCAAGCAGCAGAAAAAAAAACACTTAAAAAACAATCTTCGGTAAAAACAACTCTGAACACTGATAAAAATTCATCTGCAGCCTCACCTGCCCCGATCAATCAGCCTGTTCCACAATCGACTCAAGTACATAATCAACGGCAGTCGAGTCAGAAGAATCCTGTTTCTGATAAAGCCCCGCCAAAAGGCCCGAGCTTTGATGATTTACCCCCGATTGATGCTTATGGTCAGGATGATTTCAATGAATCAGTGCCTTCTGAACTAAATAATGCAGTGCCTTTTTCAGCTCAGGTTAATGAACCTTCAGCTCAGGTTAATGAACCTTCAGCTCAGGTTATTGAGCTTTCAACTCAGGATAAAGAACCTGTCGCTCAAATTAAGTCATCACCTGAATTAAAGCCATCACCTGAAACACAAGAAGTTCTGGCTGATGTGGTACCACTGTTTAATACTGAAGAACAGGAAAAAATTCCTTGTGAAAAAGAAGCTAGTGAACTGGCAAAGTATTGGCGCGAACTGATTGATCATTCAGAGTTAAATGGTCTGGAACAACAACTGGCTAAGCATAGTGCTCTGATGAATAAAACTGAACAAAGTGGTGAGCTGGTTTTTGAATTATTACTGGATTCGGTGCATAAACACTTACTCAGTGATAAAATAGAAACACGTTTGATTTCAACTCTGGCTGATTTGCTTGGGTGTACCATAAAACTGGATATTAAAGAATGTCAGGTGGATCCAGAAGAACAGCTGGATACACCAAGACGTCGTGAAATACATGATGCTGAAGTTTTACAGGAGCAGGCGGTTAAATCAATTTATGCTGATCCTAAAGTGCAAATGATAGTGAATACCTTTAATGCAAAGGTCCAAAAAGAATCAATAAAACCCTTACAAAATAATTAGGAGGAAACATTATGAAAGGTGGTTTAGGCGGCTTGATGAAGCAAGCGCAAAAAATGCAGGAAGATATGCAAAAAGCTCAGGCTGAACTTGCAAATATGGAAGTAACTGGTCAGGCGGGAGGCGGTATGGTCTCAGTTGTTATGACTGGGCGTCATGATATTTCTCGAGTTAGCATTGATGACAGTGTGATGGATGATAAAGAAATGCTGGAGGATTTAATCGCCGCTGCTGTGAATGATGCAGTACGTCTGGTTGAAAAAGAATCAAAAAGCAGAATGTCTGGTATGACCGATGGCTTAAATCTTCCCCCAGGTTTTAAAATGCCTTTTTAATGTCTCATTCACCGCTGATAAAACAACTCATTGACAGCTTGCGATGTCTGCCGGGTGTGGGGGCCAAGTCTGCACAGCGTATGGCCTATCATTTGCTGGAACGAGATAGAAGAGGGGCCAGGAAGCTTTCCCATGCATTAAGTCAGGCAACAGAACAGGTCGGGCATTGTCAGAGTTGTCGAATTCTTACAGAATATGATTTATGTGATATTTGCCAGTCCTCCAAACGGGATCGACAAACACTCTGTGTGGTTGAGACGCCCTCAGATGTATATGCGATTGAGCAGTCAGGTTCATATCAGGGTACTTACTTTGTTCTGATGGGGCACTTATCCCCACTGGATGGTATTGGACCGCAAGAATTACACCTTGATACGCTCAAACAAAGAGTGATAAGCGAAGATATTCTGGAAGTGATCCTGGCAACCAATGCGACGGTAGAAGGTGAGGCGACAGCACACTATCTGGTTGAAATGCTTAAACCTTATACCCGTAAAATCAGCCGAATTGCCCACGGCGTTCCTCTTGGGGGAGAACTTGAATATATTGATGGTTCGACTTTAGGACATGCTTTAAATGGGCGCCAGGATTATTGACTGATAATTTTCAGTTGCTTATCAAATAAAATACCAATTTTTTTCATCTGATTAAAATCTTCTATGGCCATTTCTTCGGGTGGAATATTATTGCCCTCAAGCGGATGCTTGTCCATATAAAATAAGCCGATAGCCCTGCCATTGACATGTACTGATTTTGCGATAAATTCCTGTGTATCAATCATTTCCTGCATTGCAGTATTAATAATAGGCGCGAATTTCTGATGATTGAGCTTATTGATAAAAATAGTTTGAGGTTTTACTAATAATTTAGCAAATAAATTGGTCGGCTGCATATCTAGAACAGTGTCATTAAACTTTTGAATACTGCAGCCTTGTACACTACGAGCCTGCAGGTGTTTTTTGTCTTTGCTCAACATCATAAAAGCGATTCGGGAGAATGCTTTTGTTTCAAAGAGAGCACTCATTGTCATACGGATCAATCCCGGGAAATCATTAATAGTATGAATTAAGGTGATGCTTTGAGGTTTTATCTGCTTAGCTTTTTCAGGGGCTTCAGTTTTTTGCACAATGGGCTCAGCTTTCCTGGGTTGCTCTTTTTCTTTTTCATCAATGGGGATTACTTGAGTATAAGGTACTTTTCCCGGCAACAAAGCCAGGTAGCTGCAGGTTGTCTGAATTGGAAAAAAATCCTGGGCATTGTAAGCCATATAAACAGCGGTAATATGAAGGGCGCTTGCGATACGCTCTTCGCTATAGTGCAAGATGTCGGAACAAAGTTTAATGTGCTGATAAACCTCTTTGTAATACCAGCCTTGTTCCACTAAAATGCTGCATTTTTCTGCAAGATATAGACACTTTACTGCTTTTGTTGCTGTTTCAAGTTCTTCCATTTCCTGACGCTGTAAAAACAGATGAGGAATTTTCCACTGATGAGTTAAAGCTTCTGCTAATTCATGATAGCTGAAGCCGAACACTTTGCGTTGGGCCTGTTCATAGTCAACTTTCTGTCGATAAACTAACAATTCAACTTTTTGAGCCTTAATGGGGTCCAGATACCAGCAGACCAGCTCTGAAATAGGAGAAACCAGAGCGCTGGTGTAGATTTCATCTACCGATGAATCATTAATGAGCTGAGCAAAATTTTGTGCCTGGTAGGCTGCATGCACACCGCGATGCTGTAATTGTGCAAATTTTGCAGCAACTTTTTTACTTTTTATACGGTGGAGAGAAGTAATATTGTTAAGGAATTTTTCTAATCGTTCCATGCCTAAAAACATGGCTGCATGTTCTACCTGACTTATTTCTTTGTCAAAGTCCTTATTGATCTCTTGATTGGCATAGGCCAGGAGGTTAATCATGCAGGCAGGATCAAATTGTAGGATGTTATCCAGTTGGCGATAGTTAAAACTGGGTTTTTCAAGTGCGGTTTTAAGTGCCTGGAGAGTATGAGGTAAAACAGGGAGAGCTGCTATGTCTGCTTTTTTAATAAAATGATTTAATTGGCTATTTTCTGACATAAATTTTTATAATCAAGCTCTTATCTGGCTGAGGGCCCTTTGATAACACTGTGGGTTCTTTGTAATATTCTTAGTATCTGTCCATAGAGTACTTTTTCAGGCAATTAAATTTGTCTGTTTGAAGTTGAACACAAGCTAAGTGGACAAATATGCTAATAACTATAGCAAAAAAAATGAGTTTTTGTTGCTGAAATTAAAAATAGCTTAAGTTCACTGAAACCTGGACGCAATTTAAATATAAGCGTTTGCCTGGGGCACTGATTAATCGTTATGTCTGGACATACTCTTGTCCCCTTACTCAGTGTGGGAATGATTTTCAGATTATAAAAAATAAGTTTAACTAATCTGTGCGGCGAGATATACTCTTGTCATTCATTATATTAATAACACTCAAGAGAGTCGCTATGAAAAATAATTGTCTCAGGCTAAACCTGCTTTTTTTTATCATGACTGTTTCAATGCAGGCATCAGCAGTGCAGGATGTCTATGAATATACAAATAAGCAGGGCGTAGTTGAGTTTACTGATGAAATTAAAGCAGATAAAAAACCAGATAAGCATCTTCAGATAAAAAAAATGACACCTGAGGAAGAAGCACTTGGTGAACAAAAACTTGAAAAAATTATGGAGAAAGATAAAGAACTGGATAAGCGCCTGGCACGTGAAAGACAATTGGAGAATGAACGCAAACGTCAGTATCAGGAACAGCAGGCTTTAAAAAAGAAGCAGCAACCTGAGCAGGAAGACGATGGTATTTCACGTAGGAATAACCGCAACTTATACCCAAGACCTGTACAGCCTGGTAGACCAGGCATCAGACCGCCCAAACCATCGCATCCCATTCAACCACCAGGGAAGCCACCGGGAAGGCCGGGTAATAGGCCTGCAGCGTCCCCCAGATAGGAGCACCCCTGGGAATATAATGCCATGGTGATTATATTTTTCTTTAATTTCAGGCTTCTTTAACTCCCCCTAAACGAGCTAGAATTTTGTCAGCGACGCGAAATGAATTGGCATAAATAGTCCAGGTGTGGGGGACACTGCCTCCTGTTGGCATAAAGCTGCCATCCGTCACATATAAATTTTCAACATCATGAGCCCGGCAATCTGCGTTGAGCACTGATGTTCGGGGATCATTTCCAAAACGACAGCTGCCGGCAACCAGGTTGGTGGGTGGTACACCTGAAGCAAATGATAAGACATTATCGGCACCCATTTCACGAAGTACTTCGCCTGATTTGTTGGCCAGATACCAGCCGACTCTCAAATTTTGCACGTGGACATCGACTTTAATTTTTGCCACAGGTAAGCCCCATTTGTCTTTTACATTGCTATCGAGACTGACATGGCTGTTATCGGTCGGTGCCCAGTCGCAAAAAGCTTCAACCTTGATATAACGTCCCCCGGTAAAGTGTGACTTGAGCCGATCTTTAAGAGGCTTTCCCCATAACAAGCGGCCGTTAGAGCGGGTTTGACGATTGGCACGGGCAACGGGATTGGGGTGCAGATGGACAAAATCGATGGTACCGCCTTTTTGTGGAGCATCGGTTTTAAACAGGCTTTTGTCTTTGATTTCATACCAGTCCTGAATTGAACGGTTTACAAAAGTACCAAACTGCTTGAGTTCAGCGACCTGTTCGTCAGAGAATTTATCGTAGCTTAAACGCCCGGACCCTGCACCACCGCCGGCAAAAATAAGATTTTTGCCAACCTGTCCAGTATTATTGGCCAGGCCGTCAGGGTGTTTTGGGCCGGTTGAATTCAGTAATAAGCGTGCTGTTTCAATCGCTTGTGCCGCAACCACATAGAGCTTTGCATCAACAGCATGCTTTTTCCCTTCTTTATCAACGTATTCAACCGCAGTAACTTTGCCCGTTTGATCGCTGTGAATGTGAGTGACCATGGATTCTGGACGCAGCTCACAATGACCCGTTTTCATTGCGCTGTCAATTAATGCGGCACGAGAACTGCTCTTTGCTCCGGTTGCACAGCCGTAACTGCCGCAGAAACCACTATAAACACAGGATTTCCGGTTAAGAGCCGGTTGAGAAAGAATGGCTCTGGGCATGGGCATAGAGTGAACCCCCAGGCGCTCACAGGCTTTATCAATGTGCTGGGCTATAGGATGTTCAGCTGTTGGTGGAAAGGGGAAGTCCTTGCTGCTTCGCGGCTCCTGAAACGGATGCTCAATCACACGTCCGGATACTCCGACAACTTTTTCGACTTTATCGTAATAAGGTTCCATATCATCATAGCTGATGGGCCAGTCGACTATATTAGTGCCTGCTATCGGTCCATAGCTTGAAAGCAGTTTAAAATCATTGGGTTTGAGCCGATGGAAAAAGCCACTCATAAAATTACTGGAACCACCCACGACATTACCGTTCCAGAAATTCCAGCTGGACTGGTAGGTTGGAAATTGATGCCAGCTGCCATCATCATTTTCTACTTCAACCACATGCTGTTCATCACGGAGATCGGGAGTATAACCACCTCGAAGAGAGGTTTTCAATTCATCTTTAAAATAATCCTGTTCTGTATACCAGGGGCCTTTTTCCAGGACCAGAACTTTATATCCGGCATGGGCAAGGGTGTAGATAATCGGGCCTGCACCAGCACCACTGCCGACTATGCAGATGTCGTAATCATGACTCATTGATGCTCTCTTAAGTATGTTTGTTTTTATTAGTTATAGAATGATTAAAGCAGCCAATAACGCTTATTGACTGGAGGATGGGGATCGCCTGCTCTGTGTTCTAACCATTGCCAGCCAATGCCATCAGGATTTCCATCATAGACAGGATCGGTGAGAAGGGCTTCAAATAAATAATTTAAAATATTAATCAACCAGCGCCTGCCTTCAGGTTCTTTTTCAAAACTTCGAAGTATCGATTCACGTTCATCGATGGACAGGACGGAAAAATCAGTATTGATATTAGAGCTGTGCTGCTTTGAAAAAATCTGTAATAAATGGGCCCCTGATAAAATAAATGTCACATCATTGGGATCGGTTATTGGATTATTTAAATAATTATACAAATAGGTCAGCGCATTGATTTCTACAGAACCTGGTGCATCCGGCTCGGAAGGGAACAAATGATTTTGAACTGTAGCAATAGTGACCCAGTCAGCCTCACTAAAATTTTTGACGGGTGAAAAATTAAGGTCGGTTTGTGATTCTGCTTGAGGGATGACCGCCTTAACAATGTTTGCTGCAGAAATGGTTGTGACAGAAACAGCAGCCAGTGTACCACCGCTGCGAAGAATAAAAGCTCTTCTATCCATTGAATATCTCTATTTGTCCGGGAACATGGGCAAGTTTGCTCATGTCAAATGTTTAAGAATATTGATGGGTAAGCTACCCATATTTCCTACAAAGAATTAAAGTATCTTTTATTGATAATCTATTGTTATTATTGAGCATAAGTCATTGCAGCCACGTCTTTATCAGGGGCATCCTGCAGATTGCCCAGTAAATGCCATTGCATTTGCTGGGGGGCTATATACCCAAGTCGTTTATTGAGTTCATCTCGCTCTGATGTCAAAATCACCGTTCCAGGGACACCGAAATTACCATATAGCATTTGCACATCGGCAGTTGTTTCAATATCTGCATTAATGGCAATGTAATTATCATTGATAATTTTTATGACGTCAGCATCTTTGTAGGTGACTGCTTTCATCTTTTTGCAAAACTGACACCATTCTGCGCTGATATCAAGCAAGATAAGTTTGTTTTCTCTGGCAGCCAGGGCAAATGCTTTATCAGACCATTCATGCCATTTTACCTGTGTTTTAGTTTCACTGGCAAAAGACTGGAGCGAAAATAGAGAAATAATAATTAATAGTATTAATTTTGAAATAAAATGCATTGGGTATCCTGCTAGTAACATTTACTGATTACAAAAGTTTGTACTACTAAAGACCTTATATTAAATAAAAAAATTTCAAATTATAGCTTTAAATTGTTAATTATCTCGATGCAAATATCTCTGGGAGCATGAGTGGCTCGCCATCTTCCCAGGAGGCGCTCTATTTTCTGAGGCAGATTATTTTTATTTAGCATCTACTGAATCAACAATTCGCTGGTAGCTTTGCAAACGCTGTGCACTGATCTTTCCCTCATCAAGTGCTTTGAGCAGGCCGCAATTAGGTTCGTTGAGATGTTTGCAGTCTCTGAAGTGACAATATTGAGTTTGTTCCTGAAGCTCAATAAAGCCGTGTATGACATCTTCTTTGTGTATTGCCCATAAACCAAATTCCCGGACACCGGGGGAATCAATCAAACTGGTATGAAGGTCGTCTGCCTGGGTTTGATTTTGTATGTGATAGAGTCGTGAGACGCTGGTAGTGTGAGTGCCTTTATTTGTGGCAAGGGAGACTTCACCTTCTTTAATATGGGCTTCTGGAAGCAGGGCATTAATGATCGATGATTTACCGACACCGGACTGGCCGACAAAAACACTGACTTTCCTTTTGAGCTGCTCTAATAAGTCATCCATGCCATCCTGGCTTTTAGCACTGGTAAAGATAATAGGGTAGCCGATGTTCTGATAGACTTTAAGGCGGTGTTCCAGTATATCCCTCTGTTCATCAGAGAGTGTATCAATTTTATTGAGCATCAGAATTGGTTGAATCTTTGATAGTTCAGCGGCCACCAAATAGCGATCAATCAGGCCTTCATTGAGTTCAGGAATGGGAGAAGTGACGATTAATAGCTGGTCAATATTGGCAGCAACTGGTTTCATCTGGCTGGTAAAATCAGGTCGTGCCAACACTGTTTTTCGTGGTTCCAGTGCTGTGACAACACCTTGTATCTGTTCGTCTTCGGGAAGATTCTGAAGATTTTGCCAGACGATTTTGTCACCACAAACAAGGGTTTCAATATTTTGTCTGAGTGCGCAGCGTATAATATGGCCACTTGATTGATCTTCTATATCCAGAGTCGCACCAAAATGGCTGACAATGGTGCCGCTATGAAGTGTTTCATCAAGCTTATTATATTTTTTCGACAGGTTTTTCTGTTTGTTTTTTGCCCGTGCCAGACGCTCATCCTGAACTTTTTGAATGCGCCATTGCTGCCTTCGATTTAATTTACGCCCGGACATAGAACTCGACTGCTGTCATTATAGAAATCATTTGAGTTTATAGAAGTTGTTATTCAGGTATTCAACGACATCTTCAACTTGATCATTCGGCCAGGCTACACCCACGGTTGTTTTACATCGAGTCACCTGATTTCTCAGGCCATCGAGCGAGCTGACACGACGATCAGAGCGAGTGTATATTGTATCAGGCTTACCACCCATTAAAGAAGAGTGGCATGACTGACAGTTGGCATTATGGAGATCTTTTCCATGGGCTGGATTAGCACCCATTGCTGATTGACTCAGAAGTAAAATAACCGGAAAACAAACCAGGGCTTTCGCTTGTGAAACATTCATATCAGGTTCCTTATTAGTGTCGATTTAAGTGAGCGATTCTAACCGGTGCGGGAGGGTGAGAATCATAATAGGCTGAATGCAGTGGATCCGGTGTTAATGTATTTGCATTTTCTTTGTAAAGTTTGACCAGAGCATCAACTAACTTATTTGCATCAGCTTGTTCTGCCGCATAATCATCTGCTTCAAACTCATGCTTACGGCTTATCATAGCGCTAATAGGGCTAAGAAAAAAGGTAAATGCGGGTGACGCAATACTGAATAAGACCAAAGCAGCGTAAATTGAGGGTGTTGTCATGCCCAGGCCATTATAAAACCACAATTGCTGCATTAACCAGCCCAGCATTGCAAACCCGACAAATGTCATGAATGTCATGGATATCAGGCGTTTAACAATGTGCTTTTTCTTAAAATGTCCCAGCTCATGAGCTAAAACTGCTTCAACTTCTTCTTCTTCAAGAGAATCAAGCAGGTTGTCAAAAAAAACAATCTGTTTATTATTGCCCAGGCCGGTAAAGTAGGCATTACCATGACTGGAACGCCTGGAACCATCCATTACCAGAATACCTTTACTGAGAAAGCCGCAGCGGGTCATTAACTTCTCAATACGAGTTTTTAATGACTCATCTTTAAGTTCGGTAAACTTATTAAAAATAGGCGCAATAAATGCTGGATAGGCCCACATCATGAGAAAGCCGAAACCCATCCATACCGCCCAGGCATAGACCCACCAGAATTCACCGGCACTGCTCATTAACCAGAGTATTACCATTATTAAAGGGATACCAATAACCAGACCCAAAATACTTTGCTTAATGAAATCAACGAACCAGATTTTGAAGGTGGTCCGGTTAAAACCAAACTTTTCTTCCAGGACAAAGGTATTATACAGTCCTAAAGGAATATCAAAGATTGAAGAGATAAAGCCCATCAGTAAAATAAAAATAACACCGGCATAAAGCGGTTCAAACTGATAGGAGCGTATAAACTGATCCAGGTATTCGAGGCCACCGCCCAGTGTCCAGATAAAAATCAGAATGGTTCCGATGATAAGTTCAATGGTCCCAAGCTTTTCCTTTGCAATGGTGTAATCTGCAGCTTTTTGGTGTTCTTCAAGAGTAATTTTTTTAGAAAAGGCTTCGGGTGTTTTATTTCGATGGCTATTGACAGAGTTAATCTGCCTTTGTGATAACCAAAAATGAATAAGGGTGGATAAAATAACCATGATAATAAAAATTGTGCTGAAAAGAGGCATAGGTTTCCGATGTTTAATTTTTCCAGGATGAAGCGGACTGGGTATATTAATAATGTTTTGTTGGCTATAATTATACCCAGAATTTGAAATAAAGTTAATCAAAAGCCTCTAGCAAAAAAATGAGTACTAAATGACACAAGACCAACGAAATCTCATCTGGGTTGATCTGGAAATGACCGGACTTGAGCCGCAAACGGATCGAATTATTGAAATTGCCACAATTGTTACTGATGCTGACTTAAATATTTTAGCTGAAGGACCTGTTCTGGCAATTCATCAGTCCGATGAAGCGATGGCCAAAATGGATGAATGGAATACTACTCATCATGGGCAGTCAGGTTTAACGGAGCGAGTTAAAAACAGCACACTCAGTGAATCTGATGCTATTGCTCAAACCATTGAATTTCTACAGCAATATGTTGGCAAAGGCGTTTCGCCAATGTGTGGCAATAGTATCTGCCAGGATCGGCGTTTTATGGCACGCTGGATGCCTGAACTGGAAGAATATTTTCACTATCGCAACTTTGATGTCAGCACCCTGAAAGAATTAGCAAAACGCTGGTATCCGGAAGCCATGAATGGTTTTCAGAAGAAGGGGGCTCATCTGGCGCTGGATGATATTCGTGAGTCCATTGAAGAAATGATTTATTATCGAAAAACGATTTTAAAATAAAATTTATCTGGCATGGGCAAGATGGCTCATGCTCCCAGAGACTGTACCCTGCTACAACTTAGATATCCTCTCCAGCTCGTTAACCTGTAATTGATGCTTTGCCGAATACTCTAGGGCTCTTGCGAGTCTGGCTGGTGCTGAACGCCCCATACATTTATGTGCCAGATCACCATTAATTGCTTCAACCATTGCTTCGACAAGACGTTCACGGTCATGTTCCTGGTTGGTCAGGTGATTTTGAATGGTCAAAACATCATTAATTACTTTTAAGGCAAGTTCTCGATTTTCATTCCATAAAGAATTGACATCGCCACCCACTTCCAGACCTGCAATATTAGTGGTTAAAATGTATAAATTTTTACGTACCAGCTCAAATAACATTTCACTATCATCTTTAACTGTCCATGTCGGGATATCAAGAGATGCAAGAGCTTCTTTAATAATATTGGCGTGTGGACCTGTGATTGGTGAGGGCACCAGAATTTTAAAATCCTGGCCTTTTTTCTTTTCAAACCAGACCGAGATAACTGTGGGATCAATAAGTTGATGTTTCTCCCAATCGCCTGGCAATAGTTCATTCTGCAACAGAGCTGTTTTATTTTTCCACTCTTCGGGGAGCTGTTCAAGAACAGAATCGAGATCACTTTCTCCGACAGCAACCAGGATCATCTCAGGATCATTTATCTGGCTGGCCGTTTCATGGATATCCATTGAGCGTGTAATGGGAAAAACTGGATACCCCACCCGCAAGAGGCCTCGGGTGAAAACGCCGGACATTTCACCCATTCCAATAACGACAATGCTTTTCTTCATATGAGTCCTTTTATCCAAATAGGCTATATTTCAGCAATCAGCTGTCAGGTGATGCCATTAAATGTTCAATTATTTTATCGACCAGTTCATGTGGTACAAACTTGGACAGTATATCATTAGCACCGCAAGAAATAGCCTTTTGCATGTTCATTGTGCCATTGAGAGAAGTATGCATTAACACATGAATATCTTGAAATTTGCTTAATTTCCTTGCTTGTGTGACAAAAGTATAACCATCCATCTCCGGCATTTCAATGTCTGAAATAATCATTGAGATGGGCTCCATTGTATGAGGATCTCCCATTTGATAGTCTTTAAGAATATCCAGAGCCACTTTCCCGTCATTCGCACAAATATGCTTGAGGCCAATTTTTTCCAGGGCAGAAATAGTTTGTTTCATTGCCATGGAAGAATCATCAACAACCATTATTAATTTTCCAAAAATTGCTTCTAATTTGGACTGATCAATATTCAACTCATCAGTGTGAGAGGATTCAAGTCCAAGTATTTCGCCAAGTACTTTTTCAATATCAAGTAACTGTATCAGTTCATCTTCGATCAAGGTAATTCCGGTGGTGTAGCTGCCAATGCCGGTTCCGCTGGCTGGCGGGGAAATGTCTTTCCAGTCGCATAAGACAATTTTATCAATACCAGTGATCCATAAACCCTGATGTGTGCGATTTATTTCAGTGGTGATGACAGAACCTTGCTGAATCTGTTCATCGCTTAGTACTCGATGAGTGGAACTGATGGCTTTTGCCAGGTCAATAATGGGTAAGGTATCATCACGTAATTCAGCAACCCCGAGGATATTTGGGCTTTGGCTGGGAAATTGATGAAGAGGAGGACAAGGAATGACTTCCTTTATTTTGAGTACGTTGATACCAAACCGGCGTTTTCCTCCAAGGTAAAATAGAAGTAATTCAAGGCGATTTGATGTATTTAAAGTTGAGGTCAAAGGGAATTGCTCCAGTAATAAAGAATTCAGTTTATATGAAATATAGCGCCTAAATAAAGAAAATCTTTAATCAGCACGGTTTGGCCTTCTAGGTGGTTTGACAGGAAAAAGCTCATCAAGAAAAACGGATCGGCCATCACCTTTAACAATCCGGCAGTGGTGGCGACCAAGCTCTCGTGGCTCTCTGACACCACAAGAGTGTGCAATCATGCCAATTTCATAACACATGTTATCAACATATTGCTTGACACGTATTGCTTTTATTTCAGGGTTCAGCCCTTGCTGCAGACGCGGATCGTGTGTGGTAATGCCTGTCGGGCAAGTATTTTTATTACAGTGAAGGGCTTGAATGCAACCAAGGGCAAACATAAAGCCACGTGCGGAAACAATAAAATCAGCCCCTACACAGATTGCCCAGGCAATATCCGATGGATTGATTAATTTACCGGATGTTATTACTTTAATCCTTTCCTTCAAACCTTCTTCAATGAGTTTATTAACAACAATAGGCAAACTTTCCCGAATTCCAAGCCCCATATGATCCATAAGGCTGACTGGAGCAGCACCCGTGCCGCCGTCAGCACTGTCAATAGTAATAAAGTCAGGGGCGCTTTCTATGCCTCGAGCATGGATTTCACAGAATAAATCATCAAGCCAGCCATAGCTTCCTATGACTGTTTTAAAACCGACTGGTTTTCCTGTGACTTTACGCACGTGTTCAACCATATCAAGTAATTCACTGATGCTTGTGATGTCCTCATGACGATTAGGACTTATGGAGTCTTCACCTGCTGTAATTCCACGTATTTCAGCGATCTCCTCAGTGACTTTAGAGCCGGGTAAAATTCCACCCTTACCGGGTTTTGCTCCCTGACTTAGTTTAATTTCAAACATTTTTACCTGTTCGTGAGCGGCAACCAGGCGTAATTTTTCATCGCTGAAATTTCCGGCTTTGTCCCTGACACCATATTTAGCCGTACCAATTTGAAACACAAGATCACCTCCTCCTTCAAGGTGATAGGGGGATAATCCACCTTCTCCTGTATTCATCCAACAGCCTGAAAGTCTGGCACCATTGGAAAGGGCAAGTACTGCAGGTTTGGATAATGCACCAAAAGACATGCCGGAAATATTAAAAATAGATTTAGCTAAATAAGGATGTTCGCAGTGTTCTCCAATAAGAATGGGTTTAATACTGGTTGCATCTTTGCCTAGGGTTGGAAATGGGCAATTGACAAAAATGACTGAGCCATTATTACTGATGTTATGTGTTGAACCAAAAGCAGTTGTGGTATCGATATTTTTTGCAGCTCGATAAACCCAGGAACGCTGTGCACGGTTAAAGGGCAGTTCTTCCCGATCCATAGAAAAAAAATACTGACGAAAAAACCCACCCAGTGTTTCAAAAAAATAACGAAAATGACTGACCACAGGATAGTTTCGACGCAGTGCCTGTTTGGTCTGGGTCACATCAAGAATAAAGGTGATTATGGTGGCTAGAATAATCAGACCCAGAGTGATAACAAACAGGCCAGAGGCAATATTTATTCCGGATTGAACCAGATCAATGTGTTCTTCTTTAATCACTGAATGTTTACCTCAATCTGATCGCATTAAATTGAGCAACAAATGTTACCCAAACGCTCTGTCAATTTTTTATTTTCTGCGTAGTCAATTGGCACCACGATTAATGAAGGTCCCTCTGTAGTAAAGGCATGTTCCAGGGCTGCGGTGACATCAGTACTGTCTTTTACTGGATGATAGCTCCAGCCAAATGCACTTGATAATTGTTGCCAGTCTGGATTGTTAAAGGCCAGATCAGTATGACGTCCAAATTGATTCTCCTGTTTCCAGGCAATTAAGCCGTAGGCATTATCTTCCCATACCATGACAACGATGTTGCTATTAAAGCGACGTATGGTTTCCATTTCCTGAACATTCATTAAAAAACCGGCATCACCACAAATAGCCAGAATTTTTCGGTCTGGGAAGACAATCTTCGCGGCAAAGGCACCAGGCAGGGCAAAACCCATTGAACAGAAACCGTTGGGTATGAGACAGGTGTTAGGTGAATGGCATTGATAATAACGAGCAATCCACATCTTATGGGCCCCGACATCCGAGAGTAAAATATCATCTTTATCGAGAAATTGGCGGATATCCCATAGCACTTTTTGTGGTTTAACCCGGTTGGTGCTGACATCATCTTTATAAGCTGCTAATTCCTCAGTCATATCACGACGTACTGAAGTCTGCTGCTGTAGATTGAAGGTGAGAGAGTGCTCTTCAAGGTAATCAATGAGGCGCTGATTAAGCATCCATAAAGTATGTGCCAGATCACCAATGACTTCGATTTCAGGGTGGTAATTGCTATCAATTTCAGTGGGTAAAAAATCAGCATGGATAACGTTCTTAGTGCCATCAGGATTCCACAGGCGTGGGTGGTATTCGACCATGTCATAACCCAGAGTGATCACCAAATCCGCCGAATCAACGGCGCAGGTAATTATATCTCTGGATTGCAATCCAATTGTGTACAGACAGTAGTTGGCATCCATATCCACACTGCCCTTGGCCATGAAGGTGCTGACTACTCCAATTCCGGTTTTTTCACAGAATTGACGTAATTGTTTGCTGGCTCGCTTTCTGATACAGCCATTGCCTGCAATGATAATGGGCCTTTGGGCCTGCATGATACGATCAAACGCTTTATTAAGAATCTTGTCATCAGCGACCGGGCGGCGAAAGCGGCGGGGTATAATCGGATTTAAATCAGTATTTTGCTTTGCCAGATCTTCAGGTAGTTCAATTAATACAGCACCGGGTTTTTCTGTTCTGGCAATACGCACAGCCTTGCGGACAATCTCAGGGATATTGTCAGGATGTAAGATTGTTGTCGCCCATTTTGTAACAGGTTCAAACATATGCACCACATCCATAATCTGATGCGATTCTTTGTGCTGTCGAGTGGAAGCGCCTTGCCCGGTAAGTACGATCATTGGGGCGTGATCCATATTAGAGTCGGCAACCCCTGTAATTAAATTGGTTGCTCCAGGTCCTAATGTGCCAAGACATCCGGCAGGATTTCCTGTGAGTCGACCATATGCCTCGGCCATAAATGCTGCGCCCTGTTCGTGTCTTGTCAGTATGAATGTTATTTTTTCAGACTTCTCTAACGACATCATGAAGTCAGCATTTTCTTCTCCTGGTACGCCAAAAATATATTCTATACCTTCTTCTTCAAGACATTGCACAAATAAGTCAGAAGCTTTCATCCTGTTTCTCTCTATTTTTATTGTTATCTGAAAGTATAGTGAGGAAATTGATTTTTTGTATGAAATTATGATTTTAATGAAAAACAGTTGTTCTTTTAAGGAAATGCACTTTTAAAATGTGTGCTTTACAACCGAGACGGGGGGGGGATTTGGTTTTTAAATAGCACGAATTACTGGAAAGGCAGTAAAACGGCCATAACAAACAAAATATAAGCAGATAAAATTAAATAAAGCTCTAATAATGTGGCGGTGGTGGTTCTGGTCCTTCTTTGGAATTGCTTTCTTGCAATGTGCTGACTTTGTCCTGCAATTGCTCCATGCTTCGCTTCAGAGAATCAATTAAGGCCTGGTGTTTGATAATAATCTGGTTAAGTTGTTCAATTGTATCTTCCTGATGCGCATTTTTTATTTCAAGTTCCATGACACGGTTTTCGATTTCAGACATAGTAAAGCCTTTGGACAATAATATTTTATGAATTTGACAGAGCTTTTTGGTAAAATTAATAAGCAAGTGTTGTATTGATTTTAACTTAATTTATATAAAATAATAATGATTCATTGTGATGTTTTAATTATTGGTGCCAGTGCATCAGGTTTGATGTGTGCAATCGAGGCTGGTAAACGCGGCCGAAGTGTACTGGTGCTTGATCATGCTGTAAAAGCAGGAAAAAAGATCCGGATTTCAGGAGGGGGGCGTTGTAATTTTACAAATTATGATGTTAATGCCAGTCATTACTTATCAGAAAATAAACATTTTTGTAAATCAGCTCTGTCTCGTTACCAGTACTATGACTTTCTAAGCTTAGTGGCTGAGTATGATATTCCCTGGCATGAAAGAGAACATGGTCAATTATTTTGTGATCGCAGTGCCAATGATATTATTCAGATGCTGCTTAAAGAATGTCAAAAATATTTGGTCAAAATTCAACTTGATACTAAAATTAATTCGATTAAAAATTCTAATGTTGGACCATTTAAATTTAATATCATTTCATCCAGAGGCCAGTATCAGTGTCAATCTCTTGTTATTGCAACAGGAGGTTTGTCAGTGACAAAAATGGGTGCCAGTGATTTTGGACTGCGTCTGGCAAAACAATATGGATTAAAGGTTATTCCAACTCGCCCAGGACTGGTACCACTTAGCTATAGTACTAAAGACAGTAATAAATTTAAGCAGCTATCAGGTATCGCACTGGAGGCTGAGATTAAATATGATGAGCAATCGTTCAAAGAGAATATCCTTTTTACTCATAAAGGGATCAGTGGGCCGGTGGTATTGCAAATTTCCTCTTACTGGCAAGTTGAAAAAAGTCGAATGGGTCAATCATTGAAGATTAAATTACTGCCTGATTTTGAACTTCATGAGTGGTTACTGGAACAACAGGCGCGGCATGAAAAAGTTCTGATAAAAAATTTACTTGCTCGAAAATTTCCCAGGCGGCTGGTGAATTGTTTATGTCAAATTCATTCTATTGATAAACCGGTTAATCAATATGACTCTAAAGAACTTAAGTTAATTGCTGATAATTTTCAGGACTGGCATTTCTGGCCGGATGGTACTGAAGGTTATCGAGTTGCTGAAGTCACTGTGGGTGGTGTGGACACAAATGAATTGTCTTCAAAAACAATGCAGACAAAAAAAGTGGAAGGATTGTTCTTTATTGGAGAGGTGGTAGATGTAACTGGTCATTTGGGTGGCTATAATTTTCAATGGGCCTGGTCGTCAGGTTATGCTGCCGGGCAATATGTCTGAAAAAACGGCAGCATTACTATTATCACAGCCAACAAAGCCCGAATAACTGCCTCTAAACGATAAACATTATTTGCCAAGAAACAATAGGGGCGGATACTCAGTGCGCACTCTTTAAGAACAGATAGTTAGTTGCTGACGACCTGTTTTCTTTTTTGAATGATTGCCATTTTGACAAGATCAAGAAAATCCTTTGAGGCTTCGAGTTCATATTCAGATAAGTTCTCAGAAACATTATTCTTAAGGTTTAATGCTTGCAAGCTGCCATTATCAATTGCTAATGAAAAGAATACATGACTTTGCAGATAATTTTTATTTCCAGCATGATACTGACCTAAAGCAATCTGGGAGTCCACGTTATTATTTAAAACCGCTTGTCTATAATGAGCAAGGCCTTTATAGATGTTTTTTTGTACGCCCAGACCATTTATATAGAGTTGTCCTAAAATGTAGTCAGCTGTTGATGAGTGATGCTTAGTATCGTTTGAACACTGCTTCAGTGCCGATTCATAATGGCCCTTTTCAAACAAACTGGTGCAGGATTCAGATGCCTGAAGTGTTGCGCTGCTTGAAAGTAAAAGAAAAGTAAATGGAATGAGTTGAGAGCATTTTGAGTAATGCTTTAAACATTTCTTATTGGTAAGCATGGGTATTCTTCTATTCGAGTTTTATTTTTGGTCTTCCAGTGACCCTTTTTTGAATATCCTGACATGATAATAAGAGAAGTGCAATAGATTAATATGGGAATTCCCAAGTATTTACGATTATTTTTCCTTAGAAAATCAATAGATTATAATATAGTGAAGTCGTTGTTGTGGACTTGCTTTCCAGCTATTGAATGATAAAGTGGAGTAGGAATTAGCGTGTGTTTATGATTACTGGAACTAGATGACTATAGCAAGGTGCTTTTAAAAATATCATGCAATGGGGGGGAGTGTTGCACTTTAAAAAAACACCTTGCTATAGTCACACCTGGTAATTTGTTGTGGTGTGAGTGGAGAAAACTCCACTCAAAAAAAATGAATCAGTCTTTGCATTTACCGCAGGTGTTAAGACCAATTAATGGGTAAAGAGGACAGAAGTTGAACAATCCGGTTAATAATGGCACTACACCTATATAACCCCATGGATTCATAATTTCAGGAAATACAAATACTGATGCAATTAATGCGATTCCAGCAATAATACGTAAAATTTTATCGATTCCACCAACGTTCTTCATTATTATAAGCTCCAAATTTATTGTTTATTTTTCCAGTGGGTTAATTGTGCCAGATAAAATAAATTCGTTAAGTGATAATGTCACTTAAAAATGAAGAAGATTAAAAAAGATTATTTATTGGTGATTAACACTCAATGAATTATTTAAACTTGAGCTTCAAAAAACTCATCGAGCTTAGGTTTTCTTTATCCTGATGAGGGCAAGAGGTTAGCCAGAGCGTCATGGTTAGTTAATTCAATTCGCCCCCGTTTTAGCTGTACCCAACCTCTATTTTCAAATTCTTTTAACTGTCGGCTGATGACTTCACGAGCAGAGCCCAACTCAGTGGCTAACGCTTGATGTGTTGTTCTAATCGGGGTGTTTACTGAACCATTGACCAGTAAATATTTGGCCAGGCGGATGTCCAGCTTAGCAAAACTAATTTCTTCGACCAGAGTGATTAATTTAATGAGACGATCACCATATGAATGAAAGACCTGTTTTCTAAACGCCTTCGATTCACCCATATACTGCTCAAAGATTGGTTTAGGTATGGCGAGTGCCAAAACATCGGTTTCAGTAATGCCTTCGGCAGGGTAATCTTCGGAAGATATCAGGCAGCTCGTGGTTAAAACGCAGGAACCGCCGCGAGCAATATGATAAAGAACAATTTCGCGGCCGTTTTCGGCACGGGTAATCACCTTAACTGAACCTGAAATAATGAGTAGATAGTTAAGACATTGATCGCCCTGATGAAAGACAGTAGTGCCTTCTGGAATGGTCATTTGCTGAGAGTGTTCAAGTATATTGATACCATCAGTACCATTGGCATCGTTCAACTTGGGAAAAAGCTGCAGGATTGTATTTTTTAGTTCCATCAATTTATGTATTCCCCATAACAGACTATTTTATCTAAGAAAGCAGAGCTTTGATTTTTTGCTCCATTCCCCTTTTTCCCTGTAATCCCCCGGTGTGAACAACTACTATTTTGTTGCCCATGGGGATAAGATCCTTCTTCATCATGCTTACAATACCATACATCATTTTGGCTGTGTAAACTGGATCAAGTTTAAGCGGATATTTTTTTTCAAAATCCTGGATAAAATAAGCCAGATTCTTATTTATCTTACCAAAACCACCAAAATGCCAGTCATATAATAGTTCCCAATGAACCCGATTGCCAGAGCGTCCCTGTTCCTCAATAAGTTTATCAATGATTGCTTCAAGGAATTGCCCGCCTTTCATTGCGGGAAAGCCCAGCACCTTTGCTTTTTGAAGGGGGTTGCAAGCAGACTTATGAGATTGACTGTTTTCTATCTTAAGGCTAAGACCTGATATAATGCCGGCTATTGTTCCTCCTGTTCCACAGGGGACACAGATATAATCCGCATCCTCAGGAATAAATGAAGCAATTTCAGCCGCCCCTGACACTGCCAGCTTATTTGTCCCTCCCTCTGGGACTAAATAATAATTGCCGGCCTGTGTTCCTTCATTGAATGGATCATCATTGGTCACTAATTGTTTTAAATGTTTTGTCACTTCAGGTAAATGCTTATTTTGGTAGGTTTGCCGGTTGATGTAGTAAAGTTTCATGCCGTGACGGGTGGCATCGGTTAAGGTAGGGTTCAGGGGAAGATTTTCTTCACCTCGAATAATGCCAATTGTATTAAAGCCATCGGCTTTTCCCGCAGAGGCCAGAGCATGTATGTGGTTTGAGTAGGGGCCGCCGAAGCTGAGCAGTGTCTTGCAGCCCTGATTCTTTGCTTCAATGAGGTTGTATTTGAGTTTAAACCATTTGTTGCCGGAAATAACGGGATCTGTTTTGTCGGTTCTAAGTATTTCAAGTGTTAGTCCTTTTTGAGAAAATAAAGGATGTTGAATTGCTTGTAGTGGAATTGATAGTTTTTTTGTTAACATGTCTTTTAAACTGATTGAAGTTTGACACCATCTTAACCGATATCTCTTTTTAAATACCATTTTAACCTTTACTCCCGAATAAAATGAAAAATCAATTACCTCTTTCGTTTCAGGCTCCAGAATCAGCCGCATTTGATAATTATATTGCGGGAGATAACCAGCAATTAATTGCTTCTTTAAAAAACACCCGGGAACCACTGGTTTTTATCTGGGGTGAAAAGGGGGCAGGGAAGACCCATCTGCTCCAGGCGATTGTGAGTCATTATCAGGTGCAGGAGATGAATGCTCTTTATCTGCCCTTGCAAATTGATGATGATTTATCGCCAGAAATGTTAGAAGGACTGGAAGTGATGGATCTTGTCTGTCTGGATGATGTCCATAAGGTAGTGGGGCACTGTCAATGGGAGGAAGCACTATTTCACTTTTTTAACCGTATTCGTGAAAATCAGGGCCGACTGATTTTAGCGGCTGATAATAGTGCGGTAAACCTGGTCATTAATTTACCGGATTTAAAATCACGTTTAAGCTGGGGCCTGACTTACCAGATAAAAGCTTTGAGTGATGTCGATAAAATAGAGGCTTTAAAGCTAAGGGCCCACCAAAGAGGTTTTGCAATGACCGATGAAGTTGCTCACTATTTACTAAAATGGGCAAGTAGAGACATGACCGGTTTGGTTAAACTACTCAATAAGCTTGATTATGAAACTCTGGCCGAACAGAGAAAATTAACCATTCCGTTCATAAAACAATATTTATAGTGGCCATGGTTATAGCAGCTATGGCTATTGTCTATAGAGTGATCGTTTCTAGGATTTTTTTTGTTCTTCCTCTTTTTTTTTAAGATTTTTCTTATACTCTTTTTTAAATATCTGGGCATACATTACACAGCCAAGATACATGACAACTGATGCAAGTGCTTCCACCAGGCCAGCAATCCAGATTTCAGGATAAGCAGACATTTCACTGATTCCATGGGCAAAGTAAGGTAGAGATAGAAAACTTGACCATTGATAGGTATAAAGATCACTGTTAAGTAATCCTTTCAACGGAAACATCAGAGGACCTGCAATAATAAGTATGACCAAAGCGGTGGGAAAATGCCGGGAAGGAATTATCCAGATTATGTTGGCCATTAGAATTATTAATAGGGAAAAATAACCAATTAAAGCTAAATTCTGTGATAAGCGAAGTTTTCTTTGTGTTTCAATCGTGTTATCAGTCATTTTTACACTTCTTTAGTCCAATTGTAATTTTTTTGCGATTTCCGCCACCCGCTGACCCAGGGCAAGACATAAGTTTTTTTCATCCTGACTGATAGGTTGATTGCTTTCCTTCCCAGCAAGGTGACTTGGGCCATAGGGGGTACCGCCAGTTGTAGTTGCAAGCAACTCAGGTTCACTATAGGGCGTGCCTACCAATAACATGCCATGATGCAAGAGTGGAATCATCATGGATAATAAGGTTGCTTCATGACCTCCGTGCAGGCTTGAGGCAGAGGTGAATAACCCGGCTGGTTTACCTGAAAGATGGCCTGCCATCCAGTTGGCAGAGGTTGAGTCTATGAAATATTTCATGGGTGCGGCCATATTCCCAAATCTGGTGGGACTGCCCAGAATCATGGCGCTGCAGTTAGCCAGATCGTCATTGCTCACATAGGGAGCCCCCTTATCAGGAATGCTGCTTTGGGTTGCTTCACAAACTGTAGAGACTTCCGGAACGGTTCTGAGCATGGCATGCATACCTGAAACTTTTTCAATACCTCTGGAAACAAGGCGCGCCATTTCGGCAGTGGCGCCATGGCGAGAGTAGTATAAAACTAAAACTTGGGACATAAGACTTCTCAATTTAAATATTTGATAGTATATAAAATTATTATGGTGCAATTATTGATATTATTGGCCTGAAAGGCTTATTTATTTAATAAGCCTTGTATTTTATAATTTATGTTTGTAAAAAACAGCCTATATTAGTACATTAAGTTATCTTTATAAGCCTCTTTGCTTGAGGCTTTTCTTGACAGATTTCTAAGGTGGTGTTAACTTTATTACAAGTTAAGCGGATATAGCTTAATCGAGAATAGCTTATACAACAATATCTCAGTTGAAATATTTCGATTAAAGCCCTTAACTAATATTAAAGTCCTTAATTAATATTAAAGTCCTTAACTAATAAACTGACCGCCTGTGGACAGTTTCAGGTTAGATTAAGAATGCTTAATTAATAATAAGATCCGAATTTATAATCAGGAGTTGTTAAAAGAATGAATTTTACAAAATACGCTAAGTATCTGGGGGCGGCTACTTTAGTCATTGGTTTTGCAACCGGTTGTCAAAGTACTGGAACATCATCCAATATGGACACATCAAGTGCTACGACAGCTAATGAGAAGGCTGTTCAGTATATCATCACTGATGCCAAATCTGCCTTAGAAGCAGCAAAAAAAGATGGCTATGCATGGCGTGATACGGGTAAATTTATCAAGAAAGCTGAAAAAGCCCTGGCTGCAGGTGATACTGCAGAAGCGACTATTTTAGCAACAAAAGCTCTACAGCAATCTGAGTTAGCTAAAAAACAGAGCATTGAGCAGGATAAAGCGGTTAAGGAACGTTTTAATCAGTCATAAATTTAGTTTGGCTGATATTTTTGCAAACTCAACGACTATGGACTGAAAGTCCATAGGTTGCTACAGGACTGAAAGTCCTTTTACTCAAGAATCATATTACCCGTATCAACATTAGATGGGTTA
>JADGEM010000056.1 GCA_016744375.1 Gammaproteobacteria bacterium
TTTTGAAGTCTTTTTGAAGTGAATAAATAGTGGTCTGGTAACTTCTATTTGATCATCAAACTGGCTTCAATTCAACCTCTAAAGATCCTCCCTATGATCTCTTATTAAAGTGTCCAGTTCTATTAGACCAGAACAGATTTCCAGTATATATGGCTGGATGATCTGAAATAAAAGTTAAAATTGTGATGGGAGTGACTTGAGTGTTTAGCTTTTTGAGTGAGAAAAATGACTGAAACAAT
Source organism: Gammaproteobacteria bacterium (assembly GCA_016744375.1). Classification (GTDB taxonomy): domain Bacteria; phylum Pseudomonadota; class Gammaproteobacteria; order GRL18; family GRL18; genus GRL18. The sequence goes on from JADGEM010000056.1 coordinate 240, forward strand.
ATGGAACCAATCAATGTCTGTAGGAATTGAGTCATGGGATCAGGATCATCGTGAATTATTACGTCTTATTGATGAACTTAAAGATCTTGAACAAAATGAATCTCATCAAGTGATTATTTCCTGCCTGGAGTATTTAATGGAATATGCTGAAGCTCATCTAGCGAGTGAAGAACGTGTAATGAAGGATGAAATGTATCCGGATATTAAATCTCATAAAGCAAAACATGACTTCTATCGCCGCCGTATTACTGAGTTGCAAAAAAAGTTTGAAGATGGGGATAAAGATTGGAATTTATCAAAACTTATTGCATTTTTAATGTCATGGTGGATTGAACACATTAACAAGGAAGATCATAAATACAAAACCTTTTTTCAAAATAAGCAAAAGGAAATTGAAGGAAAATTACTTTCTGAAAGATGGAGAAAGCAACTATAAATTAATGATCGACTCTTTAATTCAACCCTTTTAATTTTTAGGTATGGTGTCTTGATAACAATAAATAAAAATTTGACGATTCGCCAGCGTTTGATTCTCGGCTTTTCAGCAATATGCATTATTTTAATAACGGCTGTCTTTTCAACTCTTATACAGACTTCCTCAATTGAGCGCATTACAGAAGAAATTGTTGACGTAAGGATGCCTTCAACCAATACCAGTGGTCAAATGGTTAATCAAATCAATGCTTCCCTTGCGTCCATAAGGGGTTGGTTATTAACTGCAGATGTTAAATTCAAGGATGATCGACTTGTCATTTGGAAAGAAATTTATCGTATTCGTGCCAAAATGGACATTTTGTCAACACATTGGCAAGGAACAGAAAGTAAAAAAAAATGGTCACAGGCTAAACATCTGTTAAATGAATTTGAAAAAATTCAGGAGAAAATTGAAGCCATTGGTCATACTGTGGATGAGAAACCCGCAACAAAAATTCTTATTCAACAAGCAGCACCTCAAATTGAAAAGATGATTAAGTATATTTCTTATATGATTGATTTGGAACGATTCTATGTTCCTGATAGCGTTAAAAAAACATCAATTTTAACGGCTTTAAGAGGGGCTATGGGCTATGGTGGCTTGATTCATAATTTTAAAAATTATGTGCTTCGAGGTACAGCTGAAACTAAGGTTGCTTTTGAAGAATCAGTTAAACGAGCACGAACTCTGCTCACTGATTATAAAAATTACCCTATGAATGTTAATGAACTTTCAGCTATTAATAAAATCAGCCAGGTTATTTCTTCTTATGTTGAAAACCTGGAGCTGATTGAAGCACGTGATATTAATAGTATCAGCTCAGCAGAAATGACTGATAAAATGGTTAAGGTAAATGACAATCCTGCAGTGGCTGCATTGGCTTTTCTTGATAATGCCAATGCATCTGCAACATCAGGAAAACAACAGCTTGCATCAAAAATTCGTGCGCTTCTGGGCTATAACGGTTTTATTCATCACTATAAAAACTATATATTGAGAAAAGACAATAATCGTTTTTTAAAGGCTAATGAGATGCTTTATGAAGCTTTAAATATGATTGAATTGTACCGGTTACATTCCCTGATTCCAAGAGAACAGTCATCACTACAAGATTTGGAAAGAGTCATAGCTTCCTATCGCAATGCTTTAATTGAGGCAAGGAAACAGTTTGAAGAGGGGGCAGATGCTGTTCAGATAGACAATTCTGTTCGTATTGATGATGAACCGGCATTACAGGCTTTAGAATTTATTGATCGGACTATTTCTAATGTCATTGAACAACCTGAAGAAGCTGCAAGGCAAAAATCTTCAACAATACAGGATCGTATTCGCTTATTAGGTGTTTTGGCTGATTTTCGTGGCAGCCTTGCTTTTTCCGCTGCAGAGCTTCGTGCTTATCTTCTGACAGGTAAGGAAAAATATCGTAAATCATTTCTCAAACAGTGGCAGGTTAATACCGATAAATATAAATTATTTGAACATTTACAGTATTTGATGACACAAGAACAATATAAAGCTTATATCAAACTGGTTGATTCTCGTAAGATTTTTGCTGCTCTTCCTGAAAAAATGTTTTCTATTCGCTCTTCTAAACAATGGAATATGACGAATTATTTATTAGTGACTCAAGTTGTCCCTTTAGCTGAAGATTTATTAGTACTCTTGGCTGGTGAACGCAATGCAACGGGTCGCCGTGAAGGCGGTCTGGCCAGTATTGAATTACAGTTATTAATAAAAAATGCAGATGCTAATGCAAAAGAGATTTCCCGATTAATTCAATTGCAATGGTTCTTACTCTTTTCTGGTTTGCTTGTTGCAATCATTATTGCTATACGTACGGCCAGTTCAATTACTATTCCTTTGGGCTGGATTAAAGAGGCAATGTCATCTATTGCATCGGGTACCTCAAATGTTCAAATAAAAGGCACTGAACAACATGGTGAAATTGGGGATCTGGCTCGTACTGCTCAGGTCTTTCAGAAAGCAGCCTTCAGAATTGAGGAGTCTAACTGGAAAAAAACGCACATTGCTGAAGTTTCCTCCAAGGCCCAGGAAGTTGATTCATTAACTGAATTTTGTCGGACTGCAATAGATTCACTTACGCCAATCGTTAATGGTGTGGTTGCTGCTTTCTATATTTATAATCCTGCAAAGGAATTATTGGAAATGCAGTCCAGTTATGGTTATACCGCACGTAAGCATCATGATTCTCAGTTCCAGATTCGAGAAGGTATTATTGGACAGGCCGCTTATGAGCAACAAAAGATCATCCTTTCTCCTGTGCCTGATGACTATATAGTGGTCTCTTCTGCTCTAGGTCAATCAGTACCTGAAATGCTAATTGTTTTGCCTGTTTCGCACCGTAGTAAACTTTTGGGTGTTATTGAAATTGCCAGTTTTGAACCTATTTCTCAACTTCATGAAGAATTATTGGATGAAATGCTTCCCAGCTTGGCCTTATCTCTTGAAAATCTTATCCAGATGTTGCATTCCAGAACACTGTTGGAAGAAACAAAGCGCCAGGCAGTTGAATTGCGTGCATCTGAAGAAGAAATACGTGCGTCTGAAGAAGAACTCAGAGCTTCAGAGGAAGAGCTCAGAGTATCAAATGATGAGTTGATGGAAAATACCAGAAGTCTTGAGAACAAGACTAAAGCTCTTGAACAATCAGAAGCAAATCAAAAAGAAATTAATACCACTCTTATCGATCAAAACCTCGTTATGCAGGCTCAACAGAAAGAGCTGGAACAGATTCTCAATGAAAACATTGGTAAAACCAAAGAAATTGAACAGGCAAGTCGTTATAAATCTGAATTTTTAGCGAATATGTCACATGAATTAAGGACACCTTTGAATAGTTTGTTAATTCTGGCTAAATCTCTAGCCGAAAATGAAGATGATGACTTAAATGAGGATAATGTAGAAGCTGCTCAGATTATTCATGAAAGTGGTACCTTGCTGCTAGGGCGTATTAATGAAATATTGGATCTCTCAAAGGTTGAAGCTGGTAAAATGCCAATCAATTTAAGTCTTGTCAATCTTGAAGATATTGCTCAGGGTATTAAGCGCACTTTTGATCATGTTGCTAATGAAAAAGGACTGGATTTTTCAGTGAATGTTTCAGGTAATATGCCAGAAGTTATCACAACAGATCCTGATCGATTAATACAAATTATTGATAATCTGATCGCTAATGCTATGAAGTTTACTGAGCAGGGTAAAGTTGAATTAATCATTCAATCTCCAAAAAGTGTGCCTGAAAATTTAGGGTTAACTATTAAAGACCCTGTTGAATTTGCAATTATGGATACAGGTATCGGTATCAGCAAAGAACAAGTGATGCATATCTTTGATGCATTTCGACAGGCAGATGGTTCGATGAGCCGGAAATATGGTGGAACCGGTCTGGGTTTGTCTATATCAAGAAAAATGGCTGCATTGCTGGGTGGTGGAATTGCTGTTGAAAGTCAGGAAGGGCATGGTGCAACATTCAGTCTTTATATCCCTTCCGATACTATTTTTTCTTATGATGGGCAAGGCGATGTACATGATACCAGTTATAAACCTGATGCCATTGATGAAAAAAAATCTGGTTTAATAAATACTGAAAAAGTACCCTGGCTAAAGACAAATAAGGATGAAACAGAATTACTATCTTCTATTGAAGATAATATAAATGAAAATTCGAGTGAGGAGCCAGAGGCTGATAATCGAACTTTGGATGAATTGGAAAGTTTTATCGATGATGACCGGGCTCAAATTTCAAATGAAGAACAGATTATTTTAATCGTAGAAGATGATCCGGTTTTTGCCAAAATTTTGGTAAAACGTACTCAGAAAAATGGTTTGAAAGCAGTTGCCACGAATAAGCCTGAAGATGGATTGTTGTTGGCAGAATTATTGCCGTTCAGTGGTATTATTCTAGATGTTGAACTGCCTGGTATGGATGGAATCGAACTTTATAAAAAACTGCAATTGATTGCTAAAACAAAGAAAATTCCAGTTCACTTTATATCAGCTTCAGATGCACAGCAAAGAGCTCAAAAGGTTGGTAATGCTGGTTATTTTTCTAAACCAGTTACTGCGGAACAAATTGATGAAGCCCTGGCTACTTTTTCAGTTAATAAACAGGATGGAGGGCAGAATATATTAATTGTTGATAGTGATATTAATTCACGTATTACTGTTCGTAATCAATTGGATAAAAAAGTTAATACAAAAATATATGAAGCCGGCACTGGTATGGGTGCAATTGAAACATTGCAGAAGCAGTCTATCGATTGCATGATTCTTGATTTGGATTTACCTGACATGGATGGTATTCAGTTGCTAGAACAACTGGATAATAATGCTGATATTATTTTACCAAAAACAGTGATCTACTCTGCCAGGGAGTTATCAGATGAAGAGGTACTGTTATTAAGACAATATACAGACAGTTTAATATTTAAAGAAGGTCAATCATCGACACGTTTGCAGGATGAAGTGATTCTATTTTTGCATAGTGTTAAACAAAACCCGAAAAAACTACTGTCGGAAACTGAACAAACTTTAGGTGGTAGTGATCTGCTGATGCCTGGGCAAGAGGCTGATCTGGAAGGGAAAACTGTACTGGTTGTCGATGATGATATTCGCAATTCATTTGCCTTATCAAGGGCGTTAAGCGGAAAAGGGATGAAAGTCTTAATGGCTAAGGATGGTATTCAGTCAATAAAAATGCTGGCTGAAAATGAAAGTGTCGATATAATTCTTATGGATGTTATGATGCCTGGTATTGATGGCTATGAAACGACAAGTAGAATTCGTAGTGATCCAAAGTATAAAAAAATTCCTATTCTATCGATAACCGCTAAGGCAATGAAAGGGGATAGAGAACGTTGTTTTGAAGTAGGAGCCAATGATTATTTATGCAAGCCAGTGGATATGGATAAACTTTTATCTATGATGAGGGTCTGGTTGTAAGATGAGTGAGATTGAGAATAATATTTCTTTGGAAAATATTGAGATAGAACTATTTCTTCAGACGTTAAAACTATGTTATGGCTATGATTATAATAATTATAATTTCGCTTCCTTTAAGAGGCGTATGCGTGCACTCAAAAATAAAGTGGGCGTTTCATCAATCAGTGAAATGATTCCTATATTGATTCATGACAAACAGTTTCTTGAAACAGTTATTGATGGTCTGTCTGTAACAATGACAGATATGTTTCGTGATCCAGATGTCTTTCTTAATCTGAGAAATAATATTTTTCCTGTTCTGAAAAGTTACCCCCGCATTAAACTGTGGGTGGCAGGATGTGCAACAGGAGAGGAAGTTTATTCTCTGGCAATACTTTTGCATGAGGAAAAATTATTGTCTCGTTCAATGATTTATGCAACGGATGTTAATAAGAAAAATTTAGAAATAGCAGAAAGTGGTATTTTTTCATTAGACAAAGTACCTGATTATACGCGAAATTATCAGGCTGCAGGTGGCAAGGCATCCTTTTCTGATTATTATCATGCTCGTTATTCCAATGCGATTATACCTGAATATCTGCGTGAACGTGTCGTCTTTAATCACCATAACCTTGCGGTTGACACTTGTTTTGGTGAAATGCACCTGGTTATGTGTCGAAATGTTCTGATTTATTTTAATACAGAATTACAAAATAAAGCTCTGAATCTTTTTTATGACAGTTTAGTTAGAGGTGGGTTTCTATGTCTGGGAACTAAAGAATCGCTCAGGGCTTTTACTCAGACTGACAAGTTTAGCACCTTATCCAATTATTCCAGAATTTATCAAAAATTATCACCTGATGTCATACCGCTAAAGGAGTTTGATTAGAATATGGATTATCAGGCAGTTCTTATTGGGTGCTCAGCAGGCGGAGTGAATGCCTTGCAGATTATTTTCCAATCATTTCTAGAAGATTTTCCTATACCAATTATTGTTGTTTCTCATCAGAATATACATGGAAAGAGTTTTCTGGCAGATGTACTTAACTATTCCAGTACATTAGATGTCTGTGAATGTGAAGAAAAAACAGTGCCTATGGCTAATCATATCTATACGGCACCAGCCAATTATCATTTATTAATAGAAAATAATGGCTCTTTTTCTTTAAATATTGATCCAAAGGTAAGTTTTTGCCGTCCATCAATTGATGTGACTTTTGAAACAGCTGCAGAATATTATGGTCAAGCATTATTGGCAGTTATTTTGACTGGTGCAAATTCAGATGGTAGTAATGGTGTAAGAGCTGTAAAGGCATTTGGAGGCACGGTTATTGCTCAGGAACCATTAACAGCAGAAGTGGCAACAATGCCGGAAAGTGCCATTCAGACAGGGTGCGTTGATTACATTTACCCTTTGAATGATATTGCTGGGAAAATACTAGAATTAATTAACAAGGTTTGAGAATGAAAACAATTATACCTAAAATACTCATCGTGGATGATACACCAGCTAATCTTGTGGCCTTAAATGTATTGTTGAGAAAAGTAAATGCTGAGGTTATTAGGGCAAATTCTGGAGCTGAAGCTCTGCAATATACTCTTGAATATGATTTTGCACTGATTCTGCTTGATGCTCATATGCCTGAAATGGATGGTTATGAAGTTGCAGAAATTTTAAACTCGACAGAAGAAACCAGACTTATTCCTATTATTTTTGTTACGGCAGCTTATAAAGATGAAGTGCATCGTTTGAAAAGTTACAGCGCAGGGGCTGTAGACTACATTCAAAAGCCAATTGAAGATCGTATTTTAATCTCTAAGGTGAATGTTTTTCTCGAACTTTATAACCAGAAAATGATGTTAGAAGATATGACTAATAATCTGGAGCAACTGGTAGAAGAACGCACGGAAGAATTACGGCGAACTAACAGGATTGCCAGTGTTGGTGGTTGGAATATTGCTTCTGACCTTAGCAGTGTTTCTCTCTCTGATCAAGCTGCAGATATTTTAGGTTTATCGATTGATTCTTCTGGCGAAATACCCATGACTGTTTTTATGGATAAAGTCGTGGAAGAAGACAGAGAGGTTGTTATGCAGTCATTTACCAGAGCACAAGAAAATCCTGTGGATGAACTCTCATTTGAATTTAGTTATATGGGACTCAACCAAGACATTCGTACTGCAAATTCAATTATAAATTTTATGAACATCAAAGGTAAAGGTGTCTCTTTTGTTGGTTCAATTCAGGATATCACAGAGCGAAAAGAATCTGAACGGGCTGTGCAATATATGGCACAATATGATGCTCTTACTAATTTACCTAACCGTTATTTGTTTAAAAGTCGTCTTGAAATTGCTTTTGCAACTTCCAAACGAGTAGGAAATAAAGTAGATGTTATGCTCATCGATCTGGATCATTTTAAAGATATTAATGACACGCTTGGCCATCCTATTGGTGATATGTTGTTACAAGAGGTATCAAAGAGACTGTCTGACTGTGTTCGAGATTCTGATACAGTTGCGCGCCTTGGTGGTGATGAATTTGCTATTATTGCGATTCATGCTTTAGATTCTGCACCGGTTACTCCTTTAGTCAAACGTTGTTTAAAATCATTGGCAAGACCTTTTGAACTTGATGGAAATACGGTACACACAGCTGGCAGTATAGGTATATCTAATTATCCAGATGATGGTGATAATCAGGATCAGATCCTTAAATATGCTGATCTCGCTCTTTATGAGGCAAAAAATGATGGTCGAGGAACCTACCATTTTTATAGTAAAAGAATGAATGATTCAGTCCGGCTTAGACTTAAAGATGAGGCTGAAATTAAGACTGCTATTACTGATAATCAATTTGAACTTTATTATCAGCCACAAGTTGACTTACACACTAAAAAAGTAATGGGTATGGAAGCACTGGTTCGTTGGAACCATCCTGAGCGTGGTTTACTTTCTCCGCTGGAATGTATTCCATTAGCAGAAGAAACCGGTCTTATTGTTCCTATGGGTGAATCAATTTTTAAGATGGCAACCGATCAAATGGAAAAATGGGCTGATACTGATGTTGGCAATTTGAAATTGTCTGTTAATATCTCTGTTAAACAGATGCATCACAAAGGTTTTATCTCAATGATTGAAGAACAATACTCTAAATCTAGTATGAAAATTAATACCATTGGCCTTGAAATAACAGAAACCCATATTTTTGAAATGTCTGATACCATTAATGATGTTCTTCAACAGCTGAAAAATAAAGGATTAATGCTAGCCATTGATGATTTTGGTACAGGGTTTTCATCCCTGGTTCATCTTAAGCAAATTCCAGCTAATTATCTAAAAATTGATCGTATGTTTGTTAAAAATATTATTGATGATCCCGTTGATGGCATAATTTTTAAGTCGATAGTTGAGTTAAGTCATAAACTGGGGATGCAAGTTATTGCGGAAGGTGTGGAGACAAAAGAACAATTAGATTTTGTGACTGAACAAGGGTGTGATATTGCACAAGGGTATTTTTTTAGTCCTCCTCTGGCTGTTCCTGAATTTACTAATTGGTTTCACTCTTATGAGATTTATGAATAATTTAAGAGCTTATCTTATACCAAATTACAAAGTATTATTTTCCTTGTGAACAAACAACGGAACATTAGTTTTAAAAATAATTGGTCTTAGAAATAAATACATGAAAGCACGCTATTACATATCACGCTCATATATTGTGAAAGAATTAGTTATACTCGTTATCGTTATTGGTTTTCTTTATCTTGAGACTCAACCGGGCTACTTGTCATGGCTTGAGAGTATAAATATGCAATCTGAGTATAAGTCTGTGTACAATATTTTTCTTTTTTTTGGACCTGTTCTTTTTGGTATAGTTCTATATCGTCTCTATATGTTGCTATATAAAAAGCATATAAGAATTGATTCACTCGGGATATTTGATTCATTTACATTTCATAATTACGGACTATTGCCATGGAAAAATATCACTGCTGTGGAGATTCAAACAGGAAAACAAGAAACCGGTTTGATGGCAATTCATCTCGATAAGCCAGTAAAAGGAAAATACTTAATCAAGATAAATTTCATTAACATCAGTAGAAATGATGTCATGATGTTATCTGAAAGTTATCCAAAAGTAGAAGAGAGCAACTCTTTAGCTTTATTTAGATGATATAATATTTTCAGTGTCTAACGAATAAGAATAGACTGTGTGAGGCAAGGAAATACAATTTTATAAGTAAAAAAATGTAATCATTTGAGCCTATAACTTAAAAAATGGTAAATTATTATGAAAACAAAGTTAATGTCTTTTAAACTCTATCTTCCTTTATTTTGCTTCATACTTCTCGCTGCATGCCAGTCAAATGAGCTTACTCAAGAAGAAATTGAGATACAAGATAAAGCCGATACTGAGGTTGCCTCATTACTTTTCGAATATGAATTAGACAAGCATGCATCATACAATGTACATACAGATGGTTCAGTTATTATCAAATTTGACCGTAAAGTTTCTAAAGAAAACTATACGTCAATTGTTGAACAACTACGAGAATCATCAGAAATAAAAAGCATCTATGCTACACAGGGAGGAAAGCAAGTTTGTCCTTTAAATTCAATCCGTTAATCTATAAAGTTAAAATAATTATTAACTGATATTATGCTATGACTCAATGTCTTTGAAATCAATACCATTGCGTAATAAGGGCAGTATCTGTTCTGCGGGTAATGCTCTGCTGTACAAATAGCCCTGAAATTCATCACAGCCATGCTGGCGTAAAAACCGGGCCTGTTCAACTGTTTCAATACCTTCTGCAATCACTTTCAGTCTCAGTTGCTTGCCCATAGCCAGAATTGTCAGGGTAATTTCTGTAGCATCATTATTTTTTCCGATTTCCCGAGTAAAAGACTGATCTATTTTTAATCGGTCCAGGGGAAAATTACGCAAACTACTTAACGATGAATAACCGGTACCAAAATCATCAATAGCCAGCTCCATGCCCATATTTCTAATTTCCTGCATAACCCTTATCGCATTATCCATATCATGCATCAGAGAACTTTCAGTAATTTCCAGTTCCAGTTGTGAAGGATTAATACCGGTTTGCTCAATGATACGGCGCATATTAGCCGCCAATCCAGGTATAATAAACTGCAGTGGTGAAACATTAATGGCCAGACGCAAAGGTCCCAATCCCTCTTCGTTCCAGCTTTTTAATTGTAAGCAGGCTGTTTCAAGAACCCATTTACCAATCGTATTAATCAGCCCGACATGTTCCGCAACAGGGATGAAAGTATCGGGTCCAACCCAGCCAAGGGTTGGGCTGTACCACCTTAACAAGGATTCTACTCCAACAATAGTACCGGTTTTAGCATTGATCTGGAGTTGATAAAACACCTTAAATTCACCCCGTTCCAAAGCATGAACCAAAGCCTGTTCCAAACAGGAAAGCACCTGCAATTTCTGGCCAATATCTGATGAATAAATACATAAGGGTTCGGCATCATCAATTCGGGACTTAAACATGGCAGTATAGGCATTTCGTAATAATGTCACGCAATCAAAACCGTCATCCGGCCAGACACTGACACCAATTTGAGGACTCAGTAAAATTTCCTGACCATTTTGTAGCAACGGTTCTTGCAAATTATTTAACAGTTTCAGTGCGATAGATTCCACTTCATCCATATCACGCAAACCGTTTAACAAAACAGCAAAGTCGTCACCATTAAGATGAGCAATAAAACGATTTCCCACCACAACACTGCACAGATGATCACTGATAGTTTTAAGTAATAAATCTCCCATCGGTCTACCAAGAACAATACTGGCTGAGCCAGACCAGTTAATATGTATCACCATTAAAGCTGACAGATCAGAAAAACTGTTGTCATTGGCATTAATCAGGCGTAAATGCTCTTCCAGCAGATTATAATTTGGCAGCCCCGTGGCTGAATGATGCAAAGCCTGATGTTCCAGCTGTTTCAGCAACCTATGTCTAAGTCGATTTTCAATTCCCAGCTGCCAGATACTCCATAATGGCCAGGACAAAGCAATCATTAACACGGCAGACACTGGAGCAAACCATAACTGCCACCACAACAGTAGTATTATTGACACACCCAGCGTCAGGAGCACTCCCATGAGCATGGCTATAAAACCCTGACGCAGTTGCAGCATCAAGACTACAAATACACTTAGCAGTATTAATAAAGCAGTGACCAGAATGTGATCATTTTCTGGCAAGGCATAAATATTATTACCCTGTAACAGACCATTTAGAATTTGTGCGTTAAGCACTACTCCCGGCATGCGTTCATGTGAACGGGAAGCCGGGGTAGATAAAGCATCACCCAAACCAGTTGCAGTGGCACCGATAAGCACATATTTATCCTTTATGGCAGATGCTGGAACCTGTCCGTTAATAAGATCCTGATAGGAAATAATCGTGGGACGTTCACCATTTGTGACATAAGGGATCATTATCTGGTGCTGACGGACCCAGCCCAACTTAGAAACTGGAGAAGATGCTAGAAAATTATCAGGTGTTACATCACCAACCACCATTAACATTGCCTGGGTCAGAGCTGGCCAGTGCGCATTGCCTAAACCCGCATAAAGAAAATACCGCCGGCACAAGCCGTCTCGATCCAGCTCAACATCCACATGGCCAATAGCACTTGCAGAGGTGGCCAGTTCAGGAATGGGTAAAATTTCGGAAATAGGATCATTGGGTGTCTGCTGAGCAGGTGCTACGACCAGAACAGAATGTTGATTACGCCTGAGCGCCTGAGCCATTAAGACATCTGCTTCTGGATCATCCTTCTGCGGTTCAGAAAAAAGAATATCAATACCGATAGAACGTACGCCCATTTCTGTCAGCAAATTTATCAGCTCAGCATGTCGCCGGCGCGACCATGGCCAACGCCCCAAATTTTGCAAACTGGCATCATCGATGGCTACTACAACAATCTTTGAATTAAAATGACCTGATTGCAATGTTAATAAAGTATCATAGGTCACCAGGTCAAGACGTTCCAGAGATTGACTCTGAGATAGGAAAACCCCGCTTATTATCAGAATGATGATAAGTAAGCTTCTATAAAGCGCAGTTTTTTGCAGTTCAGAAATTATCATTGGCTTAGAGCAGGAGGATACCTAATATTCCAAGTCCAGGCACCCACCATATAGAGTTATCAGGCAACGGATCAACTCGTTGTATTGTCCCCCAGGGTCCCAGATAGCCATCCTCTTCAATGGTTCTGATCCTCAGATACCGTACCTGACCGCTGACTGGCTCAAAGCTGACTTTTGCCTGTTTATTGTTTTTGTCAAACTCCAGCTCATTAAACTGATCATCATAAGCCAGTTGAACCTGATAGGTCTGGTTACGGGTACCCACTTCCCAGGTTGCAAATAATTTACCATCATCTGCCGCCTGTAATTCAGGAGATATTTTTTTCGGTATGGGCTTAATTTCATATCTCCGGATAGTACCCACAGGACCAACTTTCCCATCAGGAGCAATACTGGATAGGCGCCAGTAATAATGACCGATTTCACTAAACTGTGCAGCATCAAAAAAATTCTGCGTCAGATCACTGCGATCCAGTAGAAAGTGCTTAAACTCTTTATCTGTAGCAATTTCCAGTTGATATTTTTCTGCATCTGCCGATGAAGTCCATTGTAATTTTGGAGTTTTGCCACGTAATACAAAATTTTCATTTGGTTTTAACTGCACCGGTGGTTGAGGATGAGCATCAAGAACAATTTCCTGAACCACACTCTTACCTTCAAGTGCCAGTTCATCAACCGCACGTACCCGAATATAATAATGTCCATCAACAAGGCTGGGGAAAGCAGCCCGAGTATAAGAGCTGAATTCCTGCCAGATCAAAGTATTAAATTGAGCATCATCAGCAACTTCAATTCGATATTTAGCCGCACCCTCAATCCTCTCCCATTGAATCATCCAGTTAATTTGACGAATACGTTCAGGCAATGGACTGAGTTTGGGGGGGGCAAGAAGTTCACGTGCTGCAATAGGTGCTTTGCCCTGTGCAATTTGAGTACCAAACCCAGCTTTAATCAATTTTTTCTTTGTAACACTGCTGACCTGAACTTTACCTTTCAGTACTTCGATATTTGAGGTGTTTTGTACATTAATAATAGAGGCACGGTATTCTGTTCCGCGTACAGCACTGATTGCAGAAGGGGTCTTTATTTCAAATCGTGACCCTGGACCAACAGCTGGAGTGACACGCGTATCCAGTCGTCCCTTTAACAGGTGCATGCGGGTATCCACCATACCTGTCGTCCCATGAGCAGATAAATGATCAAAGACAATCACACTATTTTGATGAAGAGTTAAAATACTATTATCAGCAAACCTAATCGCAACCGAGCTGTTAGCCCCTGATTTGACCCGATCACCCAGATTAAGTTTAATCCCAGGTATAACAGTTTTTTCTATAGCACCCTTATTACGCTGTATTTTAATATTACCATGAACTTCCAGAATTTCAGCTGAGGTTGGATTACTACGTATCCACTGCATTGGAATACGTAATTTTGTTCCTGGTTGAAGTTGTTTAGGAACTTTGACCCCATTAATGGTTTTTATTTGTTTAAAGCGCATCACCGTATCTAGATGCGTTTTACTTAAATCCCAGAGGTTATCTCCCTGCACCGTTGTGTAGACCCAATCCTGTGCCGGTAGTGTGGCGGAATATAAGTTAAAAAATATCAGACTGAACACTAACAACCAAAAATCAGATATTAATTTTTTTTTCATTTTTTTTACCTGTAATTTATATTCATTCACTTAAACCACAATAAAAAAGAATCTTAAAAATAAATGACCAGAAATATTAATGTTAATTATAGTTTATTTTTTTAAATATTGTAAAAAAATCTGAGCTATAAGAATATACTTGCAAATAAACAATAAATTTTGCCTTATATAATTGTCCACACAGGGTTATGATCACTGGATTTGGCCAGGTAGAGTTTTCATCAACAATATTAAATATTGATTGAAAAAGAATGCGATCGCCTGAAAATATGGGTGATTGAGTGAACTTTGGTTTAAATAGACTTAATATCATGTAAAATTAAATGATTCTGGACAAAGTTAATTGATATTTAAGGGGTGTCCATGTATGTCCTATACTCAGAAAATGAAACAACTTATAGCGAATAATCAACTTATACTTATGGAGGCTGCGATTGTTGAACGATTGCGACGTTCCGACAAAGTTCACCTACATGATTCTCTCGTAAATGCCCCGTTAATTTATGATCAAACAACCAGGAGGGTAATGAGTGCGCTTTACAAAAGTTATATGGATTTGGCACTGAGAGCAAAGACCCCAATGCTTATATGCACACCCACATGGAGAGCCAATAAAGCCAGAGTATATGACTCTTATATGAGCAAAATGATTAATATAAACGCGGCAAATTATATGCGGGAACTTCGTGATTTAGAACAGGGTTATGGTAAGCTCGTGAAAATTGGAGGAATGATTGGCTGTAAAAACGACTGTTATCAACCGAATGAAGGATTATCCATTATAGAATCGCAGCATTTCCACTCCTGGCAAATAGAACAACTAACTGAAGGAGGTGTTGATTTTCTGATTGCAGAAACACTTCCAAATGTTCATGAAGCGCTAGGTATTGCCAAAGCCATGGAGCCAATGGGACTGCCATACATTATAAGTTTCGTGATAGCTAGAAATGGTTGCGTACTGGATGGTACAAGCTTAAAAGAAGCTATTGATTTTATTGATACTAATACAGTTCATTCACCACTTGGTTACATGGTTAACTGCGCCCATCCTTCATTCTTGTGTCCACAGGAACAACCCAAGGAGGTTTTCTCTAGGCTCATAGGATACCAGGCAAATGCATCATCACTGGACCATTGCGAATTAGATGGTGCTGCAGAACTAAAGGCTGAAAGCATATCTGAGTGGGGGCAGTTAATGCTAGAACTTAATCACACCTATGGTATAAAAATACTTGGTGGATGCTGTGGTACTGGTATCGAGCATCTGCAATTCATCGTTGCTAACGGGAAGAGTTAACAAGGCAGTCAACAATACTTACATTCGTCTCTGGTTCAGACTATGCTGTGATCCTTCTTCCTGTTACTATAACGTTGACTATTAATTATAAGCCTATCTTTTACTATAAATTGGAAGAAAATGCACAATATAACTAAAATTAATGACATTAATGTTTTTATTAGTAACAAGTTCTTTGCATGCAGAAGAACTTGTTAAACTGTAAACTCGAACTGGTATTGAACAGCGATTTATTTTATTTATGTAAATCATTTATAGTTAAGTTTTACTCTTTCTCTTTATTGTTTTGATATGCTTTTGGATAAAAAAGGCGTTAACATTTTGAAAATTGATCCTGTTAAGAATCCTCTGGATAAACTTCCATCTATTCTTAAAAATAATTTAGATCGTAATCTATGCGTCTGTAATGAGGTTCTTAAGATAGACATTATCAATGCCATCATAAATGGGGCTACAACAGTAGAAGATATTAAAAAACAAACCTATGCCACATTGGGAAGCGGCTGTTGCACTCAACAGGTAGAGCGCTTGATTGAGTGCCTTTGCTCATCAGAAAAGGAGACCTAATTCTCTGTCCCTAAATGATCTGAATAGATGTGTTATACCCAACAAACGGGAGCGTGCTAATATTGGTGAATGCATTTTTGGCCACTCGCCTCGCTTATTTCTTTGCTGGTAGTGATACATGTCCAGTAAATTCCATAGGAAGCGTTACTGCTATCAGGCACTAGCTGAATAGTCTGGTATTTAAATTCAGAATTGGCATTGTACTGTACAACAATTGTGCCTTCTTTTTCTATATCAACTGAAGATAAGGATGACCCTGGTGATGGGTTAAAAACTTTAAGATCAATATCTGCATTGGAGTTTGGGAATTCACCATTTATAGAATAATAAGTGGTGACATTTTGCTTGATATTTGCTGCAAAGGTAAGTCCTTCAACAATATCAAGTGATTTTTTTTCTTCATTTTTAGCATATTGTTTATAACCAATAACTAAAATAATGACCGCCATAGTGATAATGGCTTCTTTTTTTCCTATTTGCACTGTTATTTTCCTATAGGGACTCTATTTTTTAGTGCTCAGCTAAAGTGATTGCTTTAAAATTTCTGCTCTATGCAATGAATAGGTTATAGAGTATTTTATTGAAATTGTTGAGTTAGTTTATTAATAAAAGCCTGAAACTCTGAGTCGGGTAAATGATTGATACCAGCTGCAGCTTTACGTCCACCGCCACTTTCAAATTGACGGCACAGCTCATCGGCCCCTGTTTTATTATTGAGAGGTGCTCTTACACTGACTAAATAGCCGCCATTATTATTCTTTGTCAATACAGCATGGGCTCTGTCAGGAAATTGATTGACCAGAACATTACTAAATACACCGCTGATACGTCTGGCCCATGTTTTGTTGGGTAAAATAAATAAGGCTGCGCTGTCTGTTTCATATTCTGGTTTTATCGTAGAAACATGAACGTTGTCTTCATCATAACCTGTTTTTAATTCTTGAAAAACAGAATTCCTGTCGTGGATAAAATCCAGTGGATTTTGATAGGGGTATAGTTTTAAAAATAGTTCATCCGGGGCAAAGTGCAGATCATTTATATCAGCGCCATAGCCATTATAATTAATAAAAATGCCAAGCGCTTTTAGTTGTTCACGGTTACTGGCATTAATATTATGAACGTCAGCAAGAATACCAGCTGATTTGTTTAAATTATCACCATAGGCACCTGTAATGGCCCATAGTGGAGATTGTTCTTCATATTGGCTGGAAGTAAGATATTGATTCATTAATAAGCTGGTACAAATATCAGCCTGTGTATCGATTAATGTTTTTAAATTGTTATGTTTAGGTCTTTCACCAAAAAAGTGATGGTCAACATAAAAGACTTGAGCGCCATTATCTAAATTTCTTAGTAATTCTGTACGGTTTTTATCAAGAGAAATATCTAATACATTCACTCTGTCACCAGAACGTGCATTGACTTTTTCAAGTAATTTTATATCTCTTTTAACCCCTGTTACTAATTTAGATTCACATGGGACTGCGTGTCTGAGTTGCAATAGTGCGCAGATGCCATCTGCATCTCCGTTAAATACGTCATATATTGTCATGTTTTTTTATTGATTAATTTAAAGAAATGTTTAAAGAATTGAGCAATTTTCAGAGGTATCTATATACCCTTCGCGGAATAAATAAAGATAAATTTCCTGTGCTGCTTCCATGGGTGAGAAGTTACTGGTGTCAATTCGAATTTCTGGTTTTTCGGGGGTGTCGTAGGGATCACTGATGCCTGTAAATTCAGGAATAATACCTTTTCTGGCTTTTGCGTACAGACCTTTTCTATCTCGTGACTCACACACTTCTAAGGGTGTTGCGACGTGAATTTCAATAAAGGCTCCATATTGCTCAATTAGATTACGGGCATCACGCCTCATCTGTGTGTAAGGTGCAATTGGTGCACAAATTGCAATTCCGGCATTTTTTGTGATCTCATTGGCAACAAAACTAATACGTCTAACGTTTATATTTCGATCTTTTCTAGAAAAGCCCAGTTCGCTGGATAAATTGTGCCTGACAATATCCCCGTCAAGCAGCGTCACCGGGCGGGCACCCAGTTCAATCATTTTTGCATAGATAATTTTGGCAAGTGTTGATTTTCCTGAGCCGGAAAGACCAGTAAAAAACAGAGTAAAGCCTTGTTTGCATCGAGCAGGGTAAGCATGGCTTAAAGCTTTAAGCACTTCAGGATAACTAAACCATTCTGGAATGGTCTGGTTATTATGAAGACGTGTTTTTACTTCTTTAACGGACAACATTTCACTGCTGAGGTTCTCATTTTTAATGGTGGACAGAGGTAAAAATTGCTTTTTTTCCGGGGCATAACGAGTTTCTTCTGTGGCAATTACTTTAATCCCGAGTTCCGCTTCATGTTCAATAACATATTGCTGAGAAGCAGAATGCGCATAAAATTTTTCATTAATAGCAGGTGTCTGTATTTGGGTATCATTACTATTTTTTGGGGGAGGGGATGCATGTTCAGGCCCAATTAAAATATGGGAACAGCCATAATTTTTATTAATAATAGCATGCCAGAGTGCTTCTTTTGGGCCTGCCATTCTCATGGCCATAGGCAGCAAAGACATGATAGCAAGGTTTTTCGGAAAATATTGTTGAATCGCCTGATAACAGTGAACCCGGGCATAATAATCTAAATCTCCAGGTTTTGTAATACCAACAGTCGGATGTATCAATATATGGGCTCCGGTATCGCGAGCCGCCTGTAAAGTGATTGCCTGATGTACTTTATGCATAGGCTGACTGGTTTGAAAAGCCAGCACTTTACGCCAACCTCGTTTCTTAAAAAGACTTCTTAATTCTTCTGGGGTAGACCAGAGATGTTCAAAATCAAAATGTGATAAATTTTCAGTCCCTTCAATTTTACCACCGATATAATGAGACTGGCATTGATTCATTAAATAATCAACGCCTGGATGCAGTTCTGAACAAGTCCCATAAATAGATTCAGCTTCTTGTTTTTTATCTGCTTGCCAGATATCAGAGACAGTGAGTACGGCAGGCATAAAGCCTTCAGTATCACGTAATGCAATTTTATCTCCCGGTTTTATGTCTTTTGCTAATTCAGAGTTAATATCAAGTACTATTGGCATTGACCATAATAAATTATCAGGTAATCGTGTGGATTGAATCACTGAATCATAAGTTTTCTTATCCATATAGCCGGTTAAGGGTGACATGGCACCATTAATAAGCATCTCTAAATCACATAATTGTCTTTTACTGAGTGTTATCGATGGGAAATGTTCAGATTGTTTTTTTAATTGTTCAGCCTTGTCTTGTTCGACGAGAAGGTTGACCAGATGACCACCATGAGGCATATGTATTCCTGAATTGTATTAATATTAATATTGTATGCCCATCATTATAGTGTGTCTATTATTTTCTATTTGTAGGAATTATCTGAATTAGTTCATTTTACCTAACACATGTCAATGTTGTTACTTTGTCAGTATGTTAATATTACAAAGATAGGCAACATTTAAGGAGATTATATTAATTATGACTGATATTGACACCGTTTCTGTAAACGATAATGATAGTTCAAGCGAAAAACAGCTGGAAGAGTTAATCAGTACAAAAAAAAAGCTGCAAAAAAATAATAAAAAGTTAAGAAAAGGTAATTCCAAAGCTGTCAGAAAGTATAAACTAGAGCAATCATTAAAGCCGTATCAGGCTGAATTGATAAAAATGCAAAAGTACCTGGAAGAAACCGGGAAGCGCATGATTATTCTATTTGAAGGACGTGATGCTTCAGGTAAAGGTGGCACTATTCGACGTGTCACTCGATATATGAATGAAAAACATTATCGAATTGTCGCTCTTGGTAAACCGACCGAAGAACAAAAAACGCAATGGTTTTTCCAGAAATACATTAATCATCTTCCTGCGGGTGGTGAAGTCGTTCTTTTTGATCGCAGTTGGTATAACCGTTCAATGGTTGAGCCTGTCTTTGGATTTTGTACTGATCAGGAATACAAAAATTTTATGAAAGGTGTCACTGGGTTTGAAAAGGATCTGGTTCGTCAGGGAACGATTCTTGTTAAATTGTACTTTAGTGTGACCAGAGAAGAACAGGCTCGTCGATTCAACCGTCGTAAAACTGATCCATTGAGGCAGTGGAAACTGTCTGAAGTTGATGTTCAGGCTCAGGAACGTTGGGATGATTTCACTAATGTGAAATATGAAATGTTGAAGAAAACTCATACTGCACCATCCCCCTGGACGATTATTCGTTCAAATGACAAACATCAGGCACGACTTAATGCGATGAAAACAATATTAAATAGTGTACCTTATGAGCGTCTGGATCCCGATCTTGATTTTGTTCCTGACAGCAGTATTGTTTATTCTGGTGCTCATGAAATTGAAATCATGGAAGCCCAGAGACTGCGTGAAGGTAAGTTTGTTACGTAGAAAAGATTGAAAGGATATTTGTAATTGTATTGGCTGGAAGTATGGTCGTTTGTCCATACTTTCAGGAATATCTGTTTCGGTAAAAATAGTATACAATCAAAGCTTGTGATTAATGACTCATTTTAATTGAATTATCAGAGCAAGCATTTTGTGAAAAAAACTACTTTCCCCACTATTTTCCTGCCTGCTTCTGTTGTTTTTTTTACCTTTCCCATACTCATTGTGTGTCTATTATCAGTTAATCTTTATGCTGAACAAATTACGATCTCGGATGACACTAATCTTAATGGTAATTATACTCAAGGTGGTTTAGTTATAGGTCATACAAGTCCTGGAAATCAGGTGTCTTATGATGGTCAAATTATTCGGGTTTCATCTCAGGGGAATTTTATTATTGGTTTTAATCGTGATGAGCCACAAAACGTTAAACTGGAAATATACACAAAAAATGGTCAAAAAATAATTAAAACATTTTCTGTTCATAAAAGAAATTATAAAATTCAACGCATTGATGGTTTGCCAAAATCAAAAGTCTCACCCAGAAAACCACAGGTTTTAGCACGCATCAGAAAAGAGAGTGCTCAGGTTGCACAGGCTCGCCAGCTTGATGATAATCGAGTGGATTTTCTGGAAACTTTTATTTGGCCCGCAACAGGTCCTGTCAGCGGTATTTATGGGAGCCAGCGTGTCTTAAACGGCAAGCCAAGACGCCCACATTTTGGTGTTGATGTAGCAGTTGCAACAGGTACAGAAGTTATTGCCCCAGCCTCTGGGCTTATAACACTGGCCAATCCTGATATGTTCTTTTCAGGTGGGACAATTATACTTGATCATGGTCATGGTTTATCCTCTACTTTTTTACATCTAAGCAAACTCCTGGTCAAATCTGGTGATGTTATAAAGCAAGGTGATTTAATTGCCAGAGTTGGTGCAACTGGTAGAGCCACAGGAGCTCATCTTGATTGGCGAATGAATTTATTCAAACGTCGAGTTGATCCACAGTTACTGGTACCCAAAATGATTTTAGATAAGGATTAACATTTATAATGTTCTATAATATATTGAAATTACTCGTTTTGTTTGGAATTCTCTTTTCACCGGTAGTACATTCATCACCGATAGAAGTTTTTGTTTCAATAATACCTCAACAATTTCTAGCTGAGCGTATTGGAGGAAAGTATGTCAATGTCCATGTTATGGTCAAACCTGGACAATCCCCTGAAACTTTTGAGCCATCACCAAAAATGATGTCTCAATATTCAAAATCCAATATTTATTTCACTATTGGCTTACCCTTTGAGCAAGTCTGGATTGAACGTGTTGCCGCCCTCAATAAGGATGTTTTAATTGTTAAGACCCAACAGGTTTCAGGTGATGAGAGAGATCCTTTGATCTCTCATCATGAAGAAAATGAAGCAGGTTCAGCTGATCATCACCATTCATGGGACCCACATACCTGGTTATCACCGGTTTTATTTTTAAAGCAGGCTGATATTATTCGCCACCAATTGAGTTTGCTTTCACCAGAGAATAAATTATACTACAGCAATAATTACAATAAGTTATATGATGAAGTTAATATTATGCATCAAGTGTTTTTTGAGCGTTTTAAGAAATCTGAAAAACACAACTTTATCACTTTTCATCCTGCTTTTTCATATTTTGCGCGTGAATATGGTTTAACTCAAATTTCGATAGAAATAGATGGCAAAGATCCATCAGCGAAGCAGGTGGCACAAGTTATCAATCGTATTCAGGATGAAAAGGTGACCTATATTCTTATAGAAAAACAATTTAATCAACAGATTCCTAAAACAATTGCCGACCAGGTTGGTGCCAGGATATTAGTACTTGATCCATTAGCTTTGGATTACCTGACAAATATGCGAGACATTGCAGATAAAATTAATAAAGCACTATTTTAGAGATTCTTATGACCAGAGCAGTTCCTGATAATCCACCAGCAATAGAAATTAATGAGCTTAATTTCTCATTTGAATCTTTATTGATCCTTGAAGATATAAATATGAATATAGAGCAGGGAGATTTTGCCGGTCTGGTTGGTCCTAATGGTGGAGGCAAAACAACGCTACTCAAGTTAATTCTTGGTTTATATAAAGCTCATTCAGGGCAAATAAAAATCTTAGGCAAGCCAATCAAACATCAGAGAAAATTAATTGGTTATGTGCCCCAATATGCGAATTTTAATAGTGACTTTCCTATTTCAGTTCAGGATACTGTTTTACAGGGACGCCTTGGTATTAGTCGTTCTTTTGGACGTTATAATAAGCATGATAAACAAATTGCACATAAAGTGATGCGTGAAACAGAAATACATAACTTGGCACAGAGGTCTATCCAGACTTTGTCTGGCGGGCAGATGCAAAGAGTGTTAGTTGCACGCGCTTTGGCTGCAGAACCAGAAATTTTATTATTAGATGAACCGACGGCAAATATTGACCAGCGTGCCGAAAAAGATATTTTTGATCTGTTTAAGGCCATTAATCAACGAATGACGATACTGATTATTTCCCACGATATTGGCTTTGTTTCAGATTATATCAATAAAGTATTCTGTCTTAATAAAACTCTGGTTTGTCATGACTCAACTCCGGTAACCAGTGATACGATTCATACTTTATATGGAGGTCATATTAGTGAAGTTCACCATCATCACTGATATAGTCACTCTTATAGCCCGTATTTAACAATAAGACTTTAACAAATATGTTCGATTTTTTTACTGCTTTATCATCACAGACTTTTTTACAGAATGCTTTATTAGGCGGTATACTTGCAAGCATTGGTTGTGGTCTGACGGGAAGCTTTGTGGTTGTTAACCGTATCGGTTATATGGCTGGCGGCATCGCACATTCTGTTTTAGGTGGAATGGGTCTTGCCTATTTTCTTGGTTTTAATCCGTTTGCAGGCGCACTGATTGCTGCGTTACTGGCTGCTCTGATTATTGGTATTATTAAGTTAAAATGGCAACATCAGGAAGACACGACCATTGGTGCAGTTTGGGCTGTAGGTATGGCAATTGGTATTATATTTATAAGCAAATCAGATGGATATAACGCAAACTTAATGTCATTTCTTTTTGGAAATATTCTATTTATTTCAAGTGAGCAGCTTTTTATAATGTTTATACTTGATATAATAACGGTTATTTTTGTTGCTGCATTTTATAAGCAACTTGTAGCAATTTCCTTTGATATTGAATTTGCCACAGTACGTGGAATCAATGTTAATTTATTTTATTTACTGCTGTTATGCCTCATTGCAATCACGGTTGTGCTATTGATCCAGGTGGTCGGCCTTATTTTAGTCATTGCTTTATTGACTCTGCCTGCTGCGATTGCGAAACAATATGTTCAGTCGATCGGACTGATGATGTTGTTGGCTGCTTTACTTGGAATGCTGTTTACAACAGCAGGGTTATTTATCTCGTATGAACCTGATTTGCCAGCAGGTGCTACGATTATTCTTGTCGCTGGGCTGGTCTATTTTTTATCAAGCCTGTTGAGATCTTTTATTCGTTTCAAGCGTTTGTCTTGAATAAAATTCATGGCATCTATATAAATCGTATTAACTTAAATGCATATTGAACAATACACCATAAATTTGTTGATGATGGCAGTGGCCAGCTTTATATCAGGTGCCATTCTATTCTGGCTGTATTATCGCTCAAAAATTCTTCAACTTCATAAGCATTCATTAAATAATTTGCAGTTACAGCATGAATCAGAACGTAAAATACTCGGCATTGATTTAGAAAATTTAGAAAATGAAATGGATTTACTGCGAGAGCAATTAGCTGATAAAGACATTGCTTTGTATAAAAAAATTGATGAACTCTCAAAAATGAATGAGCTGAAAGCCATTTATGCGACCCGAGCAGCACAGATTAATGATTACAAAGAAGCCCTGGAAAAATCATCTCAGAAGACTCAGGAGTTAATGGATGAAGCCTATAAATATGAAAAGCAATTGTCCGAAGTTCAAATAAAAGCTGATGAAAAATTAAAAGCTGCTCATCTAATTATTGAAAATTTAGAACAATCAAAATCTCAACTCAAAGAACAATTTGAATTTCTTGGAAATAAAATTTATTCTCAGAATAGTAAAGAGCTTAAGCAATCAAATCAACAGGAAATCACTAGCTTATTAACACCGTTCAAAGAACAATTTATTGAATTCAAGCATAAAGTCGAACAAATTCATGAAACTGAGTCCAGAGATCGAATTTCTTTGGCTGAACAGGTTAAACAATTATCTTCTCTTAATCAGCAAATTAGTGAAGATACGGTTAATTTAACCCGGGCACTAAAAGGTGACGTAAAATTCCAGGGGAACTGGGGAGAAATGATTCTTGAAAATTTACTGGAAAGCAGTGGTTTGAGAGAAGATCTTGAGTACATCATCCAGCCCAGTTTTCGAGGTGAAGATAATCATTTATTACGTCCTGATGTGATTATTAATTTGCCTGATAAAAAGACTGTCATTATAGATGCTAAAGTTTCATTAAAAAGTTATTCTCAATATGTTGCTGCTATTGATGATGATGAACAAAAATCATCTCTTAAGAGTCATATTCAATCGATAAAGAATCACATTAAAGTACTTTCAGATAAAGATTACTCTGCAATCAGTGATTTGCATTCACTTGATTTTGTATTACTTTTTGTCCCAATTGAACAGGCACTTATGCTGGCAATTAATGAACAGCCAGAGATAATGTTTGAGGCATTTCAGAAAAAAATAATACTGGTGAGTGCAACAACATTATTAGCCACAGTGCGAACGATTGAAAACTTCTGGCGTTATGATAAACAACAATCTAATGCTGAAGAAATCGCAAAAAAAGCCGGCGATATGTTAGATAAGTTCTCTCTGTTTGTAGAAGAATTAGAAAATGTCGGTGCTCAGCTGGATAAAGCCAAAAGTAGTTATAATACGGCTCATAATCGTCTGTTTAGTGGTAATGGCAATTTGATTTCCAGAGCAAAAACGATTCAGGAACTGGGTATCAAAGGTAAGAAGTCCAT
This sequence comes from Gammaproteobacteria bacterium, assembly GCA_016744375.1. Lineage (GTDB taxonomy): Bacteria > Pseudomonadota > Gammaproteobacteria > GRL18 > GRL18 > GRL18. The sequence continues at coordinate 25,799 of JADGEM010000056.1, forward strand.
ATGACTCAGCTATACAAAACACCATTTGGTGAGTTTTCCATTAAGCGAGTCCCTGATAATGATAAAAACCTGCAAGCCTGGAATTCAGCTGATCTGTATATTCTTAATCAATTGTTTGAATGGGTTCAGTCTGGTCGTTTAAATCTAAAAAAAGCCAGAATTTTAATTATGAATGATGCTTTTGGTGCTTTAGCAACCCCGTTGTCAAAATTTTCTTGTGACAGTTATAGTGACTCCTTTATCTGCCATGATGCAACCACTCAGAATATTAATTATAATTGCCCGGATAATCTCGAAAAGCTTACTTTTATAAAAAGTACCAGTAACTTAGATACGAAATACGACCTTGTTCTTTTTAAAGAAGCTAAAAATCAAACTTTTTTAAAGTGTGAAATGCTCAAGCTTGCCGGACATTTAAACCCAGGTGCGATTATTGTGGGTGGCATTATGGCCAGGAACTTGCAAAAAAATACTCTTGATATGCTAAGTCGAGTGGTAGGCCCTGCACATGCCTCTCTGGCATGGAAAAAGTCCAGGCTTATTTTTGTGACACCTGAACAGTCTTCTAATGGTTCAAAGCCAGGTGCTTATGATCTTGATAAATGCCTATCTACTTTTAAAGTTGATGATTTGAATGCACTTATTTACAATCAGGCAAATGTGTTTTCCAGAAGTAAGCTGGATATTGGGACACGATTTTTTTTGCATAACTTTCCTGATAAGAAACAATATAAAAACATTATTGATTTGGGGTGTGGTAATGGAGTGTTATCATTAAAGGCGGCTCAGCTAAATCCTCAAGCCTTTATAAGCTGTATAGATGAATCTTATATGGCGGTTGCCTCAACAAAAATGACTCTGGAAGCCAATATACAAACCAGGCCACTTAATATTCAATATATTGAGGCTAATGCTTTATCTGATTATTCTGATCTTGACGAACATGAAAAGGCTGATTTGATTCTCTGTAATCCACCGTTCCATCAGCAGCATGTCGTAGGTGATGCAATTGCCTGGCAAATGTTCAAACAGTCAAAAAGAGTATTGAGAAGGGGTGGGGAGCTCTGGATAGTGGGTAATCGCCATTTAGGCTACCATTTAAAACTGAAGAAAATATTTGGTAACCAGATGCTCATTGCGACCAGCAATAAATTTGTGGTGATTAAAGCGGTTAAAAGATAGTGAAGTTATACGTCATCATAAATATTGAAGGTATCAATATGGTTTCCGCCATCATTAAGTATTTTTATGCGCTCATCTGTAACGACTTTTGAAGCACTTGTGAAAAATTCATTGCTCTCTGCTACATCAGAAAAAAACTTCTTTTTTGCTTCAACTATGTCTTTAGCATCAATTTCATGCTCAATAAATGCGGTATGTCTAAAAATGTACTTCATTTTTATATTCCTGATTTCTGATAGTTAGACTTTCTATATACTCTATTTAATAGCAGAGTATTAAATTTTTATCAAGGTATTTTTCTTTTAAAAACACTTGCTTGTTTCATTAATGGCTGAAAAATAAGAGCGCCCTAATTGTGTCTTTTCATTGTTGCTGACATTCATTATCCAACCTAAATGATTGGTGTTAATTGTTTTACTGTCTATTAACTGATTGACCGTTAGTCGTTCGCTGGAAACATAATCATCTTTATCCCATAAACCCGGTGTCGATTTTTTTTTGTCTGTTATCGTATCAATAATATTGCGCTGATATTTATAATCATGAAACATCAGGAGCTTTTTACCCTGATGTGAAATTAATGAGAACGTATGTGCTCCGCAATGTTTTGGAAATTGGTAATCACAGATAATTATACTGTTCTTTTTCGAGGACATTTCTTCTGCTCGTGATTTTTCACAATGAATTTCGACTGTCTTTGATATTTTAATAATGGTACTGGAGTCACCATAGCGAGAATAAAAAATATCATTTATCGCCTTACTAAATACGTTCTGCCTGCCTGATACCGCAGTTGTTTGCGGTGTGTTAATTTGAGCTGTATTCAGAGTGTCAGAGTAGTTTACTGTCTTGACTGTTGCTGTCTTCACTTCCAGGGTACCAGAATTAGGCCGTACATAACGAGTTGAGCTGCTAGAACTATCTTCTGTGTTATTTATTTGTTTCTCAATAGGCACTTTTTGACTTCCTGAGCTAGCATGAGTTGCTAAAGTATGAGTTTCTGAGTTTATTGGTGTTGATGCTCCTACAGGCCGATAGTCATTATCATCAAATTTGGTGTTTAAACCACAGGCAGACAAAAAGACCAAGCATATCAATGCGTAAGAAAAGCTGATATATTTCATTAAAATTACCGTTTATCCATAACTATTATTATTATTCCTTAATAAAATTCTATCAATATTTGTATCATTATACAAATATATTGACTTATTATAATGTTCTGTATTGATAGGCACTATTAATGCCTATACAGCAGCTTTAGTTGCATTTCTGAAACAGGAATACATGATTTTTTATGGGACTACAGGGAGATATTTATAGACATATATTTCAATATTGAATAAGAATTTTTAAAAAAAGTAGAATTAATAAATCATTTTATGCTAATATGTTAAGGACTAGATAAAAGCATTCTATTTTGCATTGCTCATTAAATGTATTATACAAAAATGCTTAGTATGATCAGATAAAATAAAATATTTAAGATAATTAAAGGATTAATTATTATGCCACCCGTTACCCGTCTGGGCGATATGTGTACAGGACATGGATGTTTTCCTTCAAGACCTTCTATTTCTTCCAGTTCAAATGTTTTTGTCAATGGTATCCCGGTTATAAGAGTCGGTGACGTTTACGCGCTGCATGGTTGCAGTGATTGCAGGTCGCATCCTGGAAATCTGGCAACAGGTTCATCAACTGTTTTTGTCAATGGTCTTCCCGTTGGTCGAATAGGAGATTCTGTTAATTGTGGCAGTTCTGTCAAAGAGGGCAGCCCCGATGTTTTAATTGGTTAATGAGAAGAAGCATTCGTTTTTTATAACTATTAATAAAACATAAAAAATTTTTAGGTGTGAGTTGTTAAGTTGACTTATATCATTTGCCTACAGGATTAGGCTTATTTTCAATAGGGATATATATGAGTACTAGTTTCTTAGTATTTAAAATAACAAGCCTTCATGCTTGTATATTTTTTTTAGTTGCTTATTCAGAGTCAATTTTTGCTGCCAATCTCCCTGGTGTCATATCACTTGGTAGCCTCGCTCCTTCACGCAAAAAAAATATCTCATTACCTGAAGTTTTAACCGATTATTTTTCAATACCTCCAATGATGCAATGGCCACTGTGTATTAAGAAAGGTACAAAAACCAATGATTAAAATGAAATTAATTGATGTTTTCTCTGAAAGAAAAATTGAGCCTGGAAAGGTTCTCACAAAATAAATAAGCAGACTGAAATGAATAATAAACTAATTGAAGTTGGTAATATTCCTATCTCAGATGAATATGCTGCAGGCAGCAATGTTCGGTATGATGAGGAGTATGAGTTTATTGAGGATGAACTGGCGAAGCAAGGTTCAATGATTGATCGGGGTAATGTTCATTGGAATAAAGTGACACAGGCCTGTATCAATATCCTTAAATACAAGTCGAAAGATTTAAAAGTATCCTGTTATTTAGTTCGAGCACTATTCGAAGAACAGAGTATATTGGGTTTAAAGATAGGATTAAGTATTAATTATTCTATTATCTGCAATTATTGGGATGATTTATTTCCGTTAAAACAAAGAGCTAGAAGTAATGCCTATGAATGGTTATCTGATAAATTTGAAATTATTTTAGATGATTTGTCACTCGATCTTACACAACTTGATGACCTGGATTCTGCTTTTCAAACAATAAAGAAAATAGAATATTTCTTAAATGAAAAGTTTGGTAGCAATGCCCCGGCATTAGGAAATTTCAGGCGTCAGATTCAGACTTTGCTTGATCCTCTCACAACACAAAAAAATAGAGAGGAATCAAATAAAAATAAAGCGACATTCAGTGAAACAAAAAAATTGTCTTTTATTGCGAATAATGATTCTGATGTCCCTGCTATTACAGGACAAATACTTTCTGATGACTTAGACAAATATCATGAATCAACAACATCACAATCACAAACAATTAGTGCACCCTTAAAAATATCAGATAGACTAGCTAGTGCCCATCCGTAAATAGCATTTTTTTGTGATTCAGCCTAAAAAATTCTATACAGGATTGTCATCAGTCTTTTTAAGTTTCAAAAAACTGATCATA